>CAZHPA010000024.1:0-29537 GCA_964533945.1 uncultured Defluviitaleaceae bacterium
GCAATGACATATTTAGGCGGCGTTGTTTTAAGATGTTTCGGTTTAAATTTGAACGAGTGGGCTTTTGTCTTGGCGTTTGCAATAACAATTATTCCTATAGACATAATTAGAAAAATACTTGTTAAAAATTTTGTTCAATAAACCTTAAAAATCTTGGCATTTGTATTTTTTGTTAATACAAAAAGAAAATATTTATTAAAAACTTTGTTTAAATTTTTTCTTTAATTTATGATTAAGTGGAACTTTTTTTCGTAATACAACTTTAACATGTTGTTTTGCGTATTGTTTTATGGTAAAATTATTAATTATGTAATATCGGAAAAATTTTACACCAAATTAACTAAAGGAGGGCATAAAACATGCCAATTAGTTTGCAAAAAGGTCAAAAAGTTGACTTAACAAAAAATAACCCAAGTCTTTCAAAATTATTAGTTGGCTTAGGCTGGGACACTAATAAATACGACGGGGGATTTGATTTCGATTTAGATGCAGCAGCATTTTTGCTTGTTGGTTCCGGCAAAGTTGGAAGCGACAAAGACTTTGTATTTTATGGAAACAAAAACCACGAAAGCGGCTCTGTTGTTCATATGGGCGACAACTTAACAGGCGAAGGCGATGGCGACGACGAACAAGTTAAAATCGATTTATCAAAAGTTCCGTCAGATATTCAAAAAATAAGCTTCACAGTTACAATTCACGAAGCCGATAAAAGAAAACAAAATTTTGGGCAAGTTTCAAATGCATTTATACGCATTGTTGATGAAGCTAAAGGTGAAGAATTAATCCGCTATGATTTAGGGGAAGATTTTTCTATAGAAACAGCCGTTATCGTTGGTGAACTTTATAAACAAGGCGCAGAATGGAAGTTTAGTGCTGTGGGCAGCGGTTATGGGGGTGGCTTAAAAGCACTTTGCGGCAATTTTGGAATTGACGTTGCCTAAAATCAACCCCTCTAGTATCTAGCTTAGAAACTAGAGGGGGTTTTTAATGAAGGAGGTTTAAAAATGTCGGTTAATTTGGAAAAAGGTCAAAAAGTTGACTTAACCAAAGGCAACCCTGGCCTTAAAAGAATTATGGTAGGGCTTGGTTGGGACGAAGCAAGCGGCGGCTCAGGATTTTTAGGGGGATTGTTCGGCGGAGGAAAGCAAGATATAGATTGCGATGCTTCTGTATTTTTAATTTCTGATTCAGGCAATAAATTACTTGGCAATAGCGATATTGTTTATTTTGGAAACAAAAGCCATTTAAGCGGTTCTGTTATTCATTCCGGCGATAACTTAACAGGCGGCGGCGATGGAGATGACGAGCGAGTTTTCGTTGATTTAAGTAAAATTCCTAAACAATACAACAAAATCGTTTTTGTTGTTAACATATATAAAGCAAGAGAAAGAAAACAGCATTTTGGCATGATTAAAAATGCATTTATAAGATTGGTTGATGCAGATAAAAATAAAGAATTGTGCATATATAACCTTTCTGAAAATTATGACAATATGACGGCTATGATTTTTGGGGAAATCTATTTATATAACAACGAATGGAAATTTAATGCTATAGGTCAAGCGACAACAGATAATAGCATTAGCGAACTGGCAAAAAGATACAGCTAGGAGGGGTTTGAAATGGGCGTTAATTTATTAAAAGGGCAAAGAGTTAGTTTAGATAAAACTATGACGATGGCAATGATTGGGCTTGGCTGGGATATAAAAATATACGATAGCGGTTATGATTTCGATTTAGATGCAGCAGCATTTTTATTAGGGCAAAACGGAAAAGTTTTAAAAGACGATGACTTTGTATTTTATAATAATCTGGAAGGACGAAACGGCGCAGTTGTTCATACAGGCGATAATTTAACAGGAGCAGGCGAAGGCGACGACGAAATTATTATAATAAATTTTACTAAACTACCTCCCGAAATTCAAAAAATAGCAATTACAGTTACAATACACGATGCCGCTAACAGACGGCAAAATTTTGGGCAAGTTTCAAATGCATATGTTAGAGTTTTAAAAGTTGCAAATGAAAACGATACCGCCGGAGAAGAACTTTTAAGGTTTGATTTAGCAGAAGAATTTTCCTTTGAAACAGCACTTGTTGTTTGCGAAATATACAGGTATGGAAACGATTGGAAGTTTAACGCAATTGGGGCGGGCTATCAAGGCGGGCTTCATGCACTATGCCAAAGTTTTGGTGTTAGCGTTTAAAAAGCAAATAATTAAGACCGTTACATATGTTGGCGGTCTTAATTTCATTAAGTAACGCAAAAAGGTTTTAAAATTAGATATAAGCATTATTATAAAAGATAGAGAAGGTGGTTGTTGTGAATTGGTATAAAAATTTAAAAATGAGAGCAAAATTGCTTGTAAGTTTTGGAATTGTAATTTTCCTTTTTCTTGTAATGGGGCTTTTTTGCGGTCAAATAATTAATAATTTAAATACAACACAATCAAATACAGTTGAAGGTCCAACAAAAAGGTTAGAAGATGCTTTAATGGCAGAAATGTATTTTAAAAATATGAGATATAACGTTTTAAGCCTTGCCGCTGCTAATTTTGGCAATGCAACTGCTATTGAAAATGCTATTAGCAATGTAAACAATGATTATGCAAGCCTTAAAGTTCAACTTGAAGATTACGTTAAATCTGCAGAAACAGATAAAAGAATTACAAAAGAGCAAAAGGAATTAATTAAAAGCCGAATTAACTATGTTTTTGAATATATAGAACAGCATTATCTTGCTGATGTAAGCATTGCAAAACAAGCAGCAATAAATAAAGACCGTGATGCATTGCTTGCTGCTTTTTCTAAATTAATAGAAGAAGGCAACACTACGCTTAACTTAATTATAGAAAATAGAGAAAATGCAAAAGAAACCCAAATTGAATCTTTAATTTATTTTGATAGGTTTTCGGCGGCTTCTGTTGTCCTTTTGTATGTTTCTGTCATTTTTGTAATTATTATTTCAATATTTGTTTCTTTGAAAATTGCTAAATCTATTTCCAAACCAATTATTGAGCTTTGCAAAATGTCTAAAGAAGTTGCAAAAGGAAATTTTGATGTTAATATTAAAACTAATCGCAAAGATGAACTAGGTATGCTTTCTAATGATATTGCAAATGTTATTGATGTATTTAAAAATTTAATTGATGAAATACACAGAAATGTTAAAGATTTTGAAGAAGGAGAAATAGATTCAAGAATTAATTCAAAAATGTTTGAAGGAAGCTATAAAGAAGCGGCAGATGCTTATAATAGTTTCGTTGAAAACATTACTTCAGATATTTCAAGCGTAGTTGATTGCGCTTATTCATATGGAAACGGCAACTTTGAAGTTATTTCAAAAAGAATGCCCGGAAAGAAAAAAATTCTTAATGATGTATTTGACACACTTCAAATGAATTTAAAATCAATTAGTTCAGAAATTGGTCATCTTTCCCACGCTGCAGCATTAGGGGATTTTTCTGTAGTAATTAACAGCTCTGCATATAAAGGTGATTGGCAAGCAACTGTTCAAAAATTAAACAACTTTGTTGCTGCTGTTGCAGAACCAATTAGAGATGCAAACGAAATTTTAACAGAAATTGCAAAAGGAAACTTTAAAATTAATATAAATAAGGAATATTACGGCGAATTTGCCACTATGAAAAATTCTTTTGAAACAATGATTAATACAACATCAAGCTACATAAGCGAGATAAATGAAGCTTTAATTAAAATAGCTGATGGTAAATTAAAACAGGAAATTGAAAGAGAATACGTTGGGGAATACAATTATATTAAAATTGCAATTAATAACATTATTTCAAGATTAACACATACTATTTCGGAAATAAGCTCGGCTTCTCACTATGTTTTAGAAGGCGCAAAACAAATGGCAGATTCCAGTATGTCTCTTGCTTCTGGTGTTTCAATGCAAGCAAGTGCAATTGAAGAATTAACTTCATCAATTAATTTAGTTAATTCAAAAACACAAGAAGATTCTGTAAATGCAGAATTAGCAAAGGATTTGTCGGCTAAAAGCATGGAAAATGCAAAAATAGGAAATAAGCAAATGCAAAATATGCTTTTTGCAATGGAGGGAATAAAACAATCATCAGATGGTATTTCTAAAATTATTAAAGTTATTACAGACATTGCATTCCAAACAAATTTATTAGCATTAAACGCTGCTGTTGAATCGGCAAGAGCAGGAGAACATGGCAAAGGCTTTGCTGTTGTTGCTTCTGAAGTTCGTTCGCTTGCAATTAGAAGCCAAACTGCCGCAAAAGAAACTACAGCTTTAATTGAAAATTCTATTTTAAAAGTTAATGATGGAACAAAAATTGCCAACTCAACGGCAGAGGCTCTTAAAACTATAGTCGACGATGCCGAATCCGTTTTAAAAATAATAGAAGAAATTTCAAAATCAACTAAAGAACAAACAGACTCATCAAATTATATTAATAAAGGAATAAAACTAATTTCTGAAGTTGTAACGAAAAATTCGGCTGCAAGTGAAGAAACTGCATCGGCATCGGAAGAATTGTCTTCTCAATCTCATGTTATGAATCAATTAGTTTCATATTTTGAATTTTAAATAGAAATTGCCATTTCCCTTTTTAATAAGGGGAAATGGCAACAATAACAGGAAAATTTTCAACATAAAGCTTTCTAATTGCTTCTGTTCCAAGTTCGGGAAAAGCTATAATTTCGGCAGATTTAACAGTTTTAGCTAAAAGTGCTGCCGCTCCTCCAATTGTTGCAAAATATATTCCTTTATGTTTTTTAATAGCTTCTTCAACTTCCGGCGAACGTTCACCTTTTCCAATCATAATTTTTAAACCATGTTCAATTAAAATAGGGGAATATGCGTCCATGCGGCAGCTTGTTGTTGGCCCTATAGAACCTATTACTTTATTTGGTTTTGCATCTGTTGGGCCTGCATAATACACGGCTTGATTGTTAAAGTTAAATGGAAGTGGCTTGCCTTCTTTAATTAATTCAACAAGTTTTTTATGCGCCGCATCTCTTGCTGTATAAATTTCTCCTGCAATATATAATAGCTGCCCCGGTTTTAAATCACTTTTTAACACGTCTGAAACGTTTATGTTCATAGCACAACCTCCAAATGTCTTGCAGCATGGCAGCTTATATTTACAGAAACAGGTAAACCTGAAATATGGGTTGGGTAAGTTAAAATGCTAACCCCTAACGCCGTTGTGTTGCCGCCGAATCCTCCAGCCCCAATTCCCAATTTATTTATTTGTTCAAGCAATTCGCATTCTAAGCTTTTTATGTATTCATCTTCACTATAAGTTCCAATTTCTCTTAACAATGCTTTCTTACTTAAAATTGCAGCTTTTTCCATAGTTCCTCCAATTCCTACACCAACAACAATAGGAGGACATGGATTAGAACCAGCATTTTTAACTGTTTCTATAACAAATTGCTTAATGCCCAAAGCTCCGTCTGAAGGTTTTAGCATTTTAATTGCGCTCATATTTTCGCTCCCAAAACCTTTTGGCATGAAAGAAATTTTTAATTTATCGCCTTTAACTATTTCATAGTGTATAACGGCTGGTGTATTGTCGTTTGTGTTTTCTCTAAAAATTGGGTGCTTAACAATCGACTTGCGCAAATATCCGTTTTTGTATCCACGTCTAACGCCTTCATTTATTGCATCTTCAAGGCTTAAATCTCCTAAGCCGCAAATATGAACATCTTGTCCAATTTCAACAAATACAACGGCAATACCTGTGTCTTGACAAATTGGCACTTGTTCTTCTTCTGCTATTTCTATATTTTCAATTAACATACCCATAACATTTTTTGCAAGCGAGTTTTCACGTTCATTTTGCATGTGCTTTATAAAACACTGTTTAATGTTTGGTAAGTAGTAATTGGAATCTATAGAAAGGCGTTCTATAGCATTTATAATTTCACTTGCGTTAATTTCACGTATCAAAAATATACCACCTTTTTATCAATTAATCTCCCGCCCATTTTAAAAAAGAAAAAGGGCGGGAGAAGTTTTTAGTAACCGATAGTTAAAAAATATTTTTTAGCTTTTATTTTGCAGACCCCAATTCAACATTCCAACCTGATAAATATTGGCAAAGTCTTACCAAGTCTTTTGTATTAACTTTTCCATCTCTAATTACATCGGCTGATTTAAATTTGTTACCAGAAAGGTCTAAGCCCCAATCTGCAAGGTACCTCATTAAGTATATAAAGTCTTTTGTTGTAGCTTTGCCATCTTCGTCTATATCCCCAAATTTAAAATCAAGGTTAACGCTAACATTTCCACCTGCGCAAACAACATCTACCGCTTGCATATCATAGTTGGAAAGTTGAGCTTCTTCAAATTCAATAGCAATATCGCCTTCGTCAAACATTTCATTAACTGCAAATTCAACAGAAACAATTTCGCTATCAATAGTGTCAACATTTTCACTATTTACCCAAACAAAAGTAATATAATCTAATTGAGATAAATCAATACCGCTTTTATCCATATTGCTTTCAACTTTACTGCCACTTGTTGCAAACACTCCAGATATTTCGTAGTTAACAGGCGTAATTTTTTCTTTATCAAATTTAAGCCTAAATTTAGCGCCGGTAATTCCGGGATTGTTTAACAAATTAACTTTAACAATTGTGTTTTCTCCTGTTTTAACATTAACATCAACCACTTGCAAAATAGCTTTGTTTTCAGTTGTTTGGAATGTTTTTGTTAATGTCATAGTGTAGCCGTCTGCGCTAATTGTTGCTGCATATCCATTAGGAACAGATGTGCTGCTTGTAAATTTAAAGCCCGATTTTGCTTGCAAAACAATTTCTATTGAATATTCTTTGTTTGGAAGGAATATTCCGTTATGAATATTGTTTTCAGAGTCTTTCCAAGTTGTTGAAGAAACAATGTACTGTGCTGTATTTTCAACAACAACTTCTTCAGGCTTGTTTCCAACTTGCACTTCAGGCAATTGAACTTTCATGTCTTCAATGCGTTCGTCGGCATTAGTATCAATAACAAATTTTGCATCTGCCCAATTTGCATGGCTGTTATTAATATTTCTAACACCAAGCGCGCTTAATTTAATATGAGTTGCGCCTTCTGGAATTTTTAAATCAATTTCTTTAAACGTTCCATATGTTCCGTCTTGTTTTTTGCCATTCATTTCGCCGCTTTCCCATATAGCGTCGTCAAAATTATTTAAAGAAGTTCCAAATTGAACTTTAAAGTTAACGTTTGGATTTAAGCTTTCTATTTGACCATAAGCAATACCAACAAGTGACCTAAAGTGAGTGTAACCTTCGGGGATTGCGAATGCCATATGTGCATCAGTCATACTAGCGTGCATACCAAGCCCTTTTTCAAACACTTGAGGAGTTGGCGTTGCCGTGTTTGTATTTAATGTAATTGGATTGTTTTTAATAGACTTATCTAATTGGTTTGGCTCAAGGTCGTATCCGTTTTTATTTGATAAAACTTCGAGGCTTGAAACGTAAATTTTACTGTTTTCAGATTGTTCAATTTTAACAAATTTAGCATCTGCCCAGTTTCCGTGTCCGCTTGCATCATTTCTTATAAATGAAAGTTTTAACTTAATGTAAGTTGAGCCTTCTGGAATTTCCAAATCAATCGGTTTAAATGTACCATAAGTACCATCGCCTTTTCTGCCGTTCATTTCCCCACTTTCCCAATCGGGTGTTGTTTTGAAGCCAGTTGGGCTGTTTCCAAAGAAAACTTGGAAATTAATGTTTGACGCTGTACTGTTAATTTGTTCAAACGTAACACCAACAAGCGATTTAAAATGGGTATAACCTTCGGGAATTGGGAAAATCATATATCCTTTAGTGTTATCTCCTGCGTGTCCGCCCAAACCTTTTTCGTAAACAACTTTGTTTGGTGCCGCCGAATTGTCGTTTAACGCAATTGGATTGCCGCCGCCTTCAGCGCAAGATAAGTCTTTTCTATTAGGAGTTCCACTCCAACCGGCAACTTGGTCTATCCAATTAAGGTCTGATAGATAAACAAATTGAGGTAGTTTTTCGACTGTTATAGTATATTCTTTTTTGCTTCCGCCTCTGCTTTTAACAATAACTTTAACAACTCTGTTTCTAGTTAAATTAACAGTTGTTGAATTTAACTTGTTTGAAGTACTGCTTGCAATAACGGTATTTCCTTGCATAACATCTATAGTTGCTCCGTTATCCATAGCTTGTGCGCTAATTTCGATAAAGTCATTTGTAGTTTGCGCAGTGTAACTTACTATGCTTCTGCTAAACTCAGGGGAAAGTTTAAGGTTTGAATTTAATGAAACTAAATCTGCATTTGAATCATCAGGTAAAATAACATTTATTTTATAATATTTTATTGTTACTCTATCTTCTGCAACAACTGCAACAACAATTGTATTTAATCCACCTTCTAATTCTTTT
This sequence comes from uncultured Defluviitaleaceae bacterium, assembly GCA_964533945.1. Classification (GTDB taxonomy): domain Bacteria; phylum Bacillota; class Clostridia; order Lachnospirales; family WRBF01; genus CAZHPA01. Next base: position 8,425 of record CAZHPA010000024.1, read on the forward strand.
AATGCGCCGTTTTCAGCAACTTTTCCATTGCAAGTTACAAAGTAAGTAGCATATGGATTTTCTAATGTAGCTGTAACTTTTGTTCCGTCTGCAACAGAAATTTTGTTTATTGTATATTCTAATTTATCTGAAGAAAAATCGGAAATGCTATTTCCGCCAATTGAAATAGCTGTTGCATTTGTATTATTTGAAGCGCTCCAGCTTATAACAAAGCGGTACAATTTTTCTGTGTTGCCGTCTTCTGCTCTAACTCTAACTTGAATTATATTAGAACCGTTTTTAAATTGCATAGTTTTGCTAAACTTGCTTGAAACGCCAAAATCTTGAACTATTTCATTATTTACAATAACTTGAACAGTTGCATTTTCGTCTCTTGCAGAAAGGTTAAAGTTAAGTTCTCTTTCGGTTTCTGCTGCAAGTGCATTGTAAAATTGCTTGTTCATATCAAATGTTTCCAATGAAGCAACGCCTGTTGCATTAAATTGTTCTAACAATGCATCTGATTTAGCAATGCGGCTTAAGTTAATTATATATTCTTTTTTTGTGCCGTTAACAGCTGTAACTGAAACAATTATGGTTTTGGTGGTTAAATCATTTATAGTTGCTAGAATATTGCCTTTTTCCGTTTTTTCGTAGTTATTTGCCTTAACCGTAACATTTGCATTGGCTTCAACAGTGGCAGCTTCAATAACAATTGCCGTCAATGAAGGAGGCAACATTATGTTTTGTTCAGATAAATGTTCTAGTGGAATACCATTTAAAATTAAACTTTCTAAGTTTGCATTGGTATCATCAGGTTCTTTATCTCCTACTAATACGGTTTGCGTTTCATATATATTTCCGATTGCGCCTTTTTCATCAACAGGTACAACTTGTGCTTTAATATATTTGCGTGCCAATGTATTTGGCAATGATATTTCTTTTGAATATTGCTCTAAAAGTGCATAATTTCCGTCTTCTTCATTGGAAACGTACCATCTATATATTGAATTGCTTTCCTCGTCGCCTTCTTGGTCTATAAAGTCGTAAGTGATTTCGGCCGCGCCTCCTGCAACAAGCTGCTCTGAAATTACTATATTTTCTGCCGTTGGAGGGTTATTAAGTTCTGCAAACGGTACTTTTTCGCCGTTAATTGTAAAATCTTCAAATTTATATGGTCTGTTTAAAGCAGCATTGCCTGCAAAAAATCCGGCTTTTAACGTGCCTGTTAAGGCAACATTTTGTGTTTGGTCAATTTGTGTATATGTTTCGCCATCTAACGAATAATAGCAAGAATAGCTGTTGCCTGCTTTAACAATTTTAAACCACACAATCTCATTTGCAACATCTCCAAATGTTTTTTCTGCCGGACTTCCTCCAACTTCAAAATTCATTCCAATAACAGAGTTTCCGCCGCCATTTTTTCTAACTGCTGCAACATAATTATTACCGTCTTTGTAAATTACAAGCCCTGCTTCTTCCCAATTGCCGCCTGCCCCGTTTGTTTTTCCTGTCATTTTAACAGTTGCTTCAAAATCCTGCGTTTTAGGCAAAGTGTAAAATGTGTTATTATCTCCCGCACTTCCTGCCCACCAACCACCAGTCATTGTGTTAACTGTAACGCTGTTGTTTTCGAGGTCTATTGAGTATTTGTCTTTAACTTCTTTATCAATGCCCCATGCAGATGAGAAGCCGTTTGAAGGCTTTGAAGCAATTAACAATTTACTTCCAAAAACATTAGGTTCGTATTTTGATGTTCCAATAACTTCAAAAATGCCATAGGATGTTGCAGTTAAGTTGCCGTTTTCGTCAATAGTTGCATTATTTGTTGCTTCTCTAGTTAAAGCGTTACGAACAGTCCAGTTAACTTCGCTGTCTGCATTAAATAATGTTGTTTCTCCAACTTCTATAACGTCATTATCACAAGTTATAGTTACAAATTCAGGTTTGTTAGGGTCAATTTCCCCTTTAGAAACTGTAAATGTTAATTTATTTGATTCAAACATTTTAGAACCGGAAACCGTATATGCGTATACTGTTGCTTCCCCTTCGCCGACAGCAGCGACTGTTCCGTTTGCATTGGCTTTTAAAACGCTAGGGTTTGAACTAACATAATAAATACTTCCCATAGCTGGTTTTTGGTTGTCTGTAGTTTTAATATCGTCGCTGATAATTTCAATATTTGGCGTATTTCCGCCGCTATTTAATTTTTGGTTAAATCCGCTATCATATATGTTGTTTTCAATAGTTACGTTATTACAGAAATTAAAGTTATATAACGTTCCATTAATAGTAGTTCCTGTTGCGTTAAGTGTTGTGGCTTTGCTTTCGCCCACTTTTAACTGTGCTTCAGAAGCAGAAAGAGTTAAGTTTACGTTAGGGTTATAACGGTTTATAGTATTGTTTTTAAAAACTAAGCCGTCAACGCTTTTTGCGTTTAGAACGTTGTTGCCATTTGTCATATTAAACGTGTTACCTTCAATTAAAACGTTTTCATGAACACGGGAACCGTCAGGATTATGAGAACCATTTGTCGGTTCAAAGAAAATGCCATATGATTGAGGTCTATCAAAAATATTATTTCTAATAGTAACATCTCTAACAGGGCCAGATTCATACCAACCTTGAGCATCACAAGAAATGAAAATACTTGCCATCCCCATAGCATCAAAGTAATTATCTTCTATAACAACAGGTCTTCTTGTTGTAACTAATATACCTCTTGTAACAGTTTCAATAAAGCGATTACCTTTAATTAAAACTTCAGGGGTATAAGTTATGTTTTCAACAGCGTGAGTGTCAACTTTAACTTCGTTTGGAAGAACTTTATCAACTACAATTTTAGTTTGATTAAGGGGCAAGCCTCCTTCTCCCGGTTGAACAACACTTAAAACATTTGAAACACAGTTAGGAGTTGTTGACATATATGCACGTTCTGCAATGTCTATTTCATCTCCTGCATAATATTGAGGAAATCCCGCTGTTTCGTTATGCATATATTGAAGTAAAAGTTCTGTTGTGTTTTCTGTGCGTGTGATTCCTTTAATTTGCAAGTATGTACCATGAATATTAATTGGGTCGTCGTGTGGGTTTGTAAATAAGCAGTTAACTATTTCAACTTTTCCGCCAACCGAAGAAACTTGCAAATGGTCTGCAAAGCTTGAAGAATATCTGCCTGTTCCTTCTCTTGCAGCAAAGTTAACAGTATCAACAGTTAAATCTTTGCAAAGTTGGAAAACCATTCCGAATCCATAAAGAAAATGCGCTTTCATGTCTTTAAGAGTTATGTTTTCACTTTCCCAACCTAAAATGCCGGCTGTTTCACGTGGGTTTGGTCTTCTTGCTTCAAAGCATATGCCAACGTTTGGAACGTTATTAGCACTGTTATATGTAATTTTAATTTTATTATTTCCTAAATCTTGTATTGATGTGCTGTTGCTGAAAGCCGTGCTTCCTCCACGTTCGGTTTGAATGCCTGTATCTGTATAAAATTTTTGAACAAGCCACAATTGCGAAGGAGTTCTTGTCCAGTATGGTTTTCCGTTTATGGGGCTAACGTCTGCGCTCGTAAATGTTATGTTGTTATTTAAAACGTTATATTTGTATGAAGGTGGAACGAAAAATGTTGCTGTACGTTCGTCTTTGTTGCTTTCGATTACGGTTAAATCAACAACATGTGGGCTGAAATGGTCGAAATCAAAATTTCTAAGTACAATATTTTTTGAACGGATTATTGCAGTCATTCCTATTGGACCATGATTTAAAAATAGCGAACCGCCGCCATCAACAATTAAGTCGTTCATGTCTTCAATAAGAATGCCAAAGCGTTTGTCACGAACACGTGGATTATAGCCTGCTGCAGAGTCGTTGTAATTGCCTTGAGTACCGTCTGTGTTAGAAATAAAAATTTCACGTTCTAGTGCATAATCCCACCAAAAATGGTATTCGCCTTTCGGGAAATAAAGAGTTGCTTTTTGGATATTTGCGTCTTTAATGTGCTGCAATGCTTCTTGAACAGAAACTGTTGAATCTTTAATACCTGATGGGTCAGCTCCGAAATCAAGTACGTTAATAATAGTGCGCTCGCTTTCGCTTAATTGCGTTGATTGTGCAGCAACATTAACTGAAAGCGCCCCAAATGACATTATAAATGCCAATATTAGGGAAATTAATGACTTCATTTTTTTGCTCATTTTCAATACTCCCCTTTCATTTCTTGCTTGTTGTGGGTGGCAAAACAGTTTTTAATGTAGTTTAGGAAGAAGACTTTCTGTTGTATTATATACATTAGTTTTATCTTGCCAGCTTACCATGTTTTAATAATTCTATTTGAATTATTAGCTTTGCATAGCATTAATTTATGCTATACCACGTAACTTTTTTGTTGTGCAATATGCTGCACACTTGTATGTTTTTATGTTAATGTATTTTACAACATTTAGCTAAATAAGTCAATGTTGTATTGTTAAGTAGTTTAATAGCTTTTAATAAACTTTACTTTGCTTATATTTTCAAAATTATGAGTTTTTTCGTTTCCGTAACGCCCGTATGCTGTTAGCACCATATATAAAGCCTTTTTTGCATTTGTTGTATTCATTCTTGTACACACAAAGCTCTATTCTATCTAAAAAGAAGTGAGAAGTTATTGATATCTGGCTTTTTGATAACTTCACTCATCTTGCAGAAATATGCCACCAAATGCTATCTAAAATATTTGTATTTTTTTCTTGACAAAATGATGCCAATATCATATTATTTATATGACATTAGTGTCATTTTCCTCGTCGTCATTGTTAAAGGTAGGAATTTAATATGTTGACAACTAAATCAGACGAAAAGCGAGAGTTGATTTTAATGAATGCAAAGAAGGTTTTCATTAAGAAAGGTTTCGCTGCCGTTACAATGAAAGACATTATTGAAGAATGTAGCATCAGCCGAGGCGGAATATACTTGTATTTCAAATCTGTTGACGAAATTTTTATGCAAGTGATTACGATGCATAACAAACAAAAGCTAAAAGAAGCACGAGATTATCTTTCCACAGGCAAAAGTTTCGCAATTGTGCTTGATGAATATTTTTATAAACAAAAGAAAAGGCTTTTAAGTATTAGCAGTAGTCTATTGATAGCTATGTATGAATATCGGTTTGCTCATAAAGAAGACTTTGATAAAGAATTTTTTTACAAGCAATTTGTTAATACCAAAAATATTGTTCTGGAAATGCTAAACTATGGTGTCGCCAAAGGTGAAATCTCAGGGCGAAACATAGATGAGTTAGCCATGAATGTTATGTTTTTCATTGAGGGACTGAGTATGCTCGGAACTGCCGCCGAAGTATCAGAAGAAATTATTGATAAGCAAATAAATTTTATTAAGCAAGTAATTTTTGCACATTAGAGGTGATACCAATAAATGTTCTTATTACAGCAGGTGGGACATATGAAGATATTGATTCCGTACGGTGCATAACAAATAAAGCCACCGGCCGCTTGGGCAGCATTATAGCTGATACTTTTACTAAGGCTAATGCACGGGTTACTTACATATGCGGTGAAACAGCGGTTTTGCCTACTTGTGACTGCGCAGAAATTATACGAATCAAAAATGTTGCCGAACTTTTGATAATGATTGAAACGCTTATGCATACGAACTTGTATGATTGTGTCATACATTCGATGGCTGTCAGTGATTTTACGCCTCAGGGCATTATTTCAATAGAAGAAGTTGTGGAGGTTATTTCTTCACTTTTGCAAACCCAGAGCACTCCTTGTAATCAAATGTCTGAAAGAATACGCGCCGCTATCATTCAATGTAAAAAGCCATTGACAGATAAAAAAATAAATTCCAAATTCGAAAATGTTGCACTTTTGCTAAAACAAACGCCAAAGGTTATCGGGCGCATAAAGTCATTGCAGCCAAGTACGATTCTTGTAGGTTTTAAGTTGCTATCTAATGTATCAGAGGAAGAATTATTACAAGCCGGGCAAAATTTATTAACGCAAAATGCGTGTGATTTTGTTATTGCTAACGATTTAACAAATATCAAAGGCGATATGCACTCAGCAATATTATTAGATGAAAATAAAATATTGGGTAGAGCAGGTACAAAACAGGAGATTGCAGAGATGATTTTTAATTGTGTTTCTGAAAGGGTTGCTAATATATGAAAACAATAATACTTGGTGTTACCGGCAGTATTGCAGCATATAAAGCAGCCGATATTGTGTTGGGGTTGGGGAAGCAAGACTGCGATGTTCACGTTGTTATGACAAAAAATGCCACATCATTTATAACACCACTAACAATGCAAGCTTTATCCCATAATCGTGTTTATGTTGATGTTCTGCAAGAGAACAATCCAAAGGAAGTTATTCATATTTCATTACCTCAAAAAGCGGATTTGTTCTTAATTGCTCCTGCAACTGCAAACGTAATTGGTAAAATAGCAAGCGGTATTGCCGATGATATGTTAACTTCAATGGTGTTAGCAGCTCATAACATGCCAAAATTAATTGCCCCTGCCATGAATACAAGAATGTATGAAAATGAAGCCATACAGAACAATTTGCAAATACTAAAACAGCGAGGCTGGGCATTAATAGAGCCACGCATTGGACGGCTTGCTTGTGGTTATGAGGGAAAAGGTGCATTGGCACACGTTGACACAATTATTAAAGCTGTAATAGATACCGGAGGAAAATGAGTTGATTTTAAGTGTAAATATCGGCAACACAAACATCTGCTGTGCTTTTGGAGCAAAAGAGCAAAATAAACGAATAACCATACAAACAAAAAGAATTTTATGTGTCGAGGATTTTACATGTTCTTTGGAGAAATATTTTAATCCTGATTTTTGGAGGATTGCAAAAGGAAGCATTGTAGCTTCAGTTGTTCCGGAAAAAACTTCAATCGTAGTGGATGCTATACTGCAAAAAACAAATAAACCGCCGCAACGAATTGATATATCAAAACTCAATATTGATGTGTCCAGATACAAAAGCAACCTCGGAGAAGACCGAGCAGTTTGCTGTGCCGCAGCCCTTTCAAGGTACAAGCCGCCTATTATTGTTGTTGATTTAGGAACAGCTACAACCATTAATGTTATTGATGCAAGTGGTGTATTTATTGGCGGAGCAATATTTGTTGGCGTTCAAACCGGATTACGTGCATTGTGCGAACGAACGTCTCTATTACCGCAAGTTAGTGATTGCTCAAACGTTACAACAATAGGAAATGATACACGGCAAGGTCTTATTTCAGGAGCGATTATTGGCACTGCAAATATGATTGAAGGCTATATAAATCGCATAGGTATGAGCTTAGATAAAGCCCCGACGGTTATTGTTACAGGGGGTAATGCGCCTTTGGTATTGCTATATTGCAGGTTTGAATTTATTTATAACCCAACATTATTGATTGATGAACTGTTTTTATTATATAAAGAGGGATAGTTTTATGAATACTCAAAACAAAGTGAAACAACTATCGCTAATGGGACTGTTTACCGCTATTATATTCGTTTTAGCGTTTACTCCTTTTGGCTATATCCAACTGCCATTCATAAAGGCAACAATTATACATATCCCAGTAATAATCGGTTCTATACTACTCGGAGCAAGACATGGTAGTGTTTTGGGGTTTTTATTTGGATTAACCAGCCTAATTAACAACACAATAACTCCGACAATATCTTCGTTTGTATTTTCGCCGTTTATTCTTATACCAACCACAGGTAGCGGAAGTCCTTTGGCGCTTATTATTTGTTTTATTCCAAGAATTTTAGTAGGCATTCTACCAGCAATTGCTTATAGAGGAATAAAAAAGTTGTGTGGTGGCAGATTTGAAGTGATATCTCTTGCAATATCCGGTGTAATCGGTTCGCTTACTAATACGCTGCTTGTTATGAGCTTAATATTTTTCTTATTTAAAGATGCCTATGCTTCAGTAAAAAATGTGGCTTCAGATGCAGTATATACTGTAATTTTAAGCATTATTGCGGTTAATGGTATTCCAGAAGCTATTGCGGCAGGCATACTGACTGCCGCAACGTGTATCTCTGTAAAATTTTTAAGACAATGCAATATCATATAAGGCGGGAGTAATCACGGCGGCAAATTATTTTCTCTCGGTAAGAATAGTTGCCGATTTCCTTGCTCCATCCTTGCAAGTTGATTTCAAGAACGTAGAGCAACGTGCGAGAAAGTAAGGTATGGCATATATGAATATGAAGGTTTCGGAAGCGGTCGAGTTTTTGCTTGATGATGCGGTCGTGAGCGAAGCGGTTGGTAAACTTAAAAAACGAATACCTTGAGGAATAGCTTATGTCCATTATCGTTTATAAGCAAAAGTTTTTACAGCCCACCGATCGTTTTGCCCCTATAAAGAATTACTTACATATGGGGCAGGTTGCTATGCGGCTCCAGTCAATGAAAAATGAAGACGGTGTTCACGGTCTATATTTGGTTACCTTTCTCCGAATGAGCCATGCGATAAAATTCCGTGGCAAGAAACAGCTAGGCATGTAAGGCAGTTATCCAAAAACCAAAATGCAAACATCTTTCACAATATCATTTCCTTTAAGATAGAACACAGACTATAGTTAAAACCTATGTGCCGCCCAAAGTCGCAAGCGATGTTCGGATTACTCTGATTAAATCTATCTTTGAGAAAAAAATCAAAGCTCTATATGAGCAAAAGAAGCTTGCCAAAGAAAATGTAGGTAAGTCGTTTGATGATGCTGTTTTAGATTTTAACCCCTAATTGCCAAGAATTCTCTCACCTCTTAGGTGGGCGATGAATTGGCAAGGTCTTTTTTTCTTCTTGACAAGTACAACTAATCAATATATGATATAATCAGTCGTAATACAAAAAGGTGGTAATTATGATTGATTTAGACAGTAATTTTCATTCAGTATTTCTATTGCATTATCATCTTATTTTAGTTACAAAAATACAGGCGAAAAGTATTTGACAGCCAAATATCAAGCAGAGCTTTTGGTAAGAGTGTTATGGATAATGCTTTTGGTATGTTTATAAATTTTCTAACATACAAAGCCAAGAAATTAATTAAAGTCGATAAATGGTTTCCTTCAAGTAAAACATGCAGTGCTTGTGGTATTAAAAATCCTGACTTAACGCTTAAAGACAGAACATTTATCTGTACTTGTGGAAATATTATTGATAGAGATTACAATGCAGCTATAAATATAAAACAAGCAGGTTTAGCAATGCTGTAATTTTATAATATAAATAACCGTGGGCACACGGGGTTAGCTTATTTATGCTTAGACGTTAGTCTATCGAGTAAGAAGCTCCCGTCTCTATCTTAGATAGGCGGGTGAGTATGTCACGTGGAGATATTTAGATATATATAAGACATGGTATAACAACATAAAACGATGCAAGCCTTACTTGAAAATATAAATATATAACTTATAACAAGCGTTCGGATGGCTCTAAACTGCATTAATCCCGAAGCGTTACCAGGGAAACCGGCAGGTTGCAACTTTAGCAAAAACTAGGTGAAAACAAAATTCATCTTAGTAGAATTTACGATAAGAAAAAAGGTACTACTACGATATGATCAGCACCTTTTTTTGAAGATTATTCATATTATCTTGTTGTCGAATTTGCTATATAATGACACACTCCAAAGCAAAACACTTATAGTCGCTCCAAGTAAGCTCCAAATATTGAAATCAAGCATATATTTTGCTACCCAAAAAGAGGGTAATAATGCACCAAAATATTGCTCTGTTTCTGTGATGAAAAATGGTATTGGAATACCAAGCAAAAACAATCCGCCCAACTTTGCAAGTGCCATACCCTCCACCTTATTTGATGAAAACGATACAATAAGCAACGGCATGATTGCACCGATGCAGGATGTTAAAACAGAGAGCAAAATGTTTGTGGGTAAACTCATATTGGTCAACGAAAAGAGCAAAATCATTATAATTGAAAACATCGCTGATAACCCTGCCGGAAACAACAGTCTTGAAATAAGGTATCCTGATTTTCCTATAGGGGTTACAGATAGGTAGCTTGTAAGCCCTGTATCTATTTCTTCAAGTATCACCATCGCCGAAGAAAGGCAGAACATATATGGTGTGATTACCGCAAGGAATATGTCGATGAGCAGATAGTATGGCGATATGATAGCCACTTTATTAAAATATTGTGTTAAAAACTTTTCTGCATAAGGTATGCCGAACTTAAATATAGCTCCTGTTAATATTGGTGAAAAGCTAATTATAAGCAACACACTGTCTTTTGAAATTTGCTTAATAAACTGTTTGAATGATGATAGTATAGTTTTCATAGCTTAACACCCCCTACGGTTTTCAGCATTTTAGCCACTGATTTATAAGCCAACCAGTAAAACAATGCAATCCACATCAACAATATAACAATACGAAGAAAAACAGCTTGCGTGTTCCCTGTAATTAACCTCAAAATAATATTTCCGGCGTGCGGAAAAAATAAGAAGCTTTTAACCCCAAACATCTCTGCAAACGTTGGAAACATAAAAAACAACATAGTTGGTATAGTTAATATAATGAAATGATTTAAGCTATTTATCTTAGATGCAATTATAATACTAAGTAATGAAAACAGCACCGAGCCCAAAAACGTTCCTATTGCCACCCAAAGCAGATTATGAGTACCTGCGACAGCGCCAATAAGCACAGCTACAACGATTGAGATAAACCCTAATGAGATTATCTTTGACCCTATATACTCCCATATCTTAATGGGAGATACGGCAAGCGTGGAAAGAACACGCTGGCTTTTTTCAAATAAGATAATCGCACCCATAAAGAATAACCCAAGTGTTGCCGGGTCAGTAAAAATGATTATAGTTGCAGCTGTGTCCTTTGCTGTGTTGGGGATAAAGTAAAGAATTACGGAATAAACAACTGTCAAAAATGAATACAGAAAATAAAAGCCATACTTTAACTGAAAACGCATATCACCAAGGAGCATTCCTCTAAACCTCATTGTAACGCCCTCCCTGTCACTTCAATAAATATGTCGTTCAGAGTTGGCTCGCTGCTGTGAATTGAAAGCAGCCTGTTTTCTGCAATCAACCTTTGAAGCAAAGCATCAGAACTTGAAGCATTTTGCATACACTCACGAGCTTGTTCACCGTTGTCATAATAGGTATAACGAATCTTGCTTGCGCCCTTAGACATAATTAAATTATGCGGTGAATCAAGTGCCTTGATTTTGCCGTCAACAATAAACGCTACTCTATCGCAAAGTTCGGTTGCATCCTGCATATTATGTGTGGTCAGTATGATGGTTTTGCCTTTTGCTCGTTCTGCTTTGATTATATTTTTCATATCAAAACTGTTTGTTGGGTCAAGGCCGCTGGTTGGTTCATCTAAAAAAATGATGTTAGGATTGTGGAGCAGTGCCTTAATAAAGTTAAGCCGTGACTTCATACCTTTTGAGTAATTAGACACCTTTTTGTCTGCATCATTTTGTAGGCTTACCATTTCAAGTAGTTCAGAAATGGGGATTGATTTTTGTGAATATAAAGAGCCAAAAAATTCTAAGTTTTGCTTGGCTGTCAGCTTTTCATAAAGCGATGGAAATTCAAAATCGACACCAATGTTCTCGTAAAAACTGCTTTTATGCTTTTTAACTTCTATACCATTCACAACTGCACTGCCGTTATAGCCGGACAGTAACCCTGTAAGTATCTTTTGCAGAGTACTTTTCCCTGCACCGGATGGCCCAAGAAAGCCAAATATTTCGCCATGACCTACCTCGAAATTGATGTTTTCAAGGAATGGTTTGCTTGTATAGCTAAACGAGAGATTTTTTACTGCAATCATAAGTCCTCCTTAAAAAGCTGTTCTACAAGGCCATTTATTAAGAGATTAATGGCACTATCATAGACAGCCTCGCCAACTTCCTTTTGGTGAAGTGCAATCATAAATATGCCTCTAAGTGCACCACCGAATGTGTTAATGTTCTTGTTCTTAGCCTGCGGAATGAGTGCGAATAGCTTTTCAATATTAAAATCATCTTGCTCAATATGTTTCGCTACAATTTCTTGCGGCAACTTGCGCATAATGATTTCCATTTCTCCATTTGTCATAAGTGGATAGAGAATGGAGTTGGTTGTTCTCTTGAATAGCGTAAAAATAAGCTCTGCAAACTGCGCCTTGGTCATAGTATTATTGTATTTAGATACAGTGTTGATAAGCTCCGCTTGGATTGCGTCGTGTTCTTCTGAAATTGCATCGAACAAAAGGAGTTCTTTCGATTCATAAAACAAGTAAAACGTTCCCTTTGGAATGTTTGCTCGTTTTACAAGCTCGTCAACCGATGTTTTCCTTACACCAAATTGCAAAAGCAAAGCTTTAGCTTCAGATTTTAACTTTCTGGTTATCTGCTCCCTTTCATTTTGGGAATAAGATTTTGGCATATAAGCACCTCTAACTATTTGACTGTAGTTATTAATATAGTCAATATTGTAACATGAAGATTTATTTTTGTCAAGAGGGTTAAATACATGGCGCGTCAATCAAATGATTATGCTATTGGCATAAAGACATTGTGGATGCCGGAAAGAAAAGCACTTATGTCGTGGAAAAATTTTTAAGCAAAAACTATAGTTAAAGTAGATTTACCTGAATCACCGTCTGATAAAAAGCCCATTGTTTAAGAAAATTTGAAAACGGTGGGCTTTTTATTGTCAACTATTTTGGTTTTAACATGAGTGAAGGATATTTATGGATTTTTGGAAAGAAAGGCCATTAGAGGTTCTTCAAGCAATGTTACGCCCGAAATAAGAATTTCAGCATGCAGACGTAAACACACACTCAATCTTTTAAAACATTTATAAAAAATAAAAGTATTTGTCTAACAAACTTATACATGCCAAGACCACTGTAACAAATTTTATCTTGCGTTATAGCGTTAAAAACTATTTCACGCCAACGGCTTTTTTGTTTTGTCCAGCCTGAGCCGAAAGGTTCTATTTTTATACCATATAAAATTTATAAGGGCCTTTATTATTATTTTTCAAGTTATTTTACTGTAGTAGCCAAAAGAGTGTTTTTGAACAAAATAAATAAATCTTGCATTTACAGAAAAGACTGTAAATACAAGGTTTATTTAATGCTTTAATTACTTAAATTCTTACAAAGAAGGAGTTGCGTTTCATTCATCAGCAGAAATTGGAATGCTAACAATTGTTGCAATAAAGCAAAGTAAAGCTTAGTTCTTATAATAGGCAGATAGAAGTTTGGGTAAATCAATAATTGCTGTATGCTAAATAGCATGTGGCTATTTTTTGTTCTTTAGCATTAAGTAGTTTATATAGTCCTTTACATCGTCAATCATATGTGTAGGGAAATTCACAGGCAGTCGAATGAGTTTTCTATCTTCTGAATAGGGATTCGGGTTATCGGTAAGACCCAATAAATAATCAATTGATACACAAAAGTATTTTGCAATCTTGATTTTGACTTCATCAGGCGGCTCACCTTTGTCCCTTTCATATGAAGAAATAGAGTGCTTATTCAAATTTAAAATAGCACCTAATTCATCTTGCGTCAACCCGGCATCCTTTCGCAAATCCAGTAATCTCTCCCCTATCATATTACCCCAGCCTTTCATTATTATAACCAATCTTCATTCCATTATAGAGCAATAATCTACTCTAAAATAAAAGTAGATTAAATAATCACTTTATTGTATAATTAGTAGATTATTATTCTATTTTATGTATTTAGTAGGATTTTATTCTAATGAAAAAGTTCAAATCCATCTGTGTTACAGGGCATAGGGATATTGGCGAAAGTATCGCTGAACATGCGAAATCGGAGCTTAGACGTGAAATAATGCTTGCAATAGAGGCTGATTATTCAGAGTTTATATCAGGTTTTGCAAACGGAGTTGACCTGCTGTTTGCTTCAATTGTAGCAGAATTCAAAGAAGCCTATCCAATCAAACTTGAAGCTGCAATCTCTTATAGGAACCGAATTAAATCATTTAATAATGAATTCCAAAGACTTTTGGCAATGTGCGATATGATAGGGATAATATCAGAGCAGTATTCGCCACAGTGCTTCATTAAGCGGAATAAGTATAAAGTTGATGATATTGCATACAGGCTTTCTGGTGGTAGAAGTGTAATTTATCCTGTAATTGCAGGGCAAATAGGAGTAGGTTGCTGCCATAGAGTTAACAAGAAAGTTATCCCTGAAAAGTTCAAGCGTGAAATTGTGCTGTCTCTACCTGACATTGCTGATGCAGATGGCATACCGGGTTTTTTTACTGCTACTGCCAAAAAGCTGAATGAATGTTCCGAACTAAAGCGTATAGGTTTAGAATTTTCCACCATCTTGCCATACAAGACAGCAAAAAATACAGATAAGAAATTTGAAGATAGAGGAACTGCATGTATTCAAGACCGTATGATTGAACGTGAAAAAGAGCTAGTCGCAGAGCTTGTTCGTGAGGGTAAGCTTAATCAGGACAATTATTTGGTTAAAGACGGGTCACTGGAATATAAGCCAACAAAAGAAGGTAAGGCTGACAAGAAGAAATACCAAATGTTTAAGAATAATTATAGTTGGGTACTTGGAGTATCTAAAAATTTTAATCCAGAAGTTTGTTTGGATATTAATGGAAAACCAAATCCCGGTTTTATTGCAGATTTACCTCTATATTACCGAACACCAGTGGCTTGTTTTATAAGTGATTATCTGGGTGATGATATTCAATTTGCTGTCTGGTATATTCGGCTTAGAGATAAAAAAGATACACGTACTCCGTTTGATGGGATACTCAAAGTTGAGAAAATCCTTGTGACACAGGAAGATGTTGATAACGGCATAGAAAGTGACCTTGTAGATACACTTGCGCTTATTTGATAAATGAACGAAATCCTGTTTGTTATGGGTCAGATTTACGATGGGCTAACCACATTTACCCTATTTACCTTACCGAATCGTTTGTGAAATCAAAATATCTGAGTGCAGAGAGCTTTCTGCATTTATTTTAGGGAGGATATGTTAATGAGTGTGAACAAACTTATAGGACGGGTGCTTGCAACCGAAAAAAATCCTACAACAATGGATAAATTTAATTTTTGGACAAACTCCGATTTGAAACTTCATGCATTTGACATTGTAAAAGTTGAGCATATTGATAAGTCATTTTCATTTGGTGTTATTGAGAATATTTCCCATATTACAGATGCACAAAGTTTTTTAACAAATTTTATATCCAGTGACTTCGGAGATGTCACTGTTGACGAACCTACATTGAGGGTTGGAATGAACTACGCTGAAGCAGCAATATCATTCAACAATAAAAATATCTATACCCCTGTTCATAACAATGCAAGGGTATTTTTGGCTACTGCTGAAGAAATTACTATGGCACTTGGTCTTGATAAAGTACAAAATCCTCTTGTCTGTGGCTCGCTTAAAATGTACGAGGGCACGGACGATGAGATTACTTTGCCTGTGAATCTCAATTCCAAGTTTATTTTGGGTCACGAAGGTGCTCATCTCAACATATCTGGAATATCTGGACTTGCACCAAAGACATCTTATGCTATGTTCCTTATGAAAGCAATTCAAGATCAATATTTGAAGGCTGAAGAAGATGCAGATGATAGCGTGGCATTTGTTATTTTTAATGTCAAGGGTAAAGACCTTATGGCAATAGACAGACCAAACGACTTTAGTACGGGCAAGCGAGATGAGAAAGAAAGAGTATTCGCTGATTATGAAACTCTTGGTCTTTCGAAGAGCCGTTTAAGAATGTGAAATACTATATTCCGTTCTCAAGCAACACGTTCGCCAAGCAAAGCACTTATCTTGGAGCCGATGATGTGAAATCATATATGGATTATGGGCAACTAAAGAAATTCAAGTATTCTTATGAGGACGACAAAGAAAGCCTTGAAATGTTATTCGCCGACGTAGATGACCCACAGCAGACAATGGAAGCAATTATCAGTAAAATTATTAACGATACTGACCCAGATTTTGGTGGAGATCGTGTTACAACTTGGCAGGATTTCAGAGAAAAAGTTGATGAACTTTCTCAACGTTCGCAGCCAATGGTAAAGGGCACGCAGCAAATGGTATCCAACGAAATATCTGTTTTGAGTTGGCGTAAGTTCAAACGTATCATTAACAAAGCTACTAAAAATGATGATATGTTTGCAAATCGTCCCGACGCTAATAAAAATGAGTGTCGCTTGACAGACGCATTAAAGCATATTGGTAAAAATGAGATTTGCGTTATTGATGTAGCTAAATTACCCGAAGACAAACAAGCCTTCGTCTTCGGTGATTCTGTCAGGACAATCTATAGCTTAAAGTTAGGTGAATACGATGCTGAACAGAGTGTTAATCCTCCTTCAAGAATAATCATATTTATTGACGAGCTTAATAAGTATGCCTCAAAAGAAACACCGAAAACATCGCCAATTTTGAGGGAAATTCTTGATGTTACAGAACGTGGACGCTCACCTGGCGTTGTACTCTTTGGTGCTGAGCAATTTCGTTCTAATATACATCAACGTGTTACTGGTAACTGCTCTACTCACGCATATGGTCGGACAAATTCTATTGAAACCGCAACAAAAGATTATGGTAGTTTGCCAAGTACTTATAAGAATATGCTGACTAGACTTGAGCAAGGTGATTATATGATTCAAAATCCGATTTTCCGTTCATTGCTAAAGATAAAGTTTCCAAAACCAATATACAAGCAATTTAAGTGAGGTGTGTCACATTGAATGAATACGTTTTCGGAGCAAACATCTTAGAAAATCTCACGACTGGGATGTATCAAGACTCGAAAGTTATTTATCGTGAGTACATACAAAATGCCTGTGACCAGATTGATAAGGCTGTGCGTGAGGGACTTATATCCCAGAAAGAAGGATATATTCACATTTGGCTTGAATCCGACAAACGTACAATTATTATTGAAGATAATGCTACTGGTATCTCATCTGCTGATTTTAAAAGGACTTTAGGAAACATTGCAGATTCCGATAAAAGGATTGGTGAAAACAAAGGATTTCGTGGTATTGGTAGGCTTTGTGGGCTTGCCTATTGTAAAGAGTTGCTTTTCACCTCAACATTCAAAGGCGAAACCGTGATATCAACTATGCGCTGTAACGCACAAAAAATGCGTGAACTGATTTCTAAAAATGGACATGCCGAAAAGCTTACAGCGAATTACGTTCTGAATGAAATTAATGAATTTTCTACTTACGATACAGCAGATGTGGACGCTCATTGGTTTAAGGTTGAACTCATTGGCATTAATGACGAAAACACTGATTTGCTCGACTTCTCACAGATTAAGGAATATCTATCATTTGTGGCCCCAGTGCCTTATATAAACACCTTTATTTTCAGAAGTGAAATTCATGAACACGCTAAAAAGATTAAATATAGTATAGATGAATATAACATCACTCTTAATGGCGAGTTAGTAGTAAAAAAATACAAAGCAAACTTCAAAACCTCAAAAGGTGATGACGAAATTTTTGGTCTTGAATTCAAAGATATAATAGATGCAAACGGCAATCTGCTTGCTTGGATTTGGTGGGGTATATCAAGGTTTAAAGGAGTAATCCAAAAAGATTGTCAAATGCGTGGACTTCGCTTGCGTAAAGAAAATATTCAAATAGGTAATGATGATGCTTTGCAAAAACTATTCAAAGAGGATAGGGGTCATCACTATTTTGTCGGAGAGGTTTATGCTGTTGCAAAAGACCTAATTCCAAACTCCCAAAGAGATTATTTTAGGGAGAACGATACTCGCAATTTATTTGAACGGGAGTTAAAACTCTATTTCAATGATGAGCTTAAGGCCATTTATTATGGTGGTTCTGCTATTAATAGTGCATTTGACAAGATTGAATCAGCGGCCAAGAAAGAGGCAGAGTTTAGAGCAAAAGAAGCTAAAGGTGAATTTGTTAACACTATACACAGAGAAGCCGAACTTGCTGAAATTGAAAAAGCGAAGGTTAAGGCTGGAGAAGCGAAAGCTAAAATTGAAAAGGAGAAACAAAAGGCTGACGAAAAAGACAATGCTGTTACGGGACGTTTAATCGAGCGAATCAAGACAGAACGTACAACTCATAGTAGCATAGCCACTCCAATTGCTACTCACGCTCCAAACGACAAGGTGAAGGATACAAAAATTTCTTGGCGAACTGATAAGCTGCCAACTTACAACAAACAAGAACGTAAACTTATTTCTAAAATATTCAGCATTATTGTCACCTCAACCGATAAAGAAACTGCTGAATCTATAATCAAAAGGATTGAGGAAGAACTTCAATGAATCGAAAAGTACTACTTATTGAACCAAATTATAATAATAAATATCCACCAATGGGTCTAATGAAATTATCCACATATTATCGTGACCGCTGTAATGATGATGTGCGTTTTTCAAAGGAAATCTAAAAGAGTTTGCTGCAAGACTTCTTTGCGAGGAGTTTTATGATGAAGTGGCAACTCCAGCTTTAGGCAAGTATTTCCCAAAATTGATTGAACATATAAGAACAGGCAAATTAGCTCCCCTAGAGGCTATTTCTGATTTTCGAGGAGGTGAGCTTGAGAGTAGGCTGAAAGTGTATAGACTGCGATATAAGGCAGAGGACTTTCCAAAATTTGATGTAGTAGGCGTTACCACACTATTCACGTTTTACTGGAGTAAAACTGTCAGCACCATTAACTATGCAAAAAAATTCTGCAAAGAGGATGGTAGAATGCTTGTCGGTGGTATTACTTCAACTATTTTACCCGAGGAAATATTTGCAGAAACTGGCATTTGTCCGATAAACGGATTACTAAGTACGCTTGGAATATTAGATGAAGGTAATACTGATATAATCGATGAACTGCCACTTGACTACTCTATCCTCGAAGAAATAGACCATAAATACCCTGCAAATAACGCATATTTTGGCTATATGACAAGAGGGTGCGTTAATAAGTGTGCTTTCTGTGCTGTTCCACGGCTAGAGCCGGACTATAAAAATTACGTTAGTTTAAAGGAACAGATTAAAATTACTGAAAACCGATTCATTGCTCAAAAAGACCTTCTTTTGATGGATAACAATGTGTTTGCTTCAAAGCATTTTGATAAAATTATAGATGAGATAAAAATGTGTGGCTTTGAAAAGGGTGGAACTTTTGTGCCGCCAAGTGAATATGGAGTTGCGATTAACAATTTGATAGATAATTACAATATCAGAGCATACATTAGAAAGATTGTTGGAATTTATAATCAATTATCCGAGAGAATAGTTGAAGAAGCCGCGGGTGAGTTTTATTGTGAACGTGAAGAGCGAAATTTATTATATGCTGAAACGGCAACAAGAGATGAAATTATTGAGTTTGACAAAATTGTTAGACCTCTTTACGATAAAGTGTTTAGGAAGTTAAAACGTGCTCGTTATATTGATTTCAACCAAGGGGTTGATGCACGGTTGGTAACTGATGTAAAAATGAAAAAGCTCTCAGAAATTAATATTCGCCCCCTCCGTATCGCCTTTGACCATTACTCTATGTGTGATGTTTATGTTAAGGCAATAGAAGCTGCGGCCAGACACGGTATTACAGACTTGTCTAACTATCTACTTTACAACTTTGAAGACAAGCCGGAGGAGCTGTATTATAGAATGAAAATCAATGTTGAACTTTGTGAAAAACTAGGAATAACGATTTACTCATTTCCAATGAAATATCACCCCATTGACGACCCAGAATATTTTCGCAATCGAGATTACATTGGAAAACATTGGAGCCGTAAATTTATACGTGCTATCCAAGCAGTGCTGAATGCTACTAAAGGTAAAATTGGACGTGGTAAAGAATTTTTTGAAGAAGCTTTCGGTAAAGACATTGATGAGTTTAATAAAATTCTGTGGATGCCAGAAGCCTTTATCATTTACCGTCGCAAATATGATGAAGAACTTAGAGTACGGCTTGCGGAAAGATATAAGAATCATTATGACGACGAGTGCAATCTTGTGAATGAATGGTGGTCTAAATTCTCTGCCCTTGACGAAAAGCAATTACATATGATAAAAGAAATTGTGGCAAGTAATCGCTTTACTGAAGAAGTCTTAGAAACTTGCGAAGATAGTACAGTTTGTGAAGTGTTAGAATATTATCGCATAAAGCGGGATACAAATTGAGGCAGTATGGTAGTATAAACGCAAATTTTTAAAGGATAATGGAGTAGAAAATTTACCTTTTTTACTTCCTTTCCTCCACATTCCAACTAACCCCAACCCTATTAGCAACTATTTTGTATACTACTGCCTTATATGAGCCAAGATATAAATATCAAGTAAAAAAACACCCTGCCATTATAAATGAAAAAAACATTCATATAGGTAACAAAAATCGAACTAAGCACATAATAAAAATACAGATAGCTAGTTCCAGTTCTAGTTATTAATTTATGGCTTGTTTGTCAATTTGATATGTACCGTTAATTTTAACATAAAATAATATAAACAAAACTGGCTTGATGTGGAAGAATTGCCTCAAATACAAGCTTTTCCTCCGTGAAAATGGTTTTGAAATTGCTGTTCTATTCTTAAACTTTTTATTTTAGTGTATGCTTTAACTCTTTTTCGAGCATATCTGAACAAACTCGAAGTGCATCGAACATTGTCTTGGACGAATCCAAAACATAATCAGATAAAGCTAAAGATTTATCGCCACAAGCAGCCTGTATTAATGCAGGCTGTATTTTTTGGTGTTTCAATTCTGTTGCCGTTCTTACTAAACTTTTTTCAATGCTACTATAGCCTGATAAAATGCGACGATAATCTGGTATAGTGTTGATAATGCCAACTAAAACAGGAGTATTAGTGCCATATTCATTGGATAATTCTAAAAGACTTACCAAGTCATCCATCATTTTCTGTCCTTCGATTTGCGGCATAGCAGAAATTATTTTCATAAGTTGTTCAGTTTTTTTGACGCTTATTTTCATATCCTATTGATGCCTAAACTCTGTCTTGCCCGAAATATATTCTATCGTTACACTAAAATAAGTCGCTGCTTTTATTGCAAAATTTATATCAGGTGTACGCTTGTCTGTTTCATAATTAT
>CAZHPA010000025.1:0-13261 GCA_964533945.1 uncultured Defluviitaleaceae bacterium
ATATTTTTTTAGAAAATTTCTAGCAGCGTTAAATATCTTAATTATAATGTTCTTTATAGTACAAAATAATTTAAATATAGCGTCCCCCTTCTTTCGTATACCTTGCTAATCCTTAAATAGCTGCCTCGTTTTTTAAACCTTTTATGGCAAAAACATCTCTGCTATTTTATCTGCTTGCATCATTGAATAGATATTTAATAAAGTAAGTAGGAGCGAAATTACGAATACCCATTTTTTCTTGAAGTTAATAGCAAAGAATAAGATAGCAAGAAAAATACTAAAATATCCAAATATAGCACTAGCTGCCCATGCATCTTCATCAAGACTACCCCATCCATTAATCAAAATCAACTCATCGGAGCACATAAGTGTCATAAGCGTAGAGAATAGCAGCATACACAATAGTAGCATAGAAATGATAAACCTTAGTATGTCACGCTTTCTATATTTTTTTAGAAAATTTCTAGCAGCGTTAAATATCTTAATTATAATGTTCTTTATAGTACAAAATAATTTAAATATAGCGTCCCCCTTCTTTCGTATACCTTGCTAATCCTTAAATAGCTGCCTCGTTTTTTAAACCTTTTATGGCAAAAACATCTCTGCTATTTTATCTGCTTGCATCATTGAATAGATATTTAATAAAGTAAGTAGGAGCGAAATTACGAATACCCATTTTTTCTTGAAGTTAATAGCAAAGAATAAGATAGCAAGAAAAATACTAAAATATCCAAATATAGCACTAGCTGCCCATGCATCTTCATCAAGACTACCCCATCCATTAATCAAAATCAACTCATCGGAGCACATAAGTGTCATAAGCGTAGAGAATAGCAGCATACACAATAGTAGCATAGAAATGATAAACCTTAGTATGTCACGCTTTCTATATTTTTTTAGAAAATTTCTAGCAGCGTTAAATATCTTAATTATAATGTTCTTTGTAATGCAAAGTAATTTGAATATAGCGTCCCCCTTCTTTCGCATACCTTGCTAATCTTTAAGCAGCTCTCTCATTCTTTCAAATCTTGCTTTAGTGTTTTCGTCATAGTCAGTAAGTAAATATTCTAAATCTCTACGTAAGCCTTGATTATATCTTAATACCATAACATTTATTTCGGCTTCTGTTAAGTCGTTTATATCTTTTCCTTCAAAATCATATTCCTTCAATTGCGACAAGTGCAAAGCTGTAATAAAAACACCTTGTACTGCATTCATTAGTAAATTAACTATATCAATTTTATCTGATAGTGTCAAGTTTTCCACATCATAGCCTAAAGTTTGCGCTGCTGTTATAACTTGCATGCTTGTATTGCCAAAAGATGTTTTGTCTTCAACATCATGTCCGTTAGCTTTTATTCCAGCACTTCTAGCAAAATAAACAGGATAATCAGCCAACAAAGGAGCACCGCCAACTTCTATATGTATAACTTGAGCAAGCATAAAATCAGGAATATTATATTTCTTTGCCGCCTCTTTAATTATATCACGATATCCATTAATCCATTGGTCTTTAAAAGGTTTTATTTTTTCATCTCCTTGCCCTCTAAATTTATCAACATACCACACGCTAGATTGCAAGAAATCCCACTCATCCGTTCCTTTTTTAGGCTTTAAGCCTTTTGTGCTTTCGATAATATCAAGATGCGATTGTGTTATTAATTTTGTTGGTGTTTCAAATTTTGGTGGGTTGTTAGGTATAGAAGTTGGCTTATCGGGGTTAAATTTTCCTCCATAAGTGTTGTCATACTTATCATTTTTTATATAGTTTTTGTCATATTTCATTCTTGTTTGGGCAGCTTGATTATGCGCAACGTTCATATAGTAATAAGAGCCTTGCTTTTTTGCTGCATTGTATAACGCAACCGATTGTGCTATTGATAATAAATCGTTTTTTGTTAAAGTTCCTTTAATATATGCATTGTAATCGGAATCGCTTATTCCTAAGTATTTATATGGGTTATGTGAGCTAGTTTTATTTGTGTTTGTTTGTGTAATTTTCGATGAGTCTGTGGTAGGATATGAATTATTGTTGTTAGAGCTGGTAGTTTCTGAACGCTCGTATGAACTATATGATTCGGTTGTATATTTTTGAGAGCCTGAACTTAGCGGCATAGTTTTCGATAAAGTTTGATTAAGATATGTATTAATTGGTTCAACTTTAGATTTTAAAAGACTTGCTTCTGTTATTGGAACAACACGGCATTTACAATTTGGGTGAAACGGTGGCAAATTATGTTCTTCAAACATGCTAAACGTTTTGCCGTTCATGCTTTTGCAATAATCACAAGGGTTTTCATCTGATGCAATTATTGTAAACTTATAAATTCCTGAGTCATAAAGCGCATCAACGGTTGCTAAGTTTGTTAAATATATTTTATCTTCTGATAATAATTGCGCAAAACCTTCATCATTAGGCTTGGAATTAGATGTTAAAATTCTTTCATAAAGACTGCTACCATTTAGCAAGTCTTCAATCTTTGCTAAAACATCTGTTGGGCTTTGAAATTTTATTAATTCAGATTTACTAAATAATTTTATGGTATTTTCATAACTTTCTTTGTAAGTTTCACCAAGTATAAATTTGGCAGTAAATAAGTTATATCTTTCGGTTTCTTCCATTATTTTAACCCCCCTTTTTTTTTATTAAAAAAATTTAGAAACTAATAATTTAGTTTTTCACTATTATTATAACATGAAAATGCCAGTTAAAAATGTCAACATTATGTTAACTTCTAAATTATGTATATAAAAACTTATACTAGCCATGGGGTTGTTGATATAAACTAAAAAGAGGGATACGGAAAAAAGCAGAAGATTTAAAAAAGCGTTTAGAGGGCGTGGTCGCAACCCACTTGGTTTCTTTGCTTCTTTTTTAAAGAAACTTATAAATAAAAAAGTCTTTAATTCTTTTATAAAGAAACTTATAAAGAAAAAACCTTTCCTTCTTTTATAAAGAAAGGTCTTTACCTTTTTCTAAATAATGAATATGAATATCAGTTCGAAAACAAACATTATTCAAATGTTTAATAAATTAAAAAACTATATTTGCTCATATTAATTTAATTTTATTAAAATCCCATTAGGAAGGCAAGCAGCAGTTTCTCCAATTAAAGAAAGCTTTCCGCTATTTACGCAAATTTTATCTTTGCAGTTAGAAGTTGAAAAAAATATACCTTCCTTAGTCGCTTCAATTACAACTTCGGGCGCTTCCGGAAAATTAAGCTTTTCAGCTTTTGCTTTTGTTAAGTCAATGGTTTTCAAAAGTTCTTTGTAATAATATATTTCGGCAGTTTTAGCTTTTTCGTTAGGTCTATTTAAATTAACGGCAACTGCCACACAAGCAATTGCCGTTAATGTCAAAATAAATAAACTAAATTTCTTCAACAATTTTTTCAGTTATTTCATTAGTTGAAAGCGTTGCTGTTTTAGCTAAATCCGCCGTTCTGTAGCCTTTGTTTAAAACGCTGTCAACAGCTGCTTCTATTGCATCTGCTTCTTTTTGAAGATTAAAAGAATATCTTAACATCATAGCAGCGGAAAGTATTGTTGCAATTGGGTTAGCTATGCCCAAGCCAGCAATATCAGGTGCCGAACCGTGTATTGGTTCATAAATTCCGCATGTTGTTTCCCCTAAAGATGAAGAAGGAAGCATTCCTATAGAACCTGTTAGTTGTGACGCTTCGTCGGACAAAATATCGCCAAACATATTTGATGTTACTATAACATCAAATTGCGCAGGGTTTTTAATTAATTGCATTGCAGCGTTATCAACAAGCATATCTTCATATTGAACTTCAGGGTATAAAGCAGCTAATTCATGCATTTTTTCTCTCCAAAGGCGTGAACTTTCAAGCACATTTGCTTTATCAATACTTGTAAGTTTTTTAGAGCGTTTCATTGCAGCTTCAAATGCAACCTTACCTATCCTAATAATTTCTTGTTCGCTGTAAGTTTCTGTATCGTATGCTTCTTGTGTTCCGTCGGCTAAAGTGTTTCTTCCGCTCTTTCCAAAATATATGCCGCCTGTTAATTCGCGGACTATTAAAATATCAAACCCTTTTTTGCAAATTTCTTCACGCAACGGGCAAGCTTGTGCTAATGCAGAGTATAATTTTGCAGGGCGAATGTTTGCATATAAGTTTAATTTTGAACGCAACCCTAACAATGCTCTTTCAGGGCGCAAGTGTCCCGGCAAAGTTTCCCATTTAGCGCCGCCCACAGCCCCTAATAAAACGCTATCGCTGTTTTTACAGCCTTCAACTGTTTCATCTGGAAGGGGAATGCCACATTCATCTATAGCACAGCCTCCCGCTAAATATTCCTTAAAGTTAAAAGTATGTTCATATTTTTCGCCAATTTTGTTTAAAACTTTGCAAGCGCTTTCAATAATTTCAGGACCTATTCCGTCACCTTTTATTAAAGCTATGTTAAAATCCATTAAATGTCACCTCTTTTTGCCAATTCGACAAGCCCACCGACTTCAACAATTTTTTGTATAAATTCAGGGAAAGGTGAAATAAAATATTGCTTGTTTTGCGTTTTGTTTGTTATTACTCCGCCTTTTAAATCTACAACAACGTCGTCGCCGTTTTCAATTTCTGTAGCAGCTTCAACGTTTTCAATAATAGGAAGCCCTATGTTAATTGAGTTTCTATAAAATATTCTTGCAAAGCTTTGCGCTATAACAAGTGAAATTCCGCTTTCTTTAATTACAATTGGCGCATGTTCTCTTGATGAGCCGCAGCCAAAATTTCTTCCGGCAACCATAATATCGCCTTGTTGAACGGTTTTTACAAAGTTTTCATCTAAATCTTCCATGCAATGGCTTGCAAGTTCTTTTTTATCTGTTGTATTTAAATATCTTGCAGGAATAATAACGTCTGTGTCAACATTATCTCCATATTTAATTACTTTTGCCATGTTACATTACCTCCTCAGCTTGTGAAATTCTGCCCGTTATTGCACTTGCGGCAGCAACAGCGGGGCTTGCAAGATACACTTCAGACTCAACATGACCCATTCTTCCAACGAAGTTTCTGTTTGTTGTTGCAACAGCACGTTCACCTTTTGCCAAAATGCCCATGTGTCCGCCAAGGCAAGGGCCGCAAGTTGGAACAGAAACCATAGCGCCGCTTTCAACAAATGTTTTTAAAAGCCCTGCTTCAAGTGCTTCTTCGTATATTTTTTGGCTTGCAGGTATAACAATTGCACGTACTCCTTTGGCAACCTTTTTACCTTTTAAAATTTCTGCGGCAAGCATTAAGTCTTCCAAACGTCCGTTTGTACATGAGCCTATTATAACTTGGTCTATTTCAACAAGTGGCATATTGTCGAACGTTCTAACGTTATCAGGAAGATGAGGGAAAGAAACTGTTGAAGTTATTGTTGATAAATCAATTTCAATAACTTGTTCGTAGTCGCCTTCAAAATCATCCGGAGTATATGCAACAGGTGGTTTTGCGCCGGCTTTTTTTGCAAATTCAATTGTTTTTTCGTCAACAGGGAAAATGCCGTTTTTAGCTCCAGCTTCAATAGCCATATTGCAAATGCAAAGTCTATCGCTTATTGAAAGTTCTGAAACGCCTTCGCCGCAAAATTCCATAGATTTATATAAAGCGCCGTCGACGCTTATCATTCCAATAATGTGTAAAATAACGTCTTTTCCTGTTACCCATTTGTTAAGTTTGCCTTTTAAAACAAATTTAATAGCTTCGGGAACTTTAAACCATGCTTTGCCTGTTGCCATACAAACAGCCATATCGGTTGAGCCAACGCCTGTTGCAAATGCGCCAATTCCGCCATATGTGCAAGTGTGGCTATCTGCACCGATTACAACGTTTCCTCCTGTAACAATGCCTTTTTCAGGCAAAACGGCATGTTCGACACCACTTGTTTCATAAAAATGTGTTATATCAAATTGTTTAGCAAAATCTCTACACATTTTACATTGTTCGGCTGCTTTAATATCTTTATTTGGTGTAAAGTGATCCATAATAAGTGAAACTTTGTCTTTATCGAACACTTTGTTAACACCTATTTTTTGAAATTCCTTTATTGCAACAGGTGATGTAATATCGTTTCCTAAAACTATATCAACATCTACTAAAATTAAATCTCCGCTTTTAATGCTTGTTGCCCCATTTTTAATATGACTTGCCAAAATCTTTTGAGTTATAGTCATCTAATATGCCTCCTTTAAAAGCTTATAGTCTATTGAATCAATTAAAGCTGTTAAACTAGCTTTAATTATGTCGTTTGATACGCCAACAGTAGTCCATGTTGATATACCATCTGTACTTTCTATTAATACCCGAACTTTAGCGGCAGTTGTATTATTTTGTTCTAAAACACGCACTTTATAGTCTGTTAAGTGCATTTTAGAAAGAGAAGGATAAAAAACACTTAACGCTTTTCTAAGTGCCAAGTCTAAAGCATTTACAGGGCCATGCCCAGAAGCTGCTGTCATTTCGGTTTTTCCATCTACTTCAACTTTAATGGTTGCAAGCGCCGGAAGTTCTCCTTCGGGAGCCGGAAATTCTTCAATCGTTTTATAAAACACAAGAGAAAAATGTTTTTTATATGTTCCAATAACTTTTCTAACCAAAAGCTCAAAACTTGCGTCTGCCGCTTCAAATTGATAACCGAAATGTTCAAGCTCTTTTAATTTGTCTATAATTTCTTTAACAAGCGGAGAGTTTTTGTCAAGTTCTGCATATGGTTTAATTTTTTCCAAAACAGCACCTTTGCCAGAAACTTCTGAAATTAAAAAGCGTCTTTTATTTCCGACTGCTTCGGGGTTAACATGTTCAAACGACACACTATTTTTTAAAACCCCATCGGCGTGCATTCCAGCTTTATGAGCAAAAGCACCAACTCCAACATATGGCTTGTTGCTTTCAAGATTCATATTAGATATTTCAGAAATTGCAGCAGCTGCTTTTGAAAGCATAGAAAGATTACCGTCGCATTTAATGCCAAGCTTTAAAATTAAATTTGGAATTATACAGCTTAAATCTGCATTTCCGCATCTTTCGCCAAAGCCTATAAAAGTTCCTTGAATTTGAGAAATACCGGCTTCGGCGGCAACAATTGAATTTGCAACTGCAACTCCGCAGTCGTTGTGTGCATGAATGCCAAAGTTTGAATTTGGAAAGCGCCCTATTACATCTTTAACAATTGCAGATAATTCGTTTGGCAAAACGCCCCCATTTGTGTCGCAAAGGCAAATGTTGTATGCTCCTGCTTTTATTGCAGTTTCTATTACTTTAATTGCATACTCTTTGTTTGCCTTATAACCGTCAAAAAAGTGTTCTGCATCAAAAATAACTTCTTTTTTATTTTCAGTTGCAAGAAATTGTATTGTGTCGTAAATCATGGCAAGGTTTTCTTCTAAAGAAGCTTTTAGCACTTCTGTGACGTGTAAATCCCAGCTTTTGCCAAATATTACAACTACGTCGGTATTTGCTTTCAAAACGGCTTTTAAATTAGCATCGTCATGCACAGAAACATCTTTTCTTCTTGTACTTCCAAAAGCGCAAAGTTTTGCCGTTTTTAGTTCAAGCTTTTTAACTTCTTCAAAAAACATTAAGTCTTTCGGATTAGAAGAAGGATTGCCCGCTTCTATGTAGGAAACGCCGAAATCGTCAAGAATTTTAACAATATTCAGCTTATCGCTAACAGAAAATGAAATTTCCGAGCCTTGAACGCCGTCACGTAGTGTTGTGTCTAATATTTTCATTGGTTCAACCTCATATCTCCAAACTTAATTAAGTTTTTCTTTCTCATAAATTCTGAAACTAAAAGCGAAATTATAGCCGGAAGCACAAAATGCACAATTAACACCTTAACAAAAACATTGGGTGAATATCCCATTGCTGCAAAAGCTCCAAATTGCCCAACAAGCCCCGAAGTTCCCATACCTGCACCGCTTGATATGTTTTCCATTTTAAACGCAGCGGCAGAAACAGCGCCAACAACAGCGCTTGCAGCCGTTGGGGGTATCCAAATTAAAGGGTTTTTAACTATATTTGGAATTTGTAACATTGAAGTTCCAAGCCCTTGCGATATTAAACCGCTTACTTTATTTTCCCGGTAGCTGCTAACTGCAAACCCTATCATTTGCGCACAACAGCCGGCACAAGCCGCCCCTGCTGCAATTCCACCTAAATTTAACATAATTGCAAGAGCAGCACTTGAAATTGGAAGCGTTAATATAAGCCCCATAATAACAGAAACTAAAATTCCCATAGGAAGCGGTAAAAGTTCTGTTGCCCACATTATAACATTTCCGGCTGCAATCATAAAGTTATTAATTAAAGGGCCAATTAAAGTTCCAACTGTTGCGCCAAACAATATTGTTGTAATTGGAGTTACTATAATATCAACTTTTGTTTCATTTGATATAGCTTTACCAAATTCGGCACCAATAGCAGCTGCTAAAAAAGCACCTGCCGGTCCTCCTAGTTCATTCCCTATAAATCCTGTTGCAACAGATGAAAAAACAACAAGCAACGGCGCTTTTAAAGCCATTGCAACAGAAACACCTATTGCCGCTCCGGTCATAGACATAGCTTTTGTTCCTACTGTTGAAAGAACTTCAATTCCAGCTTTATTTCCAACTTCTCTTAAAATAAGCCCAACTATAAGCGAGGAAAAAAGCCCTAATGCCATTTTGCCCAAAGCATCAACGCCATAGCGTTTTAAGGAAAATTCTATATCTTTTTTTCTTAGAAATTGCTTGAAAGTTTCCATTTTAAAACGGGAACGCCTGTTTCAAGATTTAGGTTTTTTAAAACGTTCCCTAACCCCCTTGTTTTTGTTATTAGTATTATTAATAACATAAATTCTGCCAAACATGAATTAGTTATTTTTAGTAGAACCAATTTTGCCAAACATAAATTAGTTATTTTTGATAACACTAATCCTGCCAATGCATGGAGTTAGTTTGTTTTTGGAACGCCAATTCTGCCAAGCATGAATCAGTTGTTTTTGATAATGCCAATTCCGCCCATATATGGAACAAGAAGCTTTGGAATTAAAACGGTGCCGTCTGCTTTTTGGAAGTTTTCTAAAATTGCGGCTGTTGTTCTTCCAACAGCAAGTCCGCTTCCGTTTAATGTATGAACAAATTGCGCCTTATCTTTTACATTGTCTTTGTACTTTATATTTGCACGGCGTGCTTGATATGCTTCAAAGTTGCTGCAGCTTGATATTTCAACATAGCGCCCATAGCTTGGCATATAAACTTCAATATCGTATGTCATTGCGGAAGAAAAGCCTAAATCTCCGCCGCAAAGTCTAACTATGCGATATGGAAGTTCTAAAAGTTCTAATATGTTTGCTGCATCTCTTGTTAAGCTTTCCAATTCTTCATATGAATTTTCTGGTTTTGAAAATTTAACAAGCTCTACTTTATTGAATTGATGTTGACGAATTAATCCTCTTGTATCTCTACCTGCTGCCCCTGCTTCTGCCCTAAAGCAAGCAGTATATGCACAATGCTTAATTGTTAGCTTACTTCCATCTAAAACTTCTTCACGGTACATATTAGTTACAGGAACTTCTGCTGTTGGAACTAAAAAATAATCTGTTCCAGAAATTCTAAAAGAATCTTCTTCAAATTTAGGAAGCTGCCCTGTTCCAAGCATACTTCTTCTATGCACTAAGAAAGGAGGGAAAACTTCGGTGTACCCGTGCTTGTCTACGTGGGTATCTAACATAAAATTAATTATTGCACGTTCAAGCCTTGCACCCATTCCTTTATAAATTGTAAATCTTGTACCTGTTGTTTTGCCTGCCCTTGGTTGGTCTAAAATGTCTAAGCTTTCCCCTAATTCCCAATGGGGCTTAGGTTCAAAATTAAATTTAGGCGCTTCTCCCCATTTATGAACTTCAAGGTTTGAAGTTTCATCAAAACCATCAGGCACTTTTTCATTAGGAGTATTTGGAATATTTAAAAGAAAATCTGAAATTTCTTCATCAAGCTGCCTTACTTTAGGCTCTAATTGTTTAATTTCTTCTGAAAGTTCTTTCATTTCTTCCAATATTAAATCAACGTTTTCTCCTTGCTTGCGCATTATTGGAACTTGCCTTGAAATGCTGTTTTGCTTGCTTTTTAGCTCCTCGATTTTAGCTATAGATTCACGGCGCAAAATATCAAGTTCTGGAAATTTATCTATTCCGAAATCTTTGTTTCTTTTTGCAAGAAGTTTTTTAACTCCTTCAAAATTTGCTCTTAAATCTTTTACATCTAACATTTTATTCCTCCTAAATTGTTTAAATATAAATAAAAGAGTCGCCCCAAAAAGAATATCACAGCATTACATTAAAATCAAGTTTATGGCAAAAACTTTTAGACCATGACGCAAACAAGGGTGCAAGAAACGTCTTTATCATTTCTGCACCAGTGCTTCTCGCCTTTTTTAATTAAAGTTGCATCTCCTTCAGAAATAACAAAGTCTTCCCCTTCAACGCTTGTAAAAATTTCTCCTCCAACGATAACAGAATATTCGTCTTTATCATGGCAGCTAAAGCCCGTTTCTGGAATGCGCATACCGGGCATTATTTTTATAAAACTAATTTCTACGTTTTCTCCCTTATTTATATTAAAAATCTTTCTCATATCAAAGCCGGGTAAACCAATTGCTTCTAAATCTTTTATTTTTATTAATTCCATTGTAAAACACTCCTTCTTTCTAATCTTTTTAATAATAAAAATATTTTTTTGTTAAAATTAACGGTATTAAAATTGAAAGGAAAAACCCAATATTAAATATTGCATTAGCATAAACTCCAAAATATATTGAAGCAGTTTCATCTATTGCAAACCATGCTAAAGTTGAAATAAACAAGCAATTCCATGCCCACATTTCCTTTTTTCTAAACGGGTTATTAACTATACAAAAAATTAAAATGCCAATCATAAGGCATACTGCACCTATTAAGCAATAAATCCAGTTTTGATATTTTACAATTTCAGAACTTAAAACCTCACCGCTTGCCCAAAAAGCAGAATTTATATACTTATTAAGCGGCAAAGTGAATATGGGCAATTGATTTAAAAGCGATAGTAAAATTCCAAACAACGAAAATATAACACTTACAGCTTTAAGCCAATTAACCCAAAATTCAAATTTTCTCATTACAAGCCCTTCTTTTTAAATTTTATATTTGTTTCTTTAACTTAGGGTCTAGGAAATCTCTAAGCCCATCGCCAACAAAGTTTGCCCCCATAGAAACCATAAAAATAGAAATTCCGGGGAATGTTGCAATCCACCAATAATTAAAATATAATGCGCCGTCTGAAACCATTGCGCCCCATTCGGGTGTTGGAGGTTGTGTTCCTAAACCTAAAAAGCTAAGCCCCGAAAATACTAAAATAGCATTCCCTATATCAAGTGTTGCCATTATTAGCAGCGGCCCTAAACTATTTAAAAATATTTCTATAAATAAAATTCTAAAGCTATTTGCACCAAGCGCTTTTGCCGCTGTTATATATTCGTTTTCTTTAAGTGTTAAAACTAAGCTTCGCATTAACCTTGCATAGTTTGGCCACCAAATAATAGCCATTGCTAAAATTGAATTCATTATGCTGGGTCCTAACGCCGAAGCTATAACCATAGCTAAAATAATTGGCGGAAACGACATAATCATTTCAGAAAAGCGCATCATAGCATCATCAACAACGCCGCCTATGTATCCGGCAATACCACCAAAAGTCGTTCCAATTATAAATGCTATAACAACAGTTATAAGTCCGGCAGAAATAGAAATTCTGCTTCCCATAATTACCCTGCTAAAAACATCACGCCCCAAGCTGTCTGTTCCGAACCAATACGTTGAATTCGGAGGGGTGAAAGCAAGTAAGGGGTTTTGCTCATATACGTTATGCATTGGAAGAAGAGGCGCTAAAATTGCAGTTAAAATCCAAAAACCGCAAATAAATAACCCTATTCTAAACAATATACTTTTCTGCTTAAAAATTTCCATAGCTTCTACCCCCTTTAACTGTATCTAACCCGTGGGTCGATTATTCCGTATAGCAAGTCGATTACTAAGTTTATAACAACATAATTTACAGCAATTAACAACGAAACGCCGCAGATAGCAGGAAAATCAAGTGTTGTTGCAGAAAGATATGCATATTGACCAATTCCAGGCCATGCAAAAATTTTTTCAACAAAAACCATTCCGCCTAAAAGATTGCAAAAACCCATACCAGCCACAGTTATAACAGGTATAATTGCATTTCCTAATGCATGCTTTCTAACTATTTGAGCTCTTGAAAGACCTTTTGCTTTTGCTGTTCTAATATAATCCATAGACATTACTTCAAGTAAATTAGAACGTGTTTGCCTTGTAATTAAGCCCATTGTAAAAAATCCTAAAACAATTGATGGCAAAATAATATGTGATAGTGCATCTGAAAACAGTGCGCTATTTCCTGAAACTAATGCATCTAAAATATATAGTCCTGTTCCTCCTGTTGGGGCAATAGTTCTTGAACCTACTCTGCCCGGGCCAGGAAAAAGCCCGAATTTATAGAAAAATACATATAGCATTAAAAGCGCAAACCAAAAGCTTGGTATCGAAACGCCGGCAACAGAAATTGCGCGAACTATTTGGTCTATCCATTTGTTCCTATATATTGCCGATAAAATACCAAATATTATTCCAAAAATAACCGCAACAATCATTGCGGCAATAGAAAGTTCAAGCGTTGCTGGAAAATATGTTGCCAAATCTTCAAGCACAGGACGGTTTGTTCGTATTGAAGTTCCTAAATCGCCTTTTAATAATCCTTTTAAATATATAAAGTATTGCTCGTAAAGAGGCTTGTCTAATCCCCATTTTTCTCTATATGCAGCAACAATTTCAGGGTCTGAAAGAGCAGACTGACTTAAATTTGTTGAAACAGGGTCGCTTGGAACTAAATGAGAAATTAAAAATACCATAATTGTTACGCCAAATAATAATATAGCAGTAAACAAAAGTCTTCTTAAAACGTATCTTGCCATATATCTAACCACCTATTAAAACTTATTAGGGAACGAATGTTAAATCGTTCCCTGCTTTTTTTGCTTTAAATATATTAGTCAGCCATATCAAGCACAGAAAGCTGAAGTTTGCACATATCGTTGCGTTCTATATTTGCCATATATCTAACCGCATATTAAAGCTTATTAGGGAACGAGTGTTGAATTATTCCCTGCTTTTTTTGCTTTAAATATATTAGTCAGCCATATCAAGCACAGAAAGC
>CAZHPA010000025.1:13361-29053 GCA_964533945.1 uncultured Defluviitaleaceae bacterium
TGAAGTTTGCACATATCATTATATTCTATATTTTTTAATTTAGTTGAAGCAGCAAAAACTTTTGGATGTTGAAGTAAAAATGCAAATGGACTTTCTTGTGCTAAAATTTGTTGCATTTGTTGAGATTGTTTTTCTCTTGAAGCTTGGTCAAGGTTACCTTTAATTTGATTTGCAAGGTCAACAAGTTGTTGGTTGTCTGTTGCTTTCCAATTTGCACGTAAGCCAACGTTATTTCCCGGAATAAATGCAAGCTGGTTGTTTA
Organism: uncultured Defluviitaleaceae bacterium; assembly: GCA_964533945.1. Classification (GTDB taxonomy): domain Bacteria; phylum Bacillota; class Clostridia; order Lachnospirales; family WRBF01; genus CAZHPA01. Next base: position 13,624 of record CAZHPA010000025.1, read on the forward strand.
ATTCAAAATAGTCTGGGGACCAGTGCATAATTAAAAACTTGCTTTTTCCTGCTCTGTAATTTTCAATAACAACACCAATTTCGGCAGTTTCAATTTTAAGAACAACTCCGATTTTTGCAAGGTCGGATTGAATTTTTTGTGCCATAATAGACCACGGCATACCTTCAGAGTCATAATTTGCAACTGTAAAAACAGCTTCAAAGCCATTTTCATATCCTGCTTCTGCTAAAAGCTCTTTTGCTTTATCAATATCTTGTCCTTGTTCTCTTTCTAATGCCCCAACAAAACCTTTTGGAACGTTTGCCATTGGAAGAAGGGTTCCTTGTCCACATAAAAGTTTCAAACCTTCATAATCTATAGCTAATCTTATTGCTTGTTGAACTTTTGAGTCTGCCAAAGGCCCGCCTATAGTTTCGTCGTTGTTCATCATTAAAAATGAAATAACGGCTGAAGACTTTGCATAAACTTCTATATTACTGTCATTTTCAAGAGGAGCTGTGTGGTTTGCATTAATTGAAAACGCAACATCAATTTCTCCTGCTTTAAGCATTTGAACTTGTGTATTTGGGTCTGGTATTTCCTTAACTATTATTCTATCAAGTTTAGCCTTTTCTCCCCAATAATTGTCGTTTCTTTCTAAAACAAGTTCTGTATTAGGTGTCCAGCTAACAAGTTTATATGGCCCTGAACCAGCTGAATTTTTATCAAGATATTCTCTAGCTTTATCTTGGGTTGAAGCGTTTTCTGAATCATCGCCTCCGTTTTTCTTTAACAATTCACTGTCTAAAACACAAAATGCATTACCGGCAAGCTTTGCAAAAAATGAAGCATCTGGTTCTGAAAGTTTAACTATAACTGTTTTGTCGTCTGGTGTTTCAATAGAAACAACACCTTCTGCTTGGAATGAAGCGTTAGACTTTAAATTTTTAACACGGTCGAAGCTCCATTTAACATCTTTTGATGTTAATGCATTTCCTGAAGCAAATTTTAAATTGTCTTTTAATTTAAATGTGTATGTTGTGCTTGTTCCATCAACTTCATAGCTGTCAACAAGACAAGGTTCAGGTGTAGACATATTCTCGCCCACAAGTTTGAATAAATTATCATACATAGGGTAAAACATCATAACGGCATAAACTTCATATGCGTTCGCAGGGTCAAGTGTTGCCAAATCCGTTGCTATACCAACTACAGCAACTTTTTCTTTAGCTTTAACATCCTCAGCTTTGTTACATGAAGTTAGTAAAAAAGATGTTGCTAATACTAAGCTTAATGCTGTTTTTAAAAGTTTTTTCATGCTTTAATCTCCTTATTTGCTATTTTATTACTTGATTTACTTATATTAACGTTGTGGCAAGCAACATAATGCTCATCTAAAACTTTTCTTAATTCTGGAATTTCAGTTTTGCATTTTTCGGTCGCCTGACTGCAACGTGTATGAAAAGAACAGCCAGAAGAAGGCCTTACAGAATCTCCTTCTAAAATAATTCTTTCTTCCGCGCCGTCGTAATCATCAATCATTGGAATTGCTGAAATTAATGCTTTAGTGTATGGGTGTAGCTTATGTTTGTATAGGCTATCTCTGCTTGCAATTTCTACAAGCTTGCCTAAATACATAACACCAACTCTTTTACTAATATGATGCACAACAGCTAAATCGTGAGAAATAAATAGATATGTTAATTTTAATTCCTTTTGCAAATCTTCCAAAAGATTAATAATTTGCGCTTGAATTGAAACATCAAGTGCCGAAACAGGTTCGTCGCAAACTAAAAGCTTAGGTTCAAGTGCAAGCGCTCTTGCTATACCTATGCGCTGTTTTTGCCCACCGGACATTTCGTGTGGGAATCTGTCTTTGTAATAAGACGCAAGCCCAACTAATTCCATAAGCTTTAAAATTCGTTTTGTGCGCTGTTGTTTGTCATAGAGGTTGTGTATAATAAAAGGTTCGGAAAGAATATTAAAAACTGTGCGTCTTGGATTTAAGCAAGCGGATGGGTCTTGAAAAATTAGTTGTGCATCGTATCGAAAATCTTTTAACTGTTTGCCTGATAGTTTTGTTATATCTTTGTCTTTAAAGTAAATTTTTCCTCCGGTTGGAGGGTATAACGCTAAAATTGAACGTCCTAATGTGCTTTTGCCGCAACCGCTTTCTCCAACAAGGCTAAATGTTTCGCCTTCAAATATGCTAAACGTAATGTCATCAACCGCTTTTAATATTCGTTTTGAACCGTTATTATTTCGTGTTTCAAAATATTTTTTAAGATTTTCTGTTTTAACTAAAACAGATGGCATTTACATATCACCCCCTAATCTTGTTTAATTCTAAAGCAACGAACCATTCTCCCGTTGCCAATATTTGTATTTGAAACATCTGAAGCATTTAAAAATTTTGGTTTTTCTTTTTTGCATATGTCCATACAATACGGGCAACGCGGGTTATAGTTGCAACCTTTAGGCATTTCCATAAAATTTGGAACAGTTCCTTCAATTGGAACAAGCCTTTCAGCTTTTCCATTTTCCGATTCACCTAATTCATCTGATTTAGGAATGCGTGGTATAGCTTTAAGCAATCCTTCTGTGTATGGGTGTAGCGGATTGTTAAAAATATCTCTTATATTTCCATATTCAACAGCTTGCCCGGCATACATAACAAGCACATTTTCACACATATTAGAAACTATACCTAAATCGTGAGTTATCATTATAATTGAAGTATTTAATTTCTTTTTAACTTCTTTCATAAGTTCAAGTATTTGCGCTTGTATTGTAACATCTAAAGCTGTTGTTGGTTCGTCGGCAATTAAAATGTTTGGTTCACAAGCCAAAGCCATAGCAATCATAATGCGCTGGCGCATTCCCCCCGACATTTGGTGAGGATAGCGTTTAAATTGAACTTCAGGCGAAGGTATGCCAACTAGCCCAAGAAGCTCAAGCGCTCTTTTTTTTGCCGCTTCTTTGTCAAACGCTTTATGAACAAGCATTACTTCCATAATTTGTTTTCCGCAAGTATGTATTGGGTTTAAGGACGTCATAGGTTCTTGAAAAACCATAGCAATACGATTGCCTCTAATTTTTAAAACTTCTTTTTCAGAAAGATTTAATAAATTTTCGCCGTCTAGCAAAATTTCGCCGCTAATTTTTGCGTTTTCGGGAAGCAAGCGCATAATAGACATAGAAGTAACGCTTTTTCCGCTTCCGCTTTCGCCAACAATACCAAGCGTGCTTCCATTTTCAAGCTTAAAGCTCAAATCATTTACGGCAAAAAATTCTCCTTCTTTGGTATTAAATGAAACAAAAAGATTTTTTATCTCAAGCATATTAAAACCTCTAATCATTAAACAATTAATCAAACAATTTATTAAATAATAAATACACTTAAAAGCATTAGCGATAATAGTTTTTATTATAGCATACAACTACGCGCAAAAACAAGGAATTTATTTTCCTAATTTTAAGGTTCAAAGCCTATAGACTTAGTATAGATTGTCTAAGCATATATAAAATATGATAGAATTGTAATGTACATTTCTTGTCATTTATAGTATAATTGTTGCGTCTAAAATCGAATAAATGTTTATAAGTAACAATTTAATATCTAAATATGCTTATTGCATTATAAGAAAGGAAAGAATTAGAAATGAGGGAAGAAATTAAACAAATAGGCAATAGAATACGTGAACTTAGAGAAATTTACGAAATATCTATTGAAGAAATGGCAAAAGAAGTTGATGTTGACGTTAAAACATATGAAAACTATGAAAACGAAGGCGTGAATATACCAATTAGCGTTTTGTACCATATTTCTCATAAATTTAATGTTGATTTAACCGAAATTTTAACAGGAAGCACAGCACGCCTCGAAGACTACTGTGTTGTTAGAAAAGACAACGGAGCAAGCGTCGACCGCTATGCAGGCTATTCGTTTGCAAGTCTTGCATCTAAATTTGCCCACAAAATGATGGAGCCTTTGCTTGTTACAGTCGAGCCTTCCGAAAGCTGCCCAGCATTAGTTACGCATAAAGGACAAGAATTTAATATGGTACTTGAAGGTGAAATTGAAGTTACATTCAGCAAAAAACGCATTTCGCTTAAAGAAGGAGATTGCATATATTTCAATCCTTTAATACCGCATGGTCAACGGGCAATTGGCAAAACTGCAAAATTTTTAACGGTTATTGCAGAATAATTTTTTAAAAGGAGGGGTTTTAATGCTTGAAAAATTTTTGCCTCGTATAGATTTTTCATCATACGAGGATTTTAAACAAAATTATAAAGTTAATATACCCGAAAACTTTAATTTTGGGTTTGATATAGTTGACGAATGGGCAAAATGTGATAAAAATAAAATTGCTTTGGTTTGGTGCGATGATAAAGACAGAGAAAAAATATTAACATTTGATGAAATAAGCCGCCTTTCAAATAGAGCCGCAAATTGGTTTAAAGCTTTAGGAATTAAAAAAGGCGACCCTGTTCTTTTAATTTTGCGCCGTCGCTTTGAATATTGGATTTGCGCCGTTGCGTTAAACAAAATTGGGGCTGTAATAATTCCGGCAACATTACAGCTAACAGCAAAAGATATTGTTTATAGATGCGATGCTGCCCAAGTTAAAATGCTTGTTTGTGTTAATGATGAATTTGTTGTTTCTCAAGTTGAAGAAGCTATGCCTAATTGTAAAACCGTTACAAATAAAGCTATAGTTGACGGAGAAGCTAAAGGCTGGCTTACATTTGAAGATGAAATCTTTTCAACAAAATATTCCGAGCAATTTGAACGCCCAACAGGCACAGAAGCAACAACAAATGATGATGTAATGCTTATGTATTTTACATCTGGCACAACAGGTATGCCAAAAATGGTAACTCATACATTTACACACCCGTTAGGGCATATAGTTACAGCCAAATATTGGCAGCGTGTAGAAGAAAATAAGCTTCATATGTCGGTTTCCGATTCTGGTTGGGCAAAGTTTGGATGGGGCAAAATTTATGGTCAGTGGATTTGTGGTGCTGCAATTTTTGCATACGATATGGATAAATTTGTTCCCCTTAATCTTTTGGAGAAAATTGTTAAATACAAAGTTGCAACATTTTGCGCTCCTCCAACAATGTTTAGATTTATGCTTCAAGAAGATTTATCTAAATTCGACTTATCTTGCATTAAAGCTGCTGGTATTGCAGGTGAACCACTTAACCCCGAAATATATAAAAAGTTTCAAGCTGTAACAGGGTTAAAATTAACAGAAGGATTCGGGCAATCTGAAACTACTGTTTTAATTGCAAACTTTCCGTGGTTCGAGCCAAAACCGGGTTCAACGGGCAAACCTTCGCCGCTTTATAATATTGATATAGTTGATGAAAACGGTAATTCATGCGAAGATGGAGAAGAAGGAGAAATAGTAGTTAGGGGAATTAAAGAATATATGCCACCGGGATTATTTACATGCTACTACAAAAGCGATGAATTAACCGAAAAATGTATGGGGCAAGGCTATTATAAAACAGGTGACGTTGCTTGGCGTGATTCTGACGGATATTATTGGTTTGTTGGAAGAAATGATGATGTAATTAAATGTTCGGGGTATAGAATAGGGCCATTTGAAGTTGAATCTGCCCTTTTAGAACACCCTTCAGTTTTAGAATGCGCCGTAACAGCAGCACCAGATGAAATTAGAGGACAAGTTGTTAAAGCAACTGTTGTTTTAACACAAAAATACCGTAATAAATTAGAAGATGAGGAACAAACTAAAACATTGAAGAAGCAATTGCAAGAACACGTTAAACATGTTACTGCACCTTATAAATACCCACGTATTATTGAATTTGTTGACGAATTGCCAAAAACTGTTGGGGGCAAAATTAAAAGGGCGTTAATTAGGCAAAAAGATACAAACTAATATAGGAAAAAGGCGGATAAAAACAGCCGGTTACTCTTTATCCTAACCATTCCTTACGCTGCAATATTATAATATGTTATTGTGTATTACGTCAACACATTTAATTAACATAAAATGGAGGTTTAATTTATGGAAGCTATGCAAAAAGAATTGGCTAAAAAGCTAATAAATTATTCATGTTCCCTTAAAAAAGGGGAAAAAGTTTTAATAGAAGTTAAAGGAACAGATGGCTTGCCGCTTGCCAAAATGCTAATTAAAGAAGCATACGAAATCGGTGCAATTCCGGTTGTTAACATTTTAGAAAATTCAATTGACCGTGAACTTTTGCTTAATGTAACAGAAGAACAATTAAAAATTATGGCGGAAGCTGATGTTTTGCGCATGAAACAAATGGACGCATACATTGGCATACGTGCAGCGCAAAATGTTTACGAGCTTGCAGATGTGCCACAAGAAAAAATTGATTTACACACAAAGTTATATGTTCAACCTGTGCATTTTGACGTTAGACTAACTAAAAAATGGGTAATTTTGCGCTATCCAAACCAAAGTATGGCGCAAATGTCCCATATGAGCACAGAAGCGTTTGCAAATCATTATTACAGTGTTTGTAATTTAGATTACGCTAAAATGTCGGAAGCATTTGAACCGCTTAAAAAGCTTATGGAACGCACAGATAAAGTGCATATTAAAGGCAAAGGAACAGACCTTACGTTTTCAATTAAAAATATGGGCGTTGTTAAATGCGTTGGGCTTTGCAACATACCAGACGGCGAAATATACACTGCCCCAGTTAAAGATTCTGTAAACGGCGTAATAACATATAACGTTCCTTCAGAACACAATGGCTTTGTATATACAGACGTAACATTTGAATTTAATAACGGAAAAATTGTTTACGCTTCTTCTAACAACTCTGAACGTATTAACAAAGTGCTTGATACAGATGAAGGCGCAAGATATATTGGCGAATTTGCAATTGGTGTCAATCCACATATAACAACACCAATGAACGACACGCTTTTTGATGAAAAAATTATGGGTTCGTTCCATTTTACGCCGGGCAATTGCTATGAAGATGCAGATAATGGCAATAAAAGCACATTGCATTGGGATTTAGTTTGCATACAAACAAAGGAATATGGCGGCGGAGAAATATATTTTGATGATGTTTTAATTCGCAAAGACGGAATTTTTGTTTTAGATGAACTTAAATGCCTAAATCCTGAAAACTTAAAATAGTTTTTAACATAACAAAAGCGGAGGCAAAAAACCTTCGCTTTTGTATTTTTATATATAAGCGAAACATGCTTAAACGGAAGCGGTGGGATTCGAACCCACGGTACCCGTAAAGGTGCACCTGATTTCGAGTTAAGGTCGTTATCTACTATATTAATCAATTTGGGGATTGTATGACCATTGCGCATATAAGGTTAAGCTTGATGTTAAAATTACATTTTGATTGCCTTTATAGCTTGTGCCTTTTCCATTTGCTTGCGTGTTCCAACCTACAAAGCTATAGCCTGAACGAGCAAAAGTGTTTTGTGCAAGATTTTCTGCCATGCCTGATCTAAAAGCTTGTTCTAACATAGTATCAAGGCTACCGTTGCCGTTATAAGTGATAGTATAAGCTGCTGCATCTTTCCCGATTACTACCTCTCCAGCATCAACATATATGCTCGCAGGCGCAATATCTGTTGCTTTTAAACGAACATAAACGTGTTGCCCACTTATTACTGCAACATCTGCTGTTGTTGCGCTTCCTGTTATCCATGTTGTTGTGCTTGTTGGTTCAGACGAGCCAATGTAATATTCATATGTATTAGCAAGTGTTATTTTAGTACTGCTTCCACTGTTTCCTGCTGCAATTGTAACAACAGAAGCTTCCGGTGCACTAGGACGAGAAGCAATAGCAATTGGTTGCGCCGTACTGTCTGTAGTGCTTGAATTATTGCCGGCTCTTACAATATCAATTGTTGTGCCAAGCCATGCGCTGTTAATGTTAATTTTACCGCTTGAATCGGCTGTGAAAGTTGTGCCGTTTATTTTGTAGCTTGCGTTTGCAACAAGCCCTGTTAATTGTTCTGCTGCATAGTCAATAGTAGCAGTTGGGGTTGTTTGTGGTTGTGTCCATTTTGCATAAAGCGTTGTGTTGGCATAAACTGTAAGAGTATCGCCTGCTGCATAGTTTGTACCTGCGCCGTTTGAACTTGTGTTCCAGCCGCTAAAGGTATAACCTGTTCTTTCAAGGTTGTCTGTGTTACCTAAAATAGTAACACTTGAACCGCTTATGTATGGACTACTGCTATCTGTAGGAACTGTGCCGCCTGTGTTCCCGTTGCCGTTGTATGTAACAGTATAAGTTACAGGCGCAGGGTACACTTTGCCTACCGTGCCGCCGCTATTTAAGTACACAATCGGAAGATTTGGAAGCGTAACTTTAGTGAAATATACAGAATATTGATTGCCTGTAGTTGCTGTATTTTGTATTGTTCCGCCTGTAATTTCTAAAAGTAATTTTGTAGCAGCGGAAGCCGGTGAATCAATATAAACTGTTCCTTGGCTTCCGGCAACTTTACTTGTAATAAAAGTTGTTTTATCCGAGTCTTGCCCTATAGTAATTTTGCCTGAGGAATTTAAATGGTTTCTAATTGCGACGCCAGTTCCAGTATTTTCTATTGTGCCGCCTGTAATATTAATGTTGCCTGAACTTCCGTTGGAAACGGCTGGATCGTTTTGGGTTGACGTAATTGTGCCGCCTGAAATATTAACAATGCCTTCTGCATTGTTACCAACAGTTCCAAAAGATGATGTAATTGCGCCACCAGTAATATTAATTGTGCCCGTGGCACCGTTGCCAATAACCCCCGTAAGTGTACCTCCGGAAATATTGATGGTGCCTGCGCCAAAGTTAGAAACGCAAGAACTAGTGCCGCCGCTATCCGACGTTAGCGTGCCGCCTTTAATATTAGCATTAGAATTGCTTCCAACTTGACCGACAATTGTTCTAATGCCGATGCCTTCTGCTAGAAACGTGCCGCTCTCAACGTTTAAGGTGCCGCCACTTATGTTTATAGTGCAGCCATTGGAACCTGTTGTTAAAAATTTGCCGGTACCTGCAGCAGAGGAGTCTTTGATAGTAAGCGTTGCTCCTGAGGCAACGTTGATGGCAAATTCACTAGCACTAGCAACATTGCGAGTATATGTAAAACCATTCAAGTCCAATGTAAGCGATTTGCCGGCAAAACCAGCACCGCCTGTTGCAGTTATATCGCTAACTAACTTTACAGTATCACCGCTTTGTGCGTTAGTAAAGGCGCCAGTTGCGCTATTTAGCCCGGCGTATGTTCCGCCTGTTCCAACTGTAATTTCTGCCGCTTTAGCAGTTATAATTCCAACGCTTGGCAATAACGTAAGGTCATTGCTAATGCAAGTATACTGCTTATAATTCGTTTTCTCATTTAACTTTTCCCCTTTAAATCTTTTAATTTTATATTTTGCACCTTAATAAAAAAGAAGTGCATTAAAACATATAACTTGCTTAATATCCCCCCTTTTTTTATGGCAACATGCCAATAGCACATTGTATCTTTTAATTTTTTAATGTGATTTATTTTGTCAATGCCAAGAGATGTTTGTTGTTTAAAACATATAATAACTAATTATATTATAATTGCTAACTAAAATCAATAAGTAGTGCAGAAATTAGATATGGTAAATATTAAAAGCCAGTAACCCTCGCAGATTTACTGGCTTTAGAACGGAAGCGGTGGGATTCGAACCCACGGTACCCGTAAAGGTACACCTGATTTCGAGTCAGGGCCGTTATAACCACTTCGATACGCTTCCATATTAAGTTATTATAATTCACTAAATATAAAAAGTCAAGCACTAATTATTTAAATGCATATAAAATATTGATATTTAAAGCGAAAGTAATGTATAATTACAATTATAATTAACAAAGCAAAAGGAGGGCTATTATGGCAATTATTACTAGAAATGAATTTGGCACAATTACTATAGAAAATGAAGTTATATCACGAATTGCTGGGCTTGCTGCTATGGATTGTTACGGAATTGTTGGAATGGCAGCTCGCAGCGTTAAAGATGGAATTGTTCAGCTATTAAAACGTGAAAGTTTAACAAAAGGAATATGTCTATCCCAAAGTTCTGAAAATTCCGAAATTTCTGAAAACGGGAACTTATTATCAATCGACTTGCACATTATTGTTGAATATGGAACAAATATTTCCGCAATAGCAAATACACTCATCAATACGGTTAAATATAAAATTAAAGAAAACATTGGGTTAACCGTCGGACAAATTAATATATTTGTTGAAGGTATAAGAGTTACTAATTAGGAGGACATCACGTTGAATTTAACAAATATAAATGGAAAACTTTTTAAAAAAATGATAATAGCCGCTTACAATGAACTTAACGCAAACAAACAGCTTCTTGATTCACTTAATGTTTTCCCTGTACCTGACGGAGATACAGGAACTAACATGTCATTAACAATGCTTGCTGCCGCAAAAGAAGTTGAAAAGCTTGAAAATCCAAACGTATATGAAGTTGCTAAAGCGGCTTCAAACGGTTCTTTAAGAGGAGCAAGGGGAAATTCTGGCGTTATTTTATCACAACTTTTTCGTGGCTTTGCCAAAGGTTTAGAAGGTAAGCAAGCAATAAATGCCGATGATTTGGCGTTTGCATTTATTAAAGCTTCAGAAACTGCATATAAAGCAGTTATGAAACCAAAAGAAGGAACAATTTTAACAATAGCAGCTGCCATTTCCGAAAAAGCTATTGAATGTTCATACGGAACAGATAACATTGTGCAAATTTGCCAAGATGTTTTGGGATATGCAAATATAGTGCTTGAAAATACAAAAAATATGCTTTTAGAACTTAGGCAAGCTGGGGTTGTTGATGCAGGAGGAAAGGGACTTTTATGTATTTTAGAAGGTGCTGCCAAAAGTATCTACCATAAAGTTGAAAATGAAGATGAATATGAAGTTAAAATAGCAGAAAACAATTCTGGTTCTAGTTCCATTCAAACTAAAACAAGTTACACTCCATTTGTTACTTCGAATACTGATTTTGGATATTGCACAGAATTTTTAGTTAATATTAATAAACCAAAAGGTGAGCAAGCTGAACAAATAGAAGCTAGATTTAAACAATTTTTATCAACAATTGGGGATTCAATTGTTGTTGTTTGCGACGATAACATTTTAAAAGTTCATGTACATACTAAAAACCCCGGTGCTGTACTTGAATATGCAATTAAAGAAGGGGAACTTAATAATATAAAAATTGAAAATATGTCAATTCAGCACACAAACTTACTTGAATTAAAAGACATTGCAAATGCTAAAGATATTAAAGAATTTAAAAATGAAAAACCAAAAGAAATTGGAATTGTTTCAGTTGCTTTTGGAGAAGGAATAATTAACATATTTAATGAACTTGGTGTTGATGCCGTTATTGAAGGCGGACAAACTATGAACCCAAGCGCAAATAATATTTTAGAAACTATTGAAAAAGTTAACGCCAAAAATATTATAGTTCTTCCTAACAATAAAAATATTATTTTGGCAGCACAACAAGCTGCAAAGCTTTGCTTAAATAAAAATGTATATATATTAAAAAGCAAAACAATTCCTCAAGGCATAGCTGCAGCTTTAAGTTTTTGCTTAGAATGTGATGTTTTGTCTAACGTTGAAAAAATGAACGAAGCAATAAATTCAGTTTTAACAGGCCAAGTTACTTATGCGGTTAGGAAGACAATTGTTGATAAAATAGAAGTTAATGAAGGAGATTGCCTTTGCCTTGTTGATGGAGAAATTAAAATTACAGGTCAAAATTTGCAGCAATGCACAAAAAATTTAATAGATTTAATGATTAAACAAAACAATGGGCAGCTTATAAGCATATATTTTGGAAAGCAAACTACAGAGCAGCAAGCTAATGAGATTGGTGAATATATTAAAACCAAATATAAACATATAGATGTTGACATTCAAAACGGCGGTCAACCTTTATATTTTTATATTATATCAGTTGAATAGCTATGGAAGGTATTAGCTTAAATTCCGATATATCAATTTTAAAAGGAGTTGGAGAACAACGGCTTTTAAGGCTGCATAAGCTTTCAATATATACGCTTAAAGATTTAATAGAACATTTCCCAAAAGATTATTACAACAGAGAAATAACAAGCATTTGCAAAACTAAATATTTAGAAGAAAATACAATTTTAGCTACCATTATAGATGTTTTAGAAGACAGTGAAATTAACGGAAAAGTAATAACTAAAATAATAGCAGCAGATGATATGGGCGATATAATAGAAATTGCTTGGTTTAATCAACCATATTTAAAGTATCAGCTTAAATTGGGAACAAAATGGATATTTACAGGCAAAGTTAAAGGGTTTGCAAGAAAGAAAATAATGGAATGCAAAGATTTAGAAGCACCCGGCAAAGATGTTAAAATGTCGGAAATAATACCCGTATACAATTCTACTTACAAGCTATCCCAAAAATATATACGTTCTTTAATTCATTCGGCGCTGCATTTAGTATATAAGCAGCTGGAAGAAATTTTACCTAAAGAAATTAGGGCAAAATATTGCCTTTGCAGCAAAGTTTTTGCCACTATTAAAGCACACTTTCCAGAAGACAAAGAAGTGCTTTCCGTTGCACTAAATCGGCTTGCTTTTGAAGAACTTTTATTAATGCAGCTTGCGCTAATTAGGCAAAAAGGACGCATTAAAACTAAAAGAAATTCAGTTGAAATTACAGATTTTGAATACAATAAGCTGCTTAAATTAATATCATTTGAAATGACAAAAGCACAAGTTAAAGTTATTAATGAAATGTGCTTGGATATTAAAAAAGGTTTCGTCTTAAATAGATTACTGCAAGGCGACGTTGGTTGTGGAAAAACATTTGTTGCAATTGTAATGTGCTATTTGGCAATTAAAAACGGAGGGCAAGCGGCGTTAATGGCACCTACGGAAATTTTAGCACATCAGCATTTTAATTCATTTAGCGAATTGTTTAATTTGCTTGGAATTGAAACGGTTTTGCTTTCAGGCGGGCTAAAAAAGAAGGAAAAGGAAGCCGCCTATGAAAAAATTGAAAGCGGACAAGCCCAAATGATATTAGGAACTCATGCGCTTATTCAACAAAACGTTTCATTTAAAAATTTAACTCTTGCAATAACAGACGAACAACACCGTTTTGGTGTTAGACAAAGGCTTGCTTTAATTGACAAAGGCAAAACTCCAAACGTTATAGCAATGAGCGCAACTCCAATTCCACGAACTTTGGCGCTAGTTTTGTATGGAGATATGGATATTTCAATAATTAACGAAATGCCAAAAGGGAGGCAAAAAGTTGACACATATGCAGTTACTTCGGCAGAAAGACAAAGGGTATATAACTTTATTGAGAAGCAAGTTTCACAAGGAAGGCAAGCATATGTTATTTGCCCTTCCATAGAAGCTAACACAAAAGAAGAGGCAAACGAAAACAGAGAACAGTCTGGTTATTCGGAAGAACCATCTTTGCAATCGGTTTTGGAATATACACAAAAACTTAAAAAAATATTTCATAATAGAAGCGTTCAACATTTGCACGGAAAGATGAAAGAAAAGGAAAAGCAAGAAGTTATGCAAGCGTTTGTTGACGGCGAAATACAAATTCTTGTTTCAACAACTGTAGTTGAAGTTGGCGTTAATGTTAAAAATGCAACTATTATAGTAATTGAAGATGCCGAGCGGTTTGGGCTTTCACAGCTTCATCAGCTAAGAGGGCGTGTTGGCAGGGGAAATGAAAAATCATTTTGTATTTTAATAACAGACTCAATGTCTAATATTTGCAGGCAAAGAATGAGAGCGCTAACTAAAACAAATGACGGATTTAAGCTTTCAGAACTTGATTTAGAACTTAGAGGTGCAGGAGATTTTTTTGGAACACGGCAGCATGGGTTGCCAGAGCTGAAAATTGCTAATTTGTATAGAGATACAGAAATATTAAATTTGGCAAGAGAAGCCGCCGAATTTATTTTTAACAACTTTATTAATGATGAAAAATATAATAAACTTTGGAGTGCAGTTGATAAATATTTAGAATTAACTACAGGTTAAGTTAATGCGTTGCTATGTTTTTTGAAGGCAACGCATTCTTATTTATATAAAAAGTAAAATATAGTTGACATATATTAAAATATATGCTACCTTAGAATAAAGGTGGTAGGTATATGGCGAAAAATTTAAAATTAAAAGCAGCAAGGGCACAATACGACATGACACAAAAAGATTTGGCGGAAGCTGTTGGCATTACAAGGCAAACTATGAACGCAATCGAAAAAGGCGACTACAACCCTACAATAAAATTATGTATTGCCATTTGTAAGATTTTAGGCAAAACTTTAGACGAGTTGTTTTGGGAGGGATAATTTATGGAAAACAGCAAGTTCGACGAAATGCAAACTATTAACAGAAACAAAATCGGGTATCAAGCATTTAACTTAATTCTTGTGCTAATTGTATTAAATGAATTTATAAAAAATTTTTATGTTTGGGCTATGCCAACTGTTGAAACACTTTTGCTTGTATTTATCCCTATAGCTTATTTCGATACTTTAACTATGATTAAAGGCTGTAATTTTACAAGAAAATATTTGTCTGATAATGCAACCAGAAAAATATCAATAATTTTCTTTGCTTTTTGTGTTGCATTTTTGTGGTATTTAATGCTAATAAAGCGTCAACCGATTGTTATTATTGAAAATGGGCAGCTTAGCGATAAATGCGCAGATTTGTTGCTTAACATCTTTTGGCTATATCGCCTACTGCTTATGGTAGTTCAAAAAATGGCGGATAAAAAGAAAGAAGTGACATACTAACCCGCTTATCTAAGATAGAAGCGGGAGCTTCTTACTCGATAGACTAGCGTCTAAGCATAAATAAGCTAACCCCGTGTGTCCCACGGTTATTTATATTATAAGATTACAGCATTGCTAAACCTGCTTGTTTTATATTTATAGCTGCATTGTAATCTCTATCAATAATATTTCCACAAGTACAGATAAATGTTCTGTATTTAAGCGTTAAGTTATGATTTTTAACACCGCAAGCACTACAAGTTTTACTTGAAGGGAACCATTTATCAACTTTGATTAATTTCTTGGCTTTGTATGTTAAGAAACTAATAAACACGCCAAAACCATTATCCATAACACTCTTATCAAAATTTAAAGCTTTGCTTAATGCTTTCATGCTAAGAGTTTCAACACAAATAACATCATATAGTAAGGTTTAGCTGTTGATGTTTTATGTAGAAAATCTTTTCTTTGATTAGCAACTTTTTCGTGAACTTTAGCTAGTTTTAGTTTTTGTTTGAAGTAGTTATTACTTTTCTTTTGACATTTGCTAAGTTTACATTGTTCTCTGCTTAGCTTGTCTTGTGATTTTCTATAGAATTTAGGATAGTTTGCACTTTCATTATTTGAATCTA
>CAZHPA010000026.1:0-28975 GCA_964533945.1 uncultured Defluviitaleaceae bacterium
TAGAAAAAAATGGTAAAGCAATTTAGAATTATGGCTGTTGTAGCATTATCTTTAACAGCTTTTGGCGGAAAAGTTAACGCATTAAGCTCAACAGAACAACAACCTAAAATTCAAGAATCTAAAATTCAAGAAACTAAAAACGAGTCTGCGAACCACTCTAATGATAATGAAAAAAATTCTAAAAAGGAAGAAACTGTTAAGACAGAACTTAATAGTAAGCCAGAAATTATAAAATCTGAAGCTATTGCTGAAATTTTAAATGCAGACAAAAAAGAAGAAAAGAAAGAAGAAAAGAAAGAAGAAAAAGAAGAAAAAAAAGAGGATAAGAAAGAGGAAAGAATTGAAGATTCATTTCAAGGAATTTCAAAAGTATTCTCTGATATTCCCGGAGATTCTAAAAGGTTTGTTGAGCTAATTCAAGAAATTGAAAATGCTACAGAAGTTAAAACAATAACAAAAGAAGAATCTATTACATTTGAAACGGAAGTTATAGAAACTTTCGATTACAGCTTGGGGTATGAAGAAGTTGTTCAAAAAGGTGAAGAAGGTTTGAAAGAAATAACACTAAAACAAACTTTCTTAAATGATGTTTTAAGGTCATCAGAAGTTGTTGAGGAAAAAACCGTTAAACAACCTGTTAAAAAAATAGTTAAACGTGGCATTGCTGGTGTTTTAGTTTCTGATATTGAAAGTTTGCCTATAGCTCAAAAACATTCAATGACTGCAACAGCATATACTGCAGGTTATGAAAGTACGGGGAAAAATCCTGGAGATAAATATTACGGCATAACAGCAACGGGGGCTAAAGTGCGCCCAGGTATTGTTGCCGTTGACCCAAATGTTATTCCGCTTGGAACAAAACTATATGTCGAGGGGTATGGCTATAGTATTGCAGCAGATACCGGAGGGGCAATTAAAGGAAATAAAATTGATTTATATTACGAAAAAGATACAGATGCCTATAAATTTGGGCGCAAAACTCTTAACGTTTACGTGTTAGAATAGACAAAAAAGCTTAATCTCTTTAATTTTTAAAGGGGTTAGGCTTTTTCTATTTGCTTTGTGGGCTTTGTGGAAATGTAGGTTTTGTGTTATAATTTGAAAAATAAACTTTGGGGGCAAAAATGATTTTAAAAGCCGACAGACTAACTTTTAAAAATATAATTAGATATCCTAAAATTGAAATAGCACAAAATGATAAAGTTTTTATTAAAGGGGCGAGCGGAAGCGGAAAAAGTACATTGCTAAAATTGTTTAACGCAACAATATGCCCAACAAGTGGTACTTTGTTATACAAAGGTCAAGATATAGGAAAAATGGAAGCAGATGAAATAATTAAGCTTAGACGTGAAGTTTTGCTTGTTTCCCAAGCGCCATTTTTATTTAAAGGAACTATATATGAAAACTTTAAATATTTTTACGAGTATAGAGAGCAAAAGCCACCTTCGCAAGAACAAGTTGAATTTTTCCTAAGCATTTGCCTTGCAAATTTTCCAATTAATAAAGATTGTAGCATTTTATCAGGAGGAGAAAAGCAAAGAGTTTATAATTCAATTTTTCTGTCTTTTCAACCTCAAGTTTTTATGCTTGATGAGCCGACATCGGCACTTGATAGCGAAAACAGCAACAAAATGATAAAAAATATTTTAGAATTTTGCGATAACGCTAAAATGACGTTAATTATAATTAGCCACAATGATGAAATTACAGCAAAATATGCAACCAAAATAATAAGCTTATAAAAAAGAAGGCGATTAATATAAATAGTATTTTAGAACTTTCGCTGTTTCAGTTTAGTTTAATATATTTACTTTTAGTTATTGTTCTTGCATTAATGAAAAAATCTAAAATTAACCAAACCAAACTGCTAATCGTTGCAAGCGCAAGAATGACAGTTCAGCTTATTTTGGCAGGGTTTGTGCTTTCGTATATATTTAAAAATCCAAACCCAATATTTACAACGCTATACGTTGCAGCTATGACAATTTTCTCAATTAAAAGAGTTTTTGCAAAATGTCCAGACATTAATAAACGCTTTAAAATTTATGTTGCTTTTTCTCTTTCGCTTTCAGGGTTATTTATTATTGCATTTTTTATTATTGCAGTTGTCGGAACAAGCATTTTTAATCCTCAATACACAATACCTATAAGCGGAATGATTATTGGAAATTCCATGACAGGCGTAACTTTGGGAATTAGAAATTTTAACGAAAATATTAAGCTGGAAAAAGAAAAAATTAATTCACTTTTAAATTTAGGTGTTGAACCTGAAAAGATTTTAAAGCCATTTGTTAACAATGCTGTTGAAACCGCACTTTTACCAACACTTAATTCTATGGTTGGCATGGGAATTATAGCTTTGCCGGGAATGATGACAGGGCAAATTCTTTCCGGAACTTTGCCTTTAACTGCCATAATGTATCAAATAGCAATAATGATTGCAATATGCACGGCGGTTTGTCTTTCTGTGTTTTGCTCTTTAAATTTTGGGTATAAAACATTATATAATTCTAAAAACCAAATAATTGTATAAAAAGCACCTTTTGCAAGTTTAAACATATATTAGTATAAAAAAAGGTGTGGTAGTTAATATGACTGGCAATGTATCAACTTATGTCCGCTTTCTTCATGCCGTTCCCAACGCCCCTGCCGTTGATTTATATGTTGGGGATAAACTTGTTGGAAAAGGAATAACTTATAAGTCATTTACAGAATATTTGGGGGCGTATCCGGGAGTTTACAATATTAAGCTTTATCCGGCAGGAAACAAAAGCAAGCTTTTGCTGGAAGAAGATGTACAATTGCAAGATGGAATAATTTATACAATTGCAGTTGCCGGCGTTTTGCAAAGTTTAGATTTTAAAATTATCGTTGATAAAAAAAGAGATTTCGACAAATCAAAAACACACATTCGCTTCATAAACTTATCGCCTTTTGATACAAAATTTGATATTTTGCTTGATGGCGCAGTAAAAATTACAGATTTAGATTACGAAGAAGTTTCAAATTATATAGAACTTGAGCCAAGAACATATTATATAAAAGTTTTAGATAGTTACACAAAAAGACCAGTTTTATTAGACCCAAAAGCAACATTAAGAGCCGGAAAACTTTTGGCAGGATATATAGTTGGGCAGCAAAACAAAGGAGAAGGGCTTGAAATATTAATTCCGCTTGAAAAAGCAGGTTACTAGTCAAAACCCATAGTAAACAGAGTTTGTTTGCTATGGGTTTAATTTTGTTTTTCTTTTCTAAACTTCTCATCTTTTTTAAGGAATTTTGCAATATGTTGCTGAATTTTTAAGTCGCCTATGGCTTTTGGAATGTTTGTAATCTTTGGGTGATTTAATATTTCTAAAAAAGCCGATGTCTGTTTGAAAGTTGCAAACATTGTTTTTTATATAGCATGTTCATAGTTTTGTTTTGCATTTCTAAGTTTTTGGAATATTGGCTTATAGTTCCTAAAATCAAGAAAAACATCTCCCAAAAACTTCCAAGATTTTAAACATCTTATCTTTTTATTTTATATGTATCAAACACTTCAACGATTCCGTCGTAAATAGCTTTTGCTGCCTTTTGTCTATACTCTGGAGTTGCAAGTTTTGCAGCTTCTGTTGGATTTGTTGCAAATCCAACCTCTAAAAGCACTGCCGGAACTTCAGTATATTTTAAAACAACATAGCTATTGGTTTTAACTTTTCTGTCATTAGGCTGCAATTCTCTTAACATGTTTTTATGCATAATTGCCGCAACTTGTTGACTTGAAACACCAATTGTACTGTCATTGCTATGAGGGTAATAATATGTTTCCACTCCATTTGCTGCTGTAACTGTATCTGCGGAATTTACATGATTCGAAACAAATAAATCTCCTATTTGGTTTGCAAGCTCTGCACGGTCCATTCTTTCAACATAAAAATCCTCTGTTCTTGTTAAGTAAACTTTAATTTTGTCATGTTGTTCAAATAGCTTTTCGGTTCTTAATGCAATATCTAAATTAACGCTCTTTTCTAAAACACCGTTATGGGAAGTTCCGCCGTCATGCCCTCCGTGTCCTGGGTCAAGAACAACAATTTTATCATATTTAAGTTTTGGCAACATAGGGGTAATGTAAATGTAGTCGCTGTCTTCTTTAATGTTATATGCTAGTATTTGATTTTCGTTTATATTAATTTCGGTATGTCCGCTTGAATTATTTTTCAAATTTATAGTGCCAATATTTTTATCGCCAATTTGAATTTCTCCATATCCTAGAAGCTGTGTATAATCTCCCGGCAACGTTAAAATATATTTTTTATAGTTATATAAATCTGTATGTACTATTTTACTAATATCTATTGGTAGTATATTGCTTTTAGTTATTTTAATAACCTTTTGTTCATATGCTATATTTCTATATAATGGCTCTGATAATGTTATTTTTGCAACTTTTCCTGATGTTGTTACAGAATATCTTACTGCTTTTTTAACATCTAAAACAATTCTAACTGTAGTTTTATCATATTGTGCCAATCTAACTGAAGAAACAAACTTTCCCTCTTTAAGCCCTGCTATAGCCTGTGTATTAATACTTGTAAGCGGAGCATCAATAACAACTCTGTTTGGGTCTATTAATGTAAAAACACTAACAGATGGTTCGTTTTTAAAATGCAGAAACAGCGCATCATTAATTTCATCTGTTTCAAATTCAACTCTTGTTATTTCATTCTGTTCAAATTCAACATTTAAATGCTTTCTATCTTCTGAAAGAGAAACTTTAAATTGAACAGCAGCATTTAACTCGAATACAACTCTTGTAATTTTAACAGGCGTCATTTCATTTTGTCCCACTCTTAATTTTGAAACGCCCGACCCCGGAGATTCAAACGTTGTTTGCTTTAAAGACATTTCTGCATTATGAATATCTAAAACTAGCCTATTATCCGGCAAAAGTAGTTTTGAAACTTTTGACATAGGAGAGCTTGAAACGATTGAAAAGGAATAGTTGTTGCTTTCGCTGGGCAAAATAACATTTGTAATTTTAGTTTCATCGTTAATCTGTTCTTGAATTTCGTCTGCAGATACATCTACTGCAACATTTCCAGAATTTGAACTGACTGGCTGCTTTACTGTTTGCTCGCTTGAACCGTTTTCTGGGCTTTCTTGCGGAACTTGCCCTAAAGAATCTGCTTCTTCTGGCTGTTTTAAACTTTCGGGCTCTTTAGATTCATTGGTATTATTACTTGCTGGCGGAGAAGTAGCAGTATCTTCGTTAGAATTAATTTTAATTTGGCGAAGCTTTTCATCCCAGTTAACATCAAGCCCTATGTTTTCGGCAACAAACCGTGTTGGTATCATAACTTTGCTATTAATTATTTTTGCCGGAATACTCATTTTAACGATTTCGCCGTTTACATTTGCTTCGGTATTATTTGCTTTAATAATTAGCAAAATATCTTTATAGCCTATTAAAACTTCTTTTGTTGAATCATCCCAATCAACAACGGCACCTAACGGTTCAAAAACTTCGCGTGCAGGAACTACTGTTAGGTTGTTAAAAATTATTGGCGGCATCGTTAAATTTGTTAGTTTTTTGTCATTTATAACAAGTGATATTTCTTGTGCATCATATTTATGAGAGGCTCCATCATAAATTAAGTCCATTATAGTTCTGCTTTCGGCGTTTACGTTACCAGAAAACAAAAAGCTTGCAGCAAGCAGAAAAACGGCGGCTTTCTTTGCCTTTCTTTTGTATTGCATAATTAAACCTCCAGCATTTTTTATAGATTAATAAACATTATAACAGAAATTGTGTTTATTTGTCTATTTTTGCGAAATACTGAAATGAAAAAGTAACATTTATAATTAAGATTAAGTAATCTATTAACACTTGACATTCGACATTTAAGATTTGACATCTGACATTTTTTGAGGGAGGAATTTTGCTATGGATATTAACTGTGTTAATAAATGCATATATCAAACAGAAGGAAAATGCAATTTAAGTCATCTTTCTTCTTTGGGGGAATTTAAGTTTTTGGCAAATGATAACGATTGCCCATATTGCCTTGAAAATATGTAGTATTTGTATGCTATTAAGGAACGCCAAAAAGCGTTCCTTAATTTATAATGTATTTATAGCGGAAAAATATTTTTCTTAAATTCATTGTTAACAACTTGCGCAACGCATGAATATATTGCGCTAAAGCCGCAAATTATGCCAACATAGCCTGCTATTGTTTTAATTGCAAAGCTGTGTGTAAAATCTCCAATTGAAAGCAGCAAAAATAAAGTTGTTAAAGAACCAAAAACAAATTGAGTTGTTTTGTTGTGTTTTAACGTTCCAATAAACATAAAGCCTGTAAAAATTCCCCAAAGCAATAAGTAATAGCCCATTGAAACTTCATCGGCCGCAGCTATTTTTTCTCCAAACGGATTAACCCAAATGCCAACAAGTGACCACCAAAAGAAGCCATACGCCGTAAAGGCTGTTGCCCCGAACGTATTGTTTTTCTTAAATTCCATAATTCCGGCAATTATTTGTGCTGCTCCGCCCAAAGCAAAGCCCATAGCTGCAATAACTGCTGTTAACTCCGTTATGCCGGCATTATGTAGGTTTAGAAGAACTGTTGTTAATCCAAAACCTAAAAGCCCAAGCGGTGCCGGGTTTGCAATTTCATTTTTCACTTACTTTCCCCTTTTCTTAATTAATTTTTCAATTAAATTTTTTCAATAATAAACATATATTCTATTTAATCAAATGTCAATAAAATTTTCTCTTGTTTTTTTAATTATGTTGTGCTATTATTATGACGCACAAAAAACCAACGCTCGGTTTTAGGAATCTCCAACCAAAACTTGGCGTTTGGGGCTAGTGTTAATTTTAATTTTAAAAAAATATGGAGGTTTAGTAATATGCTAGACAAAAAAACTATTATTGCAAAATATGGCAGAAATGAAAGCGACACAGGTTCACCAGAAGTTCAAGTTGCTCTTTTAACCGAAAGAATTAACCACTTAACAGAACATTTAAAAGTTCATAAAAAAGACCACCATTCAAGACGCGGTCTTTTAATGATGGTTGGACAAAGAAAAGGATTAATTAACTACATTAAAGAAAGAGATATTGTTAAATATCGTGAACTTATAGCAGAACTTGGCATAAGAAAATAACAAAGGAGGGTTTCCCTCCTTTATATCTAAAATTTCTAATAAAAAATTAAGGAGTTTTTTATGTTTAAAACATTTGAAACAAATTTGGCAGGGCGGAAATTTTGCGTTGAAATAGGCAGAGTTTGCGAACTTGCAAATGGTGCTGCAATTGTTAGATATAACGATACAGTTGTTTTAGTAACCGCAACAGCTTCAACAAAACCACGGGCAGGAATTGATTTTTTCCCATTAAGCATAGACTATGAAGAAAAGCTATATGCTGTAGGTAAAATTCCCGGCGGATTCATTAGGCGTGAAGGAAGACCAACAGAAAAAGCAATTTTAACATCAAGATTAATCGACAGGCCACTCCGCCCACTTTTCCCAAAAGACTACAGAAACGACGTAACTATTGTTGCAACAGTGCTTTCTGTTGACCAAGATTGCAGCCCTGAAATTGCCGCAATGATTGGAGCATCAATTGTTTTATCCATTTCAGACATTCCGTTTAACGGTCCTATAGGAGCTAGCAACATCGGGCTAATTGACAACAAATATATATTAAATCCAACTACAGAAGAACGTGAAAGAAGCGAATTGAATCTAACGGTTGCTTCAACTTATGAAAAAGTTATGATGATTGAAGCAGGAGCAAACGAAATATCAAACGATGAAATGTTTGGAGCTATTATGTTTGCACATGAAGAAAACAAAAAAATTGTTGAATTTATAAATACTATAGTTGCTGAAGTTGGAGTTTCTAAACATAGCTATGAAGAACATGTTGTTCCAAAAGAAATATATGAAAAAATTACACAGTTTATAACTGATGAACGCATGGAACAAGCTGTTTTCACAGACTTAAAACAAGAACGTGACTTAAAAATAACAGAACTAACCGATGAAGTTGTTGAACGTTTTACGGCTGAAATAAGCGAAGTTGAAGGCGAAGAAGCAGCAATTTCATTAATTAACGACGCAATATATAAATTTGAAAAAGAAACCGTTAGACGAATGATTTTAAAAGACCATAAACGTCCAGATGGAAGAAAACTTGACCAAATTAGAAAACTTGAAGCCGAAATTGATATTTTGCCAAGAACTCATGGTTCTGCAATATTCAAACGCGGACAAACTCAAGTTTTAACAGTAACAACATTAGGTTCTATAGGAGAAGCACAAAGAATTGATGGCTTAGATGCACTAGAAGAATCTAAAAGATATATGCACCACTACAACTTCCCAAGCTATTCTGTAGGAGAAACACGCCCATCAAGAGGACCCGGCAGACGCGAAATCGGTCATGGCGCATTAGCTGAAAGAGCACTTTTACCTGTTATTCCAACAGAAGGCGATTTTCCATATGCAATTCGTTTAGTTTCCGAAGTTTTAAGTTCAAACGGTTCAACTTCACAAGCAAGCGTTTGCGGAAGCACATTGTCGTTA
Organism: uncultured Defluviitaleaceae bacterium; assembly: GCA_964533945.1. Taxonomy (GTDB): domain Bacteria; phylum Bacillota; class Clostridia; order Lachnospirales; family WRBF01; genus CAZHPA01. The sequence continues at coordinate 8,578 of CAZHPA010000026.1, forward strand.
ATGGCTGCGGGCGTTCCAATTTTAAGACCTGTTGCCGGAATTTCAGTTGGGCTTGTTACAGGAGAATCGGACGATGATTTTGTTCTTTTAACAGATATTCAAGGGCTTGAAGACTTTTTCGGCGATATGGACTTTAAAGTTGCAGGAACAGAAAAAGGTATAACTGCGATTCAAATGGATATTAAAATTGAAGGGCTTACCCCAGAAATAATTAAAAAGTCTTTAGAACAAACAGAAGCTTCAAGAAAATATATGTTAGATGAAGTTATGCTTAAAGCAATTAGCACATCACGTAAAGATATTTCAGAATACGCCCCAAAAATTAAATTTATTACTATCGAGCCTGATAAAATGGCAGAAGTTATTGGCGCAAGAGGTAAAGTTATTAAAAGAATTATGGAAGATTCTGGCGTTGACAAAATTGATACAGGCGATGATGGTAAAATATTTGTTGCCGGCGCAACTATGGAAAAAGTGCAACGTGCAGTTGATATAATTAATGCTATAGTATATGTTCCTGAAGTGGGCAAAATGTATACAGGAAAAGTTACAAGACTTGCAACATTTGGCGCATTCGTTGAAATTGCACCAGAAAAAGAAGGGCTTGTTCATATTAGCGAACTTGCAAAAGAGCGTGTTAAAAACGTTGAAGACTTTATTAAAGTTGGCGATGTTGTTTTAGTTAAGGTTATAAAAGTTGACGAGCAAGGAAGAATAAACCTTTCAAGAAAGGCGGCACTTTAGCAGCTAAAGCCCCTAAAATCTGGGATTTTAGGGGGAGCATAAAGGAGGCAAAATGATAACATTAGATAACGGCTTACGCATTGTTACGGAAAAAATCCCTTTCATTCGTTCCATAGCTTTTGGTATTTGGGTTATGAATGGTTCACGTAACGAAACAGAAGAAACAAGCGGCATTTCACATTTCATTGAGCATATGCTGTTTAAAGGCACAGAAAACCGCAGCGCTAAAGATATTGCCGACGAAATAGACGCAATAGGCGGACAAATTAACGCCTTCACTTCAAAAGAATATACTTGCTATTACACAAGAACTCTTGATTCCCATTTTGATGTTGCCATTGATGTTTTGGCGGACATGTTTTTTAATTCTAAATTCGACAATGTGGAAATCGAAAAAGAACGAAACGTTATATTAGAAGAAATAAGTATGTATGAAGATACGCCCGAAGAACTTGTGCATGACATACTTCAATATGAAATTTGGTCAAATAACTCATTGGGCTATCCAATACTGGGAAACAGGCAAAGTATAAGCAAATTCGATTCAAATACATTTAAATCATATTATAGCTCTAATTATACACCTAACAATACTGTAATTGCAGTTGCCGGAAATTTTGATGAACATACTATAATAAATAAAATTCAAAAATATTTTGGAAGCTTTAAAGGCGAAAGTAAATATAAAGCAAAAAACTATAAATACACCCCTTCTATAATTACAAAAGCAAAAGACATTGAACAAGTGCATTTGGCGCTTGGCTTTGAAAGCATTAGTATAGGTTCTGAAGAAGCACAAACGCTTGCAGCTTTAAGCACAGTTTTAGGTGGAGGCATGAGTTCTAGGCTTTTTCAAAAAATACGTGAAGAACACGGGCTTGTATATTCCGTGTATTCAATGAACTATAGCTACACAGACACAGGGCTTTTTTCAATTTATGCCGCATTAAATCCAGCTAACATTGAGCAGGTTTTAAATTTAATTATTTCCGAAATTAACACACTTTCACAAAATATATGTGAAAAGCAATTAAAAAATACAAAAGAGCAAATTAAAAGTAACTATATTTTAAGCCTTGAAAGTTCATCAAATAGAATGAACGTTTTGGGCAGGTCTATGTTAATGCTTAATAAAATTTACACGCAAGATGAAATACTTGAAAAAATTGATGCTGTTTCGCTAGATAAAATTAACAGCTTGGCTAAAAAGATTTTTAATTTCAACAATATGAGCATTTCAGCAGTCGGAGATGTTTTGAAAATAAACTTAAAACAAATGCTTGGCCGATAACTTTAATCGCTATCGGCTTTAACCTTTCCTGTTTAAATTACAGATGAAATACATAGAATTTTTTATATTTTTAAGGGCATAATAAATTATGCAATCCTATTAGTTAAAATACTTCTAAAATTTAATATAGAGATTTTAGAGAAATGCAAAATGTAATAAAGAGGGAGGTTTTTAATAATGAGGACAAAGCCAATCGACTGGACAGCGCTTACGCTCGTTATAATAGGTGCAATAAATTGGGGGCTTATTGGGTTTTTCCAATTTGACTTAGTTGCAACAATATTCGGCGGCGTTGAATCATGGGTAAGTCGCATTATTTATGCTTTAGTTGGTTTAGCAGGCTTATATTGCCTTAGTTTATATGGTAGAATTGATGATGATGTTGTAACTGAATAGAATTTTCTCCCCTAAAACTTAAAAGTTGAAATAATAAATAGTTTTAGGGGAAATTAAATAAAAGGGGTAGTTGTGTGTTTAAGCTTTCAAAAAGAGAAAATAACTTAAAAAGAAGCTGTTTTTTAGTAAACTTAATGCAAGCAAAACATGTCCCGTCAAAGCTTCACGAAACATTGCTTCTATTTGACAAACTGGCGGCCGAAGTTGAACAATATAAAAGCGAAAAAGTTTTGGTAGTTGGGTTTGCAGAAGCAGCAACAGCAATTGGAGCATACGTTGCAAATAAATTAGGAAATAACGCTTTTTACGTACATACAACAAGAGAATATTGCAATATAGAACATAAAATTATTGAATTTAAAGAAGAACACAGCCATGCAACAGAACAGGCATTATATTGCCTTAATTTTAATGAAATTTCAAAATATATAGACAGAATTATTTTTATAGAAGATGAAATAACAACAGGAAGAACTATATTAAATTTTTTAGAAGCTTTAAAGCAAACTGAATGCATAAATAAAAACGTTAAAGTATCAGTTGTGGCTTTTATTAATGCTATGTCTAATGAAAACATGGAACGATTTAACAAACTTAATGTTAAACTTCATTTTCTAACTAAAGTTGATAGCAGCAGCTTTTCTAATGAAATTAGCAAATATACTAAATTTAACAAAGATATTGAAGTTACTAATGAAACAAAATGTTTAAAATCACGTTTTCTATTAATAGAAATTGGTGGGCTAATGAATTCACGGCTAGGGGTTTACATAGACGATTATTTTAATGCTTGCGTTAAGCTTTCAAGTGAAGTTATCAATAATATTAATGTTGACATAACAAACAAAAGTATTTTAATATTGGGAACAGAGGAATTTATGTATCCTTCTTTAATATTGGGGCAGCATATTCTTAAATTGCAAAAAACAGCCAAAGTTACAACTTACGCAACAACAAGAAGCCCAATGCTTACAAGCTATGAAGAAGGCTACCCTACTTATAAAAGGTACAGATTAAAAAGCCTATATTGCCAAAACCGCCAAACGTATATTTATAACTTGGAAAAATACGATGTTGTAATAATATTAACCGATGCGCAAAATTATAGTGATATTGCCATTAACGAACTTATATGTGCTTTGGAAGCGGAAGGAAATAAAAATATAATTTTTGTAAAATGGATGTGTTAACTTAAATGAACAGCACTTTTTTACCAGAAGACGTTACAATATTGCTAAAAGATGTAACGGGAATGGTTAACCCCCTTAATATAGAACAGCGTGAAAAGTTAATTCAAGCAGGCAAGCACTATTGTGAAATGCTGCCTATTGAATATGTGCCTTCAAATCAATATTTAATAGAATATGAAAATGCACTTAACAATTTTTCAAAGTTAACTGCGCAATGTGTTAAAATTGTTTCTGAAAAAATTTATAAATTAAAAGGCAAAAATTTAGTGTTAGTTTCGCTTGCAAGAGCAGGTACACCAATTGGCATTTTAATTAAGCGGTATTTAAAGCGAAAATATTTAATTGACTTTCCGCACTACACAATTTCAATAATTCGCAAAAAAGGCATTGATAGTAATGCAATGAAATATATTTTAAGCAAGCACAGTCCAAAAGACATACAATTTATTGACGGCTGGACGGGCAAAGGAGCAATATTAGGGGAACTTCAAAAAGAAGTTTCAAAATATAAAGGAATTAGCAGCGAACTTGCCGTTCTTTGCGACCCAGCAAATATAACAAGCATATGCGGAACTCATGAAGATTTTTTAATTGCAAGCTCTTGCCTTAATTCTACTGTTTGCGGACTTATAAGCAGAACATTTTTAAGAGATGATATAATTAAAAAAGATGATTTTCACGGCGCAGTTTTTTATCCCGAACTAAAAGAAGAAGATAGAACATACGAATTTATACATAAAATTGAAAGCTTCATAAACCTAGAAGATGAAACTTTAGAAGATAAAGTACATATAAAAAGTGGATTAATCTCAATTACAGGAATGGAAGAAGTTTATAAAATTGCACGGCATTTTAACATAGAAGATATAAATTTAATAAAACCCGGCATCGGGGAAACAACAAGGGTTTTGTTAAGGAGAGTTCCGGAAGTTGTTCTTATTCCGGAAAAACTAGAGAAACTTGAACAAAAAGAACAGAAAGAAGATGAGTACATTTCTCATATATTAAAACTTGCTTGCGAAAAAAATGTTAAAGTTGTTAAGTATCCGCTTAAAGCATATAGAGCTTGCGGAATAATTAAAGTGGTGTGTACAATATGAAAAACGAAATTATTTTTGCTTCCGATTTAGACAATACATTAATTTATTCACATAATAATAACAATATTTGCGTTGAATACAAAGAAGGCGAACCTCTTACGTTTATGACTCAAAAAGCTTTTTCAGACTTGGAATATATAGCTCAAAAAATTAATTTTATTCCTGTAACAACAAGGTCTTTCGAGCAATATAAAAGGATTAACCTTCCATATCATAAATATGCAATAGTAGCAAATGGTGCTGTTTTAGTTATTGACGGTGAAATTGATAAAAAATGGTATGAACAATCGGAACAAATTGCTTCCGAATTTATGCCGGATATGTTAAAATACATAGATATTTTGCAAAAAGACATATATACTTGCAACTTTAAAGCCAGACTTGTTGATAATATGTTTATATTTACAAAAAGCAACAATACGCAAGCAACTATGCAGTTGCTTGAAGAAATTGTTGATAAAAATAAGTTTACGGTATCAAGCTTAAAGCAAAAAATATACGTAATTCCTAATGTTTTTAATAAAGGTAACGCAATTAAAAAACTTTCCATAAAAATGGAAATGGAAAATGAATATTTAATTTGTGCCGGAGATAGCGAACTAGATTTATCAATGCTTTTAACAGCGCATAAAGCAATTGTTCCAAACGGTTACTTATATAATAGCGAAAACTTTGTTTTTGCTGAAAAAGACAAATTATTTAGTGAATTTGTGCTTGAAATTGTATTAAATGCAATTAAAAACTTTGAAACCGCGCAAATGCCAAATAAAAGCTTTTGCGAAAAAGTATATGAATGCGTTAAAAAAATACCTTATGGAAAAGTTGCAACATATGGTCAAATTGCAATGCTATGCGGCACACCAAAAGGTTCGAGAGCAGTTGGAAATGCGCTGCATAAAAACCCATATAAAGGAATTGTCCCTTGCCACCGTGTTGTTAACCGCTTGGGAAGTTTGGCTGGAAACTTTGGCTTTGGTGGACAGCACATACAAAAACAGTTATTAGAGCAAGAGGGCGTTTTGGTTAACGGTGAATATAAAGTTGATTTAAAAAAATACGGTTGGATACAAATGTATCCCACAAATATATAGGAGGAAAATTAAAAATGGCAGTAATAGAACAAATTATTAAATTAGGTGAAAAAGATACTATAAGCTTTGGAAATTACTTAGTTAAGGAAAAGCAGAAAGTTGATAAATTTGAACTAAACGGCGATGTTTACAAAATAAAAACACACAAAGACGTAACAAGGCTTGAAAAAAACGGTAATCTTCTTTTGGAATCTGTGCCGGGTTCAACTATTCACAACTTTAGTTTAACGGAAAATATTGCAGTTTTTCTTGCAGAAGGCTTTGGAGATACTAAAATTACGCTTGAACTTTTACCCGAATGCGAATATAAAATTGTTATTGATAACGAAACTGTCGGAAGCATGAAGTCTAATTTATCTGGTAAAATTAATTTTAGCACAGAACTTTCAAGCGATTCAAAAAAGGTTAAAGTTCAACTTATAAAAAATAACTAACCGCTTTTATTAACCCCGATTCTTTTGGAATCGGGGATATTAAACATTAGTAAGGAATGAAAAAACATGGCATTAGACGGAATAACAACAGCAAGCATAGTTTGTGAACTTGAAAAAGAGCTTTTGGGAGGGCGTGTTGATAAAATATATCAACCGGAAAAAGATGAAATAATTATTTCCGTAAGAAGCATAGGCAATAACTATAAACTACTTTTAAGCGCAAACCCATCTCACCCACGCTTGCATTTAACTAGCCAATCTAAAGAAAACCCAATGCAAGCTCCGCTATTTTGCATGGTTTTACGCAAGCATATAAGCGGCGGCAAAATTACTAAAATAGTTCAGCCCAATTTTGAAAGAATTGTTCAAATACACATAGAATCATTTAACGAACTTGGAGACATGTCCACCAAAAAACTAATAATTGAAATTATGGGCAAGCATAGCAACATAATTTTAGTTAACGAAAACGACATAATTTTAGATGCCTGCAAGCATATTTCGCATGATAAAAGCTCTGTGCGTGAAGTTTTGCCAAATAAGCTTTATGTATTACCTCCGGCACAAGGCAAGCAAAGCCCCATGTTGCTTGAAAAGCAAAGCTTTTATGATTTAATAGAAAAAAGCAAAGGCATTAAGTTGCAAGAAATTATATATAAAAACTACAGCGGAATAAGCCCATTTGCAGCAACTGAAATATGCGTTCGTTCAAAAGTTGCTCCTGATATGTATGGCGAACAAATCTCAACACACGAAAAAGAAAGTATATACAATTGTTTTAACAATTTAGTTAAAAGCATTAAAGATGGAAACTTTGAATATAATATTTTTTTTGATGCTAAAAACAAGCCTTTCGAATTTTCGGCTATAGTTGTAACTCATTTTAGCGAATATGAGAAAAAGCATTTTAATATGATTTCCCAGCTTCTTGAATATTATTATTCAGAACGTGACACTATATTTAGAATTTCTCAAAAAACAGCCGATATTAGAAAAATAATTAATTCAAATATAGAACGCTGCGTTAAGAAAAAAGAGTTATACCAACGAACGCTTAAAAGCATTGAAAATAGAAATGCATTAAAAATATGCGGCGAGCTTTTAACTGCACATATATATTCAATTGAAAAAGGTATGACCAAATTTACAACACAAAATTATTACGATGAAAACAATTCCGAAATTACAATACGCTTAGACCCAAGCTTAACCCCGGCTGAAAATGCACAGCGTTATTTTAAAAAATATAATAAAGAAAAAAGAACATTTGCCGCACTTCAAGAACAGATAGTGCAAAACAACGAAGAACTTAACTATTTAGAAGGTGTTTTAAGCTCTCTAACAACATGCGCAACGCATATTAATGAAGCCGACATTTTAGATATTAGAGAAGAGCTTGCAGAAAGCGGTTTTGTTAAAAAGAAAAAGGCACAAAAGGGTCAAAAGCCTAAAAAATCAAAGCCCATGCATTTTGTTTCTTCTGAAGGGTTTGATATTTATGTTGGTAAAAACAACAAGCAAAATGATGAACTAACGCTTAAATTTGCAGATTCAAATGACATTTGGTTTCATACTAAAGACATTGCTGGTTCTCACGTTATTGTTAAAATAAACGGCAAAACTCCTTCTGATGTAACATTAAATGAAGCAGCAAATTTGGCAGCATATTATAGCAAAGCAAGAGAATCAAGTAACGTTCCCGTTGACTATACTGTAAGGAAAAACGTTAAAAAGCCAAGCGGAGCAAAGCCGGGAATGGTTATTTATGAAAACTATAAAACAGCATATATAACACCTAAACAAGAATTGCTTTTATAAATGCGATGAAATAACAAAAACATATATATTCAAACAAAATTCTATAAAAGCTATTTATAAAAATTATAAAACAAAATACAAGCAAAACTAAAAAAGAACGCTACAATGCGTTCTTTTAACGTTCAACCGTTTTTTCATAGTTTAACATATTTTCAATGAAAATACCATATCCTTTAGTTGGGTCTTGCACGAAAACGTGAGTAACTGCCCCGATTAATTTATCATCTTGAATTATTGGGCTTCCACTCATGCCTTGTACAATGCCATTTGTTTTAGACAAAAGCTTTGGGTCTGTTATACGTATAACCATACCTCTTGTGTCGTCTGCACTGTGTTTGTTTATACTTTCAATATAAATATCAAATTCTTCTATAGTTTCCCCTTCAATATTAGAGCGTATTTTGGCTGGCCCTTCGTGGACAGAACCTTGTAACCCAATTTTCATTTTTTCTTTTGGCATTTGCAAAACAGAAGATAAATCTAGTGTTCCATAAATTCCATATGGGCTGTTGCTTTTAACGTAGCCTAATATATTGTTGGTATCAATATCTCCAACAAGTTCTCCCGGCGAACCTTTTTCGCCTTTTTTAATAGAAACAATTTCAGATTTCATAATTTGCCCCTGCTTAACGCTCATTAACTTTTTAGTATCTATATCTAAAACGCCATGCCCTAGCGCCGCAAATTTATTTGTTGTTGGATTATAATATGTTATAGTTCCAATGCCTTGTGTTGAATCACGGACCCAAACGCCAATTTTATTTTCGTTATCACTTTTAACCGACATAACTTTAGCATTAATAATTTCGTCATTTCGCTTAACTTGAAAGTCTATAATTCCGTCTTCGCTATTTTTAACTATTTCTTGAAGCTGATTGTTGCTTGAAAGTTGTTGGCTATTAGCACTAATAAGCAAATCGCCGGATTTTAAAATGTCTTTTGCCGGATTTTCAGATTTTCCGCTATCGTTTGTAACAGAACCTGTGCCTAAAACCATTACACCTTCTGTATTAATTCTAACTCCAACAGCCATTCCGCAAGCAACTACTTCAACATCTGGCAAAATATCTATAGTAACTTTTTTAACAGGTATGCCGAAAGCGTTTAATGTCATTAATGCCCTTCCGCTTTCTTCTGTTTCAAGTATTAGTGAGTCGTTTAAACTAATTGTTATGTTATCTTTAACTTGTTCGTTATTAACGTTTAAAACGCTAACAGTTTCAGGCGTTATAGTTGCTTCAAACGGCACGCTAAGCGGCACATTAAATTCTAATTCGCTTGCAATGCCATTAACAAGTTTAATATTATTTGGAAAAAAAGCAAGTATAGAAACAAAATAAAGTGAAATACTAGCAAGAACTATTATAAATATTAAAAAAATACTTTGCTTTTTATAATTAAAATTAAAATTCATTTTTTCACTTCCTAACCGAAATATAACTTTCGTAAACCATATAGTAATAACTTAACCTTTTTTTACTTTAGTTATACTAGCTAAAAAATCTATTGTTTCCAAACAAAGTGTAAAATATTTATTTATTTTCTAATATTATTTTATTGTCGCCAAAATTTCTTGTCAAATGGTATAATAAGATGTTATTATACTAAAATAAAAGATAGGAGATAAAAAATGGACATTTTATTTAAAAACGCAACTGTTGTAACAATGGACGAAGCTGGCGGCTTAAACCCTGTTTTAAAAAATTGCTGTGTTGGCATAGAAAAAACAAAAATTTCATATATAGGAAATTGGACAGACACGTTAAAAGCCAATAGAATAATAGATTGCAGCAAGAAAATTTTAATGCCATCTTTAATAAACTGCCATACTCATACGCCAATGTCACTTTTGCGTGGATATGCAAGTGACTTAAACTTGCAACAGTGGCTGTTTGATTATATTTTTCCTGCTGAAGACAAAATGACAAAAAAAGATTGCTATATAGGAACACTTTTATCTGCTGCTGAAATGATTGCCAGTGGTACTGCTTCGTTTACAGACATGTATTTTAATTTAGATGCTGTGTCAGACGCTGTTTTTGAAGCTAAAGTTAAAGCTTGTCTTTCAAATTCTGTTATTGCATTCGATTCCGAAAACTTTAATTTTAAAAACGATTCATCGTACATTCAATCAATGTATGTACTTGAAAAATATTGCAATGCTACAAGCGGAAGAATTAAATTAGATGCCTCAATACATGCAGAATATACTTCTTCCTACAAAGCATGGTTGCAAGTTATAGAATTTGCAAAGGAACATAATTTAAATATGCACGTTCATATTTCAGAAACCCAATACGAACACGAAAACTGTAAATTAAAATATGGAATAACTCCAACCCAAATTTTTAACAAATATGGGCTTTTCGATATTAAAACAAATGCCGCTCATTGCGTCTTTTTAGAACAATGTGATTTAGAGATTTTTGCACAAAACGGGGTTTCTGTTGCTCATAATCCTGTTTCTAACTTAAAACTTGGAAGCGGTATTGCAAATGTTAATGAAATGCTTAATTATAAAATAAATGTTTCACTTGGAACAGATGGTATGGCTTCAAACAATTCCTATGATTTATTCGAAGAAATAAAGCTTGCTTCAATACTTCAAAAAGGAGTTTTAAAAAATCCCGCTGCTGTTTGTGCATATGAAGCGTTAAAAATGGCAACAGTAAATGGAGCTATAGCGCAAGGCAGAGAAAACGAATGCGGAATGATAAAGCTTGGGTATGATGCCGATATTATATTAATAGACACAGACAACGAACGCTTAACGCCAATTATTGACCCTATTTCAACTATAGCCTACAGCGCAACCGGGCGTGACGTTTGCTTAACAATGTGCTTGGGAGAAATACTATATGAAAATGGAAGCCATAAAACAATTGATGTTGAAAAAGTAGTTTACTATGTAAGCAACAGAACTTTATAATTTACCTATTTTATAGAAAAGGTGATTTGCTATGCAAGTAGCAGAACTTTATAACTGCATTAAGCAGCAAAGTAACATATATCCGTTTCATATGCCGGGGCATAAGCGCAATACGTCATTTTTTCCTGAAAATCTTTTACAATTTGACATTACAGAGCTTCCACAAACAGATAATTTGCACAACCCTACAGGTTTAATTCAAAAGCTTGGCAAAAAAATTTCCCTTGCCTATAAAGCGGATGAAAGCTTTATTTTAGTTAATGGCGCAACGTCAGGAGTTGTTGCCGCAACAATGAGTATTTGCCATGAAGGCGAAAGTATTTTAATTGCAAGAAATAGCCATATAAGTGTATACAACGGACTTATTTTAAGTGGAGGTTCATTTGAATATATATACCCTGAAGTAACTTCAAAAGGAATTTACGGCGGCGTTAAGCCTGAGCAAGTTGAAGATTCTATATTAAAAAATCCTAAAGCAAAAGCCATTTTTATAACAAGCCCAACTTATGAGGGCTTTTGTTCTGATGTTAAAGCAATTGCACAAATTGTGCATAAATATAATAAAATTTTAATTGTTGATGAAGCGCATGGAAGCCACTTTGGTTTTCATGAAAGCTTGCCAAAAAGCGCAATAACGCTTGGAGCAGACATTGTTATTCATAGCTTTCACAAAACGCTTCCGCTGCTTAATCAATGTGCAGCAGTTCATACTAAAGGAATTTATGCCAATATGCTTAAAAGATGCTGTTCATTAATTCAAACAACAAGCCCTTCGTATATTTTTCTAGCAACTATAGACAATTTATTTACGCATATTTTAAACGAAGGCGGCGAAATTTTTGATGAATATTGCAAAATGGTTAATTATTTTGGAAGAGCTGTCGAACATACAAAATGCTTAAAATTAATAGATAAAACTATAGAAGGAAAGTATGGAATTGATAAAATTGATATAGGACGGCTTGTTTTTTTAATAAATGCACAAATATCTGAAAAACAGCTTGAAAAGCTGTTGGTTGAAAACCATTTAATTCAGCTTGAAGCAATATATAAAACTCATGCTATAGCAATAACAAGCATTGCAGACACATATATTGGAATTAATAAGCTTATAAAAGGAATACTAAGCATAGAAAAAGACTTGATTTTTTGCGACAAACCAATTACAATTAAAAAAGAACAACTGACAAAAAGTTTAACTTTGCGAAAAGCATTTTTTTCTAACAAAGTGCTTGTGCCGCTGCAAAAAGCAATTGGTCTGGTTTCGGCAGATTTTATTGTTTTGTATCCCCCCGGCGTTCCTCTTGTTGCCCCCGGTCATGTAATTTCAAAATATGCCATAGATTTAATTTTAAACAATATAGAGGATTGTGTCGGAGTTTGTGACGGCAAAATTCAAGTTGTTTTATAATATAAATATATAGAAGGTGGAATTTTATGGACATAGCCTTAACAGCAAGCGACATAGTTTTTGCGGCAATTTTAGCGTTTGTTATTACGTGGGTAATACAAGGCTTTTCTAAAATTTTTAGGTTTGTTCCTTCCGAATTTGACTATTCAAGTGCAGAAATTGCAAATATTATGCAAAAGTGCTGTAGCTTTTTTCCTAAAGAAATTTTGCAATTTAAGGGAAAAACATTAAAACGTGGTATGATTGTTCGTGTTACAACGTTGCAGCAGAAAGTTTTTGAAGGCAAGCTAATAGGATATAATAAAGATAATGTTGTTTGTGTTTTAACTTCAAAATATGTTATAGCGCACGAACTTGACAACATACAGGACATTGCCGTTGTTAAAGGCGAAGAATAATTTTATTGCTGCATAAATTCTTAATATAGTAACCCCCCTACGATTTCTTTATTGTAGGGGGGTTTTAGATTTAATTATTTTATTGCCCTAATTTAACGTCCCAATCTGCTAAGTATTGTAAAAATAATACTATATCTGCCGTATTAAGTTCGCCATCATTGTTAACATCGGCTGCTTCTAATCCAACAGAGGTTATTGGTAAATTATCCCAATTAGCAAGGTGTTGAACTAATAAAACTAAATCTGCCGTATTAATTTGGCTATCTTCGTTAATGTCACCATGCAAAATTCTATCAAGAATTGTAATATTTCCGTCTATAGTTTTAACTTGAACATTTTTTCTGTCTTGGTCTACAATATCACCGGAAGTATACGAAACTGTAATTGGTATTATGCTATCAGGGGTAACATCTTCTTTAACTTTAAACTTAATTGAAAGAACATTTCCATTTCCAGTAACATTGCTTGAGTTCACCCATGCAAAGGAAACAAAATCAAGTTGGTCAAGTTTTCCGCTGTCTTCATTAATGTTTGACATTAAGCTTCCAGTTGTGTTGAAAACGCCAAGTTTTTTATATGAAATAGGCGTTAATTTTGTTTTATCGAAATTAAGCCTAAATTTCATTCCATTAAACCCTTTGTTGTCTTGCAAAGCAACGTTAACAACAACTTCTTTTCCAGCTAAAGCTTTTGTATTTTCAACTTTAATGGAAACAGAAGAAACAATTTGTTCATGGTTGATATTTATAACTTGAGGTGTAACGCCACCGCCTCTAACCATTATTTGAACATTGCTATAATCGTTACTTCCATCTGTTGAAGCAAGCTTTAAGTTCTCTATAAACATTGTTCCCGAATGTGTTGTTGAAGGCATAAAATCTGCACTTGTTGTAATTACAAGAGAACGGTACGCGTCTTCTCCTTCAGTTAAATGATAACCATATGACATTGTGCCCCCGTTTTCAAGCCTTTCAAATGTGCCATTTTCGTATTTATCATATGTTTCGTATGTACCTTCATTGTTAAGGTTTAAGCTGGCAATAACAGGGCTGCTGTTAAAACCGTTTTGTTCTGTTGTGTCAAAATTGTAGTAGGGCTTAATTAAGCCTCCATCAACACGAACTTTTCCGTCTATATTTTTTCCTGTTTCAGCTGGATTAGGAATTATAAATCTATAGCCTTTAGGTGCTGTAATCATAATAGGTCCTTCATTGTTTAGGGTATCATTTCCAATATTTCCGGGTATGTTGTAGTCGGGTTCTGATACTGTATAGTTGCTTCTTATTGAATCAACATCAGAAATACCAAACCCGTTAGACGGAGTTTTCCCTCTATTTCCTCTAATAGAACCAATTAAATTTTCTCTTAACAATAATTTTTCGATTTGCAAGGCATCATCTTTTAAAGAAAGATTGTATGCAGATGCAGTTACTGAAGTTGCAGCATCAAGAACAGTACCTAATATCCAAGTTCCGTCCATGATAACACTGTTATATGTTCCTAAGTTTGATGCACTAACTTCAATATCGCCTGTTGTATCTTTGTGAGCTTTAATAATTAAAGGTATTCTAATAAATGCATTATATGTATAATAGAAGTTGGCATTCATTTCATTAATAATTGATTGTGCAATTTCGCTTGTAATTGTTACAGATGCAGATGTTTTGTATAATGGTGACATATCTATGTAGTAGTCTGCACTGCCATAAACGCCTGCTTCTTGATAAATTGAATATTTAATTGAAGTATGAATGTGTTCATAATTTTGGTTTGTTACAGCGTTTGCAAAAGCTTCATTTTTTGCTGCTAAAGCTCTAATAATATCATCAATGGCATGGTCTACACCGCCAACTCTATAACTTCTATCTCCTGTATAATTTGAAACTAAATTATTATTAATGTGATTATATGTTTCTAAATATAGCTGTTCTGTGCCTGTATTGTTATGTATTCCCCCGCTAATAACATCTGAGGAATAATTGTTATTAGCATCGCTTAATTCAGTTTTTAAGTGGTAGTGACCTTCACCTCGTTCCTGTTCGACAGAGTAAACGTTACCTTCGCCACCTTCGGTTGCTGTTTCCACTAATTTAGTTAATGGAGAAGCAGGGGCGATAGCGGTTTTGTAAGCTTCTGAAGCTGCTGTAATTTCTGAAACATCTGTTATACTAGCATAAAAGTTTGCAGCTTCGCTAATGGCTTTTCTTATGCCGTAAGTAGCGCCATTGTATTCATATCTGTTTGAATAGGTGTTTTCTGGATTGTTATATTCTGAAAAAATTACTCCGTTTGATTGTGTAGATTTGTAATTGCCGTCAGCAAAAGCCCAATCTGCCTTTTCTAAGTTAACTTGGAAAGTGTTAGAATTTGAATCTTTTAATTCATAATCAAGCCTTAAATTTAAATCGCTGCCCCTTCTGGTAGCTTCTGAAGGTGGCGCTGTTTCAAGTAAACGGTCATATAATAGTGTTTCTGTAGGAAGCGGCCCTTGAGTAGGCGTTATGCCATTATTAACAACTGCAGCCGAAACGTTTACTGGCGATATGACAACAGTTGAGGTGATAATAGCTGTCATTAAAATTGAAACTAATTTCTTCATAATTTATCCCCCCTTGTAAGTTTTGTTAATTATGTCCACTAGCTTCCCTTAATTTAATTAAAGGGTAATACCATTATAATATAATTTTTACAATAAAACAAGTAAAAACCCCACTTAAAATAGTGGGGTTTTAAAAAATTATGCTCCTAATTCAATATCCCAATCTGCCAAGAATCTCAACAATAGTATAAAGTCTACAGTATCAACTTTTCCATCGTTGTTTACATCAGCAGCTTTTAATCCAATTGGTGTTACTTTTTGTTTAGCACTTGGATAACCTGATGAGTATTGCAATAATAAAACTGCATCTACTGTGTCAACTTTTCCGTTGTTGGATATGTCGCCGTAAAGTAATTTGTCAAGTGCATAAATTGTTGCAGGTTCGTATTGTAATTCAAAGCTATCTTTTCCGTTTGTAATATCGTCTTTATCATAGGAAATTGTAATTTCATTTTCTGAATATTCAGTGCCTATAATTTCAAATTCGAAAGAAAGAATTTGTCCATTTTCGTTTAATGCATTTGTATTTCCCCAAACAAAAACGATTTCTCCCGGATTGTTCATATTTGCTTCAAATGCTGTTCCTTCTGCAAAAATTCCGAATCTTTCAACAGAGCCTACAACAGGTTTAAGGTTAGTTCCATTAAATTCTAAAATAAATCTAGCAGCACTTAATCCCGGATTGTCTGTTAATGAAACGTTAACTTTAACTTTTTCTCCTAATTTACCTACAACAGATGAAACGCTTAAAGTTGCAGAACCAATTGAGCTGGTTGCAACTGGTGTTCCAGGGCTTAAGCTAGAAGCTTCAGTTGTTGCTGTTGCTTTAACTCTTTGATAGAAAGTATATTCTGTTCCTGCTGTAAGACCTGTAAATACGTTGCTATCTTGCCAAGTAGTTCCGTTTATTGAATATTCATAGCCTGCAGTTACTTTTAAAGTAACAGAAGTTTGGTTTACAGCAGTAGTTTCTGGTGCAGTTGGTGCTGTGCCATCAAACGCTTTCTTTAAAACTAGGTTTGTTGGTGCGCTTGTTACGCTTCCGCTTTGAGCAGTTGAAGTAATAACAACAGTTATAGCTTTGCCAACTACGCTAGCTTCAGCTATAGTATAAGTGCTGTTAGTTGCGCCAGCAATATTCATGCCGCCTGCTTTCCATTGATAATTCAAAGTACCTGTGTTACCAGTAATTCCTGTTGTAACTGCTGTTAATGTATCGCCATAGCTTGGGCTTGTGTTATTAATTGTTACTGTGCCTCCCAATGATTCTGGGGCAGGCAATACCATAATACGAGCAGCGCCAGAAACTGCTGTTATATCATAATTAAACACATCATAGTTATATGCCGCAACAGCAAGGTAGTAATTTCCGCCAACTTCAGTTGTTGGAGGAGTGAATGTTCCGCTTGTTGCACCTTCGATTTTTGTTGCGCCTTCAAGAGAGCTATTATAGTTTTTATACCATTGATAAGTTATTGCATTTTCTAGGGAATCATGCGCTGCTAAAACTTGCAAAGCTTGTGCAGAGTCGCCTTGTGCATATTCCTTATTGTTTGCTTCTGAAATATCTTGTATAAATGTTGGTAATTTAACTAATTGTCTCCTGTTATCAGGAAGTCCGGCAAAGCTATTCATATTAGTTTCAAGGTAGTAAGCTTTGTGCTCTATCGTAAAAGAAAGAGCTAAAGCTGGGGTGTTAGCAATACTTCCTAAGAAAAGCACTTTTAAATCTTTTGCTCCCTCATACGCACTTAGGAAAAAAACATTATTTTCAATATTTGCGCCTTTAGGAACTATAATTCCTTCTAATTTTACACAACCTTGAAATGCGCCTTGAACTGCATCATTAAAAACTTCTTGAGCATATTCAGGAATTTCCATAGCTTTAATTAATTTAATTCCTTCAGGAATTTCATATATTCCTTCTTTGCCTTGAGGACAAACTAACAATTCAGTTACTTTTTTAGTATTTAAATCTTTGTTATATAATACGCCTTTTATAGATGAAAAATTGTTATTATCTTCGTCTACGTTTATATCAGTTAAGTTTCTGCAAAGGTCAAAAGCAGCACCGTCTATAACGTTAACAGTTGCTGGAATGTTAATAGTATTTAATTTATCTGCAGTTGAAAATGTGTATGCAGAAATATATGTTGTATCTTCTGGTATATTATATGTTGCTCCTTGTTTTGCTGGTGGGTAAGCTACTAATATTCCTAATTTATAATCTTCCGAATCACCAAACAATACACCATCAACGCTTGTGAAAGTTACATTTCCTTCACTAACTTTAATTTCTGCTAAGTTATCACAACCGCCAAATAAATAGTAACCTAATCCGTCCCATTCAAGGCTAGCAGGCAATGTTATTTCAGTTATTGATTTACAACGTGCAAAAGCAGCATTTCTAATAGCCCAAACGCTATCAGGAATATTTATTGCTATTAAACTTTCGCAACCTTCAAACGCCCAGTTGCCAATTTCCATAAGGTTTTGAGAAAGAATTATTTCTTTTAATTCAACGCAATCGAAAAATGCACCTTCTTCAATAATAAGAACAGAGTCGGGAACTACTACTTTAGTAAAATTGGTTCCTGTAAAAGCATAAGGACCAATAGCAATAACAGGTTTACCATCAATAAATGCAGGAATTTCAAGTACGTTTTCTGTAGCAAAAGTTGTTATAGGATTGCTGTATCCGGTTATTACATAATAATCAACATTTTCATCAGTAGTGTCTTTGCTAAAAGTAAATCCTAAATCAGAAACTTTTGTTTCTGTTAATGAAGCATAAACAGTAACTTCGCAAGTTGCAGTAAATGTTTCGCTTCCATTTGAAACAGAAGCTGTAATTGTAGCTGTTTTGCTAATAGCGCCGTCAGTAATGTTTTTAGCTGTAACGTTTCCGTTTTGGTCAACTGCTGCAATGCTTACGTCGCTTGAAGCCCAAGTTACAGAAGCATTAGAAGGTGTAGTTGTTAATTTTATGCTTGTTCCTTCCATTGCATATTCTGTTTTAGGCAATTCGATGCTTTCAACAGAATTTTGCGTAATAACTTTAACGTTCATTTTAGAAGCTGAAGATGATGCTATTTCCATTGTTATGTCGCTTGCAACTTCTTGTATATGACAGTCATTGTCATCTGTAAAGTTTGCTTCTGATGTAGTATCGCCAAATGCAGGGTGTAGTTGTTCGCTCCAAATGTAGAAATTTGAATTAGGTGTTGTTGTATTTGAAAATTTGTTGCTATTTTCTTGCGTAAAGAAATGGTTGTTGTACTTCATAGGAGTGCTTGGCTTATCTAAATCTAACGCGCCATTTGCTTCTTCAACATCAATTCCTTTATGGAAATTATTTGCGTTTGGTATGTATGTACTTGTTTCAATAATTCTTTCATCAATGTGATATATTAACAAGCCTGTGTAGTCTGTTGCAGCTGTTAAGCCTGAATCAAACCCATTGTTTTGACGATTTTCAACCATAAAGTATTGTTTTTCGTCAACTGTGCTTTTAACTTTCAAAACGTTGTAATTTTCGTCGCCTGTTTCAATTAATTCAAAATTTCCACCCGCTACGTTGCCTGTAATTTCAATAGGTTTAACAAACCCTAATCTTGTTTTGCTCCAAGCATCTGGATGAACAGGTTTGCTGCCCATATTTCCGCCCCAGCTTCCAAGAGACATTAAGCTATAAATACCAACGCCTTGCGAATCATAGCCGTAATCATATAAATCTGGAAGGCCAAGTGAATGCCCAAGTTCGTGAACTGCAACGCCTAATGTTGAAGGGGAGTTTTCGCCAAAAAGTTCACCTACAACGGTAAATGAGCCTAAGTGTGTTTTAACTCCGTATTGTGCTTCTAAGCTTGGAAGCCAACCTGTAGTGTTATCTATAACGACTGTTGGGTCATTTTTTCCACGTCCCCAAATAACTGCATGTGCCCAAACGCTTTGTTCAGATGAAGCTCCTGCCGAACCTTCATACCCTGCAGCGATAACTGAAATATGAAGTTCTTCTTTTGAAACGCAACCGTCGTCATTAGTATCAAATTCTTTGAATTTTGCTTCATTATAAATTTCATTAAAAGCCAGGGCTATTGCTGAATCTATGCCTGAATAGCCGGGGTGTTCCATTTCAAGCGTAACTTTTTCAACACCTGCATTTGTAAATTGGAATTTACCGCCGGAAACTTCTTTATAGTATTCGTTAACGCTATCTGTTGCTCCAAAGTGTCTGTCTGTCCAAAATTGTTCGCTTTGATTTAATTTAACATCTTCAAATTCAACTAGCATAACAAATAATGGTTGGTTAGAATTTGTGACTGTTATATCAGGAATTGCATATGTACTGTTAAAAGTTGCTGGTGTATTTAAGCCTTTATTGTAAATTGTGTGGTCAACTTTTGAAATTAAGTCTTTTAAATCGCCGAAAGTAATTGTTTCAATTGCACGAGTACGTGTTGTTGCATTTCCCACGATATATTCAGTAGGTGTTATTTTTCCGTCTGAAATTTGTGCATAGTACCAATTTTCAGCTTCTTTGTCAAAAGCAATGATGTTTCCGTTCGTGTCTTCAGTCCAATTAAAATATTCATCGCCTTTGTTTAAAATCGTAATTTCTGTTCCATCTGACTGATTTGCTTGAATTGGAAACGGGTTTGCCGGTGCAGCATATGCATACAGCGTGCCAAAGCTAAGAACCGCTGCCATAATTAAGCAAAACGTAATGAATTTCTTAGTCATTTTTCGACCTCCTAATATATAAAAATTATTTATGAGCATATTATAATATACACGGTTCACTTTATCAAGACATTTTTCTATGGAAATTAAGAAAAGGTTGTTATAATTTTCCTTTAAACCTTAATTTTAAGACCATGTTTTTGAATAATGTTGCTTAAAAATTCAGATTTTAAAATATTAAAATAGCTTTATAGTTTTCTTCTAAACTTAAATTTTTAAACCATATTTTTATACAATTATGCTTGTGAATTTAG
>CAZHPA010000027.1:0-26429 GCA_964533945.1 uncultured Defluviitaleaceae bacterium
GAATTTTTGGCAATTAGTAGTTTAAAATTTTTTAAAATACTTATTGACTTTAACATTGTGTCAAGGTTTATACTATTCTTGCAAGCCGGATTGCGAAAAAAGAGGTGAACTTGATTGTTTAGAATCGGCGAATTTTCAAAACTTGTACGGGTATCAGCACGTATGCTTCGCTATTATGATAAATGCGGTCTGCTGCGTCCTGCCGAAATTGACCGCTTTACGGGCTATCGGCTGTATAGTGCGGCACAGATACCGATTTTATCACGCATTGTTGTGTTGCGTGATATGGGCTTTGGTGTAGAAGAAATAGAAGAAGCCCTACCGTATTTTAGCGATAAAATAACCATGCGTAAATTATTGGAACGCAAGCGCAGCGAAATCCATACCGTCATTGCCGCCGAACAAGTTAAACTCGACAAAATTACCACCCTGCAAGGGGCGCTGGATAAGGAGAATGTAAATATGATTTATGATGTTAAACTCAAAGCATTAAAAGCGGAAAATGTACTATCACTGCGGGAAACAATATCCGCTTACAATGCCGAGGGCAGTCTTTGGGAAAAGCTTGGCAAGTTTATGGCTGAAAACAATATCACCTGTGACAAAGGCGGCTACTCTATTTACCATGACCCCGAATACAAAGAAAGTGACGTTGATGTAGAAGTTGCCGTGCCTGTTCAAAAACCGGGTAAAAGCAATGGTCCATTTCAATTTAAAGAGTTAGATGCCATTTCTCAAGCTGCCACGATTCGTTTTTCAGGTCCTTATGATGGCTATACTGCCGCAATGGAAAAGCTTGCAAAATGGATAGAGGAAAACGGCTATATTATAAATGGGCTGATTCGTGGTCTTGCTATTGTTTCTCCTGCCGACGTAAAATCTCCTAATGATTTCTTGACTGAATTGCAAGTGTCTGTTAAAAAGGCAGAATAAAAACTATAACCAACAGACCAGCGTTTCCTAACGAAACGCTGGTTTTTTCTTTTTATTCTAATTGCCACAATACACATTAATGGCATCACACAAAAACTCAGTACAGCCAGAGGCAAGTTTATCGTAGTTGGCACGAAAACGCTCGTCGGCAACATACATCTCGCCCAAACCCTTGTGATATTCCTTGTTGTATTTGGGATAAAAGACGCACAGCCATTGCCGATGTAAGTCACATGCTTTTTGCGCCAACTCTCCGGCTGGGTCGCCGCTGACAAAAGCTATTTTCAGAGTTTCCTCAAATTCAATCCTAAGGCGTTCCCCATCATCAAACTGTTCTTGTGTTAAACCCATTAGTTTGGCATTGGATTCGCTCACTGTCTTATCACCGTATTTTTTTCTAACCTCTTTTCCATATTTTCGCTCATTCTCGTCTACAAGCAATTGCTTGAACCCCTCAAATTTCTCGTTATCAGACATTTGAGCCTCTCCTTTCATAGCAGCAATGGACTTTGCGACATTATTTATCAGTTTATCCAACTGCTTGCGTTTTTGTTGAAGTTCGGAAAGATGATTTTGAAATGCTTGCTCTCTGTCAAAATCAGTGTTGGTAAGCAGTTTCTTAATTTTATTCAACGGAAAGTTAAGTTCTCTATAAAAAAGAATCTGCTGTAAAATGTTAATTTCGCTTTGTCCATATATGCGATAACCCGAATAAGCTACTTTCATTGGCTTTAACAAGCCTATTTCATCGTAATAACGCAGAGTGCGCGCACTTACACCAGACATCTTTGATAGTTTATTAACTGAATATTCCATTTTTCCTCACCTCTTAAACATATTATAAACTATTACGTTACGTCAAAGTCAATAAGATTTTTAACTAAATTTATAAGCTCAAAGGAGGGATTATTTTGCTTAAACTTCCAATAACAGAAAAACAAAGCGTAACTAAATCAATTAGTCGTCCTTAAAGCTAAAAGCAATTGTCTAAACATGTGAAATTATTAAATAGGCTTGCTGAAAATTCCCATAAAGACAAATAAAAAAGAAAGGGGTATATTCCCCTTTCTTTAAAAAATTAATATAATGGATACTTAGCAACCAATTGTTCAACTCTTTTAGCTGCTTCTTCTTTATTGCCTTCAAAATCTTTGGCAACTATGCTAATAATATTTGCAATTTCCAACATATCCGCCTCATTTAAGCCTCTTGTTGTCATGGCAGGAGAACCAAGCCTAATACCGCTTGTTATAAATGGGCTTTGAGGGTCGAACGGAACGGCATTTTTGTTGCATGTTATTCCAATTTCGTCAAGCTGCTTTTCTAAAACTTTTCCTGTTAAATTCATGTTTTGAAGGTCTACAAGCATTAAATGGTTGTCTGTTCCTCCTGAAACAAGATTAAACCCGTTTTGAACTAAGCCGCTGGCTAAAGCTTTTGCGTTATTAATAACTTTTTGGCAATAATCTTTAAATGAATCGTCAAGGGCTTCTTTAAATGCAACTGCTTTAGCTGCAATAACATGCATTAACGGTCCGCCTTGAATACCGGGGAATATAGCTTTATCAATAGCTTTTGCATATTCTTCTTTACATAAAATCATGCCGCCACGTGGGCCTCTAAGCGTTTTGTGGGTTGTTGTTGTAACGAAATCTGCATATGGTACGGGGTTTTGATGTAATCCTGCCGCAACAAGCCCTGCAATATGTGCCATATCTACCATTAACAATGCATTAACTTCTTTTGCAATTTCAGAAAACGCTTTGAAATCAATTTCACGTGGATATGCACTAGCACCAGCAACAATTAATTTCGGCTTATGTTCATGCGCTAGTTGCCTTAATTCCTCATAATCAATGTAACCTGTTTCTTTTTTAACGCCATAAGGTATAATATTAAAATATTTTCCCGACATATTAACAGGGCTTCCGTGTGTTAAATGTCCACCATGCGCTAAGTTCATTCCCAATATAGAATCGCCGGGGGAAAGCACTGCAAAGTAAACAGCCATATTTGCTTGGGCTCCTGAATGAGGCTGCACATTTGCATGGTCTGCACCGAAAAGCTTTTTAGCACGCTCTCTTGCTAATTCTTCTGCAATATCAACAGCTTCACAACCGCCATAATAGCGTTTTTTTGGGTATCCTTCTGCATATTTATTAGTTAAACAACTTCCCATTGTTGCCATTACAGCTTTTGAAACAAAGTTTTCAGAAGCTATAAGCTCAATTTTATTTTGCTGCCTTTTAAGTTCTTTTTCTATAACTTCTGCTATCTCGGGGTCAATTTTTAATATTTCGTCCATATCATACATTTTTTATGCCTCCTGTGAATTTAAGCCTCTTAAACCTCTGGAA
This sequence comes from uncultured Defluviitaleaceae bacterium, assembly GCA_964533945.1. Lineage (GTDB taxonomy): Bacteria > Bacillota > Clostridia > Lachnospirales > WRBF01 > CAZHPA01. Next base: position 3,291 of record CAZHPA010000027.1, read on the forward strand.
CTAAGAGAACTATTTTTATATCTGCTATCTTCTGTAACATCTTTGCCAAACCATGAAGGGGGAATAAAGTTGTTTGCCGCTTCAACAGACGGAAACTCAACTTCAACCGTTAAAAGTCCTTCAAGCTGCCCAAAATATTCATCAAGTTCTGCAACCAAATCGTTTTCTAGTGGAATTAAATATCTTGACTTATGAATTTTATTAAATTCAACCTTTTCCCATAAATGATTAAACTTTTCCTTTGTAATGTTAATTTCAAATTCATCATGCGAAACGTTACCGCTTCCTTTAACGGTTAAAAAGTACTCATCATCCATTTTTCTAACACGTATTGTAGGGCTTGTTGAAATATAGCCTTGTTGAATATGGCGCTTTTCAAACTTAGACAAATCAAAAGGTATTTTATTTATTAAAAATTTTCTTTCGGTTTCAGTTCCAAGCCCACCCCCACAAAGTTCTGCTAAATGCTGTTCATTAATGGAAATTAGCTTTTTAATATATGTTTCCGAAGGCCCACCATCAACAATTCTGCTGTTAACACAAGTTTCTAAGCTTATGGCTTCATATATGCTTTCATCAAAAACTTCTGAAATTTCCTTATATTCTTGAAGCGATAAGTTAAGCAGCGCCTTATTGTGATTAATGCAATATAAGACAAGCCTACCAACTATTTCGTGAGCATCACGAAAAGCAACACCCTTTTTAACAAGCCAATCAGCTGCATCAGTTGCGTTTGTAAAACCCCCGCTTGCCGAATTGTACATAGCTTGCTTGTTTATGGTCATTGTTTTTAGCATATCGGTTAAAATAGGAATGCACATTTTAACTGTATCTATAGCGTCAAAAACGCCCTCTTTGTCTTCTTGCATATCTTTGTTATATGCAAGTGGTAACGACTTCATAACGGTTAAAAGCCCGAATAAATCGCCGTAAACTCTGCCCGTTTTGCCACGTATTAGTTCTGCCATATCGGGGTTTTTCTTTTGCGGCATAATGCTTGAACCTGTTGAATAGCTATCGTCAAGCTCTATAAACTTAAATTCGCCGCTTGCCCATAAAACAATTTCTTCGCAAAATCTGCTAAAGTGCATCATTAAAATAGACAATGCACTTAAAAGTTCAATGCAAAAATCCCTATCCGAAACGCCGTCTAAGCTGTTTAGCGTTATATTTTTAAAATTTAACTTTTTACAAACACTTTCTCTATCAAGCGGATATGTTGTTGCAGCTAACGCCCCAGAACCAAGCGGCATAACGTTTGTGCGTTTATATGCATCTGAAAGTCTTTCGTAATCACGCTTTAACATTTCAACATAAGCTAAAATATGGTGCGCAAACGTAATTGGCTGTGCTTTCTGCAAATGGGTATATCCAGGCATAAACGTGTTTGTATGCTTTTTTGAAATATCTAAAAGAACTGTTAAAAGTTTGAATATGCTATGCTGAATTTCTGTAATTTCTTCTTTAACATACATTCTAATGTCAAGCGCAACTTGGTCATTTCGGCTTCTTCCCGTATGCAAGCGCTTACCAACTTCCCCAATTCTGCTAATTAAAATAGCTTCAATGTTCATGTGTATGTCTTCTGCGCCCATATCAAACAAAACGTTGCCGTCTTCAATGTCTTTTAATATTTCATCAAGTGTTTTGCATATCAACTTGCCGTCTTCCTCGGTTATTATATCTTGTTCATAAAGCATAGTTGCATGGGCAATACTTCCCAAAATGTCGTGTTTATAAAGTCTTTTGTCAAAAGAAATAGATGAGTGAAAATGGTCTGTGAAGCTATTTGTTGTTTTTGTAAATCTTCCGCTCCAAAGCTTCATAAAAATTAACCTCTGTTTTTCAGATTTTCATTCATTAAAGCACGAACTTTAAGCGGCAAGCCGAACAAGTTAATAAAGCCTTCAGCATCGTGGTGGTCGTATAAATCGCCTGTTGTAAAGCTTGCAAGGTCTGGATTATATAACGAATACAAAGATTTGCTACCTGCCGAAATAATATTTCCTTTATAAAGTTTTAACTTAACAGTTCCTGTTACGGTTTCTTGTGTTTTGTCAACAAAAGCTTCAAGCGCTTCACGAAGTGGTGTAAACCATTCACCCGAATATATTAATTCTGCATATTTTGTTGCAATTGTTTCTTTAAATGCTGTTGTTTGCTTATCAAGGCATAAATATTCAAGCTCTCTATGAGCATAATATAAAATAGTGCCACCCGGCGTTTCATAAACACCTCTTGATTTCATGCCAACAACACGGTTTTCTACTAAATCAACAATACCAATTCCATTTTCTCCGCCCAATTTGTTCAATTTATCCATTAATTCAAGAGGAGAAACTTTTTTACCATCTAACGCAACAGGAATACCTTTTTCAAATTCAATCTCAACATACGTTGGTGCATCAGGCGCTTGCTCTGGTGTTACACCAAGTTGCAAAAGCTTAGAAAAAATAGGCTCATTTTCAGGTTCTTCAAGTTCAAGTCCTTCATGGCTTAAATGCCAAAGGTTTGCGTCTCTTGAATAACTTTGTTCTTTTGTCATTGGAACTTCCAAGCCACGTTCTTTCAAGTAGTCAATTTCTTCTTCGCGAGAAGTAATGTTCCATGTGCGCCAAGGTGCAATTATTTTTAAATGAGGAGCCAAAGCTTTAATTGTTAATTCAAAGCGAATTTGGTCATTGCCTTTTCCTGTTGCGCCGTGGCATATTGCAGTTGCGCCTTCTTTAAGTGCAATATCAACAAGAATTTTTGCAATTAACGGGCGTGCAATTGAAGTTCCCAATAAATATTTGCTTTCGTATACAGCGTTTGCTTTAACCATTGGGAATATATAATCTGTAATTAATTGTTCTCTAACGTCTTCTAAATAGTATTTTGAAGCTCCTGTTTTAATTGCTCTTTCATCAAGCCCTGCTGTTTCTTTGCCTTGGCCAACATCAATACAAACTGCAATTATTTCGCAGTCTTTGTTTTGCTCTTTAAGCCAAGGAATAATTACTGTTGTATCTAGTCCGCCTGAATAGGCTAATATTATTTTTTCGACCATTTTATAAATTACTCCATTCAATAAACTTAATAAATTCAATAATTTTTATAAATTTTCCCAATATATTTTTGTAACGCCTTATATTTTATTACAAATTTTTAAATATTACAATATAAATTTATAAATTTATATTGCATATATTATGAATATAATGTATAATTATAAAAATGGAAAACAAAAGGAGAATATAAAATGATTAAGGCAGCAGTAGTAGGCGCAACAGGCTATGTTGGAAGCGAACTATTAAGGCTTTTGTTAGCGCATTCGGGCGTTGAAATAACAAGCATAACAAGCCAAACATATAAAGGCAAAAAATACGGAGATATATTTCAAAACTACAGCCATTTAGAAAACTTATTTTGCGAAGAACAAAATATTGTGGAAATTTCAAAACAATGTGATATAATGTTTTTGGCTTTGCCGCATGGCGTTGCCAGCAAATTAATAACAGAAGATATTTTAGATAATATAAGAGTAATTGATTTAGGCGCAGATTTTCGCCTAAAGGACGTTAATATTTATGAAAAATGGTACGACACAGAGCATTTTGCTAAGAAAATTTTAGAAGAAGCTGTATACGGACTTTGTGAAATAAATAGAGAGCAAATTAAAACATCAGGGCTAATTGCAAACCCCGGCTGTTACACAACCTGCAGTATATTGTCGCTATATCCTTTGTTAAAAGAAGGGGTTGTTGATGAAAAAAGTATAATTATTGATGCAAAGTCGGGTGTTTCTGGTGCGGGGCGAAATGCAGACGTACATTTTAATGAAACAAACGAAACGCTCAAAGCGTATAAAGTAGCAAGCCATAGACATACGCCCGAAATAGAAGAACAACTTTCATATGCTTTTGGAAGCAATATAACGTTAACGTTTACGCCCCATTTAATTCCTATGAACAGAGGAATTATTGCAACTTGTTATGCAAATTTAAAACAACCTTTAAAGCGAGACGATATTTCTAATATATATAAAAAATATTACGGAAATGAATATTTTATAAGGCTTTGCAAGCAAGGTGTATTGCCAGAAAGCAAATGGGTTAAAGGTTCTAATTTTTGCGACATAGGCTTTGTAATAGACGAAAGAACAAATAGAATCGTTATTGTTGGTGCAATAGATAATTTGGTTAAAGGCGCAGCAGGGCAAGCGGTTCAAAACATGAATATTATGTTTGGGCTTGATGAAAAGGAAGGAATTGGATACGTTCCAATGTTCCCTATTTAATTTAATTTAATTAACTTGATTTTGGAGGTATAAAGATGAAAGAAATTATTGGGGGAGCAATAACTTCTCCTAAAGGATTTAAAGCAACGGGTAATTTTGTTGGACTTAAAAAAGCAAAAAAAGATTTAACACTTATAGCAAGTGACGTTCCGGCAGCGGCTGCTGCTTGCTTTACAAAAAATATAGTTAAGGCAGCGCCTGTTAAATGGTGTAAAAATATTATGGAAAAGGAAGGTAAAATTTGCGGAATTGTTATAAACAGCGGTAATGCAAACGCTTGCACAGGAGAGCAAGGTATTAAAGATACAGAACAAATGGCACAAACTTACGCAAGTCTTCTTAATGCTTCAAGTGAACAGGTTCTCGTTTGTTCAACGGGTGTAATTGGTGTTAATTTACCTATAGATAAAGTTACAGAAGGTATTAAAACAACGTTTTCCAAGCTTGGAAGTTCTGCTGAAGACGGCATTTTAGCAGCAGAAGGCATAATAACTACAGATACATTTATTAAAACTATTGCGGTTGAATTTGAAATAGGTGGAAAAGCCGTTAAAATAGGAGGTATTGCAAAAGGTTCGGGCATGATACACCCAAACATGGCAACGCTTCTTAGCTTTATTACAACAGATGCAAACATTAGCAAAGAACTATTAAGCAAAGCATTAACTGAAATAGTTTCACAAACATACAATATGATTTCCGTTGATGGCGACACAAGCACGAACGACACAATTATAGCATTAGCAAACGGTTTAGCGGAAAATAAATTAATTTGTACCGAAGATGAAAATTACAAGTTGTTTTATGAAGCGCTTTTATATGTAAACAAGAAGCTTGCTAAAGACATTGCAAAAGACGGCGAAGGAGCGACGAAGCTTTTGGAGGTTAACGTATTTGGCGCTTCAACAAAAGACGATGCTGTTAAAATTGCTAAAAGCGTTGTGTCTTCTTCTTTATTCAAAGCGGCACTATTTGGAGAAGATGCTAATTGGGGCAGGGTTTTATGTGCTATGGGATATTCCGAAGGGTATTTTAACCCCGATTACGTAAGCATTGTATTTAAAAGCGAATTTGGAGAAATTGCTTTAATGGATAAAGGAACGCCAATTGTATTCGACGAACAGCTTGCCAAAGCCGTACTTGGTTCAAAAGAAATATTTGTTGAAATATATCTTGATGAAATTAGCAAAAAGAACGAAACAGCTACAGCTTGGGGTTGCGATTTAACATACGACTATGTTAAAATCAATGGAGATTATAGGAGCTAATAAAATGCAGGAATATATAAACAGGGCAAACATACTAACAGAAGCGCTGCCCTATATTAAAAAGTTTAAAGGAATAACAGTTGTAATAAAATACGGCGGCTCGGCGCTAGTTGACGAACAAATTAAAAACACAATTATTAAAGATATTGCGCTTATGAAGCTGGTAGGTTTTAAGCCCGTTATTGTGCATGGTGGAGGGCCTGAAATTAATTCAGCACTTAAAAAGATGAATGTTCAAACTCAATTTATAAACGGTTTGCGTGTTACCAACGAACAAACAATGGAAGTTGTTGAAATGGTGCTTTCTGGAAAAATTAATAAGCAAATTACAACAGAACTTTCAATGGAAGGCGTGCAAGCTGTGGGAATAAGTGGAAAAGACGGAGGAATGCTTAAAGCCGAAAAACTTTTGGTTGATGATGTAGATTTAGGTTTGGTTGGTAGAATTGTTGATATTGACATAAAGTTAATTAAAACTCTTATAGACAACGATTTTATACCTGTTATTTCCCCTGTTGCGTTTGGCGAAAATGGCGAAACGTACAATATTAATGCGGATTACGCCGCTGTTTCGGTTGCAGGTGCGCTTAAAGCAGAAAAGCTTTTATTTTTAACAGATGTTGAGGGCGTTTTAGAAGACGTTAAAGATTCAAAAAGCGTCTTTTCGCATATTAAAGCCGATAAAGTTAAAAAAATGATTGAGGACGGCACAATTTCAGGCGGCATGATTCCAAAAGTTCAATGCTGCATTGCAGGGCTTGATGCAGGCGTTGAACACGTTCACATTTTAGATGGCAGAGTTAAACATTGCTTGATATTAGAAGTTTTTACGGATAAAGGGATAGGAACCCTTATAGAAAATTAGGTTTTTATAAAAAAAGGAGTGCTTTTTATGAACAACAGTATAATGGAAACATATAATCGCTTTCCAATAACTTTAGTTAAAGGTGAAGGAATGTATGTATATGATAATTGCGGCAAAAAGTATTTAGATTTTATAGCAGGCATTGCAACAAATTCATTGGGGCATGGTAACAAAAAACTTTGCGATGCAATATACGAACAGGCGCAAAAACTTATACACGTTTCAAACTACTATTGGACTGAACCTCAAATTGAGTTGGGAGAAAAATTAAGGAGAAACAGCCAATTCGACAGAGCATTTTTTTGCAATAGTGGAACAGAAGCCGTTGAAACAGCATTAAAGCTTTGCCGTAAATACGCCGAAAAGAAAGGCAACGGACGCTTTGAAATAATTGCTATGAAAAATTCATTCCACGGAAGAACATTCGGTGCAATTTCCGCAACAGGACAAGAAAAATACCAAAAAGGTTTAAATCCTTTGCTTCCGGGCATAGTTCACGTTGAATATAACAACTTTGATGCGCTTCAAAACGCTGTTAATGAAAAAACTTGTGCTGTTTTAATGGAAGTTGTGCAAGGAGAAGGCGGTATAGTTTGCGCCAATAAAGAATATTTGCAAAACGTTCGTAAGCTTTGCACCGAAAAAGACATTTTGCTTGTATTTGACGAAGTTCAAACAGGTATTGGCAGGACAGGTTATTTGTTTGGGCATGAATATTTTGAAGTATATCCAGATATTATAGCACTTGCAAAAGGCTTGGGCGGTGGTGTTCCAATAGGGGCAACTTTAGCAAAAGAAAGTGTTGCAGCAGGTTTTTCAAAAGGTGACCATGCTTCAACATTCGGAGGTAACCCCCTTGCAACAACGGCAGCAAATATAGTTATAGACGAACTTTTAGAACATGGGCTTCTTGAAAACGCCAAAAAGCAAGGACAATATTTGCAAGCTAAATTAAACGAATTAAAAGAAAAATACGACACAATTTTAGAAGTTCGTGGAATTGGGCTGCTTCAAGGCGTTGCACTTTCTATTCCTCCTTCTTCTGTTGTTTCAAAATGCATTGAGAAGGGGTTGCTTATAGCTAGTGCAGGAGAAAACGTTGTTAGGTTTGTTCCGTCGCTTATAGTTTCTGAAAAAGATATTGATAAAGCTATTGATATATTTGTTGAATGCATCTAAAATATAACAAAAGGAGGTATTATGGATAAAAAAGGACAAATAGGCGGTCAAGCAGTTATTGAAGGCGTTATGATGAGAAACAAAAAAATGTATGCCATGGCAGTTAGAAAACCCGACAATGATATAGAATTAGTTAAAGAACAGCTTTCTCCAATAGCCGAAAAATACAAGTTTTTTGGGCTTCCTCTTGTTAGAGGCGTTGTTTCTTTTGTAGATTCACTTATAATAGGCATGAAAATAATTACAAAATCGGCAGAGCTTTCGGGGCTTGATGATTTAGGAAGCGAAGAAGAGCAGTCCAAGTTCGACAAGTTTTTAAACGATAAATTCGGAGATAAATTAACCGATTATATAATTTATTTAAGCGTTTTTATAGCAATTATAATTTCGGTTTCGCTTTTTATGCTTTTACCAGCTTTTATTTCAAGCTTTGCAAATAAACTTTTAGGCGAAAATACATGGGCACTTGGAATAGTTGAAGGGCTTGTTAGAATTTCAATATTTTTGGGCTATATTTTTTTAATTGCACAAACTAAAGACATTAAACGGGTTTTTCAATATCATGGAGCAGAACACAAAACAATTAACTGCTATGAAGCAAATGAAGAACTAACTGTTGAAAACGTTGCAAAATATACACGCCTTAATAAACGCTGTGGTACAAGTTTTTTAATAATTGTTATGCTAGTTAGCATGATAGTTTTTCTTTTTATTACAACCAAGGTTGTTTGGCTTAGATTTGCTTATAGAATTGTTTTAGTTCCTGTAATTGCAGGAATTTCATATGAAATAATAAGGTGGGCAGGCAAGAGTGAATCTTTCATTGTTAAAATTATTAGCTTTCCTGGCCTTTGCCTTCAAAAAGTTACAACGCTTGAACCAGATAGCAAACAAATAGAAGTTGCAATTACTGCATTAAAAGGAGCTTTGGAAGGTGAAGTACAATGAGTTTAACAATTTCACAGCTTCTTTTAATAGGCAAAAACAAATTAAAATGTGCAGGTATATCATCATATAGCTTAGATGCCGTTGTAATTTTAATGTATTTAACAGGCTATAGCAAAATTGATATTTTAATTAACGGCGATACTTTGATTAACGAAAGTATCGCCTGTCTATACTTAGAAAATATAGAAAAAAGGGCTAAAAACATGCCTGTTCAATATATTACAAAAAACTGCGAATTTATGTCGCTTAACTTCTACGTTGACGAAAACGTATTAATACCACGCCCAGATACTGAAATTTTAGTTGAATATGCAATTGAATTAATAAAGAAAAATAGCTTTTCAAATGTGTTAGATATTTGCACAGGTTCGGGTTGTATAGCTATTTCTATTGTACATTATGCTTTGCAATTCAATAAAAACATAAACGTAACAGCTATTGACATTAGCGAAAAAGCTGTTAATATTGCAAGGAACAATGCCGCACATAATAAAGTTTTAGATTATGTTAATTTTATAATTCAAGATATTTTTTTAGATTGCAATATATTTAATAATACAAAATTTGATATGATACTATCAAACCCCCCATATATTAAAGCTAAAGACATAATGTTGCTTGACGAAAACGTTAAAGACTTCGAACCCAAAATAGCATTAAACGGCGGAGAAGACGGGCTTTGCTTTTATAGAGAAATTGCAAAAAAAGCAAGCTTATGCTTAAATAATGGTGGTGTTTTAATATTTGAAATAGGATACAATCAAGCTAAAGATGTTTATAATATTTTAAAGCAAAACAACTTTTCCGATATTAAAGCAATTAAAGATTTGGCAGGGCTTGATAGAGTGGTTAGCGGATGTTTTAGGTTTTAACCTATTAACATTATTTATATAACATGAAATGAGGAATTAAGGTTATGTTAGCAATTTTAGGTGCAATTATATTTTTTGCTATCTCAATTATGACTGTTTTTGCTGTTTTAGGGCTGCCATTAGGAGAATTTACTATGGGTGGACAGCATAAAGTTCTTCCAAAACAGTTTAGGATTATGGCAATAATTTCTGTTTTCATTCAGCTTTTTGCAGTATTGATTATTTTGCAAGCAGGCGGGTTTATTCCATGTTGGTTTTCATTTAAAGTAACGAAATACATATGTATTTTTTATTCTATTTTTTTGGCTTTAAATACTTTTATAAATTTTATATCCAAGAGTAAAAAAGAAAAGTATGTTATGACACCGCTATCTTTTATTGTCGCAATATGTTTTTTGGTTACTGCGCTTAATATGTAACATCAACTAATTAACACATAACAATTGTATAGTTTATTTTAAATATCTTAGGTGGTCTACAATGCATGAAACATAAAGTTATAGATTTTAGGAGTGATAATATGAAAAGTGCAGATATGACACAATATCGACAAAAACTCAACGAAGTTATGGTTCAGAATGATTTATTTTTTGAGGAGTTTGGCGCATTAGATAGCAAAGTTTATTCAAATGGAGCTATAAGCAAAAAGAATAAAGAACTTATGGGGTTGGCAATATCGATTGTTTCAAGGTGCAACGAATGTATTCTCTATCACATTACCGGCTGTAAAGATGCCGGCGCAAGCAAAGATGAAATATTGGAAGCCGTAAAAATCGGTGTGATGGGTGGTGGGTCAATTACATATCCTAATGCTAGGTTTGCTTTTGAAATATTAGGCGAATTGGGTATATTATGAGTGCAACAATCGAATGAAGTATTGAAATATTCATATTATTAGTGAGGGATGCCATATATGAACAAAATAATATATGAATGTAATGATTTTATGAAAAAAGTTAATTTTCAATATGCAATTTGCGGAGGATATGCACTTGAATTATTTTTAAACACAACGTTGCGTTCGCATAGTGATATTGATATTTGCGTCTTTGATGAAAATAAACCAGAAGTCATTAAGTATATGCAAAGCAAAAACTGGAATATGTACGAATTGCTGCTTGATTATGGCTTAGTTCGTGCAATTTCAAATCATGGCGAACAAAAAGTTTCGGGAATTTGTGTATTTGCCATTAAACCAAATTGTTCGCTTGTTCAGATGAAATCAGAAAACAATAATCTTTATAAAATGGAAATTTTAAATTCTGAACAGCTAAACTTTGATTTTGTTGAAATTATATTTAATGCTCAAAAAAATGGTGAATTTATTTGTGCCCAAGATAATGAAATAACAAGAAAGCTTGATAAAGCAATTTTGTATAATGGCGATATTCCGTATATAGCCCCTGAATTGATTCTTTTTTTCAAATCAAATCATGCATATGCTTTAAGAGAAGGCTATCAAAAAGACTTTGATATAACGATGCCACACCTACCTTATGAAAGCAGATGTTGGCTAATAGATGCACTGGAAAAAACATATCCCGAAGGTCACGAATGGATTCGGCAGTTAAAAGATTTTTGTTAAACACAGGTGATTTAATCATGAAACATGAATTGGAATTAATATTAAAAACTATAAATAAATATAATATGATTAAACAAAATGATTCAGTTGTTGTAGGTGTTTCCGGAGGGGCCGATTCTGTTTTTTTGCTATATATTTTAAATGCTTTAAATAACATAAGCCTTAACTTAAAGCTAACAGCAGTTCATATAAACCATTGCTTACGAGAAAAAGAATCTGATGAAGACGAAAGCTTTGTTTTGGAATTTTGCAAAAGCTTAAACATTCCGCTTTTTGTATTTCGGGTTAACGTTAACGAAGAAGCCAAAAAGCAAGGGGTTTCAGTTGAAGTTGCCGCACGAAACATAAGATATAATTGTTTTGAAAATGTCTTTAATGAAATAGATGCAAATAAAATAGCCGTTGCTCACAATTTAAACGACAACGCCGAAACACTTCTGTTAATGCTTTTTAGGGGAACAGGAATTAAAGGACTTTGTGGTATTCCTCCTGTTAGAGGGAAAATTATACGTCCGCTAATTGAAATTGAACGGGAGCAAATAGAGAAATATTTACTTGAAAATAACATCTGTTATAGAATTGATTCTACCAATTCAAAAAATATTTACACAAGGAATAAAATTCGCAACAATATACTACCATATTTAAAAAATGAAATTAATCCTCAAATTTATACAACATTAACTAAAACAGCTTTAATTTTATCAGAAGAAAATGAATATATAGAGCAAGTGGCACAGCAAGCCTTTGAAAATTGCCTTGAATACCTTAACGAAAATGAAATTGCACTTTCAATTTCTAAGCTTTTGCCATACCACATTTCTATGAAACGGCGAATAATTAGGCTTGGAATTTTGCAATTAAGCAATACTTTAACAGATATTTCTGCCTTTCATATTGATATGGTAGTTGAACTTTTAACAAAAGGAACAGGCAAAAGTTCTAATTTAAACAAACAATTAATTGCTAAAACCAAATATAATTACTTATTAATTCAAAAAAACACTTTAAATACTTCAAATAACAGCTTTTGCTTTGATATAATTTTAGATAAAGAAATTTTTATAAAAGAATTAAATTTACATTTATTGGCTACATTTAAAAAAAATTATAATAATCTATATACGAAAGCATTCTGTTATGATAAAATACAAGGAAGCATTAAAATTAGAAGCCGTCAAGATGGTGATAAAATCTATATAAAAAAAATTAATGGACATAAAAAAATTAAAGATTATTTATGCGAAAGGAAAATTCTTCGTGAAAAAAGAAATTTAATTCCGCTTTTGGCAGACGGCAAAAACATTATGTGGATTTTAGACGATAAAAACATAACTAACGATAAATATGCTGTCAATTTTAATTGTGAAAGCGAAAAAATATTATATGTTTCCGTTTGGTTCGATTTAATTTAACTTTCAGAAAAATACATACTAACAGGAGGCTTACAAATGAAAGAGGAAATTACAGTATTAATTCCAGAAGAACAAATAGAAAAAAGAGTTTTAGAACTTGCAAGTGATATAATGAAAGATTTTAGCGGAAAAACAATAACGCTAATTTGCGTTTTAAAAGGCGGTGCCATGTTTATGGTAGATTTAGCTAAAAAACTAACACAGCCTGTTGAAATGGACTTTTTAGAAATTTCAAGCTACAATGATTCAACGGTTTCATCTGGTGTTATAAAAATTAGCAAAGATTTAAAAAACCCAATTACAGATAAAGATGTTTTGCTTGTTGAAGATATAATAGATTCGGGAAGAACACTTGAACTTTTAATTAAACATTTACAATCTCAAAAGCCAAAAAGCTTAAAAGTTTGCACGCTTTTAGATAAGCCCGACAGAAGAGTTGTTGAAAATGTTGTTCCCGATTACGTTGGTTTTGCAATACCCGATGAATTTGTTGTTGGCTATGGGCTTGATTATGCGCAAAGATATAGAAATTTATCATATATTGGAGTGCTTCATTTTATATCAGATTAAACTTAAACACTTTTAAGAAGTATAAAGTAGGAGGCTTTTAGTTGAGAAAACACGCAAGAAGCATAAGTATGTATATAATAATTTTTTTGTTTATTCTTTTGGCGGTGCAAACAGCAAAATATTTAAATCCAACCGATGGAACTGTCCAATTTAATTATTCAGATTTAATTACTCAAATGCACTTGGGCGAAGTTTCCAAAATCGAAGTATCTTTGGAAACAGAAGTTTCAAATGCCGGTAAAGTTAAAGCCTATTTAAAAGACGGCACATCTCACGATATTCATATTTTATCAATGGATAGTTTTGCTAAAGAACAAGATGAAGCTATGAAAATGCATGGCATGGAAGTTAAAAACATTCCAATTCCAAAAACAAGCTGGATAATTCAGCTTTTGCCTTTTATATTTTTAATGGGTGTTTCAATATTTCTACTCTTTTTTATTGTTCAGCAAATGCAAGGCAGTGGTGGCGGACGTGTTATGTCTTTTGGAAAAAGCAAAGCTAAAGTTACAATAGACGAAAAAAACAAAATTACATTTAAACTTGTTGCCGGCTTAGAAGAAGAAAAAGCAGAGCTTGAAGAAATAGTTGAATTTTTAAAGCAGCCTAAAAAGTTTACAGAAATTGGCGCAAGAATACCTAAAGGTGTTTTACTTGTAGGCCCTCCCGGAACAGGCAAAACATATCTTGCTAAAGCCGTTGCAGGAGAAGCAGGCGTTCCGTTTTTTAGTATTTCCGGTTCCGATTTTGTTGAAATGTTTGTTGGTGTTGGTGCTTCAAGAGTTAGAGATTTATTTGACCAAGCAAAGAAAAATACGCCTTGTATTGTTTTTATAGATGAAATTGATGCTGTAGGTAGAAGGCGAGGAGCAGGACTTGGTGGAGGGCATGACGAAAGAGAACAAACACTTAACCAATTGTTAGTTGAAATGGACGGCTTCGGAATTAACGAAGGCGTAATTATTATTGCTGCAACAAACAGACCCGATATATTAGACCCAGCACTTTTACGTCCTGGTAGATTCGACAGACAAGTTGTTGTTGGAAAACCAGATGTTAAAGGCAGAGAAGAAGTTTTAAAAATACACACAAACGGCAAACAAATGGCACCCGACGTTGATTTAAAAGTTGTTGCACAAACAACAGCAGGATTTACACCGGCAGACCTTGAAAATCTTTTAAACGAAGCGGCTCTTTTAGCAGCCCGTGTTGACAAAAAGCAAATAGACATGGAAGAATTAAGAAAAGCATTTGTTAAAGTTGGTATTGGAACAGAAAAGAAAAGCCGTGTTATTTCCGATAAAGAAAAGCGCATTACTGCATATCATGAAGCCGGTCATGCTATTTTATTTGAACTTCTTTCAGAAATAGACCCAACGTATATGGTTTCAATTATTCCAACGGGTAGAGCAGGTGGGTATACAATGCCACTTCCTGGCGAAGACAGAGGCTATATAACAAAGAAATTTATGGAACATACAATTGTATCATTTTTAGGCGGCCGAGCTGCTGAAGCTATAGTTTTAAATGATATAACAACAGGGGCTTCTAACGATATTGAGCGTGCAACGGCTATAGCTAGAAGTATGGTTATGAAATACGGTATGAGCGATTTGTTAGGTCCAATACAGTTCGGCGACGACAACGACGAAGTTTTTATAGGCAGAGATTTAGCACATACAAGAAACTACGGCGAAGAAGTTGCTTCTCAAATTGATAAAGAAATAAAACGCATTGTTGAAACGGCATACCAAGAAGCGATTAGGCTAATTAACGAGCATTTAGATGTTTTGCACCAAATTGCAGAGCTTTTAATTAAACAAGAAAAGGTTTCTGGCGAAGAAGTTCGCAAAATGTTTCCAAAAGGAATTTTAAGCCCTGTTAAAGAAGGGTTTATGATTGGGGACAAAATAGATGTTGTAATCGAATAAAGTAAAACTCCTAAAGTCTTGAAACTATATGCTTTAGGAGTTTTTAGTTTAACCGTTTAAGTTAAGTTAACAAGCATTATATAATCATGTTCATTTTCACCAATTATTTTAAAGCCTACGTTTTCATACAGTCTTTTTGCGTAGTTATCTTTTTGTACAGATAAGGAAGCTTGCTTGTATCCACGAGCTTCTAATTCTTTTATAGCTTGCTTCATCAAAGCTGCCCCAATACCTTGGTTTCTATATTCTTTATATAAAGAAATGGCAAATTCGGGTGTTTTGCTATCTATGTTACCGTAACCTTTAATTTTTCCGGCTAAAATTCTTGTCCAAACTGCACCAACAATTTTGCCGTTTACTTCTGCAACAAAGCACAAGTCATCAGACTGCCCCCAATTATCTATATAAACGCTTATTTCCGGATTTTGTATAATGCTTTTCGGTAAAAGGTTTGTTTCATCGGGTTGAAATATAGCTTCATATAACATATCTTTCAAAATATATATTTCGTTTGAATTAATTTCTCTAATTAAAAAGTTGCTCATCTGTTTTCCCTTCTAAAAAGTCTTTAACAACTTTAATAAACATTTTTGAATTTTCTACATGAGGAAGCAATTTTGCACCTTCAAACTTTGTAATTGTTGCGTCTTCTTTTAATGCTTTTATAAAATGGAAATTGGCAGCAGGGTTAATTTCACAATCCGTTCCCCAAACTACATGAAAAGGAATTTTAATTTTTTCAAGCTTTGTTTCAATGTCAACATTTAAAAAATTAGAAATAAAAGCAGCAAGCGAAAGCTTTGCACCCAAGCCTTTGTAGTGTGCTGGATAGTAATATTTATCAACTATTCTGTCGGTTACTGAAAATGCAGAACTATAGCAATACTTTTGTAAAAACCATTTACAATACAGCTTAGAAGTCATAAAATTATAAATCGACGTTCCAATAATAGGTGATTGAATAAGCCATTTTACAAAAACATCTCGGCTTGTTGGATATTCATTTGAAGCGCCAACGCCCGTTGGAGAAATTAAAAGCATTTTTTCAAAGTTTTCAGGCTTAAAATTATATGCCATAACAGCATATGCACCTGAATTAGAACTTGCAATAATACTAACTTTTTCACCTATAACATCTCTTATAAAATCGTTAATTAGTGTAATATACAAATATGCCGAATATGTTGTTTTAGGCTTTTCCGAATATCCAAAACCTAGCAAATCTATAGCATAAACCGTATTTGTTTTAGATAATTCATGAATAACCCTTTCCCATTCATACAAACTTCCGCCGGCTGATACGCCATGAACTAAAAGAAGCGGGCTTCCTGTTCCCGATGAAATATATCTTATTTTCCCATGTTGCCAATCATAAAATTTATCTTTTGTCACGCAAGAAACTTGCTTTTCTCCTGCTTTATCAAAAATATAATAGTTTATTGCAACGGGAATTGCAACTAAGCCTGCAACAAACAATGCAGATTTTATTAACCTTTTCATTTTGGCTTCCCCTTTTCAATACTTTTTACAATTATTATAACATATAAATGTAGGGATAATGTATATTTTTTAACAAAATCTAAGGAGGAATAAAATGAAGGAATTTTTAATATTAATTGGACAAATATTAATTATAACTTGCATACAGTCTATTACAGAAATGTTTATAGATAGCAAAGAAAGACCATATATTGTTAAATTGGTTAGTGTTGCTTGCTTTACAGGCTGTCTATATTTATTAATCCAATTTGTTTTTGTTTTTGTTTTAAAAGAAATATTAAGCGTAGTTGAATTTCCATTTTGAAAATGATATACTAAAAGTAAAAACAAAGGAAACTACGTATTATATGATTAAAAAATATTTAAATGAAGTTCAGCCTCCATTTGATGGAATGCTTGGAGAAATTCAAAGAAGTGCCATAGATAGAAAAATGCCAATTATAGATTGCGAAACAGCGCATTTTTTAAATACAGTTTTAAGTATAAAGCGCCCCAAAAAAATACTTGAAATTGGTTGCGCAATTGGCTTTTCGGCAGCACTTATGAGTAAGCATTTAAAAAAAGATGGACATATTACAACTATAGACAGATATGATATAATGATTAAAGAAGCTAAAGAAAATTTTAAAAAGTTGGAAATAGAAAATAAGATTACGTTGCTTGAAGGCGATGCCGTTGACATCTTAAAACAATTAAATGATAAATTCGACGTAATTTTTTTAGATGCTGCAAAAGGTCAATATTTGCAAATGCTACCCGATTGTTTAAGACTTTTAAACGACGATGGAATTTTTATAGCTGATGACGTATTGCAAGGAGGAAGAATTGCAAAGGAAAGGCTTGAAGTTCCAAGAAGACAGCGCACAATTCATACAAGAATGCGTATGTTTTTAAATGAAATTTGCACTAAAAAAGATATTAATGCAAGCATAATTCCAATTGCAGATGGAGTTTTACTTGCCCATAAAACGGGGGTATGCATATGAGAAAACCTGAACTTCTTGCACCAGCAGGGGATTTGGAAAAACTAAAAGTTGCTGTCAAATATGGAGCAAACGCTGTATATTTAGGGGGACAAAACTTTTCTTTGCGGCAAGCATCAAAAAATTTCACATTGGAAGAATTACGAGAAGGAATTGAATTTGCACATCAAAACTTTGCCAAAGTTTACGTTACTGCTAATATTTTTGCAAGAAATGATGATTTTGACGAACTGGAAAGCTTTTTTATTGATGTTTACGATTTAGGGGCAGATGCGCTAATTATTTCAGACCCCGGAGTTTTTATGCTTGCAAAAGAAACTGTGCCAGAACTTGATATTCATATTAGCACGCAAGCAAACAATATGAATTACAAAGCTGCTATGTTTTGGCATGAACTTGGTGCTAAAAGAATTGTTGTTTCAAGGGAGCTTTCACTTGCAGAAATTTCAAAAATTAGTCAAAAAACTCCTGAAGATTTTGAAATTGAAGCATTTGTGCATGGCGCAATGTGTATTTCATATTCCGGAAGGTGCCTTTTGAGCAATTATATGTCTGGGCGTGATTCAAACAAAGGGCAATGTGTTCAATCTTGCCGCTGGAAATATCACTTAGTGGAAGAAACACGTCCAAATGAATTTTACCCTATTTATGAAGATGAAAACGGAACATATATTTTCAATTCTAAAGATTTATGCATGATTAAACATATTCCCGAACTTTTGTTTGCTGGAGTTAATAGCTTTAAAATTGAAGGAAGAATGAAAACGGCATACTATGTTGCAACAACTGTTAAAGCGTATCGTGAAGCAATAGATGATTACTACAGCGACCCTGTTAAATATAACGACAAGCTTTCATATTATTTTGAAGAAGCTTCAAAAGCAAGCCATAGAAGGTTTACGACGGCATTTTGCCTTGACGAGCCAACAAGCGAAGCGCAAAACTATGAAACAAGTTCGTATATTAGGGAATACGATTTTATAGGCGTTGTTAAAAAATATGACGAACTAAAACAATTGGCGTTAATTGAACAAAGAAATAAATTTGTTTTGGGAGATGAAGTGGAATTTTTGTTAACCGAAGGTGGCGGCTTTAAGCAAACTATTACCGAAATGTATACTATATATATGGAAGAAATAAGCGAAGCATCACACCCAAAAGAGCTTCTTTGGATTAAGGTTAACAAGCATGTTTCAGAATTTGATATGATTAGAAAATCAAGTTTATAGGTGAACGACAATACGTCGTTCACCTTTTTTTATTTCGCTTATTAAGCCCGGCTTGTCGTTCGTTTGAATCTTTAAGCCATTCTTTAAATTTTTCTTCAAAAGAAGATGTTGAAGATGAAGAAGATGTTGAAGAAGACGAAAAATTAGACGAACCGCCAAAATTATTGCGTCCACTACGAAACTTAGCATTAGCTGTTTCTTTTAATTCTTTAGGCTCTTTCGATTCTTCCTTAGCTTCTTTAATAGACAAAGACATTTTGCCTGTTTGAGAATCATATGACAATACTTTTACTTTAACAATATCGCCTATGTTTAAATAATCGGAAATATTTTGCACAAAGCTTGATGATACATGGGAAATGTGTACTAAACCTTGTGCATTGCCGGGCAATGAAACTATTGCGCCAAATGGTTTAATTTTAAACACTTTCCCTTCAACAATGCTGCCAACTTCTATTTTAATTGGCTTGCCGTCTAATTCAGTCAAGCATATATCTTTTTCAGACATTCAAAAACTGCCCCCACATTTTTATAAAAATTTATTTGTATTAATTATATCATAAAATATTAAAAAATAAAATAAAAAATAAATGAAAAATATTATTTGACAGTGTGTAGTTTAAATTTTATAATATTTTTAACGAATGCAAATAAGGTGATATTTTATGGAGCTTCAGCTTATTGAACAGCTTGAATATCCGCTTCCAAAAATAAAATGTAGTATTGATAAACTTATTATTGAATCGCCCGGACAATTTGAAAGTTATTTTTATATTGAAAATATAGGTAATGGGCTGCTTGAAGGAAGTATTTTTGCAAATAGCAGCTTTATTAAATTCGAACCGCTAACCTTTTCTGGAAATAAAGTTAAAATAAACTATGTTCTTGAAATGAAAAGGTATAAAATTTCAGATATAATTAGAGCAGAAGCCGTAATAATTTCAAATGGTGGGGAAGTTGTTTTGCCTATTATTATTAAAATTGTTGCTCATGGAGTATATACAAAAAACGGTGTTAAAATTTCATCATTAAAAGATTTTTTAAACTACTCAAAAAAATATCCATTAGAAGCTAAAGAATTCTTTTCTTCAAATGAATTTTATTTTTGGCTTGTTAGCACGGGTTACGAGTTTATGGATATATTTGATACAATTGCAAGAGATAGCAATAAAGAACGGGCTATGGAAAATTTTTTAATACTAAATAAGTTAAAGAAAAAACCTTCCCTTTTAGTTTCTAAAACTGAAATTGAACATGTTATTGAATATAGCAACAGAGAAATTTTAAACTTTTCGCTTCCAATTAAAAAAACAGGCAAAGGGTATATATACGAAAGAGTTTATACACAAGACGAAAGCAATTGGCTTGCAATATCAAAAGACAATATAAATTCTTCCGATTTTGAAATTATACCCGCAGCAAATGCCAACGGCATTAATGATGACGAGACATCAGGTTATGAATTAACTAAATTAAATTACTTTATTAACACTGCATTAATTTCCAAAAGCGTTTCAAATAAAATATTAATTGGCGATAGCATTTCAATTAATATAAGTGTTAGGCGAAAATCAGCTTTAATTGCTAAAGCTTCAAAAGAAATGTTTTCTTTTGAAGATAGCGGAACAATTAATATAATTAATAATTGTAATAAAGATATTGTTATTGAAACGTATTCAGACGACAGCTTTATTAAACTTGAAGGCAAGCGATATTTTATAGGGGAAACAGCAAAAATTCCGTTTAATATAAAATTTTCGGCTTTACAGCTTGCGCAGCTTGCACTTAAAAAGCAGCCTATTGTTAATACAGAAATTTATATTAAAGCAAATGTTGACTATGGCATAATTAAAAAAACAATTAATTTAACTATAGGCGAGTTTGAAATATAAAAAGGGCAAAACCTTGCCCTTTTGTTTTAAAGTATTAAAATCCTATTCAAAATCTTCATCTTCGGCATAGCAGCATTCGCAGTCGTCAAAGCTTCCTAAATATTCGTCACGTTTGTCGGTTATTTTCATTGCAATTAATGCAATTAACGCTGTGGCAATTGCTACGCTTGCAAATGCAATAACCATTAAAATTGGCGTATTATCCGCCTTTTTAATTGCTTTTTTAAATTCACTTAACGA
The DNA here is from genome assembly GCA_964533945.1 of uncultured Defluviitaleaceae bacterium. Classification (GTDB taxonomy): domain Bacteria; phylum Bacillota; class Clostridia; order Lachnospirales; family WRBF01; genus CAZHPA01. The sequence goes on from CAZHPA010000027.1 coordinate 24,047, forward strand.
GAATTCGTCGTCAAACATTTTTCTCATAATTTTAATTCCTTTCTTTATGTTATTTTAAGCCTTTTGGGCTTATTTTTTGCTTTTTCTTTACCTTTTCTAATTTCGTTATATTCTGCATATGCCTTTTTTAAAACTTGTTTTTCATCATTAAATTTTAAAAGATGGTAAGCTTCATGTTGCTTATAAAATCCGGCATCTGAAAAATATTCTTCGGCTTGAGGCTTGCAAAAGAAAGTATCTGTTGTCATTAAGTACCAATAAACAGTTTTGCAAACAACATCAGCTCCACCACGAAAGTTATATTCTGTTTTGCCGATATATTTAATTATTTTGGCATTAACAGATGTTTCTTCTTTAACTTCTCTTATTGCCGCCTGTTTATACGTTTCGCCAATTTCGAGAGTGCCTTTTGGCATTACCCAGCCTATATATTTGCCGTTTTGATTTTTATACAACAAAAGGACTTTTCCTCTATGGATTACAACACCTCCGCAGCTAACTGCAAGAATCACTTAAACCCCTCCGATTTATCAAAACGTCATATTAAAACAGAGTATATAGCTTTTTCAACAATTTTTCAAGTAGTATTTTTAAAAGGTGAACTTTGCAAGTGTTTTTTCATCTTTTTAAATCCTGTCATCCACAAATAAACTAAAAATATTAAAAATACAATCATCATATATTCTATTTCGGAAAGCAATATAAAATCATAAAATCCATGCACTAAAAACGGAATAAGAAATGCATAAATTATAAATTTTGTTCTTTTTTCAGGCTCAAATTTAGCCAAAGCAAAATAATACCCCATTATAACTCCAAAAAGCGCATGTGCCGGAATTGAAATAAATGCACGTGAAAGTGCTGTATCTATGCCGCCAAGTTCTGGGTTAATAACATATAAAACATTTTCAATGCCTGCAAATCCTAAAGAAATAAAAACAGAATAAACAATGCCATCGAATTTTTCGTTAAAGTTTTTATTTTTCCAAATTAAAAAAATTAAAACTATATATTTAAAAAGTTCCTCAACAAGCGAGGCAACCAAAAATGACATATAAAATGCTTCAAATTTAACACCGCCGGCTGGTATTAATGGCATTAAATCTGTTATAAAGCTTTCTGCCTTAATAATTGGCGCAGTTATTAAAACGCCTGATAAAAGCCCTATAATAAGCAAATATATAGGTTCCTTTTCGTATTTATCACGAATATAAATATAAAATGAACACGCCAAAATCGGTGCTAATGCCAATGAAAGCAGTTTAATAAAAATCACCCCTTCTTATTAATTATTGTGTATAAATTGGAACATTTTTATTCGCTTTGTCATATGTTGACGTTTATATTTTGCTTATGTATAATGTTAAAAAAAGGGAGGGGTTCTTTATTTGAAAAAAATAATTTTCGTTTTGTTCTTAATATTTTTTGTTAATTCTTTTCTATCCCAAACATTTGCAAGCGAAATTAAAAAAGCAATTCCATTAAATCTATCAAATGCAACAGTAAATGTTAATAGTAAAATTAAACAAAGCAATCCTAGTAATTTAATACCTTCAACCTATCATTTAAACTATCATTTTCAAGAATTTGAAGAAATTGTATTAAAAACTAATGCATTCAAAGATTTTGAAGTTATTTCGGAAGGCATAGCAGATTGCGAATTTATTAATGGGTTTGAAGTTCAAAACATTTTGGAAGAAAAAATTGTTTCTTTAGAATTGTTATCAAAAAAGTATGGAATTAAAGTAGTAGATGAAAGCAAATATTTAAAGCAAGAAGACATAATCGTTTTAAATAGCGCACTTTCCCTTTTTGGCGAAAATGTTATAAAAAAAATAATCGAGTTTTACAAAAGTGTAGGGGTTAGCTTTTCTATAACTATTTTAAACCCAACAGAAGAAGTAATTAAAAAAGGAACTTTAGCGTATGCTTTTCAAGAAGGCAGCGCCTCTGGAGTTAATTTATATACACCTAAAGGATACTTTAAAGGCGGAATACATGCAGATGTTATTGCGCATGAATTGGGACATATTGTTCATTACATATTAGATTACCAAGTTGGAGAACAAAAGTTGAAAGAAGAATATACAAAATTAAACAAAGGCGAACAATATGACGATAATTATAAGCCTGAAGAACAATACATTTTTCCTAATGAATATGGTTCAACTAATTATTATGAAGACTTTGCTTCAATGTTTGAATTGTTTGCAAAATCTCCAAATGAAATGAAAAGTAAAATTTCAACAGGAAAATATTTTGCTTTGCACCATAAAGCAAAAGTAATTAAACAATTTGCAGAAAGCTACTTTGGCAAGTTTAACGGAATTTTTAATTTAATTGAATAATTTTATAAATAAAACCAGCAAAAACCTAATACATA
>CAZHPA010000028.1:0-25479 GCA_964533945.1 uncultured Defluviitaleaceae bacterium
CAACAACCCCTGTTGGCCCATTTCTTTGTTTTGCAATTATAACTTCTGCTTGTCCTCTTTTTTCTGTTTCTGGGTTATAATATTCATCACGATATAAAAACACAACAACATCTGCATCTTGTTCAATAGCTCCAGATTCTCTTAAATCTGAAAGCATTGGTGTATGGTCTGCTCTTGTTTCAACAGCACGGCTAAGTTGTGAAAGAGCAATGACAGGAACATTTAATTCTCTTGCAACAGATTTTAGCGAACGGGATATTTCAGAAATTTCTTCTTGCCTTGAATTTGATTTTTTACTACTGCTCATAAGCTGTAAATAGTCTATTACTATTAAATCAAGTCCTTTTTCAAGCTTTAATCTTCTGCACTTTGTTCTAAGTTCTGTAACTGTTATTCCTGCTGTATCATCTATATACATTTTAGCTTTAGATAAAGGTTCTATACATTCTATAAGCTTATCCCAATCGTTATCATCAAGTTCTCCTGCTCTTATGTTTTGTGCATCAATTTTAGCTTGAGATGAAATTAAACGTTTAACAAGTTGTTCTTTAGACATTTCAAGGCTAAATACAGCAACTGTTTTACCACCATTAACAGAAACATTCTGTGCAATGTTTAAAGCAAATGCTGTTTTTCCCATAGAAGGCCTTGCAGCTATTAAAACTAAATCAGAGCTTTGAAGCCCTGATGTTTTATTATCAAAATCATAAAAACCTGTAGGTAATCCTGTTACTTTTGAAGTTGATAAATATGCTTTTTCTATGTTATCAATAGCACTTACCAAAACATCATGTATATGTGAAAATTCCGAACTATTTCTATTTTGTGATATTTCAAAAATAGATTTTTCTGCATAATCTAAAATTATTTCAGAAGGTTCTTTGCTTTCTAATGCTTTATTTAGTATTTCATTTGCAGCTATTGCAAGCTTTCTTAAAACAGATTTTTCAGCAACAATTTTTATATAATTGCTTATATTAACAGTTGTAAATTCAAGCCTAATTAAACTTGATAAAAACTCAATACCGCCTATTTGTTCAAATGTTCCCCTTTTTTCCAGCGCACTCTTCAAAGTTACTATATCTATAGCAGTATTTTCTGAAAAAAGTTCCATCATAGCAGAAAAAACTTCTTTATTGCTTTGATTATAAAAATCATTAGGCTTTAATAATTCATAACATGTAGAAGCAATTTCATTTTCTAAGAGAATGCAGCTTAATACAGAGCTTTCGGCTTGTGGGTCGTTGGGTAATAAATTGTTATCTATCATCTTTAAATTATATAGCTATATAGAAATTATTGAAACAACTAAATTTGCCGAAACTTTACTATGAACTTTAACTTCAATCTTTTTTTCTCCTATGGTTTTTATAGGTTCTGAAAGATTAATTTTCTTTTTGTCAATATCTATATTAAATTGTTCTTTAATAGCTTGCGCTATTTCTTTGTTGGTTACAGAGCCAAAAAGCTTATTGTTTTCCCCAACTTTAACTTTAATTACAAGCTTTTTTTCCTCAATATTCTTCGCTGTAAGCTTTGCTGCTTCAAGTTCTTTTAACGCTTTATTTTCCAGCGATTTGTTTTTAAGCTGCAATTCATTTAATGCCGCTTTTGTTGCTTCTTTTGCAAGCTTTTTGGGAAGCAAAAAATTTCTTGCATATCCGTCGCTTGCATCAATAACTTCCCCTTTTTTACCAACGCTTTTTATGTCTTCTAATAAAATCACTTTCATAATTTTAAAACTCCTCTCATAAATTATCTTTTTGTAATTAAACTCTTATTTAAGATAATTCAAAATTCAAACTACCTTATGGTCTTATGGGCTTTTTTTCAATATGTCTATAAAGCAATGAATATTCTGCTGATAATGCACTGTCGTTATTTATTACAGAAAGCTTTAACTCACTTAGTATTTTTGCATCTAGGTTTTGGTGTGTGATGCCAATTCTGTTTGCTAGAATATATGAAATAATAATAATATTCGACAAACTTTCAAGCCTTTCAGACATCTCCTCGAATGAGGCATTAACCATGCTTTTATGCAAAGACGCAACTTGGGTTAGAAGTTCGCTTTTAAGTTTTTCAATCATTTTAATGTTGCTTGTTATATCAAAGTCGTTGCTTTTTGGCAAAACCACACACCCCCTGTTTAAGTAATAACATAAACTATAAAGCAATAACTGCAACGCAAATAACATTTTAAGCTTGCGTTAAACTTGATTATAGCAGATTTTAACAGCGTTTGCAAAAATAAATTTTATATGTCTTAACAAATATTTTTCTTAATGTCTATGATTTTTTAGGTTTTTGGTGTATACTAAACATAATAGCATATAGGTTTAGCAGCCCATAAGGAGGTAATTAAATGGATTTTATTTTAGAATATGAATATAACGATAACAAAAAACGATGGGACGTTTGTGTTTCTGGAGAAATTGATATTTTTAATTCTCAGCAACTAAAATCTTCTTTACTTAAAATTATTAACGAAAAAAACATTGACCTAAGTATTAATTGCCGTAATCTTGAATACATAGACTCAACGGCGTTAGGAGCATTAGTTGCTGTTTTAAAAAACGTTAAAGCCTATGAAGGAGAAATCCATTTAACAAATGTTCGCCCTAATTTAGCGAAAATTTTTAAAATAACAAAATTAGATAAAGTTTTTATGATTGAGGGTGATTTAGATGACCAGCTCTGAAAAGGGGGCAGAAACAATACAGCTAACATTGCCTTTAAATGCTTCGTATGTTTCTGCAGCAAGACTTACGGCATCTTCTATAGCAAACAGAATGAAATTTGATATTGACGAAATTGAAGATGTTAAAGCAGCCGTTTCTGAAGCTTGCACATTTATTATTAAAAAAATAACAGGCAGTTACTTTACCATTTTTTTTAACATACAATCTAATATTTTAACTATAAACTTGTGTGTTTGTGCAAGCGCTATGCCAGAAACCGACGACGACGAAATGAGTCTTTTAATGATTAAAGCTTTAATGGACGAATTAAATATAGAAAGAATAAATGGCAATGTTAATATTAACATGTTAAAAACTCATAAAGAAACTTCCCTTTAATTTTTTAGGTTTCACCCAAAGGAGGGTTGATTAAAATGTTGGCAGAACGAATTAAAGTTAGATTTTCAATTAGTTTTGAAAGCCGGCTATATAAAGTTAAACAAATTTTAGCCCAAGTTTTAGAATTTATTGAACGCAATGTTATTTATTTACCCACAGATAAAAAATGCGAATTAAAATTAGTTTTTAGCGAGTTGCTGTGCAATGCCGTCATGCATGGCAACAAAAATGATGTTAGTAAAAACGTTAATCTGTCAATAGCTATTATAGACGGCAACTTGGTTAAAGCAACTATAAGCGACGAAGGAAGCGGATTTGATTATGTTAGGCTTTTAAATGATTCAAGCTCTCATTTAAATGAACACGGGCGTGGTATTTTGCTTGCATATTCGCTTGTCGATTCAATGTTTTTTAACCTTCGTGGAAACGAAATAATTTTTTGTAAAAGGGTGGGATTTAGTGAGTAGAATATTAATCGTTGATAGTTCCGTCCAAAATACAGATTTAATAAGCAAATGTTTAGATATAGATGGCTACGAATTAATTACAGCAGAAAGCGGGTTAAATGCTTTGGCAAAAATAGAAATATTTAAGCCCGACCTTGTTATTTTAGACGTAGACCTTTTAGATATTAGCGGATATGATGTTTGCAAGAAAATACGCCAAAAACCCGAAAACAAATATATAGTTATTTTAATGGTATCAAGTTCAGATACAAAAGAATCACGCATACGCGCCCTTGAAGTTTTGGCAGACGACTTTATAGAGAAAACATTCGATTGCCAAGTTTTAATTTCAAAAGTTAAATCGCTTTTGCGTGTTAAGTATTTAAGCAAGCAGCTTAAAATGAAATATGACGAATTAGAAGAAAAAAACAATATTTTAGAATTTCAACTTAAAATGGCACAGCACGTTCAACGTGCATTAACCCCTAATGTTGATTTTAAGTTTCATGATTCAAGATTTATTAGCAAATACTTGCCTGCTCTTGATATAGGCGGAGATTTTTACGATATAATAACAGAAATTCATAAAGATTGCATAGTTGTTGTTATGGGAGATGTTTCGGGGCATGGTATTTCGGCGGCGCTTTTAACTGCAATGCTTAGTATGATGATTAGAAACCTTGCCATAAAATACAAAGAACCGGAAGAACTGCTTTTTGAATTAAACAATCAGTTTTATAAAATATTTGAAAATAGCGACCATGAAATGTTTGCTTGTGTCTTATATGCAATAATTGATACAACAAAGAAAAAAATGTATTATTCAAATTCTGGGCAATCCTTGCCTGTATACGTCAGTTCAAAAACAGGAGAAGCCGTTGAACTAGACATTTCGGGGCTGCCTATTGGTTTAATGCCAAACACATATTACGACAGAAAAGAAATTACTTATAACCAAAACGATTTATTCTTCTTCCACACAGATGGGCTTTCAGATGCTTTTTATAAAGATAATCCTTCTATTTTTTGGGATAGATTAAAAGAAATCCTTTCAGACATTAAACCAACAGACGACCCAAAAGAAGTTTTAGACATAGTTTTAGCTTCTTTCTATAACTACAACGCAAGCGATAAAGAAAAGCTTGGGCTTGACGATGTTAGCGTTATTTTATGTAAAATGGGATAGAAAGTAATTGTTAGCTGTGCCATAAAACCTCAGTTTTAAGCCGTGCAAAATAATAAGGCGCAGCTTCTGAATTTTGTTGATTTACCATATATTGTGTATATAACTAAATAGGGGGCTTTGAAATGAGATATGAAATATTTGGGGGAAATTTTCCGGCTGTTAACATAACATTAAACCGTGGTGAAAGTATATATACTCAATCGGGCGGCATGTCGTGGATGACACAAGATATTAAAATGGAAACAAATATGAGCGGCGGTCTATTAAGGGGCTTTGGGCGCATGTTTTCTGGGGAATCTCTATTTATGGCAACATATACAGCATTAAGCGACAATCAAGAGATAGCATTTGCCTCAACGTTTCCGGGGCATATTATCCCTCTTGATTTATCTTCCGGAAAGCAATATGTTTGTCAAAAAAGTTCGTTTCTATGCGCCGAACCGGGAGTTGAACTTTCGGCAGAAGTTGTCAGCGGATTAAAAGGCGGGTTTTTCGGCGGCGAAGGATTTATTTTGCAAAGAGTTAAAGGAAAAGGAATAGTTTTTCTTGAAATAGCAGGTTCTATTAAAGAAATTAATTTAGCATCCGGTCAACGTATTATTGTAAGTACGGGCAACGTTGCTGTATACGAATCGTCTGTTTTATATTCTGCCGAAATGGTTAAAGGCTTTAAAAATATTTTGTTTGGTGGCGAAGGATTGTTTCTAACAACTTTGCAAGGTCCTGGAAAAGTATATTTGCAAACAATGACAATGCCGGGCTTTGCTGCAAGAATTGTTCCATACATTCCAAGTGCTACAAGCTAACAATACATACAATACGATAAAATAAAATAGGCAGGTGTACATATGCCAACTCCGCATATTAACGCAAATAAAGACCAAATTGCAAAAACCGTTTTAATGCCCGGCGACCCTTTGCGTGCTAAATTTATTGCAGAAAATTATTTAAAAGATGCATTTTGTTTTAACACTATAAGAAATATGTTTGGCTACACGGGAATGTTTAACGGAAAACAAGTTTCCATTATGAGCAGTGGAATGGGCGTTCCTTCTATGGGTATTTATTCATACGAATTATTTAACTTTTATGATGTTGACAATATTATTAGAATTGGCTCTGCTGGTGCTGTTTCTAAAAACGTTAATTTAAAAGACGTTATAGTTGCAATGGGCGTTTCAACAACTTCAAATTACGCAAGCCAATATAAGCTTTGTGGAACTTTTGCACCCCTTGCAAGCATAGAACTTTTACTAAAAGCAGTCGAGGTTGCAAAAAGCAAACAAATTAACATTAAAATAGGAAATGTTTTATGCACAGATACTTTTTACGACGATGTACCAATGCTTGAAGATTGGCAGAAGATGGGTGTTTTGGCAGTTGAAATGGAATCGGCGGCGCTTTATATGAACGCCGCAAGAGCAAGCAAAAACGCTTTATGTATAGTTACAATTTCCGATTGCCCTATAACTACAAAGCAAGCTATGACAGCAAACGAGCGCGAAACTTCATTTAATCAGATGGTGGAATTGGCATTAAATATAATATGATAAGTTCAAATTCAAATTAAAAGCTTATCGGCAAAAGTCGGTAAGCTTTTTTAGTATTAATATTTAATATATAAATATTTGAATTGATAATATGGATAAGTTGAGAATATATATTGTTAATTTTGAATAAAATTATTGTATCGAATAAAGCATCTAATGTCTAGTATCAGGCAAAAGAATAGCCGTTGGAGGTTTAATGTGAAAGTAGTAAGCATAAAAAAAGAAAAAATACTTATAGTTTTGTATTTGCTAATAATTTTTATAGGCGTATTTAAAACGTATAGGGAAGAAACCGTTTCAACATTTTCCATGCCCATTTCAAAAAAAGTAGTGCTTATTGACGCAGGACATGGCGGCTTTGATTCAGGCAAAGTTGCAGACAGCGATACATTTGAAAAAGACATAAACTTAAAAATTGCATTAAAGCTTCAAGCATATTTAGAGCAAGGCGATTCTCAAGTTTTAATGACAAGAACAACAGATGAAGCACTTGGAACAAGCAAAGCAGCAGATATGCAAAAAAGAAAGTTAATTGCAAACACAAAAAAACCCGATATTTTCGTTAGTATACATCAAAATTCATATCCTGATACAAGTGCTAGGGGGGCGCAAGTTTTTTATTACAACAGTTCAGACAACAGCAAAAAACTTGCAGATTGCATTCAAAAAGAAATTAAAAGCACGTTGGGGCAAAAAGGCGATAGGGAAGCTTCTCCCAACAAAAGCTATTATGTTTTAAGGAAAACTACAGTTCCGGCTGTTATAGTTGAATGCGGATTTTTAACAAATTATAAAGATAAGAAAAATTTAGAAAGCGAAGAATATCAAGACAAAATGGCTTGGGCAATTTATAAAGGTATAGTTGAATATTTTAATAGCGACGATGATAAAAATAAAGAGCAAGGCGAAGAAAATAAGGAGGAGTAAATCTTTTCCTTATTTTTTTACTTTTTATTTGGAAGCGAATTGATTAAAAGCGCAATTAATGCTAAACTTATACTTAAAAACACTAAAAAATAAGTCTTTTTAAAGATTATAATACAAAGGAGATAAAAAAATGCTTTCTAAAGTTTTATCTGCTGCAATACAAGGCGTTAACGGGTATATTGTTTACGTTGAAGTTGATTTATGTCAAGGCATTCCTGCGTTTGATATTGTGGGGCTACCTAATTCTGCTGTTAAAGAATCGAAAGACCGGGTTTCAACAGTTATAAGAAACTATTCAAAAGAGTTTTTATCTAAACGCATAACAGTTAACCTTGCCCCTGCAAACACTAAAAAAGAAGGCGCTGATTTCGACTTGCCAATAGCCGCCGCAATTTTAGTATGCCTTTCCGTAATTGAGCAAAAAAGTATTGAAAATACGCTAATTATAGGCGAACTTTCCCTTGACGGCTTTGTTCGCCCTGTTAACGGCATATTGCCTATGATTTATACGGCTAAAAATAAAGGTATAACAAATTGTATTGTGCCTTTTGAAAATAGAGAAGAAGCCGCAATTGTTAAAGGCGTTAATATTTATGGCATTAAACATTTAGAGCAGCTAATAAGCCATTTTAAAGGAAATACAATTGAAAAAACAGAAGTTGACATATCTACCTTTTTTAGTTTAGAAGACTTTAAGCTTGACTTTAAAGACGTTAGAGGGCAAAAAAGTACCAAGCGTGCTTTAGAAATTGCAGCGGCAGGCAATCATAATTTGTTAATGGTTGGTTCTCCCGGTTCGGGCAAAACTATGCTTGCAAAGCGATTGCCTACAATTTTGCCCAATCTAACATTTGAAGAAAGCATGGAAGTAACAAGCATATACAGCATTTCAGGTTTGCTTGAAAATAAATTAATTACAAAGCGTCCGTTCCGTTCTCCTCATCACACTACTAGCTATGCAGCTTTAACAGGCGGCGGAAGAATACCAAAACCGGGCGAAATTAGTCTTTCTCATAATGGCGTTTTGTTTTTAGATGAATTGACCGAATTTCACAGAAACGTTCTTGAAGTTTTGCGCCAGCCTATCGAAGAAGGAAAAATTACAATTTCAAGAGCTAATGGAAATTTAGAATATCCCTCACGCTTTATGCTAATTGCTTCAATGAATCCTTGCCCTTGCGGATATTACGGCGATTTTTCTAAGTGTACTTGCAGTCAAAATGCAGTTTCTAAATATTTAAGCAAAATTTCAGGGCCACTTCTTGACAGAATAGACATTCAAATTGAAACATTGCCCGTTACATATAGTGAGCTTGGAAGTAATGAACCCGATGGGGAAAGTTCTGAACAAATTAGAGAAAGAGTTGTTGCCTGCCGAAATTTGCAAGCTATGCGCTATAAAGAGGAAGGAATTTGTGTTAATTCTGAATTAAGCGCTTCCCAAATTCAAAAGTTTTGCCATCTTGAAAGCGAGGAAGACGAGCTGTTAAAACAAGCTTTTGGTAACTTAGGGTTAAGCGGCAGAGCGTACCATAAAATTTTAAAAGTTGCACGAACTATAGCAGATTTGGAATGTTCTGCGCGAATTAATCAAAGGCATTTGGCGGAAGCTATTTCATATAGAAGTTTAGACAGAAAATATTGGGGGAATTAATTTGGGCAGGTTAGACGAAAGCTTCTATAGAAATTCGGCAATAAACGTTGCGCCATTGCTTTTGGGGAAGTTGCTATGCAGAAAAATAGACGATGAAATTGTTAAGCTGCACATAACCGAAACAGAAATTTATTACGGAGAATGTGATACAGCTTGCCATGCACACAAAGGCAAAACAAACCGTACAAAAGTTATGTACGAACAAGGCGGCATAGCTTATGTATATATTTGCTACGGCATACACAATATGCTTAACGTTGTTACAGGACAAAAAGATTTTCCTGAAGCCGTTTTAATACGTGGCGTTGAAAAATACGACGGCCCCGGAAAGCTTACAAAAGCACTTAAAATTGATAGGGAATTAAATGGAGAAAATCTTATTTCATCTAATAGAATTTGGCTTGAAGACGACGGCACTGTTTTTGAATATGAAGCAGGAAAACGTATTGGAATAGCTTATGCAGACAAGCAATGCCAAGATAAATTGTGGAGATTTACTAAAACTAAAAGCTTGTATAAAACACCTAAAATATGAAACTCTATTATAATATGAGGTGTTTTTTAAATGAATGTATTTGATATATTAGGGCCTGTTATGGTTGGGCCTTCAAGTTCGCATACAGCAGGCGTTGTTCGCATTGGAAATGTTGCAAATAGCATATTGGGCGGCGTTCCCGATGAAGCTTTAATTAAATTCCATGGTTCGTTTGCCAAAACATATGCCGGACACGGAAGCGACAAAGCTATAATAGGAGGGCTTTTAGGCTTTGCAACAGACGATGAACGCATTAAAACAAGCATGGAAATTGCAAAAGAGCAAGGCATAAATTTCAAATTTGAAACAATCAATATTCCAAATGCGCACCCTAACACAATTATAGTTGAAGCAAGTATTAAGGATAAAGAAAATGTTAATATCCGTGCAGAATCAGTTGGGGGAGGTAACATTTTAATTAAATCAATTAATGATGTTAGCGTAAATTTTGATGGGCAATACGACGCTATTATAATAAACCACCAAGATGCAACAGGCGCTGTTTCTTTGGTTGCAAACGTGTTAGCCGTTGAAAGAATTAATATTGCGGCAATGAAAGTGTATCGTTCTAAAAAAGGCGGAGAAGCTATTATGATTATTGAAACGGATTCTCCAATTAAAAAAGAACTTGAAAATGCTATTGAAGTATTACCGCATATTACTAAAGCAACTTCTGTTTCGGCGGTTAAAGGAGGGTTTTAAATGAAATTTGAAACACTAAAAGAAATAATAGACATAGCAACCGAAAAAGGCGTTTCAATATCACACATTGCACTAGACGAAAGTTGCATTGAACTTGAAAAAAGCCCAGAAGAAATTAAGTTAAAAATGCTTGAATCGTATGCTGTTATGAAACAGGCAATCGAGAGAGGAACAGACAAAGATTTAAAATCAGACAGCGGATTGAGTGGCGGAATGGCTTTTAAAATGAAAGAATTAGTTAATTCGGGAAAAAATATTTCTGGTGGCTTTCTTGGTGAAATATTTGCAAGTGCCCTTGCTGTTTCCGAATACAGCGCTTGCATGGGAAAAATTGTAGCTGCTCCAACAGCCGGAAGTTGCGGAATTTTACCTGCTTGCCTTGTTGCGTTGCAAAATAAATATAATCTATCAGATGACCAAATTGCTATGGGATTAATTAACGCCTCAGCTGTTGGAATTATTATTGCAAAAAGCGCAAGTATTTCGGGTGCAGAAGGAGGTTGCCAAGCCGAATGTGGAACAGCGGCAGCTATGGCAGCATCTGCCATGACAGAAATTATGGGCGGAACACCTAAAGCTTGTGGTAACGCTTGCGCTCAAGTTATTAAAAGCGTCTTAGGTTTAGTTTGCGACCCTGTTGCTGGGCTTGTTGAAGAACCTTGCATAATAAGAAATGTCACCTGTTCGGCAATAGCTGTTGCAGCCACCGAAACAGCGCTTGCCGGCATAGATAGCATTATACCTGTTGATGAAGTTATATGCGCTATGAAGCGTGTGGGCAGCGAAATGCCTAAAAGCTTACGTGAAACAGCCGAAGGCGGTCTTGCTACAAGCGAAACGGGGCTTAAAATTAAAGAAAGATTTACAAATAATGCTTAAGTGACATACTCACCCGCCTAAGAGGCGGGAGCTTCTTGCTTGATAGTTCTTATGAACTAAGCATAAATAAGCTAACCCCGTGTGCCCCACGGTTTTGGTATACAATTTATACCACGCAATAGGCTTGTATATTCTTGCCTTGTATATTTTACGTGCAGAAGGGAACTTGGTTATCGTTTACTTTTTCTCTGCACAACCCTATATATACAGTTTTCAATGTACAAATGTGCCATAAATTTATTATGCGCTAATTAGTATAATTTGTCAAGAAAAAGAAAAAAGACCTTGTCAATTCATCACCCACCCATCTAAGATAAGAGGTGAGAGAATTCTTGGCAATTAGGGGTTAAAAAACCATAGGCTGCTTTTGCGTATTCCTATGGTTTTTATTTATGTATTAATTATTAATTAACAATTGTTAATTCAGTGCTTTTATCAAAAACATGAATTTTGTTTGTGTCAATAGCAATTTTTAATTTATCTCTTGCTTTAGCTTTGCTTCGTGGGTCAACACGAGCTGTTAAATGGTTGCCTTCACAAACAAGATATAAGAAAATTTCAGAACCAAGCATTTCTGTAACTTCAACTGTAGCTTCAATTATGCTATCTGGTGAAGAAGAAAGGAAAATGTCTTCATCATGTAAATCTTCAGGTCTAATGCCCATAATAACAACTTTTCCAACATATCCGCCGTCTGAAACAATTTTAGCTTTGTGGTCTGGTAACTTAATTTTATTTGAACCAATAGCCAAGAAAACGTTATTTCCAACTTTTTCAACTTTTGCTTCCATAAAGTTCATTTGAGGAGAGCCAATAAATCCGGCAACAAATAGGTTGTTTGGATTATGATATAAATTAGCAGGTGAATCAACTTGCATTATAAGACCATCTTTTAAAACAACAATACGTGTTCCTAAAGTCATAGCTTCTGTTTGGTCATGAGTTACGTATATAAAAGTTGTTTCAAGTCTTTGGTGCAATTTTGAAATTTCGGTTCTCATTTGAACTCTTAATTTTGCATCAAGGTTTGATAAAGGTTCGTCCATTAAGAAAACTTTTGGTTCACGCACGATAGCACGCCCCATAGCAACACGTTGACGTTGACCGCCGGAGAGTGCCTTTGGTTTTCTGTCTAATAAATGTGCAATATCTAAAATTTTAGCTGCTTCCTGAACACGTCTGTCAATTTCTTCCTTTGGCGTTTTCCTAAGTTTAAGCCCAAATGCCATATTGTCGTAAACGCTCATATGTGGATAGAGCGCATAGTTTTGAAAAACCATAGCAATATCTCTATCTTTCGGCGGAACATCATTCATTTTTTTGTCGCCTATGTATAATTCACCGCCAGATATTTCTTCAAGCCCAGCAATCATACGTAAAGTTGTAGATTTACCGCAACCCGAAGGGCCAACAAAAATAACAAACTCTTTGTCTGCAATATCTAAAGAGAAATCTGGCACAGCAACGAACCCGTTAGAATACTTTTTAACGATATGTTTCAGCTTTAAGCCTGCCATAAAGTTTTGCCTCCTTATTTTTTTGAATTAATTTTTTCAAACTAAATAATATATTCACGTACATTTTGTATTGTTCATTAATTCAGCTACTAAAACTATATGCTTATAATACAACAATAAATCAAGTAACACCATAGGTTAATGTAACAAAACTAATGTTACAGTTTTGTTACATTTGCATAGTAATATAAAAAAGAAAATTTTTTTTATAAAATATAACCAAATTACAGATCTTTTTTAAAACCTTCCCCCAAAACTTCTCTAACATCTGCAACAATAACAAAAGCAGATTCATCAATATTTTTAATAAATTCCTTTAAATTAAAAACTTCTTTGCTAGAAACTACACACAATAAAACATCTTTTTCTGTATTTGTATACATTCCTTTCCCCGAAAGGGAAGTTACACCTCTGTTTAAATCTGCTAAAATGAATTTAGAAATTTCGGGAGTTTTAGCTGAAATTACAAAAACAGCCTTTGCAAAAGACAAGCCTTCTAAAACAAAATCAATAACTTTTGTTGCAACAAAAACTGCAATTATTGCATACATTGCTTTTGTTGGACCAAAAACAAAAAAGCCCAAAACAATTATGCAAGAATCTATTGCAAAAAGAATTTTTGAAACTGAAACATGTTTTAAAAATTTATTAAGCAAACTTGCCAAAAGGTCTGTTCCGCCTGTTGTTGCTTTGCTTTTAAAAACAAGCCCAAGCCCAATGCCGCTTAAAGTGCCGCCAAAAACTGCCGCAAGCGTTAAGTCTGTTTCAAATCTAGGCACAAAATCTAAAAAATATAGCGCTACAGAAAAAAATAAAGTTGCAAAAAGTGTTTTCATTAAAAATTTTTTGCCAATTATTTTAAATCCAACTAAAAATAGCGGAACATTCAAAACAACGTTTGTAAGCCAAATTGGAATTAAACCACTTGTTACTTTTTCAATTATAATTGCAATTCCCGAAAAGCCCCCAGTTACCATATCATTAGGTGCATAAAACAAAGAAATTGCGCTTGCCATTAAAGCTGTTCCTATCATTATTAAAAAGTAATCCACGGTTTATCATCCTTTTATTTTTGAGACAATAGTTTTCAAAATAAATTCGGGAAACACAGCAACACGCTTTATTCGAGAAGGCTGTTTCAAAACTCTGTAAAACCATTCAAGCCCCAATTTTTGAAATATAACAGGCGCTCTTTTAACTGTGCCTGCCATAACATCTATGCTTCCTCCGATTGCAGCGCTAATTTTAACAGGAAGAAAACGGTTTTTATAAATCCATTTCTCCTGCTTTGGAAAACCAAGCCCCACCAGAAGTATATGCGGCTTTAAGCTTTGAATTTCATTTAAAATTAGTATTTGTTCTTGTTCTTTGAAATATCCGTGATGAAAACCAACAACTTTTATGTTTTTATATTTTGCTTCAATATTTTTCTTTGCAATTTCGCAAACCCCTTTTTGGCTTCCAAGCAAATAAACTGTTGTGGGTTTTTTAACATTTTCAAAAATACTTGTAATTAAATCATATCCAGCAACACGCTGTTTAAGTTTTAATTTATTTAACCATGATGCATAAACAACTCCTATTCCATCGGGAATTACTAAATCGGCGCTATTTAAAATTTTAAGAAACTCTTTGTCTTTTTGTGCTGCCATAACCATTTCGGGGTTTGGAGTATATATAATATGGTTTTTGTCTAAACTTTCTAAATATAATAATGCTTTTTGAAGCGCTTGTTCTCTTGAAATTGCATTAAAAAAAACGCCTAATATTTCTGTTTTTTTCATTTAAATTTCCCCTTTTTTATACAATACTTGACAAGTTCGGCAAATAATTATATTATAACTCGTAAAGACTTGAATTAGCAACACAATATTGCACAGGAGGCGATAAACCGCTTTAAAAATCGTATAGTGGTTTTAATATGTCGAAAAAATCTAAAAAACATAATAATAGAAAAAATAAATCTGTTAATAAAAAAATAAATAACAATGCAGCACCTATTAACAGCAAATTAATAGAAACTTCAAAGTTACAAACACAAGAAGAAAAATTAGATGAAAAGATTTTAAATCAACCTAACGCCGAACAAATCCCTCTAAAAAAAGAAGAAGTGCCTGTTGCAAATATTGCAGAAGATGCTGTTGCAGAAAAAGATAAAAAAAGACGCTTTAAGCCTATATATATTGGAACTATAACTTCTATAGCTTTAATTGTTCTAAGTTCTTTGGCAATTTCAACTTTAATGCTAACAATACAGCCTTTAATGGGCTTTGGTGATGTTTGGCACTATATAATAAAATCTAATTATTTAGTGCTTATTTTAAACACACTTCCGGTTCTGCTTACAATGTTATTAGTCTTTTTTGTAACTAATAGCTTTATTATATCATGTGGTTTAATTTCTTTTATAAGCATAACAATTGCAACAATAAATCGCTATAAAATCATTTTCAGACAAGACCCGTTTATGCCTTGGGATGTTTTGCTTGGCGGAGAAGTTTTGGAAATTTCAAAAGGTTTTGATAAGTCAACATTTTCATGGCTTCCTATATTTGCTGTAATGTTTTTAGCTTTAGCTTTTGTTGTCATAGCATTTATATTTATTAAAAACAAAAAAATATATCCGTACGTTAGGGTTGCATTAATTATAACTACAATTTTTTTCATAAAATTTTCAAATCAAAAGCTTTATAAAAATAAAACTATGTTTAAAGAAATGTATATAAGCGGAGATATGTATAACCAAGTTGATGTTTTTAATTCAAAAGGGTTTTTGTATTGCTTTATATATAGCTTTAATACAGGAAAAATTGTTAAGCCGGCAAATTACAGTTCTAAAGAATTTAAAGATTTACAAAACAATTTAAGTTTAAATAATGAAAAAGTTAAGCCTCATATTTTTCTTATACTATCTGAAGCATTTTCCGAACTATCAAATAGCGAAAGTGTTGAGTTTATATGGCACCCAAACCCGCTTGAAAACTATACAGAAATTAAAAAGGAATCAATATCGGGTTATATTTTGCCGCCTGGCTTTGGCGGAGGAACTGCCGATACCGAATTTGATATTTTAACAGGTGTTAATACAAGACACTTTAGAGGCGTGCCTTATTCAAATTTGTTAATTACAAACCGTTTTAAATCTTTTGCATCAAATTTAAAAGATTTAGGCTATAAAAGCGTTGCAATTCATCCCGGAACAAGCTGGTTTTATAATCGCAACAACGTACTTAAACATTTGGGATTTGATAAATTTATTGATATTAGCTATTTTAACGAAAATGATAAAAAAGGATTTTATATAAACGATAAAGTTACATTTGAAAGAATTAAATATGAATTTGAGCAGCATTTACAACAAAACCCGAATGTGCCGCTTTTGAATTTTTGTATAACAATTCAAAATCATGGGCCATATATGCAAAAGTATGTTTATGATATGACTTTTGACGCCAAAACTGAATTTAAAGAAGATGATATTAACGAATTATCGAATTACTTTGAAGGCGTTAAAGATGCAGACAGGGAATTGGGAAGTTTTGTAAACTATTTAAAAGAAACAAATGAACCTTGTGTTTTAATATATTTTGGCGACCACGCCCCATATTTAAGCACAACAGCATATGAAACGCTATATAAAAATATTGATTTAACTACGCAAGAAGGCAAATTGCAGCAGCTTAAATGTCCATTTTTAATTTGGCAAAATGATGCTGCGAAAAATATGAATGTGTTAAAAACAGAACAACTGGAACAAAATTTCTTCTCGTCATTTTATTTAGGCGCAACAGTTTTAGAACTTTTAGGCTATGCCGAAAACGACCCGTTTTTTAATTCTATTTTGGAGCTTAAACAAAATTATCCAGTTATTTTAGAAGAACAATATCTTGATAAGAACTATAATATTAACACATTAAAAGATGAAAACGGAACAGAAAATGAAGACATTGCACATTACAAAAGATTTGAGTATTATCGCATTTTTGACGACAAATAGGGGCTTTTTCGCCCCTGTTGTCATCACAACATTCCCAAAATTGCCGATTTTGGGCGCACACCAACTGCCATTTGCGAAAGCTTACCGCCTTTCATTACTGCTAATGCAGGTATGCTCATAACATTAAAGCTTGCTGCAAGTTCTGGTTGGTCATCGACGTTAACTTTGCCAACTTTAATTTCTTTAACTTCATTAGCTATTTCATCGATAACGGGCGCTATCATATTGCAAGGACCACACCACGAAGCCCAAAAATCAAGCAAAACGGGCATTTCGGATTTCATTACTTCGGTTTCAAAATTTTCTTTTGTTATTGTTAAAACGGCGCTCATTTTTCTACCCCTTGTTTAAGAGCCTATCTTTTTTAAGAAGATAGGCTCTAAATTTTCTTGACAAATATATTATACCCCGTTTTTAAACTTAATGCAAGGCGAAATTTTAATGCAAAATTGCTTTATTGATTTTCTGTTTTTCTAACAACTATAGCTTTTTAACTTACTAAATATTTGAATGATGTTTGTTTTTGAATTGATATTCATTCTTTAGAAAAAGACAAATACCTTTCTTTTTAAAAATAAGCAAAGATTTTTTCTTTATAAGTTTCTTTAGAAAAGAAGCAAAGCCTCTTATTTGGAAGAGAAGTAAAAACCCTTCTTTAATAAAAGAAGCAAAGACGCATTGGGGGGGTTGGGATTCCCTCACGCCCCCTAAACGCTTTTGGGTTATGTTAATATCTGCTCTTAATAATACAAGATAAAATTTTAATTTCCGCTTTCTCTAACAACTACGCTTGGATACGGAAACTTAATGCCTTCTTTATCGAATCTAATTTTAATTAACCGCCTTAACTCACGTTCCACAGCCCAATTTTCGCCAACAACACAATTTGCCA
Organism: uncultured Defluviitaleaceae bacterium; assembly: GCA_964533945.1. Lineage (GTDB taxonomy): Bacteria > Bacillota > Clostridia > Lachnospirales > WRBF01 > CAZHPA01. The sequence continues at coordinate 17,366 of CAZHPA010000028.1, forward strand.
AAACTCTAATTTTAATGCAATTTTCCTCAAAACCTGTAATACCTAATATTTTAGGTGTTTCAATTATCGCTTCTATGTTTTTGGCTGCCATTTCCATTTCTTCGCGCAAAATATTAAAAACTTCATCAACGTTTTCATTATACCCAACGTACACATCAACAAGCGCCCGTTTAAATTCCTTGCTCATATTTGTTATAATTTTAATTTCTCCGTTTGGAATTATATGAACATTTCCGTCAAAATCTCTTAATGTTGTAATTCTAATTCCCAAAGATTCAACAGTTCCTGTTTTTCCTTCAATTGTAACAAAATCCCCTATGCTAAATTGGTCTTCCAACAAAATAAATATTCCGGAGATTATGTCTTTAACTAAACTTTGCGCTCCAAACCCAATTAAAACAGTTGAAACACCGGCAACAGCCAAAAACGACGTTAAAGAAACGTCGAAAACTTCTAGTATTAAAAAGAAAATGCATATAAACGTAACATATTTTAAAACGCTTGTTAATATTGTAATTAGTGTATCTATTTTACCCGTTGATGCTCTACTATAGCTTTTGATTAGTCTTATAATTGCCTGCTTTAATAATTTATAACCAATATAATTGGCTGCAAAAATTAATAAGACTAATCCTATTTTAACTAAAACTTGAATAAATAAATTACCCCCTATTTAATACAACTTTTTATAAACTCATCAAACAATGAATATTGCAAAGTATATAATGCTTCAGGGTGCCATTGAACTCCAACTGCAAATTTGCTATCAGTAACTTCTATAGCTTCAATAATTGTTGGAACAATGCCTGTTGTTTGTTCAGATGCATTAGTATTATCATTTGCAATAGCAGAAGGAATAATTCCTCCCCCTAATCTATCAACGGCTTGATGGTGCATTGAGTTTACTTGAACTGTAGATTGATTAAAAATTTTAAAAAGTTTTGTTTTGGATAAAATATGTACTTTATGCACAGGCTCGTTTCTTTTATCGTAGAACCCGTGATTTTCAATATGTTGAAAAATATTTCCTCCTAATGCAACATTTAAAACTTGCATACCCCTACAAATGCAAAGAATTGGCAAATTTCTTGAAATAGCTAATTGGCAAAGCTTAATTTCAAATTTATCACGAATAACATTAATTGAATTTGCCTTTTCGTCAAGTTGTTGGTCGAAAAATTTAGCGTGAATATCCCCTCCGCCGGAAAATACAATTCCATCAACAACTTCTAAAATTTGCTCTATATCTTCAAAATTTGTGTATGTTAATAAGATTGGTATGCCGCCCGAACTTTTAATAGCACGGCAATAGTCATTATTAATTTTTATAATATCTTTATCAAGTGATGGTGTAATTGCAATTAATGGTTTACGCCTACATTTTATCATATTTTCCCCCTTTTTGCAATATATTACAAAATAAGTCGTGCAATATAAATAGCTATAAAGCCGGGTACGCCCAAAATTCCTACAATTAGCGTTGTAAAAATATTAACGCCAACAGAAATTCCTGTTGGCGTCAACAATAAATTTGCAATAAAAATTAAAGCTCCGCCTATAATTCCCTGCACAATTATTTTCAATATAAATCTTACTTGCTCTGTAAAAGCCATAAAACCTATAAGTACAATGCAGCCTATAATTACATAAGCCATATTAAACACTCCCTATAGTAAATTTGTGAAAATTTACTAAAATGTGTTAAAATCCTTCAGCAACAAGCCCTCGTTCTTTGCAAAGATTAAGATAGTATTTGTATCTCATATTTAGCGCTAATGTTTCAAATATAAAACTATCTATTAACGTTGGGTCTGTAACATAGTTAAGAGCAGAATGCAAATAGTTAATTTCTTTTTTAAGTTTTTCAAGGCTAACAACTATTTCTAAGTCGTCGTTTGATATTTTTTGCTGCCTACCTTTGAAAAATATTACGCTTTTCTTTTTTTCCATATTTTACCTCTCCTTTCATATTCATTTCATAAATATAGTCATAAGTTTAAGATTTTATTCTTGTACTGTAAAATTTAGGTAGTTTTTAGGCGGCGTGGGTTAGTTTTACTTTCCGAAACTGCTTCACCCAACTTTTCAAGTTCAACAACAATTATAGGAACAATACATAGTCCTGAAACTATTAGCCATTGTATAGGATTAAGAGAAGCAACACGGAACGTCTTTGCAAATGTTGGTATCATAATTACAGAAGCTTGCAAAATAACACCTGCAATAAATGCATATATCAAATACATGTTGCCTAAAATATCAATTGCGAAAATAGATTTTTCGCTTCTCATATTAAACGCATGAACAAGCTGCGAAATGCTAAGCGTTGCAAACGCCATTGTTCTACCTACAGTTGTGTTAAAATATACACTTCCTATTCCAAAAGCCAAAAGCGAAAGCAACCCAATCATAATGCCTTGCATAACAATTTTTTGCCAAAGCCCTCCTGTGAAAAGCCCTTTTGTTTTGTCATATGGTTTTCTTGTCATAATATCTTCTTCTGCCGGGTCTAACCCAAGTGCAATTGCAGGCAGGGAATCTGTAACTAAATTAGTCCATAGTAAATGAATTGCCAACAGCGGAGTTTGCCAGCCCATTAATAGCGCAACAAGCATAACTAAAATTTCCCCAATGTTGCTTGACAGCAAAAAATGTACTGCTTTTTTAATGTTTGAATAAATTCCTCTGCCTTCTTTAACAGCAGCAACAATAGTTTTAAAGTTGTCGTCTGTTAAAATCATATCCGCTGCTCCTTTAGCAACGTCTGTTCCCGAAATTCCCATGGCACAACCTATATCCGCCGCTTTTAAAGCCGGTGCATCATTAACGCCATCGCCTGTCATTGCAACAATATGCCCTTTATTTTGAAATGCCTTAACTATGCGAACTTTATGTTCAGGTGAAACTCTTGCGAAAACGCTACAATTTTCAATTTCTTCGCTTAATTTTTCATCGCTCATTTCATTAAGTTCAACACCAAGCATAGCTTTTGTTCCAAAGCCGGCTATTCCAAGTTTTTTTGCAACAGAAATAGCAGTTTCCACGTGGTCGCCTGTTATCATAACAGGCTTTATACCTGCTTCAATACAAGTTGCAACGGCTTCTTTAACTTCTTCTCTTGGTGGGTCAATCATTCCCACAAGCCCTGCAAATATTAAATTATTTTCAATTGTTTCGGGCGCTATTTTATGGGGAAGAACCGATAAGTTCTTAAACGAAACACCCAAAACCCTTAAAGCTTTATATGCCATTTGAGAATTCATTTCTTCAAGCTGTTTTTTCTTGCTTTCTGTTAACTCTTTTATTTCGCCGTTTTCAAAATAGCTTGTACATTGGTTTAATAAAACGTCTGGCGCTCCTTTTGTTATAGAAATAAATGCTCCGTTTTCTTTTTCATGAATTGTAGTCATAAGTTTGCGTGTTGAATCGAATGGAATTTCATTAACACGTGGAAGCTGTGCTTCAATTTCGTTTTTATCAACACCTATATTTAAAGCCGCTTGCACCAACGCTTTTTCTGTTGGGTCGCCCATTAATTTGTTTTGCCCATCCGATTTTTCAACTGTTGTATCGTTGCACATAGCGGAATATTTTAAAATAGTTTCGTTATCTAATCCGCTTCTAACAATTCCACATGAATTGCAAACTTCAACAACAGTCATTTTGTTTTGCGTTAATGTTCCTGTTTTATCTGAACATATAACAGTTGCAGAACCTAACGTTTCAACAGCCGGAAGTTTTCTTATAATTGCATTTTGTTTAGCCATTCTTTGAACGCCAATTGCAAGCATAATCGTTACAATTGCAGGCAAGCCTTCAGGAATTGCAGCAACGGCAAGGCTAACAGATGTCATAAACATGTCAAACGCTTCCATTTGTCGCACAATACCTAATAAAAATATTCCAAAACAAATACCTAAAGCTATTATGCCAAGCATTTTGCCTGTTTGTGAAAGCTTTTTTTGAAGTGGTGTTTCAGGGGCTTCGTCGTTTATAATCATATTTGCAATTTTCCCTACTTCCGTACTCATTCCAGTATCCGAAACAATTGCCGTTCCCCGCCCATAACTTATACTGCTGCCTGAAAAAACCATATTTCGCCTATCCGAAACGCTAGATTTTTCATTTGCAATATACATAGCTTCTTTTTCAACAGGTACAGATTCTCCTGTTAATGCCGATTCTTCTGCTTTTAAATTGGCAGAAGTTATTAGCCTTGCATCTGCTGAAACAAAATCGCCTGTTTCTAAAACCAAAATATCACCCGGAACCAAATCTTCTGTATTTACAACAATTGTTTTTCCATCTCTAATTACTTTAGAAGTTGGGGCAGACATTTTCTTTAATGCTTCAATAGATTTTTCGGCTTTGCTTTCTTGAACAAGCCCTAAAAGAGCGTTTAGCATTACTATAACTAAAATTATAATTGAGTCTATGTATTCCTTTTCGCCATTAATAAATGAAACTAAAAACGACACAACAGCTGCTGCAATTAAAACAATAATCATAAAGTCGTTAAATTGCATAAAGTACCTAACCAACAAGCTTGTCCGCTTTCCTTCGTCAAGCTTATTAAGCCCATATTTTCTTTGCTTTTCAGAAACTTGAGCAGGCTTTAAGCCGGTTGCAAGGCTTGTTTGCAAACTTTGCGCAACATCTTTATAGTGCATTGAATGCCATCTCATTCGTATATCTCCTCCTTTGTTTATTAATTTATATTTACCATAGACAAAATATATTCCTAATTCATAGTATGTAAAACAAATGATTTATAAGGTGGTGATAAAAAATGATTGGAATTACACTACTTGCCGTTTCTTTAAGCATTGATGCATTAGGCACAGGCTTGTCATACGGCGTTAGAAAAATTAGCCTTCCTATTTTTGCAAAGCTTATAATTTGCACATTAGCATATACTTTTACAGCGCTTTCCCTTTTTTTAGGAACAAAGTTAACTATGTTTCTATCCCCAACTATTGCTGAAGCAATTGGAATTGTTGTTTTGTTTTGCATGGGCGCTTTTGTTATATTTCAAGGAACACGACAAAAAAAGCCTGCCGAAAAAATTTATAACGAACAAAATAATGAACAAAACAGCGAACCCAAAAAGATTTTTAGCTTTATTATTAAATCTTTCGGCATAACAATTCAAATAATTAGAAACCCAAAATTTGGAGATATGGACAATTCACTTTCAATTGAGCCTATAGAAGCGTTATACATTGGCATTGCGTTGTCTATAGATTCGTTAGGGGCAGGAATTGCCGCATCAACACTATCTTTAAACAATGCAATAATTCCGCTTTGTGTTGCATTAACGCAATTTGTGTTTTTAACTATTGGAACTTCTGCCGGTAAAAAAATTTCAACATATAACTCAGACAGTAAAGTTTGGGTACTTGTTTCAGGAGGGCTTTTGCTTGCGCTTGCAATGTTTAGGGTTTTTAATCTTTAAATTAAAAATCTACAACGCTTAGGGATTTTTAATCTTGAAACTAAAACGCTAAAAGCTTTTTTGAAACTTTGCGACGCTTTTCAAAGCGTCCTACATATTGACAAATAAGTTAAACTATTCTATTATAATTGCAATTAAAACATAAACGGAGGAGAAATTTATTAAAGGTTTAAATGACGAACAAGTTAGAATTTCAAGAGAAAAGTATGGAAGCAACAAATTAACAGAAGTTGAATCAGAGAGTTTTTGGGACAAGCTAAAAGGGAATTTTGGCGACCCAATGATTAAAATTTTATGCGTTGCATTAGGTATTAACGTTGTATTTGCAATTTTAGGTCAGGCTCATTGGTATGAAACTTTTGGAATTGCATTAGCTGTTTTGCTTGCAACATTCGTTTCAACGTTTTCAGAATATCGAAATGAAAACGCTTTTCAAAAACTGCAAGATGAAGCATCTAAAATAAAATGTAAAGTTTACAGAAACGGTGAAATAGTTGAAATTGCTATTGACGACATAGTAGTAGACGACCTTATTTTAATTCAATCTGGAGATAAAATACCAGCAGATGGTGTTTTAGTTTCGGGAAACATTAAAGTAGACCAATCTGTTTTAAATGGCGAATCTAAAGAAGCAAGCAAAAAAGTTATTCCAGAAAATTATGTAGACACACAAGGTGCAATGGACTTTTTAAACGAATATAAAGTTTTCCGTGGAACAGTTGTTTGTTCGGGAAATGCCGTAATGTCTGTAACAACAGTTGGGGATAAATCTGTTTATGGACAAATTGCAAGCGAATTGCAATCGGATGATGAAAGAGATTCTCCGCTTAAAGTTAAGCTTTCAAACCTTGCCGAAAGCATTAGCAAGTTTGGCTATATAGGTGGTATTTCAATTGCTGTTGCACTTTTGTTTCAAAGAATTGTAATGCACAACAATTTTGATATGACGCAAATAGCTTCCTATTGCTCTAATTGGATGACAGTTGCAAATGATGTTGTTTCTGCAGTTATTCTTGCTGTTATAATAATTGTTATGGCTGTTCCTGAAGGTTTGCCTTTAATGATTGCAATTGTTTCTGCGCTTAATATGAGCAAAATGCTTAAAGACAACGTTCTTGTTAGAAAAATTGCAGGAATTGAAACAGCGGGCAGCCTTAATATATTATTTAGCGACAAAACGGGTACAATAACAAAAGGGCAGCTTGAAGCCGTTGTTTTTGTTGATGGTGTAGGAAACGAATATAAAAGCTATAAAGAAATTCAGCTAGAACTTAAAAAGTTACTTTCTTTAAGCATAGAACACAATACAAATGCCGTTATATCAGGAGATAGCAAAAATATAAAAATAATCGGCGGCAATGCAACAGAAAGAGCAATTTTAGGGTTTGTTGCTGGCGGAGATAAAATTGTTAGTGTAGCACAAATTAATTCAATTCCTTTTAATAGCGAAAACAAATATTCTGCAACCCATGTGCATGGAGATTATAATTTAACGCTTATTAAAGGCGCTCCTGAAAAAATTATTGCAAAATGCAAATACTATTTTGATGAAAACGGTAAAAAGCAATCTTTTTCAGATAGTTCAAAAATAGATTCAAAAATTAATACTCTTGCAGAACGTGCAATTAGAGTTTTGGCATTGGCTGTTTCAGAAAGTGAATTAGGAGAAGACAGCTTACCAGAAGGAGATTGGACACTTGTTGGAGTAATTGGAATTAGAGACGAAGTTAGACCGGAATCTGTTAGCGCAATTAAAGAAGTTCAAGATGCTGGCGTTCAAGTTGTTATGATAACAGGTGACAGAAAAGACACGGCTGTTGCTATTGCAAAAGAAGCAGGCTTATTAAAAGGTAACAAAGACATAGTTTTAACATCGGACGAGCTTTTGGTTATGCCCGATAGTGCTGTTAAAGATAAATTAAAAGACATTAGAGTTGTTGCAAGAGCATTGCCAAGCGATAAAAGCCGCCTTGTTAAGCTTGCGCAAGAACTTAATTTGGTTGTAGGCATGACAGGCGACGGCGTTAACGATTCCCCTGCACTTAAAAAAGCAGATGTTGGTTTTGCAATGGGTGGCGGAACAGAAGTTGCAAAAGAGGCAAGCGATATTGTTATTATGGACGACAACTTCAGTTCAATTGATAAAGCAATTCTATATGGAAGAACAATTTTCAACAGCATTAGAAAGTTTATTATTTTCCAATTAACAATTAACGTTGCAGCAGTTTTGGTTTCATTTGTTGCTCCTCTTTTGGGAATGGAAAATCCGCTTTCAATAACTCAAATTCTTTGGGTAAACTTGGTAATGGACACTTTAGCAGCGCTTGCTTTCGGTGGCGAACCAGCACTTAAACGCTTTATGAAAGAAAAGCCTAAGCACAGAGAAGAAAATATTGTTAGCAAATATATGTGGAGTTCTATACTAACAAGCAGCGTTTGGATTTTTGGACTAAGTATGTTTATGCTACTTTCACCTGTTGCTGCAAACCTTTTTAGAACAGGAAGCGAAAACGAATATTTATTAACCGGCTACTTTACATTTTTTATATTTGCTGCCGTTTTTAATGCATTTAATGCAAGAACAGAAAAGCTTAATTTATTTGATAATATTTCAAAAAATACAGGTTTTATCAAAATAATAGGGCTAATTAGCATTGTG
>CAZHPA010000029.1:0-25403 GCA_964533945.1 uncultured Defluviitaleaceae bacterium
GTCCAACAAGGATTAAATAATAACACAGCAATGTTTGTTTGTCAATGGGTTTTTTGAATTTTTATTATATTTTTTGTTTTGTATAAATTAACGCTATTTTTGACACTTTTTGACGGACACATAATAACACGTTTAGAATTGATTGTCAAGAGAAAAATAAAAAATTGTTTATAAACTTAAAATATGATAAAATAAAATAAATACTGTGTCGTGCAGAGTTAACTATATTCTTAATAAAACAGCATTTGCAATCAGTAAAATAACAACCGTCAATATTTTATAGGGGGGAGCAAACACGAAGCTATTAAAACAAAAAAATCCTAAAATCATAATTACAGTAATCGTAATTGTTATCGCTGTTATTTCAATTTTATTAGCTCGACCAATACGCTCGGTTATTGCAATAAAAGGAATGGAAGCTATAGAAACACAAGAGATAATGCCCAATATTTTTTCAATTAAAAATACATTTGTAAATTTATATCTCTTTAAAAGCGAAGACAAATATATTGCTTTTGACAGCGGGGCAGATGCTGATGCAACAAAAGCAGCGCTGGAACAATTAAACGTTAATCCTAATGATGTTATAGCTGTTTTTTTAACACATACTCATTATGACCATGTGGCAGCCCTTAGTCTTTTTGCTTCCGCTGACGTTTATATTGCTAAAAGCAATCAAAATTCTATTGCAAACTCTAAAAGGTTTGCTAATTTGAGCAAAGGATATAAGACTTTGAGCGACGGCGAAACGGTTAATATTGAAAATGCAAATATACAATGTATTTTCACGCCCGGTCACACAAATGGTTCTGCAACCTACATTCTGGAAAATTTAGAAAATCTGGAAAACAAGTATTTGTTTGCAGGCGATAACTTCAGCCTTAAAGATGGCAAAGTTGGTTTATTTAATTCTGTATTTAATGCAAGTGACAGCGAGCAAAGAAAAAGCATTACTAAAATTTCAAAACTTGACTATATAGAAGCTATATTTACAATGCACTACGGATATATTACTGATTTTAAAACTGCCTTTTCAGAATGGCTGGAATGATGCAGAAATATACGGTAAAATCTGTTTAAATAAATAAACAATTGGCGGTGAACAACTTGACTAAAGCAGAACTTATTAAGCATTGCTTAGATTTTGAAAATACATATGAAGACTATCCATTTGACGAACAAACCGCTGTTATTCGGCATATAGGTAACAAAAAAATATTTGCACTTGTAGATGTAAAAGTAGAAAAAACAACAGGTAAAGAATTATATGTAAATTTAAAATGCGAACCTTTCAAAGCAGAGTTTTTAAGAAGCATCTATAGCGGCATAACCGCAGGTTGGCATATGAATAAAAAACACTGGAATACTATTATTGTTAACAGCGACGTTCCTAAGCAAGAGCTTTTAGATTTAATACAACATAGTTTTGACTTAACTAAACTAAAAACAACAAGACGAAAGAAGAATGACATATAATGTACAGAAAAATTACACCAGAGCAAGCCAAACAAATAATCGATAGTGAAAATGTTGTTATTTTAGATGTTCGCACAGAATCCGAATTTAATTCAAAACATATAGAAAACGCAGTTTTAATTCCACTTGATAGCATTAAGCAAAAAGCAAATGAAATTCTAACAGATAAAAATACTAAAATTTTAGTCTATTGCAGAAGCGGAATAAGAAGCGAAAAAGCTAGCCGTGAGCTTGTTTCTATGGGATATGAAAACATATTTGACTTCGGTGGCATTATTAATTGGAAGTATAAATAAACATTCAAAAAGACCTACTATCTTTTTATTTTAAAATTAGAAGGTCTTTTTAATATTGTTTGATTTGAAAATAAATATTCTAACATAAACGCTTTTAAAACAATTTTAAAGCTTAATATATAGCTTTGCTTTAATTAGGTAAAGCTATCGGACTAATGAAAGGGCGATTATAATGAAAAAAATTTTTGGTCAAGCATTATCGTTTTTAGTTATTGCTTCAACTTTTATATCTTCAGTTCCTGTTAAAGCCAATCCAGACATCAATGCGAATTTATCAAATTACGTCTCAGAGATACATAACTACTCTACGACTTGGAGTGACTCTTCATATGCCGCCTACAACGACTTAACATCTAATTACCATCCTAATGATTCTCTTGAAGGCAATGCAGATTCGCTAAAATCAGTTGCAGAGACATATCGTTCCATTGCCGAAAGTGGTTCGAAAGCCATCTATTATACTGATGCAGAGAAAAATCTTGAATTCGGAACTTCTTCAGTTTCAACATACGATTTAGGCGACTTAAATAGCTTAAACAATTTAAATAGTTTCAAAGATTTCGTTGATCCTGTTACAGGAATATATCAATATCCCATAACCCCAGATGACCCAGAATGGAAAAACCTTGATAGCATTTATGCCAAGAAAGCGGTTACTCAAATTCCTCAAGAAATTGTTGAAAATATGGAAACAGAAGCTTTAGTAGAAACTGTTTTGAATTATCCAATATTCCCTATGGCAGCACTCTTTAACGACCCAACACAAGCATTAGCCGGTTATATGGATTTTAATGGGTTTTTAGAATTGTTTTCAAGGGAAGATGCCGGAAAAATATTGTTAGAAAAATATGAACAAATCAATACTTATGAGTCTGCGTTTGATTATGATAAACGAACAAGAATGCTTAATATAGAACTTTTGCTAGGTAATGAGGAAATTTGGGGCAAGCTTGACAGCGACAACCTAAATACCTTAAGCGAAGTTGCAGTTGAAAAATATCTTGATAAAATGGATTTTGAAGAAGGTTATTCTGCAGGTACTGTATCATCATTTTACAAAACACTTGAAATGACTGAAATTCAAAAATCCGAATTGCTCAGTTTAGAGCCACTTGATATAGTCAATGAAATTATAGACGAATCGGCGTTAACAAGCTTATATTTAGATGACAATATTTCTTTAAATAATAAATCCAAAAGCATTGATAGTAATGCAGGCATAACTTCTTATTCTGCCCCTTATTATGCATATGTCTATACTCCAAGAGGAACAAGCGTACAAGTTATAGCCAATAGAGCCCCACTCACCGGACAGGAAAGAGTTCCTTTTATATAGCTAGAATATCACAATAAAAGATACTAGCTATGTGTACGCAACGATACTGCGGAATTTAAGCCTGTGGAGCGTTATAACAAATGAGAGTAGCTTTGGCAAAACCAGACGCATTGAAGCAGGAAGGTACAGAACGAAAAACCGAAAGGTATAAGTCGTATCACAGTATAAATGTCTACATTTTGTTAGAAATGTATGTGTTTTTCGTATCGGGTGAATATGGAGTTATAAGGCATAAATTGACTGATTGCCCATATCCTGAAACTCAATTTATGACTTTCTGGTGGAGACGTTAATTTTTGTTAAAACAACATTTATATTAAATATAAAAAGAACTGTTTTAATTTAAAAGCAGTTCTTTTTGTTTGCTGAACAAGCTAACAAGAATGAATTTATTTATCTTGCGATATAAAACCTTGCTAAAATTAATATGGGTGCTGATGACATTAATAATTTTAAAGCATTATTTGCAAATTCTATTAGCAATTAACGGCATGATTTCAGACGGAGTTGTGCCGTATACTTGAAGATGCTTTTATATAAGCTGCCAGCTTGGAAACCATTCTAAAAAACGGTTGACATACGAAATATCAATATTCATTCCCGAAAGTATAGGATAAAACATAATAAAAAGAATTAAAACACCTACGCAATAACAAAATGCAGCTTTAGGCTTTTTGGCATCTTTAAACATAAGAGCAGTCATTAGCACTATAAACGGAACACTTGGAAAATAGTGGTATATATAAGTTGTTCTTGAAACAATTGCCCATGGTATATTTTGAGATAAATAAGCTATTACAAGAAACAGCGCCGCTTTATCCCCTTTTTTAATTGCTTTAAGCGAATATATAAAAGCTATAAATCCGCCCCACCAAACAAGAGGGTTTCCAAAAGAGCTAATGGCTTGGTTAGTTGTTTCGGAAATTTTTTTGGAATAGTAGAAAATAGGGCGAATATTAAAAGCCCATTGATACCACGGCGAAGCAAACGAATGCTCCGATTCTAAATATGCATGGTATTTAAACATATCTTTTTGGTTTTTAATTATACCCAATATTCCCTCTTTAAAGCCAACTATATGTTTTGCGTTTAAGTATGGAATGTACGAAATGCAATAAACCAAAAGCGGTACAAAAATAAAAAATACAAAACAATAGACAATTGTTTTGATGGCGGTTTTTTTGAAAAGCTTTATGTCATCTGTTTGCTTATAGTTTTGAAGCATGTTATAGAAGAAAATAACAGCAAGCCCAAACGCCCCAAACATTCCTTGCCATTTAGAAGCTATTGCAAGCCCCATAAACAATCCCGACATGAAAAGCCAAAAAAGCGACTTTTTTCTATAAAAACTCGACTTATAATATAAATACATAAAGCAGTACATTATGGCTATAAATATTGTAACGTAAGTATCAATAGTTGAAATGCGTGTTTGAGCAAAATGCATAAAATCAAATGTAAATATAAATGCCGCAAAAAATGCCCAATTTTCATTTTCAAATATAGCTCTTGCAAAAAAATATACAGCCAAAATCATTAAAATGCCAAAAAGCGTCCCTGTGAATCTAAAACCAAACGGTGTCATTCCAAAAGCTTTAATACCCATTGCAATAATTGCTTTTCCAAGCGGTGGGTGCGTCCATTCATAAACTCCCATTTGATTAACAAATTCATACGCCGTTCTTGCATGATATATTTCATCAAAATACGTGCTGTTTAAATATGTTGATTGTTTAGGAACAAGCCACTGCTCATCATAAAGCATATTTGCCTTATTGTTATGCTTAATTTCAATTAATTCTCCGTTAGCGTCAAGAAACCCAATTTCTACAATGTTTATTATGTCGCTTTCAACAATAAGTTTTACATATCTTGCTTTAAAGTTAACATCTGTTTCGTGCCATTTAAAAACGCTTTTAATTTCCAATGGCATTAATTCGCTATAACTTAAATCATTTAAAGAAGTTTCAGAAGACTGAAGTAAAAGTTTTTTATTTTCCTTTGCCCCATTTAAAACCATAATTTTGCTTACATTGGCATTAAACCCAAAATCAATAACTGCATATGCGCCTTCGTTTCCTGTCCATGTTGTTTGCGGGGAATGCATATCTCCTAAATTATAAAATGCAATTATAGTGTATATAGCTATTAAAATAGCAATAGGTATAAGTTTTTTCATATTGAACCTCTACTTTTTTGAAGGCAGCCAAAAATTAAATAAACCATATAAACTGTTAAAAGCAAATTAACAAATGAAGCCGTTGGCAAAGTTTTTGTTAAATACATTAAGTTGTTACCGTTTTTTAACATAATTAAAACGTCATAGCAATTTAGAAACAATGTTGCGCTAAATCCAAAAAACAAAAATAAAAATTTCTTTTGCTTATTATAAGCATATGCAAGCAGCAAAAAAGCAAGCGTTGGGTATAAATAACGTTCATGCATTTTAACCGAAAACATAAATGTTAGCGTATTTAAAAATGCCGCAACAATAAAAGCATTTGTCTTTTTATATAGCAAATAAAAGCTTGATAATGCAATGGCTATAATGCATAACATTCCAAAAAGCGAATAAGGAATAAAAACAAGCTTTTCGGAAACAGGTACCCAATTACCACCTATTAAAGCATAAAAGTTGTATGCGTTTAGCGAAGCATATGGATATGAAGCAATTGTTGACACATATTGAGATACAATCGGTATAAAATCAAACCCTTTTGTAAAAGGAAGACATAATAAAATTAAAGCCACTATACAAATGACGCAATATTTTTGCATTTTTACTGCATCTTCTTTAAATACCGAAAAAGCACCCATAATAAAAATTGGTGCAAATATTAAAGCTTGAGGCTTCATTAAAATGTCGGCTGAAAAAAGCAAAAACGCAGGCAAATATTTTTTTTCTGTTAATAAATATATAGAAATAATTGTTATTAATGTATAAACGCTGTCAACTTGCCCCCAAACAGCAGAATTTAAAATAACAGCCGGATTAATTGCATACACAAAAGCTAAAATAAAAGCTTTTTTCTTGTCTTTAACCTTATTATATATAAATAAGCATATTAAAATATCACAAATTATAGACGGCATTTTTATAAGCAAAGTAAATTCGTTGCTGTTTGCAGCAAAATTTAAAAAGCTTGAAAGCCAGCCAACCACATATAAAACGTACATATATCCAGGGGGATAGTCTGTGAAGCTTTCGGAAATATAGAAATTTGAAAGTCCGTTTTCATATAACATAGTTGCCCAAGACTTAAATGTATTTACATCGGCATAATACATTAAGTCTATGTTTAATGCGAAAATACGCAATAAAATTGCAACGGCAACTATAACAATTGGTAGTTTGTTTTTTTGGGGCAACAACAAAATTCTCAACCCTATCATAAAGATATTGCAAATATAAAGCTTCAGCTACAAATTCTTAGATATAAAGCTTCAAAATATAAAAGTAAATTATAAAGCCTTAAATACAAAGTTTTAAATACAAAACTATGAAGCAAATTACAAGCCTTTAGGAATAGTTTTCAACAACAAACTTTTCAATTCTATCCATTCCTTTTTTAATGCAATCCATAGAAACGGCAAACGATAGCCTAATATGTTTATTGTATCCAAAATCATCACATGGAACAACGGCAACGCTGTAGTTTGAAATTAATACCTCGCCCAAGCTTTTTGCATCTGTAACTTCAACTCCGCAAATAGTTTTATTTTGGCGGCAAAGAGAAGAAATGTCCACAAACACATAAAAAGTTCCGGCAGGTTTAATTGCTGAAATATGCGGTATTTGTACAACTCTTTCGTAAATATAATTGCGTCTTTTTAAGTATTCTTTATCCATATTTTCAATAAATTGTTCTGAATCTTTTAAAGCCGCAAGAGCCGCTTTTTGCGCTATGCTGTTTGGGTTTGAAGCGCAATGGCTTTGTATGTTGCTCATAACGGCAGCAATTTCGGAATTTGATGCTGTGTATCCAACACGCCAGCCTGTCATTGAAAATGCTTTAGACATTCCGTTAACAACTATAGTACGGTTAAAAATTTCCTCGTTTAAAGAAGCTATGCTAATATGTGATAAACCTTCTCCATAAATTAATTTTTCATATATTTCATCTGAAATTATAAAAATATTGTTTTTAACAGCAAACTCGGCAATCATTTCAAGGTCTTCTTTGCCAAAAACTGTTCCTGTGGGGTTACATGGGCTGTTTATTATAATTGCTTTTGTTTTGCTTGAAACAGCATCTTCAAGTTGTTGCTTTGTTGGAATGTAATTTGATTTTGCATCTGTATATATAAAAACAGGAATGCCCCCTGCTAATCTAATCATTTCAGGATAACTTAACCAAAATGGTGCTAATATAATAATTTCGTCGCCTTCATTAAGAATTGCCGTAAAAATATTGTGAAGTGACTGTTTTGCACCACTGCTTACAACTATTTGGTTTGGTTTATATGATAGGTTGTTGTCTTTAAGAAGCTTTTGGCAAATTGCTTCTCTAAGCTCAAGTATTCCAGAACTTTCTGTATACTTAGTAAATCCGTTGTTTATAGCAGAAATTGCGGCTTCGTTTGCACAATCAGGTGTATTAAAATCGGGTTCGCCGGCTGAAAAGCTAACTATGTCAATTCCTTCTGCTTTCATCTTTTTTGCTTTTGCTGCAATTTGTAATGTTTTAGATTGTTTGATTAGTAACGCTTTTTTTGATAATTCCATAAAATCACCTATTCTTAAAATTATAAAAGTTTATGTCAAGTTTAAACTATTTTTTTGGTAAATGCAAGAAAAATATATAATGAATAAAATTCTATATTTTGTAAATAATAATTTCGTAATATTAAATTCGTAATTTTTATATTAAGATATTAAGGAGGAATTTAAAATGGCAGGCCAAGAAATTAAATGCAGAGTGCATAGCTGCAAGTTTAATGACAAATCTATGTATTGCACATTAAATGATATAGTTGTTGGTGCACAAAATCCACAAGCAAGAAGCAAAAGCGAAACAGAATGTGTTAGCTTTCAACCTGAATAATAGCGTTAAAAAACGGGCAGTTTAGCTGTCCGCTTTTTGTTTTTATTATGTTAAAATATAAGCAAATTTAGTTAAGCATATGAATAGCCATTTTGTCAATTCCCAAAACAGCTTCTAAAAATGCTTCAGGTAATGTTGGATGTCCGTGCATTATTTTTCCAATTTCGCTAACAGAAATATTCGCTGCCATTGCAACAACAGCTTCGTGAATTAAATCACTTGCATGAGCGCCCAAAATGCTAACGCCAATAATTTTGCCATTGGAAGCAATAACTTTAACCATTCCTTCTGATTCTTCCATAGTTAACGCTTTTCCGTTTGCCATAAACGGAAATTTACTTACGCTATATTGAATGCCTTTTTCTTTTGCTTCTTCTTCCGAAAGCCCAACGCAAGAAACTTCAGGGAAAGTGAAAATACTAATTGGAACTAGCCCATAATTAACATCGGCTTTTTCATTCATAATTTTTTCAACGCAAGCTTTGCCTTCTTCGGAAGCAACATGTGCAAGCATAGCTTTACCAACTACATCGCCGATTGCGTATATGTTTTGTATATTTGTGCGGTAGTTTTCATCAACAACAATGCCTTTGCCGTTATATTTTACTCCTATATCGTCTAAGCCAAGCCCTTCAATATATGCTTCTCTGCCGGCACAAACAAGCACTTTATCAAATGATTGTTTGGAAACTTCCCCTTCGGTGTCGATAGTTGCAAAAAACTTATCTTCAACTTTTTCAATTTCTTTAACTGTTGTTTTAGTTAAAATTTTAACTCCTCTTTTTGTTAAAATGGAACGCAATTTATTTGATATTTCGCAATCAATTTCAGAAAGTATAGTTGGCGAACGCTTTGTAACTGTAACATTAGAGCCAAAAGCGCTAAATATGCTTGCAAATTCAATTCCAATTACGCCGCCGCCAATTATTAACATGCTTTTTGGAACTTCTGAAAGTTCTAGTGCCTCATTGCTTGTTAGTGCAAATTCTATTCCTTTTGTTTTTGGTATAAAAGTTTTAGAACCTGTTGCAATAATTATATTTTTGGCTGTTATAGTTTTAGTTTCGCCATTTAAACAAGTTGCATAAATAGTGTTGCCATCAACTAATTTACCAGCTCCTTTTATAACTTCAACTTTATTAGATTTAAGCAAAAGCTCAACGCCCATAGTTAGCTTTTTAATTATTTTGCGTTTGCGTTGTAAAACTTTAACCATATCAACGTTAAATTCGCCGCTAAGTGAAATGCCGAATTTTGAAGCGTTCGACATATAATCTGCAACTTGCGCAGTTCTATAAAGCGTTTTTGTTGGAATACAACCTGCATTTAAACATGTTCCGCCAAAAGCTTCCTTTTCAACAATTAAAACGTTTGCTCCAAGCTGCGCTGCACGGATTGCGGCAACATAGCCTCCGGGTCCTCCGCCTATTATAATTATATCTTTATCCAATTTTAGTACGCCCCCAATATTAGTGAAATAATTTCCTCTTTTGAAATATTGCCGAAATACAAGCTAATTTCAAATTGCTCCAACGCTTTTGAAATTTCTTTTTCATTATAAGACACATTTTGCAATGCGCCTTCAATGCACATAATATCCATACAGCCCAAAAAATCACCAAAGAAATTAATTGATTCAATAACTTCATCTTTTAAGCGCAAATTAACAGAAACTTTGCCGTTTTCAAACCTTTTGCTATAAACAATATGTGTTTTAGGATTTTTTGAAAAGTTCCAACTAAACGATTTATATTTTTGTTCTGCAAGCTTTAAAATTTGTTCCGTATCGGCTTGTGTTGGTACATATTCATCTGCGGGCATATTTTTGAAAAATCGCTTAACTAATTCCTTTTTAAAATAAAGTATATCAAGCTGTTTGTTTTGCAAATGTTCGCAAATATTTGTTACTCTTGCTCTAACAGATTTTACTCCTTTTGATAAAAACTTATCACTTTGAACATTTAAAGCTTTGCTTAAAGCTTCTAAATCCGAATTATATAAAAGCGTTCCGTGAAAAAGGAGCTTGTTTGAAAAAATTCTTGCAGCACTTCCAGATACCTTAGCATCATCTATTAAAATGTCGTTTCTTCCACTAATTTTTACATTAAGCCCAAAACTTGAAAGAACATCGGCTACAGGAATTAGCAGCTTGTGCGTTTCAGGCTTTTTTGCTTTAACTATAAAAGAAAAACATAAATTGCCCAAATCGTGATATACAGCGCCCCCACCGCTTATTCGGCGCACAACGTTTATATTATGGCTTTGTGCGTATTGTTTGTTTACTTCTTCATGGGTATTTTGAAAAGCCCCAACTATAACAGAGGGTTCGTTTCTCCAAAGCATAAAAATGTCGTCGTTAACAACATCATTTATTAAAAAATATTCTTCAAATGCTAAATTTATATATGGTTTTATGCTATTTGTTTCAATATATTTCAAGTTAGCCACCTACTAAAATTTTAAAAAACTTCAATAAAGTAAAAGGAACGCAAAGTATGCGTCCCTTTTTTCTATTCCCCATCTTTAACTAAATATTCATTAACGGGGTTGCCTTTAGCTATATGCTGTTCAACAATTTCTTTTGCTCTTTCAGGTGTCATTTTAACGTAAGTAAATTTAACGCCTTCTTTATCAATAACTTCAACAATCGGCTCTAAACGGCACATACCAATACAGCCTGTTTGAGTTACAATAACGTTTTCAAGCTTTTGGCTTGAAACTTCATCTAAAAGTGTTGTCATAACAGGGCGAGCGCCTGCGGCAATTCCGCAAGTTGCCATACCAACAACAATACGGTAACCTTCTTGGTCTGTTCTTTCTTTAACAGCAAGTTTAGCTTTATCTCTAATAGCCTTTAATTCCTCTAACGATTTCAAAAAGTCCACCTCACAAATTTTTTTGTTCCTTAAAGCTAAGTTGCATTATATCACACAATACAAGCGTTTGCAACATTAATTACCTAAAAAAGAAATAATATCCTTAACGCTAACTTTATCTTTAGGAATGTTTAAAAAGTTTGTTCTTTCGCCGATATTTTCTAAATAGTGAGCATCGGAAGATTGAATAGCTTTAAACTTTTTACCAAAAAGCGGCTTTTTGTTGTGCATAAATTCTATAGGGTCAACTTTTTTTGTAAACTCTAAAATAGAAACATCTAAATCAGCAGGAACAAAGCCTAAATTTGAAAGTATGCTATAAGAACTTCTATCAACGTGCGCCGGTATGCAAACGCCATTTAAGCTTTTAACTGTTTCAACAAGCTCGTAAAGCTCGAACATAGAAGCAATAACAAGTAAGTTTTCGTGTTCTTTAACAACGTTGTCAAAAGCATCTAGGTATAGCTGTTCCCCAAATATTTCCTTTTTGTTTTTAATAGGGGGCATTTTGCTTTCTATAATTTCACCAAATTCAACGGCGGCTTCTATGCAACCAAAAAGGCAAACTGTATGTACTTCTTCCATAGTTTCAACTTCAACGCCAGGAACAACTAAAAGCCCTGCTTCTTCTGCAACTTTCATAACAGGCAAAACATTTCCTATTGTATTGTGGTCTGTTATTGCTATACAATCAAGCGCGTTTAAAATTGCCATATTAACAATGTTATTAGGTGTCATTTCATTATCGCCACAAGGGGAAAGTGCAGTGTGAATATGAAAATCGTAATATAATTTCATAGCCCAAGATTCATAAGCACTTTTGCAGCATCATACGTACTTAACTTTGTAGTTAAAATAGGTATATCTTCGTTATCTGCTTTTGTTTTAGATTCAAAATCAACTTCAGCACCTTCGCATACTATAATGCAGCTAACACAAGTTAAAAGCGCAACAGCTATTATGTTTACATGACCTTGTATTGTTAACCAAGCGTTTTCTTCTCCGGCTCTGCCCATTACCCAGCTTAATAAATCTCCTATGTAAACTCCGTTTACGTTATTTTCAAGCCCGCTTTTGCCAGCAACAATGTTAAATCCATGCTTTTCAACTAATTCTGCAACAGTAATCACTTAATTCCACCCCTTTGTTATTTATCTTAATTGTTTGAATTATTTAAAGTTTGCGGCAGCTTTGAAGATAAATCATACATTGCTTCTGCTAATTCTTTAACTTTCATACGCAGCATGAAGATGCAATCTTCTATGTTAGCTTCATTTTGAACTATGTCTTCTGCAAGAGCTTTGCAAGTTGGAGCGCCGCAAGAACTGCAATCAATATGTGGTAGCTTTTCGTATATTTTTTCCATGCGTTCAAGCTTTTCAAAGGCAACGGCTATATTGTCGTCAAGCTTTGCGCTAGAAATTTTTTGTAAAGGCTTTGTAAACATAAAGTTTATATTTTCTTTTTCAAAAATTATATTCCTTTTGTTGCTTTCGGGCATTTTGTTTAATTCATGCCCAATTTGTGCAAGCCTAACTTTTGCGGCAAAGCTATTGGCAACAGTTAATGGCCCACCAAGGCAACCGCAAACGCAAGCTAGTGCTTCTATAAATTCGCAATCTGAAAATTGACCGTTTTCAACTTCTTCAAGCAGTTTCTCAACGTTTTCAACTCCATCAACAGAAATTGCATTTTCTGTATTAACGCCTTTTGTTTCGCCGCCCGTTGCTGCCCAGCCAACGCCATGAGAACTTGATTGAACTAATTTTTCGGGTGTTTTAATTGTGCTTATTTTATGTAAAAGTGGCATGTAAATGTCACGTATTGAAATTACGCCTTCAATTTCAGACTTTTCAATGCCAAGCGGATTAATTGCATAAGTATTTTTGGCGGCACACGGGCTTATAAAAAACACGCTTATATCTTCACGCTTTAACCCTTTTGCAACCAAATAGTTTTTAGCAGCAATTGCCGCAACTTCAACAGGGGCAATAACAGGCAAAACGTTTTCAAGCAGCGATGGAAACCTCATGCTAATAAGTTTAACAACAGCCGGACAGGCAGAAGAAATTACCGGTCGCTTTAGCTTCTTTTCAGCTATTAACTGTTTTGTTGCTTCTGTTACCATTTCGGCAGCATATGAAACTTCAAAAACTTCATCAAACCCGATTTGCTTAATGGCAGTTAAAATTAAATTTACATCTCTAATTTTTTTAAATTGGCTATATAATGCCGGGGCGGGAATTGCAACTTTATATTTGGGGCTTTTAATAACTTTTATATAGCTGCTTGTTACAGCTTTTTTTGCGTAATGAGAACAAACTTTAATACAAACTCCGCAATCAATGCATTTTGATTCATTTATTACAGCTTTTCCGTTTCTAACTCTAATTGCTTGCGTTGGGCAACGCTTTACGCAATCTGTACAACCTATGCATTTACTTTCTATAAGCTCAACTGAATGTGCATAATTACTCATGCAATCACCACCTTTTTTCATTTACGAATAAAAGTTATAAATTTACAGAAATAGTAACGGTAGTTCCAACTCCAACTTCCGACTCTACATTTAAAAAGTCAGAATTTTTTTTCATATTAGGCAAACCCATACCGGCACCAAAACCTAAATTACGTGCCTCATCAGATGCTGTTGAATAGCCTTCTTGCATAGCTTTTTCAATATCTGGAATGCCGGGTCCAACGTCTTTTAAAACTATATGAACTTTATCAGGTAAAATTTCAACATCAATTTCGCCGCCATTTGCATGTATTACCATATTAATTTCGGCTTCATACATAGCAATAGCAATTTTACGAACTATATCTGCTGGAACGCCTAGCTTTTTTAAAGTTTTTTTCAGGTTGCTGGAAGCTTCTCCAGCGCTGAAAAATTCGCCGTCTAAAACTTTATAGTTTAGCCTCATCTATAAAAAAGCACCTCCTAAACCGTTTGCATATAAAAGCCCGCAAGCATTAAACATAAGCAACTTTGTTGAAAAAATTACAATTGACTTTTGCTTTGCGAATTCAACAATTTCAGGTGTCGGGGCTTTTCCTCTAACAAAGCATATTGATTTAATGTCCATCATTTCGGCTGTGCGAACAACTTGCAAATTAACAAGCCCTGTTAAAAGTATTCCTTTATCCATAGAAAACGCCAACACATCGCTCATTAAATCCGCGGCAAACCCTTTCTCAATTTCCATGTCAAGTTTGTCTTCGCATGTAAAAACTTGTGCATCTAATATTTCCTTTGCTTTACTTAATAACATTTTAAAATCCCTCCTTTGTTTTCTTCCTTATTATTAAAATTAAAGCGTTGAAATGGAAACAGTTTCTGTTTCGGCATCCCAATTAACTGCCGCTCCAAAACACTCGGAAACGGCACGCAGCGGAACAAGCGTTCTTTCTGTAAATATCATAGCAGGAACATCAAGAATAATTTGTTCGCCGTTTTTGTTTAAAATGTTGCTTCCGATTTGCAAGCTTATAATTATATCTTCTTTTTTTGCTGTAATTGTTTTTGTTTTGTCATCCCAATCAACATTTGCGTTTAATGCTTCAAAAATTGCCCTAAGCGGAACTAAAGTTCTTCCGTCTTTAATAATCAGGGGTTGATCGAACTTAATGTTTTCGCCGTTAAGGCTTGCTTTAATTAAACGTCTGAAAGGTATGTTATTTTGTTTTGCAAAGCCTTCAATATACGAATCTTTGTTGCCATATAGTGTTAGCGTTTCAGGAATTGAAGTATATTCTATCATTGCTCTATACCCGCTTTGATAATTGCGAAATTCTCTTTGCTCATCTAAACTGGTTATGCTATCAGGTATTACAACAGTTGTTAAGTTTTTGCAGTTGTTGAAAATTGAGCCTTCTATTGTTTCAACGCCTTCTTCTATAATAACCGTTGTCAAACTTTCACAATTTTGAAACGCCCCTTCTTTAACCAATTTAACCGTTTTAGGTATTGTAATAGTTTTAATATTGGTTGAAATAAAGGCATAATCTCCTATTTCAGTTATCTCTTCAGAAATTTCAATGTTTCCTATGGACATTCCGGAATAAAATCCCCCGGGTATTTTATTAAAATCTTTAGGAAGTTCAATATCTTTTAAATTCGTTCTATTAAATGCATTATTCCCGATTTTTACAAGACTTGAAGGAAAGTTAATTTCTGTTAAAGGAGAAGCTGAAAAAGCTTCATGCCCTATTTCCAAAAGACCTTCGGGAAGTTTAACGCTTGATAGCTCAGTTCCCCAAAAAGCATAATCCCCTATTTTGGTTAAAGATTTTGGAAGCTCTATATTAGTTATTTTTCTGCAGCGGAAAAACGCATATCCGCCTATTTCCACAACACCTTCTGGTATTTCAATATTTTCAATTTCTTCATTGTTGTAGAAAAGGTTGTTTGGTATAATTTTCAAGTTTTTTGGAAGTGTTATATTTTTTATTTTTAAAGAACCAGAAAACAATTCATCTCCAAGCTCCTCAACGTTTTCCAAGGATAAAACGCTTAATAGTTTTTGGCATTGCCCAAATGCAAAATCAGCTATATATTTAACCGTTGTTGAAATATTAACTTCTTTTAAATCAGGGCAATTGCTAAATGCTCCATATTCTATAACTTCAACACCTTCGGGAATTTTAACGCTAAGTAATGCATTATCTGGTCTTTTGCCGGGGTGAAAAAGCTCGGAAAACGCTAACGAACCAATAACCGTAACAGGAAAGCCGCCTAAAGTTTTTGGTATTTCAACGTTACCGCCTGCCATTGCTTCAATAATTTTAGCCTTGCCGTTAATTACGATATATTTATAATTATTTTCGGTTTTTTGTTCAAATTTTTCAAGTGGTATTTCTTTGAAGTCGATATTGTTTTGTTTTGCAAAGCTTTCGGCGTATGCGCCTGTGTTTGAATATATTGTTAATCTTTTTGGAAATTCTTTAATTTCAGGTTCGCTTAATAAAAAGTCTACAGTTTTAAATTCGTATTTGTTAATGCCGGTAACGCTTTCCGGAATAACAACTGCCGCCAAACTAAAGCAGCTACTGAAAACAGGAAAACTGTTAGTTTCATTGTCTTTGAAAAATTCATACTTGGAATCATAAAATGAACTGCCCCAATATAGTTCCTCAATATAATCAAACTCAGTAGCACCCAAGCATTCCATATCGCCTGATTCAATTGTTACAGCAGTTAATCTTTTAGAGTCATAAAATGCCCACAAACCAATTTTTTTAACATTTTTAGGAATTGTTACGCTAATTAAGCTAGAATGTGCGAAAGCATAGCCTCCAATTTCAACAACGCTTTCCGGTATTTTAATAGTTTCAACGTTGTTTTCAAAAGGAGGATTAAAGCGTTTTATTGCCGCAACGGGCAAACCTCCTAATGTGTTTGGTATTTCAACATGATTGGAAGGGGTAATTTGAGATGTATCAATTATTACCGCCTTCCCATTTGAAATCACATACATATAGCCATTTTCTATAAAATCTTCTGCATATGCAAAGGAGGACAGCGTTAAAACCATTGCAACAAACAACATAATACTTATAAACTTTTTCAAATTACCACACCCCAACTAAGCTTTTAATTTAAACCATTTGAAATCAAAACAGTGTTTTCTTTGCCATTCCATTCAACGTTTGCCCCAAAGCATTCAGAAACTGCTCTAAGCGGAACAAGCGTTCTTTCTGCATAAATTTTAGCAGGAACATCAAGCGTAATCTGTTCGCCGTTTTTATTTAAAATGTTGCTGCCAACTTGTAAGCTTAGAATTATGTCGCCTTTTTGTGCCGTAATTGTTTTTGTTTGTTCATCCCAATTTACTGTTGCATTTAACGCTTCAAAAATTGCTCTAAGTGGAACTAAAGTTCTTCCGTCTTCAATAATGGGGGGCTGGTCGAATTTAATGTTTTGGTCGTTAAGAATTACTTTAATTAGTTGTTTAAATGGTCTATCTGGCAAATAATCAGCTTTCAAGTTTTCTTCAAGAAGTGAGCCTTTTTTACCATAAATAGTCAAGTTTTTAGGAACCTTGGCTTCATCAAAAAAATGTTTTGTACCAAATTCTTCAGCTTCAAGCGTTAAAAAATCAAATGTACCCAATAATTTAATACTTTCTGGAATTACAACGGTAGTTAAATTAGGGCAATTATTTAAAAAATAGTTTAACTCGGCTTCAGACCCTTCTTCAAAAATAAGTGTGGTCAGTTTTTGGCATTTTTCAAAAACCGTTCTGGACAGTTCAGTTCTAAATTTCTTAACACTTTTTGGAATTGTTATGCTAATTAATTCATTGCATTCAGCAAAAGCCGCAAGCCCAACTTCAGTAAGAGTGTTTGGTAATTCAATATTTTTTACATCACTTCTAAAAAAAGCAAAGTCGTCTATCTCAACAAGCCCTTCATTTAATACAACAGTTTCGGCCGAACATTCGCTAAATGCAGAATATCCAATTTTAATAACGCTTTTTGGTACTTCAACGCTTAATATATTTTTAAGTTCTGAAAATGCACCAGTTCCTATTTCAACAACAGGAAAGCCATCAATTGAATCGGGTATTTTAATATCTCCTGAAACATAAGCTCTATCTATTGTTACTTTTTCATCACTTATTGTATATTTATAGTCACCTTCTGGCTTTTCTTCTTGTTCTGTATCGGAAATTTCCCTAAACATAAAAGAGTTTTCCAGAGCGAAGTTATGTATGTAAGAATCTCTAACTCCGTATATTATTGTAGGGATTTTTAGACCATATATAAAATTCCAAATTCCGCCTTTCCCCGATGAACATTCAATAAGCTCTGCAGCAGAAAGTTTGATTATGTTTTGGGGTATTGTAATTTTCTTTAAATTCGTACTACCAGAAAATATAGGGCTTGAAAACTCTATTTCATGCTCTCCTTTTTCTATAACAACTTCAGTTAAATTCTTGCATAAATAAAACGCGCCTTCTTCTATTTCCAAAATGCTATTTGGAATTTTAAGGGTTTTAATTGAATTGTTGCCCATAAAAGCCCTTGTTCCTATTTTTGTTACTGGTATTCCATCAATTTTAGATGGTATTTCAACATTTTCAGAAATATTTTCTGCCCCTATTATTGTTATTTCGCCATCTGCTTGTTCGTATAAAAAATCTGCATAAACTGTAAAAGACAGTGTTAAAAATGACATAACGCTTATTAGAAACCATGCAATTTTTTTCATTATGCTAACTCCTATATATACGCCCCTAAAATCAAAGACTTTAGGGGTTCTAGGTTAATTAAAATGCAAGTTTTTCTGTAAAATAGTTAATAAGTTCTGAAATTTTAACTCTTTCTTGTTCCATGCTGTCTCTATCTCTAACTGTAACTGTGCCGTCTTCTAATGAATCGAAATCGAATGTAACGCAAAATGGCGTACCAATTTCGTCTTGTCTGCGATAGCGCTTACCTATCGAGCCTGCATCGTCATAGTCACAATTAAAATGTTTAGAAAGTGTTTCGTATACTTTAAATGATTCATCTGACAATTTTTTTGAAAGCGGAAATACAGCAACTTTAATTGGCGCAAGTGCCGGATGGAAGCGTAAAACCGTTCTAACATCGCCTTCTGCAACTTCTTCTTCATCGTATGCTTCACATAAAAACGCAAGTGTTACTCTATCTGCACCTAATGAAGGTTCTATACAATATGGAACGTATTTTTCGTTTGTTGTTGGGTCAAAATAAGTCATATCTTGCCCCGAATGGTTTTGGTGTTGCATTAAATCATAATCTGTTCTATTTGCAATTCCCCAAAGTTCTCCAAAGCCAAATGGAAACAAAAATTCAATATCGGTTGTTGCAAGGCTATAATGCGAAAGTTCTTCGGCACTATGGTCACGTACACGCATATGTTCTTCTTTTATGTTAAGCGATAAAAGCCAATCTATGCAAAACTTTTTCCAATATGCAAACCATTCCATATCTGTTCCGGGTTTGCAGAAAAATTCTAATTCCATTTGTTCAAATTCTCTTGTTCTAAATATAAAATTGCCTGGCGTTATTTCGTTTCTAAAAGATTTTCCAACTTGGCAAACACCAAAAGGAACTTTTTTTCTTGATGTACGTTGAGCGTTTTTAAAGTTTACAAAAATGCCTTGCGCTGTTTCAGGGCGCAAATATACAACGTTTTTGCTTTCTTCTGTAACGCCCGCATGGGTTTTAAACATTAAGTTAAATTGGCGAATTTCTGTAAAGTTATGGCTATTGCAGTTAGGGCAATTTATACCTTTTTCGTCAATATATTGTTTCATTTGCTCATTGCTCATGCCTTCTACTTTATCGTCTGTTTTATTTTCTAAAATGTAATCTTCAATTAGTTTATCGGCACGGAAGCGCTCTTTGCATTCTTTGCAATCCATAAGAGGGTCATTAAAGCCACCAACATGCCCAGAAGCAACCCAAACTTGTGGATTCATTAAAATGGCGCAATCTACGCCAACATTTAATGGGCTTTCTTGAACAAATTTTTTCCACCATGCGCGCTTAACGTTATTTTTAAGCTCTACACCTAAAGGCCCATAATCCCAAGAATTGGCAAGGCCTCCGTATATTTCAGAACCGGGAAAAATTAAACCTCTGCTTTTTGCCAACGCAACAATTTTTTCCATTGTTTTTTCCATTTAAAAATACTCCTTTAGTTCACACTTTCTACATTTCTCTATGTTCCATATGTTCTAAATGTTCAAGTTCTTCCCAAACTTTCAAAGAAGCAGAAACAATTTCCCAAACAGAATACATAAGCTGCGAAAATTGTTTTTCGCTTTCTAAAAATGCTTTTGCATCGTCATTTAACAAAACATCGAAATATTTTTTGCTTATAATTTTTTCGTCTTCAAAGGTATGGGAAGTTTTGCTTTTGTAGCTTTCCAATAATAGCTTAAATTCTTTAATTTCATTAAAGAGCGGCGGGTTGCACTCAACAACCGCCTTATATTTTTTGTAGTTTAAACTGCATTCGCTGCTTTCTAAAAGGGCTGCCAGTTTATTGGCGGTTTTTAAAATATTTTCCATATTAAACCTCCATTATAATCGGCAAAATCATAGGGCTTCTTTTTGTTTTATGCCACAAATACTCCCTTAAAGTGTCTTTAACTAAATTTTTCATATACGACCATTCGCTAATTTTACTTTCTTCGCAACGATTTAAAGCATTTCTAACGACTCTTCTTGCTTCTTCCATTAAATCTTCAGATTCACGAACATATACAAATCCTCTTGAAATAATGTCTGGCCCTGCAACAATTAGTCCCGATTCTTTTTCAACAGAAACAACAACAATCATCAAGCCATCTTGCGATAAATGCTTTCTATCTCTTAAAACAATATTTCCAACATCTCCAACGCCTAGCCCATCTACAAACACTTGACCCGAAGGAACTGTTCCGGCTTGTTTAACAGAATTTTCTGTAAATTCCAAAACATCGCCTATATTTAAAACAAAAACATTTTCTTTTTTCATGCCAAGTTCCATCGCAAGTTCTTTGTGCCTTATTAAGTGCCTATATTCCCCGTGAATTGGTATTAAATATTTAGGCTTTGTTAAAGCATGTATAAGTTTAATTTCTTCTTGCTTTGCATGACCAGAAACATGAATTTCCATAAGCCCTTCATATATTACTTCTGCACCTTTTTTCATAAGTTCGTTAATAACTTTAGAAATTGTTTTTTCGTTGCCGGGAATTGGAGAAGCCGAAATAATAACTTTATCGCCGGGTTTAATTTCAATTTGCCTATGTTCCGAAACAGCCATACGCGAAAGAGCCGCCATAGGTTCGCCTTGGCTTCCCGTTGTAACTATAACAACTTGCTTATCTTGATAGTTTTTAAGTTCTGAAACTTCAATTAAAGTTGCTTGGTTTATTTCTAAAAAGCCAAGTTCGCTTGCGGTTTTAACGGCATTTAACATGCTTCTTCCAACAACGGCAACTTTTCTTTTATGCCTTACAGCGCAATTTATAATTTGCTGTATTCTGTGTATGTTTGATGAAAACGTTGCAACCATTATTCTCTGGTTTGTGCTTTGTTCAAAAATATCTTCAAATATTGGCCCAATTGATTTTTCGGATAAAGTATAGCCTTTTTCTTCAACATTTGTACTTTCACAAAGAAGAAGCAAAACGCCTTTTTTCCCAAGTTCGGCAATTCTTTGCAAATCAATTGATTCGCCTTGAATTGGTGTATAGTCAACTTTAAAATCGCCTGTGTGAATAACAACACCAATAGGGGTTGTTATAGCTAGTGCTGCCGAATCTGCAATACTATGTGTTGTTCTTATAAATTCTATATTAAAACAACCTACAGAAACAGAATTTCCACGTTCAACAACTCTGCTATCTGCGTTAATGTTATGCTCTTTTAATTTATTTTCCATAAGCCCAAGCGTTAAGCGTGTTCCGTAAATTGGAACATGGGGAAGGCTGCGCAAAAAATATGGAACAGCCCCTATATGGTCTTCATGCCCGTGCGTTAAAAAAACACCCCGAACTTTATCTTTATTTTTAACTAAATACGTGAAATCTGGAATAACTAAATCAATTCCCAACATATCGTCTTGTGGAAAAGCAACGCCGCAATCAACCGCAATAATATCGCTTCCATATTCAAAAACGGTTAAGTTTTTCCCAATTTCTTGTAAACCTCCAAGTGAAAACACTCTTAGTCTGTTTTTCTTTATCGCCAAAAAGCCTACACCTCCAAATGCTTTTTAAAGCTCAATTTCGTAATCATCATTGAACTCTTGAAATAGTGCAGCGGCTTCTTCAAATTCTTCGTCATCTTCAATAACTGAATAAATAGCTTCTTCGCCTTCTGTTGAAACTTCTTTTAATATTTCAGCATCTGCTTCTTCATCATCTATAAAATCTTTTTCAATAACAAGAATATATTTGTTTCCGTTTTTTTCTGCAGCATCAACAATAACAAATTCAATTGTTGTTCCGTCTTCAGATGTCATTGTAATAATTTCATTTTCCATATTTTTTCTCCTTTTAATCTACAAATAAATTTTTGTTTGCTTGCATAAATCCTTCTAAAATAAAAGCAGCCGACATTTTATCAATAATTGCTTCTCTTTGCTTTCTTGATATGCTTGTTAAGTTTTTGCAAGCGCCGGCGGTGCTAAGTCGTTCGTCCCAAAGATAGATTGGGGTTTTTTTGAAATTGCGCTCAAGACGTTCTTTAAACAAAAGCGTTTTTTCACAGCGAATACCTTCGGTGTTATTCATGTTTTTAGGAAAGCCTAAAACAATTGCGTTAATATTAAATTCTAAAATTATTTCTTTAAGTTTTAAAATACTTTTTTTAATGCTTTTTTCGTCATCACGGCGAATTACCAAAAGCGGTTGGGCGGTTATTCCCAAAGGGTCGCTAACTGCAACGCCGATTGTTTTGTCGCCATAATCTAGTGCCATAACACGAAACATAGGCTACATGCTCCTAATATAAAACAAAAGTATTTCTTCTAAAAGTTCGTCGCGTTCCAGTTTACCTATAATACTTCTAGCGTTGTTATAGCTTGTAATGTATGTAGGGTCGCCGGATAAAATGTAACCTACTATTTGATTAACAGGGTTGTAACCTTTTGCTTTAAGTGCATTATAAACTTGCACAAGTATTTCTTTTGGTTCGTTTTTAACTATTTTGTCAAAGCTGTTAATTTTTTGAGTTTCTGAAAACTTCAAAATAGCCACCTCCCACATGAAAATATCCCGAACAATAACTAGCAACAGTATAATACTACAAATTTGAAAAATATGCAAATTATTTTTTAGTAAAATTTGTTCATTTATTTCAAAAATTTACTTCAGAAGTTATTATTTCATTAACTATATTTACATTAGAATTTGCTCTAACAGCAATATAATTTGTAGTATATCCTTCATACACATTTTCTGAAACTTTTGTTTCAAAAAGCACGTCCATTTTTTTTGAAATAAACTTTTTTCTAAAGTTATCACTTAAGCTATCGCTTAATTTAATCAATTTTTTGGCTCTTTCTTCCTTAATATTCTTCGGCACTTGCTCGCTAAAACCAAAAGCAGCAGTTCCTTTTTTGGGTGAATATGGAAACACATGTATTTTGGAAAGTTCAATTTTTTCTGCAAAGCAATAACTTTCCAAAAAATCTTCTTCTGTTTCTTTAGGAAACCCAACTATCATATCAGTTGTTATGGAAACATTGGGAAAGGCGTTTCTAAGCAAATACACAGCTTCTTCGTATTGTTTTGTTGTATATTTTCTGTTCATATTTAAAAGCGTTTTGTTGCAGCCGCTTTGCAATGATAAGTGAAAATGGTCGCATATTTTAGGCATAGCTTTAATTTCTGAAATAAATTGTTTTGTTATAAGCGTTGGTTCAAGCGAACTAAATCTAATTCGTTTAATTCCAGAAACTTCATGCACTTTGTAAACAGCATGAAGAAGCGTTGTATTTTCTAAATCTTTTCCATATGATGCAACATGAATTCCAGAAACAACAACTTCTTTAAACCCGTTTTTGGAAAGATTTTCTGCCTCTTTAGCTATTTCGTGTAATTTTCTGCTTCTAATATTCCCTCTCGCATATGGAATTATGCAGTAAGAACAATATTGATTGCACCCATCTTGAATTTTTAAATATGCCCTTGTTCGATTTTCAAATTTATTAACTTCTAAATTTTCAAATACTTCATCTTTAACTTCATCAAAAATATAAACACCGTTTTGTTTTGCATATTTTTCAACAATTTCAACAATTTTTTGCCGCTGTTTTGTTCCAACAACAATGTTAACCCCTTCAATATTTGAAACGGCTTCGGGGTCAACTTGAGCATAACAGCCTGCCGCAACAATAATTGCATCTTTATTTTTACTTTTTGCCCGCCTAATCATTTGGCGTGATTTTTTATCTGAAACATTTGTTACGGTGCAAGTATTAATAACGTATATGTCGGCAACGTCTTCAAAATTAACAACTTCATAGCCATTCGAACTAAAAATTAAAGACATTGCTTCTGTATCATAGGCATTAACTTTACAGCCTAGCGTTGTTAATGCAACTTTCATAAAATATATCTCCCGTTTAAGTGGAGCGAACGGTTAATTCGCCCCTTTTGAATTTTAAAAACTTTAACGATTTTAATGATTTAACAATCTACAAGTGCCTTTTCTGAAATCATTTCAACTAAAATTAAGTCTTCCCCAATTTGCTTAACATATTTCCACGGAATACGGTATTCTTGGTCATGTCCAAACATTCCAAAAACTTTTCCGGGTCCGGGAACAATTAACGTAACTATACAGCCGGATATTATGTCTATTTCAATATCACAAATATAGCCAAACCGGCAACCATCAGAAATATTTATAACTTCTTTTTGCTTCATTTCGGCAATTCTAACCAAACCAACTCACCACCCAAACATTAAAGTTCTATATTAATTGTATGCTTTTGGTGATTGTCTGCTTTCGGTTTAGCTTTTAATTAATTTTAATTAATTTTAAGCTTGGGATTAAACCCAACTCCAACTACTGTAGGCCCTATATGAGAACCAACCGTTGCTCCAACTCTAAAAATAGGCAAGTTAACTTTAATATTTAACTGTTCTTTTAAAACACTTAAAATATATTTTGCTTCTTCTATGCAATCAGTATGACAAGCGTAATATATATATTGTTCTTTATTTTCAGGCAAAATATTTTCAAACATTTTAATTACTTCATCAACAGCTTTCTTTCTTCCTCTAATTTTATTTTTTGAAGAAAGATTGCCGTTTTCTAGTTGCAAAATTGGCTTAATATTTAAAATACCCCCTGCAAAAGCAGCAACTTTACTAACTCTGCCTCCTTTTTGCAAATATTCTAACGAATCAAGCGTAAACAAAACTGTTGCATTGTTTTTTCCATTTTCAACAGCACTAACTATTTGTTCAAAGCTTGCCCCTAAATCTCTTAATTTGCAAGCTTCTAAAATTAAAACAGCCTGAGCGCCCGTCGCCAATTGCGTATCAATTATTTCTATTTTAAAATTGTTTGTATTTTCGTATTGTTCCTTTAAAATATTTTTAGCATTAACAGCCGATTGAAAAGAGCCGCTGAAATTTGAACTTAAACAAAAACATATTACATCTTGCCCTTGTTTTAAACAGCTTTCAAAGCATTCTAAATAATCGGAAACAGAAGGCAAAGAAGTTTTTGGAAAAGCATTTTGCAAGCTTAGAATTTCATAAAATTCTTTACTTTTTAATTCAATTTCTTCTTTCAAATAATTTTCGCCATCAACCGTAACATAAAAAGGAACAAGTGAAATGTTATTTTTTTGCACAAACTCATCTATTAAATCACAAGCAGTATCTGAAACGAT
>CAZHPA010000030.1:0-23973 GCA_964533945.1 uncultured Defluviitaleaceae bacterium
CACCTTTTACACATCGCATAAAGACAGGTGCAAACAGCTTTATGTCATGGACTAATGTTGATGAAGTAACATTTTGGACGATTGCGAATGTATTGAGGATACTTCATGATGAGAGATACACAGGCAAACTGATAACAGGTACTAAGAAACGGGTAAGTGTTGGCAGTAAAAAAACTGTGCCTGTGCCAAGGAACGAGTGGATAGTTGTTCCGAATGCACATGAAGCTATTGTTTCCGAGGAATCATATAATCAAGTGCAAAGCTTGTTAAATCCATACAATCAAAGAACATTCAATAACAGGAAAAACCATCTTTTCGCAAACAAGCTGTTTTGTGGTTGTTACAAACATACTTTGAAGCGCAATCCACCAAGAAGGCGGCAAAATGAAAAGCAAGTAACTGTACACTCGCAGCCGACCCTAACATATTTTGTTTGCAACTCTCACAGAGTAAACGGTAAGGAGCAATGCTTTACAGACCGTATTTATGAGGATACATTGAAAAGCGTGGTTATGGAGGCTATCAAGCAAGAGGTAGCAATCGCTTTTGATAATAAAAAACAGCTTGACAAACATCGTAGTATATTGTTTAAGTAACAGAAACAACTGTCAAAGCAAATTAAAAGATTATCTGTTGATGTTGTACGTTTGAAAAATGACAGAGCTGCTTTACTTGAGGAATATGCAGACGGCAAAACAACGAAAGAGCAGTTTATACAAATGAAAGTCGATTTCACTTCTGAGATTGAATTTGCTGAAGCTAAAGTTTCAAGCTTAACAGGAAAAACGCAGATATATAATCAGAGCTTTCGGCAGAACGAGCGTTTTGGCCTGTTAAAAAAATTGGCTAATATAACCTATATAACGGAAGAAGCAATTGCACTTGTTGAAAAAATATATGTTTATGATGATGAACATATAG
This sequence comes from uncultured Defluviitaleaceae bacterium, assembly GCA_964533945.1. Lineage (GTDB taxonomy): Bacteria > Bacillota > Clostridia > Lachnospirales > WRBF01 > CAZHPA01. Next base: position 922 of record CAZHPA010000030.1, read on the forward strand.
AAATTGTGTTTAAGTTTTCTGATAAAGAAAAACCACAAGCTTTCTAAATTGCTTTGATTCTGATAAAATCCGTGCAAGGTTTGCAAGGCACAATCAATCTCAAAATGCTATTCTTTAATTATGGGGAGGTGAAATACATGGATTGGCGTAATAAAATTAACCTAAATGAAAAAGATAGCCATTTTCATTCTAATTTTGATTGGATAAGGAAAATGAACAATGCAATAGCATATATAGAAAGTAACCTTGATGGCGAAATTGATTACAATAAGGCTGCTAAAATTGCTTGTTGCTCTGCATATCACTTTCAAAGGTTTTTTCATTTATTGCCGAAATTCCGTTGTCCGAATATATCCGTCGCAGACGTTTGACAATGGCGGCTTTTGAACTGCAACAAACAAATGCTAAAGTAATTGATGTTGCACTAAAATATGGGTATGAGTCGCCGGAGGCTTTTTCCCGTGCATTCAAAAATCTTCATGGTATTACACCCATAGCGGCAAAAGATAATGGGACTGTGCTTAAAGCCTATCCATGTATGACCTTTCACATTTCAATTAAAGGAGATGTAGAAATGGATTACAGAATTGAGCAAAAGGAAGCCTTTGAAATGTTCGGTGTTACTGCTGATATTAGCACCGTGGACAATCAAAACTTTGTATCTATTCCTAAGTTTTGGGAAACGTGTAGGTTTGACGGAACGATGGCAAAAATTCGTGAAGCGTGTAGCCTTGATGAAAATACGCCTTTACATGCAGCAATGTATAACTGTACTGATACTTCTCACACCTACATGATTGGGTATTTTACACCTGCACATGGCGTACCGCAAGGTTTTAAATCTCTTGATATTCCGGCTTCAATGTGGGCGATTTTCTCAACAGAAGAATTGAGTATGGCAGAATCTGCACAGCAAGCCGCAGTTATGTGGAAACGAATTTTTACTGAATGGTTTGCAACGTCAGGTTATGAGTTGGCAACTGTGCCGGAATTGGAATTGCACTATAAGAAATCAGTAGATAAATATGTAACCGAACTATGGATACCAATTACGAAAAAGTAATTGTTAGCTTTTGTTTATTACTATAACAATATATCTCTACTTTTTTGTTATCTATTGTACTAATATAGTATGCAATTATATGTCTAATTGCATAATTTAATTGCTGTAAGGCATTATTAATATGTTGGTATTGACAAAAATACGGATTTTATATAACATAATAATATATAAAATTAAGGAGGGAATTTATATGAATTTCATTAGCAAATTGCTGCCATTTATTTTATCTTTTATGCTTATGTTATCTGGAACAGTAGTTGTTACTTATGCGTTTGACGACAGAGAAATTGTTGATGTAACAACTTTTGGCGCAGACCCAAGCGGCTATAATGATTCAACAGTAGCTGTGCAACAAGCATTAGATTACATTAAAGAAAATCAGGAGCAAACATCAACATACAAATCAACATTGTATTTCCCAAAAGGCGAATACCATTTTCGCTGGGATTATGCGCGTGAAGAAAAAGGTGTATACATAAGCAATACTAACGGAATAGGTGTTTCCAGCGCAGGCATTAGCAGAACTAACAATCCTTCTGATGCCGGTTTTAATACACCAATGGAAAACAAGCGATTTGGCTTGCTTGTTAAAGACATAAACAACCTTATAATTGACGGCAGCGACTCTTTATTTATTAATCATGGTCCTATTGGAATGATTGCTATGATTAATTCTACAGATGTTACGGTTAAAAACTTTAGCTTCGACCACCAAAGCCCAAACATTATTGAAGCTACTGTTGTAGAAATATCTGGCAACACTGCAACATTTCTGTTCCCGATGCTTTTAGAGCAACAATTTCAAATAATGGTAATTCCCTTTTATTTGAAAGCAGCGACCGTTCACCCCAAAACAATCAGCCTTATATTAAAAGGGGCAATTCATTTCAATATATGCAAGAATACAACACGTTAACAGGGGAATCTTTGCGTATTGTAGGAAGCCAACCTTTTGTAGGCAATAAATACGAAGATTTAGGTAATGGGCTATTAAAAATTACATACAACTCTTTGCCTTCATTTTTAGAAGTGGGTTCTTGCTATATGGGCAAAAATTGGTACCCTCGTGAAACAGCTGGTATTTTTGGGTATTTAAGTAAAAACTTATCGCTTGAAAATCTTAATATTCACCATTTATATGGCTTTGGCGCAACATTCCAAATAAGTGAAAATGTATCGATTGATAGAGTTAACATTATGCCTCGCGAAGGAACAGGAAGATATTGCACAAGCTATGCCGACCACATTCAAATGTCGGGTGTTGCCGGAGAAGTAAGTATTACAAACTGCTTTTTTGCAAATCCTCTTGATGACCCTATAAACGTTCATGGTACATATATGGAAATTAAAGAAATTTCACGCGATACAGTTACCGGAACAACAAAAATGGTTGTTGAATATATGCAAACTGATACAGCAGGATTTAAACAATTTTTTGTTGGTAACAAAATTGATGTGGCAAGCAGAGCATATATGACGTATGTTGGCAGCAACCCCGAAGATTGTATTGCAACTGTAGTTGATGTAACACACCCATTCGAAGACGATATGCCGGGCAACAAAACAACAATTACAGTGGACAAAATTTTACCAGATTTAGTTGTACCAAATAGCTATGTTGTAGAAAATATTACTTACACGCCAAACGTTACAATTAAAGGCAACAGATTTACAGAAGCACCAACGCGTGGCGTTCTTCTTACAACAAGAGGAGAAAGCGTAATCGAAGATAACATATTTGAAGCTATGGGTATGTCGGGTATATTTATTTCTTGCGATTCTAAAGCATGGTATGAGTCAGGGCCTGTACATAATGTAACTATTCGCAACAATATTTTTAACGCTCAAGATGGAAATGCTGCCATAGAAGTGTATCCAGAAGTGTTAACCGGAAACGACCCAAGTGGAAAAAGAGTTCATAAAAACATAACAATAGAAAATAACACATTCAACATGTCTAAAAACAACAAAGTGCTTAAAATAGATAAAGTTGAAGGATTAACATTTAAAAACAACACAATAAATCGCCACAACCCTCAAGTGCAGTTTAATTTATCGGCAACAAACGTTGAAGATGCAAAAGTTGGAAACAGCTACCCAACAACATTAACAAGTTCAGCTAGAAGCATTAACGGTACGCTATATGAATTTAACTATTGCAAAGATGTTACTGTTGAAGGTAATACTTATGACAACGGTTTTAATCAAAAATACATAAACAACAATTCATCAAATGTTGTTATAAATGATGATGTTACTACATCCGACAACCTAAAGCCTTCCGTATCAGATATTTTCTATGCAAGCGAAAACCCTGAAATTGTTTCTATTAACTCGCTAGGCGTTATTACCCCTATATCAGAAGGTACAACTAACATATATGCATACACACGTGCAGGTTCACGTATATTTATGTCGAACAAATTAAAAGTCACTGTATCTGGAAGTAATGTAGACGAAAATGCTCCTACATTTATAAATGTAAGTGCGAATAGTAATGTTCTTGCAGTTAATGATGAATTACAATGTAGCGTAACAGTTGATAGTGGAAAAGACAATTCGGTAACTTATTCAATTCGTGACCCTTACACAAAAGGTGTAACAGATAAAGCAACTGTAAGTTCTGCAGGTTTAGTAACTGCTTTAAAACGTGGTGTTGTAGAAGTTGTTGCAACTTCAACTTTAAATGGCGGTGTTTATGGTACTAAACTTTTATCAATAAGCCAAGGTTTAGGGCAATTTGATGCTTCTGTTTGGGAAATATTTTCAGATACACCAGCAAATTATAACTTAGATTCTGATAACAACAGAATTTTTGCCAATTTTCCACTTAACTCCAGCCCATTTTGGGGCAATGATTCTGGAAAAAATATATTCCTTACAACTCCTGATTCCATAGGGGAAACATTTGAAGCAACTGTAAAAATAACAGGCAAAGGAAATGTACAGTACAATCAAAGTAATTTAATATTTTTTATAGACCAAAGCAATTTTGTATCTGTAGGTCAACATCAGCGTGAAGCTTCTGGTAATGCACGCTTTGGAATGGTGCATGAAGTTAACGGCAGTTGCGCAGAAACTTTCCCGACAGGTCAAATTGTGGACGGCGCATCTCCTATATGGTTAAAATTAAGCAAAAATGGCAATGTGTACACGGGTTCTTATTCTAAAGACGGCATTAATTACACTCCTATAGCAAATTATACAAACGCAGTTGTGGGAAATAATTTTAAAGTTGGTTTTTTTAATGGTTCAGGGCAAAATGCAGGAAACAATAGTTATGTATCTTTTGAAGATTTAACTATAAATGACGTAAAAATTCCTTTTTATGTATATGCTCAAAAAGAGCTACCAAAAGCTGATAATTTAAGTGTTTTGCAAAATTTGAATAGAGATACTACTATAAGCTATACATACACAAGCGATGAAGTAGAGCAAAACAGCGTTTATAGATGGTATGTTTCGGATAGTGAAACAGGCGTATTTAAGCTTATTGACGATTTTACAACAAAAACTGTTTTATTTGGCAGTGAATATATTGGCAAATATGTTAAAGCTGAAGTTGTGCCTGTTAATGCAAAAGGTTTTTCGGGCGACGTGTATGCAACGCCAGCAAAACAAATAGTTCAGGACGACGAAGATGTAACAGATGCAAGGCTTGTTTCATTAAACATTGCAGGGTTAGACGGCTTTAAACCAGAAATTAACAACTATTCAATAATAGCGCCACCAACTTCTTCCAATTTAAAAATTGACGCAAAAGCTGTTCAGTCCGGAGCTACAGTTAAAGTTTTCCAAGATGGTTTAGAAAAAGCTTCAGGTAAATCGTCTGTTAATGTTAATTTACCAATTCAGGCAGGTTCAACACTTATAACTGTTGAAGTTACTGCAAGTGACGGCGTTAGCAAAATGACATATTCAATAAATACAATGCGTAAAGCTAATTCAGATGCATATTTAAGTTCATTGTCTACAGAAAATATTTCAACACCTATAACTTTTTCTAAAGAAGTGCTAACTTATGTATCAACCGTTAAAACAGACGAACGTTTATTTAATCTTAATCTTGCAGCAAATGACGCAGAAGCAAAAGTGAAAGTTGCATATAACTATAAAACATTGCAAGACTTTGATGATAATAAAAATGATTTTAACATGGAACTTCCTATTTTGGGAGGAAGCAACGTTGTTCAAATATTTGTTCAGGCGGCAGATGGGGTTACAACTAGGTTGTATAGAGTTTCTATAGCCAGAACAGCTTCTTCTATATCAACAGCTAGCGATATAAAACTTGATGGGCAAACTATTGCTAAATTTGACCCAAATACATATTCATATATGATTAAGCTTGACAGTTACGCTGGGGGCAATATATTTGCAACTTCAACCAGCCCTAATGCAACAATTACATATTTTTATAACGGCACAGTAACTACAGGCGCATTGCCTGCATTAACAAATACGCGTAACGTAATAACGGTTGGCATAACTCCTGAAAATAAAGGCTCAACTACATACTATGTAATAACAATATTGCTTCCTGATAGCAGCAATGCAGATCTTGAATTTTTAAATATAAACGGTCTTACACCATTATTTAATGCAAACATTCTCAATTATACTGTTAACATTGACGAAGCAGATGCCTTTTCTGTTAGTGCGGCAACAGCTGACAATGACGCTACAATTACTTTAACATTTAATAACAAAGCGTTTGGAACAACCGCCAATACAGTTAGCCAAAATATAGATGTACTTAAAGAAAATAATATATTAAAGCTAGATGTTGTAAGTAAAAACGGCACGAAAAAAACATATACCATTACAGTGAAAGCGAAAATAGAAGTTGTTTATTTATCCGACATTAGTTGGTATAGTGCAGTAGTAGGATACGACCAGCCAATAAGAGATGCTGGACCTGATGGAAATAAAATTTCTATTAAAGGTGTAACATACGATAAAGGGTTATATGCACATGCCACTTCTAACATTACATATAACATTCAAGAAGGCGTATATGAACGTTTTATTGCATATGCCGGAATAAACGGAACAGGCAATGACATTAATTCTTCGGTATTATTTAAAGTTTTTGCAAATGACAACTCAACCCCTGTTTGGCAAAGTTCCAAAATTTTACGCTTCAGTGATGAAGCAGAACTTATTGATATTCCGCTTCAAAATATAACAACTTTGCGCCTTAGCGCTGAACAAGGCGAAAATAATTGGAGCGACCACTCTGTATGGGCTGATGCAAAATTTATAAAACGCCATTACACTGTAACATATAATTTAAACGGTGGAACAAACCACGATTACAACGTTGAAAAGTATCTTGATGGAAGCAAGACAATTTTGCTTGAAGCGCCAACTAAAGAAGGAAGCAGCTTTGAAGGCTGGTATGATAATGCAAATTTTGAAGGCGAACCAGTAACACAAATTGAACAAGGCAGCACAGGCAATAAAACTTTTTGGGCTAAATGGGGCGGTGCACATACATACACTGTTACTTTTGATTCAAATGGTGGCAGTCATGTTGACAATGTAAATGTTGAAAACAATGCTGCAATACCTGAACCTTCTGCTCCGACTAAAAAATATTATTCTTTTGTTGGCTGGTATTCAGATTTGGCATTAACAACAAAGTGGGACTTTAATACAAATAAAGTTAGTAACAACATAACATTATATGCAAAATGGGAAATATTAAAAGGCGATGCTAACGGTGATGGTATTGTTGATAAAAGCGATGCTAAATTATTGCTTGATTATGTAATTGGAGTAGTTGAAGAGTTGCCCGAAGATGCAATAAAAGCTGCAACCGGAAATAACGGAAGTAATGTAACACTAAAACACGTTTTGGCAACGCTTAAAAAGGCTGATTAAAAGCTGATTCTTAGAAGATGTAGGTAAAAGTATTTATTCTTGTTACTATGGCATACTCACCCGCCTTTTCGGGCGGGCAAGTATGCCGCTTATCCAAGTATCTTTTTGAGATCGTGTTCCGGTGAGGATATAGGTGTTAAGTTCCACTTTTCAACCAGTACATTAAGAATATTTGGCGATATAAATGCCGGAAGCGAAGGTCCAATATACATATTTTTAATACCAAGAGCAAGTAATGAAAGCAAGATGCAAACCGCCTTTTGTTCATACCAAGACAGTACCAATGTTAGTGGCAGTTCATTTACCGTGCAGTTAAAGGCTTCTGAAAGAGCAACTGCCACACGAATCGCAGAAAACGCATCGTTGCACTGCCCCATATCCATAATGCGTGGCAAGCCGCCAATTTCACCAATATCAAGGTCATTGAAGCGGTATTTGCCGCAAGCAAGAGTTAAAATAACGGTGTCCTTTGGTGTCTGTTTTACAAATTCAGTATAGTAATTTCTGCCAGGAGCTGCACCGTCACAGCCGCCCACAAGGAAGAAGTGCTTAATTGCACCAGATTTTACAGATTCGATTACCTTATCAGCAACACCAAGCACTGTACCATGCCCAAAACCTGTGGTAACACTATCGCCGCCATTAATGCCTGTCATCTTGCAATCAGCCATATAACCACCAAGTTCTAATGCCTTTTTAATTACAGGGGTAAAGTCTTTGTCGTCACCGATATGTGTAAGTTCGGGGTAAGAAACAACCGATGTAGTAAAAACTCTGTCTGCATAGCTTGATTTTGGTGGCATTAAGCAGTTTGTAGTAAACAGTACAGGCGCAGGAATATTTTCAAACTCTTTTTGCTGATTCTGCCATGCTGTGCCAAAATTGCCTTTCAAATGAGAATATTTTTTTAGCTCTGGATAACCGTGTGCAGGAAGCATTTCAACGTGAGTATAAATGTTGATACCTTTGCCTTCGGTTTGTTCTAAAAGCAACTTAATGTCATGTAGGTCGTGGCCTGATACTACAATAAACGAGCCTTTTTCAATATTACAGCTAACAGTGGTTGGAATAGGAGTACCATATGCACCCGTGTTGGCAGTATCAAGAAGCTCCATGCACTTTAAGTTAATATTTCCTGTTTCCATTGCAAGAACAAGTAACTCATCAGAAGATAACTTCTCATCTAAAGCCGACAAAGCCTTATAGAAGAAGCTATTGACTGTTTCATTGGTTTTACCAAGTACATAGGCATGATGAGCATAAGCTGCCATACCACGCAATCCAAACAGGATAAGTGATTTGAGGGAACGAATATCCTCGTCATCACCCCAAATAGACCCCATATCCATTTCATCAACAGGAGAGAGCTTTGTTCTTGCCTTATCTATCTTATCACACAAGGCGTTAATAGTTTTATTGTTGAAATTTACATTAGTTACAGTAGTGAACAGACCATCAATAATAAGCTTATCAGTTTCCTCTGTAGCCCTACCTTTGGCACCTTTGGCAAGAGCAATTAGTTTGCTTGTTAATGTGTCTTGCCAGTTGGCTGTGTCGTGCTTTTTACCGCATACACCGTTTATAGTACAGCCCTTTCCTCCTAAAGCTTGTTCGCATTGAAAACAAAACATATTATTTGGCATACATTTATTCTCCTTAATTTTTATAAACTTTAGCTTTGCCTGTTATTTGCTCTATGTGAATTTTACAAACAACTGTCCTGTCAAGTGAACGTGCTATGGCATTGTCAAATTCGTCCATATTAGCTTTGGCATATTTTTGACAAATTGCCCTTAGAGCCTTTATTTTTTCGGAATTATCATTTACAAGTGAACATTTCCCTAAAGCAACTGCACTTTCAAATTCGGTTGTAAACTTTTCTGGTATAAGCTTTGTGTGCCGAACACAACTTAAACAAACATTATTATTCTTTGCAATATTATCTAACTTTAATCCTTCTAATGCACAATGGAAATAGATTAAGCCGTCAGTTAACACAGGAGATATGGGAATACAATAGGGCGTTCCATTAGCATTAATAGTGGCAAGAGTGGCGTATTCGCAATCCCTTACAACCTCCAATGCAAATTCAATATTTTTTTCCTTGTCTTTTCTTCTCATACTATCACCTACCTGTATAAAATTCTGCCATCAGTAGATATTGTAACCACTTGCCACGGAATCATCTTTCCGCAATTTTGCAAGGCAGCTTTTACTGCATTTTCAATACCACCGCAACAAGGCACTTCCATTCGAGCAACTGTTACCGATTTGATGTTGTTATTTTTCATTATCGCAGTCAGTTTTTCGGAGTAATCGCCCTCATCAAGTTTTGGGCAGCCGATGATGGTAATTTTATTTTTCATATATTCAGCGTGGAAATTGCCATAGGCAAAGGCTGTGCAATCTGCCGCAACAAGCAAATTTGCGTTGTCAAAATAATGTGCATTAGACGGCACAAGCTTAATTTGTACCGGCCATTGGTTAAGGCAGGTTTCTGTTTCTGCCATCTTTTCAGGTATAGCTTCACAGTTTTCACGCTTGATAGATTTACTATTAGTACTGGGACAACCGCAAGCCAATGTTTGGGTTTGCTTGCTATTTATGTTGGCTCTAGCAGCGGTTTCAACAAACTTCAATGCTTCTCTTTCTTCAAAGGTAATCGCTTTAGCTGGGCAAATAGGCAGACAGTTACCAAGACCGTCACAGTAATCATCACGAAGTAGCTTTGCCTTGCCGCCAACCATACCAATTGCACCCTCGTGACATGCATTAACACAAAGACCGCAACCTATGCATTTATCTTCATCAATTTTAATAATTTTTCTAATCATTTTTATAACCTCCGCTTGTTTTTATAATCCTATTATAGTATTATAAAAGTTATAAGTCTGTTGTATTTACAACGAAAGGTTGGAAAATTATGAAAAAAATTTTTGACATAATAAAATATAACCCTTTATTTAGCGATATAAAACTTAGTGACTTTGAAAAAATGTTTGACTGTATTGAGGCAAGAATAACACAATATAAAAAAGATAGTATAATTCTTCTGTCTGGTGATGCTGTGAGTTTTGTTGGCTTAATTTTGTCAGGCAGGGTTAAAATTATAAAGGAAGATATGAACGGTTATAGTACCATACTTACTGAACTTTCGACTTCAGAACTTTTCGGAGAGGTATTCGCCTGTGCAGGAATTGACCACAGCCCTGTAACGGTGCAAGCTTCTGAGGATTGCCAGGTGCTTTTTATCAATTACAAAAAGGTTATAAGTACTTGCTCATCTTTTTGCAGTTTTCATTCAAAGCTAATCGAGAATATGTTGCAGATTATTGCAAAGAAAAACCTTATGCTTAACCAAAAGATAGAGATACTATCTAAGCGTACCACGAGAGAAAAACTACTCTTGTTTTTTGACACACAAAGGGGTATAGCGAAAAAATTCACCATACCATATAATCGCGAGGAAATGGCTAATTACCTTTGTGTGGATAGAAGTGCTATGTCAAATGAATTGTGCAAAATGCGTAACGAGGGACTAATACGATTTAACAGAAACGAGTTTGAAATAATTTAACGTTTCCTTTGCATCTTGTTAACAGATTTTTTCAGCTTTTTACTATCAGTGTCAGTTTCTTTTTTTCTGTTAGTAACAGAATTGTGAACGTTCCATTTTAACTGATTTAAACTGTGCAGTCTCACGTTTTATAAACTCCCCAACAGCACTTGTACTATGAGCCGAACCAAAACATATAAATACTATGCTTCTATATTTATTAAACATGAAAGCAATGAACAAATCATTTAAGACTTATTTCTATAAAATTTTTCCATCTTTCTATTTGTGAATTTAAATAACACAATTAGTAGGCGAAAAATTAACATATACTGTTGCTTCAGAAAAGCAGCATCAAGATTGTTATAGTAATATCTGCCATCTCTAAAAGTATTAGAAATATTTTTAAATTCTTCGTAAAATTAAGGTATTGTTGGATTAAACGAGCAACATTTGTCACTGTTAAGTGTTATTGTACGTCTAACTAAAATTTGTGTCTTTCTTTCAATTCGTGTAAACATAACATATATGTTATGTTTACTACCAGGTTCTTTTCCTTCAAACACCAATATGCTACGTAAAAATAGTTCAATAGTAAAAGCAGCGTTGACTAACATAGGTAAATAATGACTTGATAATAATAATTCTTTCATAGAATCCTCTAAGAATAGATGATTCTATTCCCCTTTTATATCTCTAGTAGTTGCTAAACCTGAAAATTCCATGAAACAGTTAGCTCCTCGCCTAATTTGTTTCCATTTTGGCGCGTTTTCGTTATAAATCAAATCTTCATTATTAATTAAGTATAAGAAAGAGCCATCGTACTTTTTTCGGGCGGTTGATTATCATTTAAAAACATATTATTTTCTCCTTAGTTCAATAATCAAAACTACGATTAACAAGTCCATTTAGAGTGATTGCCATATTTTACCCGTAAATATGTTTTGTATATCAACAATATTTGCTAAACAAATAGTAATCCTTGTAAGCTACGTTTAACACTTGCATTTATGTAAATATTTAAACTAAACGGCAAACTACGAAAAAACTTATAAAATTATTAGTTTTATAAACGAAATTTTCGAGCATGAAATTAGGTAAAAATTTAATATAAAACAGGGCTGCGGCCAACCGCCGCAACCCCAGTATTTACAAAAAACGCATATGCTAAACTTCTTAAACATTAAACCTAAACATTCGTTAAGGTATAGTACATCAATTTTATAGCGTGCTAGAAGGTCCAGTTTTATTGGGTTTTCAGCACGCTGTTGTTATGTGGAATCATAAGAAATCTATTAAAAATCGTTTGAGTAGGTATATGGGTAGGTATAAATTTATTGGCCGTATTTAACAAGTTAACACCACTAAAAATGGTCTTCCCAAAATTTATATATACCATAAAAAATTAAGTTTCTTTATTACATCAAACTTTGCACCTAATTTTTGAAAAACAGTATTCTTTATTAGTTCTATTGTCGGTTCTAAACCTTTTGATACCTCTATTTGAAGAGAACCATCAATTATATCAATAATTCTTGATTTTTTACTTATGTCCGAACCAACAATAGTTTCCCATTCTTTAGCAACCGTATCTAAATCTATTGTAGACTCAACTACTCCAAATTTTTTAATGTCAATCTCTTTAGTTATCTCATTTAGGAAGCCTTCGTTTTCTTTGTTTATTTCAAGTATTAAATCCTTAGTAGCTTTCTTAACATCAGATTTAAGTTTTTCATATTTTATACCATTATTAAAACGTAATCGTACAAGTGGAAGTCCAGAAGCTCTGAATATTTGATTCTTTTTTTGTGTATTTTCCCGTCCCCTTCCTTCGTCATGATAATTGCTATCTTTCTCAAAAGCAATAACAGGAAAATAATTAATAGTGCTCACAATAGCGAAATCTACATGAGCTGTAAACAAATAATCTATTATGTCTTTACCAAACAAGTTATTCATTTTATCTACGTCAATAATTGTTTTTAAACTCATGTTAGGAAATACTAAATGTTGTGGAAATAACTCCATTAAAACTTTATATAACATTATTTCAGATTCACTAAAGAAAATAGGACGGTACAATTTATTGTTATCTACCTTCACTATTTCTCTTTCAGTACTTGGGTCGACATAATTCTCTATTAGTTTTAATATAGATGGCTCGATAACAATGTCTTTTATTAACTCCGTATTTTTAGTGAATTTGATTAATTTTAAGTTTATTAAGTCATCTATGTTTTTCCTCACGAACTTTTCATCTTGTTTAACAATTGAAAACAAATTATCAATTGTTAAATCTGTATTTTCCATAGACTTATAGATAGTAAAGAGAATACTTTTATGATATCTATTTGTCTTTTTGAAGTATGCTGTTTCAAGTTGTTTTTTTCTCTCCTTTTCTCCAACAATTTTTTCTTTTATTCTCTTTAAGTTATTTTCAACAACTTTATCACCTTTATCAATGCTTGCTGCTATAGTTATTAATTCCAAAGCCTTCTGAAGTTCCCCTTGTGATTCATATATGATTGCAAGATTATTGTATATAGAACTTGAAGTATTACTAGATTTAATTAACATTTCATATACTTCTTTTGCTTCATCAACAAACCTACATTCATTTAACGAGTAAGCTATTTCAAAATAGTAAACCTCTAGCCAACTCTCTGAATTATTAGAGAGGTAGTAATTTGAGATAATTTGATAATGCCTTTTATTGTATATTTCGCAAAGTTTACCCTTTATTATTAAAGTAAGGATATCTTTATTTATTGAGCCTTTAGCAATATTATTTATAAGTATATCATCAAACAAATTCTCATTACGGTATAAAACGCTTGTATCTAAAACAGCTCGAATTATTGATAAAACTTCTTTTGAAAAATTTTGATTGTAGGAAATTATATGTGACACTAGTGCAGTAGCACTATTAATTAAAGTTTCTTCTTCTTTTTTAGTAAGATTTTGATATTTGCCATCTTCTTCATCAAATTTATTATCAAATATATATTTTAGAGATTCAAGTTCTATATAATATGATAATAATTTAACTAAATATACATTGCACTCTTTAAATGAGCAATTATCAAAAAAACTGTTATCAATCACTAAGTTCTTAAGTTCTTGTACTTTATTGCCCATATTTACAATCTTTCCATTATAAAACATTTGAACCCAATCAATCATTGATTTACTAAAAAGTAGTATGTACTCGTTTATTTTATTGCTATCCATACTTTTGTATACGTTTATTAAATAGTATGTAAAAGTATTAAAGTAATCATTTTCACTGAAACCAATCCAAATACTATCGTCATCAGTAAAATAAAATTGTTCAGATGGAGGATAAAGGTTTATTCTATATACTAAATCATTAAATACTGTATTAATAAATTCGCTAAATTCAGTATCAAGTTTTCCTTTGAATTTTATTTGAGCAATACACTCATTTATTAAATAAGGGATGTCTTGGCTACTCAACTCATTATTTTGATAATATTCTAAGGCATATTTTGAGAATAATCTATTAAAACTATAAGCTCTCTCATAGTCCTCTAACTCTACAAATAATTCCTTCAATTTGAAATTAATAAGGAACATTAAATTAGTTTTATTTTCTTCATTACTAAGCTTGTATGTATTATTAACCTTTGAGGCAATATTATCTAAAAAGTCAATATTCTTATACTTATGTGAACATGTTCCATCAACTTCTTTTGTTGGACAAAGAGATTGCAATATACTGAGCAATGAGCTACTATTTTGTTCCATGATATATCCCCCTACGGTTACTATTCTTTATAGATGTTAGCAAGATTAGATATTACCAACCATTCGGTTTAAATCGTAAAAGTGAAGATAAAACCTATATGGCATAAGTGGCTTCAAGATCTTGACAAACTTTAAACTAAGCTTGCTTCATTTATAAACATCTGTGTTTAGTTTATTACTCACATTAATACCGCTTAGGGTCATCAGACCTACCAATTAAATAATCAACCGAAACGTCAAAATAATCCGCCAAAGCAGTCAAGGTTTTAATGTTCATTTCTCTATTGTCATACTCATAGTTTTGATAAGCATTCGTGGCTATATTTAAGTATTCTGCTACTTCTCTTTGAGTTAATTTTCTTTCTGTTCTAAGCTGTTTAAGTCTTTCGCCAAAAGTAGGCATATTTTCAACTCCAATTTTAAAAAAGCTATTGACACCATCAAAATAATGGTGTATGATATTATCACACCAACAAATCACTGGTTGTTTAGTAAGAATAAACATAAGCATTATTTTATTCATTGCGTTTATGCCCTTCATGGCATAAAAATGGTATTATGATTTATTATAAACCTCCCATATGATAGTGTCAAACGCTAATTTGGGTCTTCTTTAAATATCAAAAATATGTCCTTAGCTTCACAAAGAAGATTAGACTTGATTTTGTACAATGAACTAACAACTTTTGCAGAGCTTGTCATAGGTAAACAATTATAGAATTTTTATCAACCTATAAACCAATCTAACGCAAATCAATAAACACTATCATAAAGCAACTTAAAAGTATTATTAGACTAAAATATAAAAAAATGGCAAGAGAATTTATAATATACCAAATCAATATATTTAAAGGAGAGGTACTATGAATTATGTTGATAAAATTTTTGAACGAATGAATCTTAGCCAACTTCGTAACTTTATGATTAATGCTGTAGATGACATAAGCGAAAATCCAAGTACATATGAGGAAAGATTAAAGACTTGTAGCAATCGGATTTATGAGCGACTTAACAAAATCTATCCAGATGGGGATGAGTTGGACATGGCAGCAGCTGACCTTTCAGACGCATTGGTCGCATATGAGGAAGTTTACATGGAAATCGGTATGAAAGCAGGCGCAAGAATAATTTTTCAACTATTGCTGGTAAACGATGCTTTTTCTACTGATAAGAACAAATAAAGAAACGGTCTGTAAAATTGCGATTTTTACAGACCGTTTCTTTATCCAACTAATCATTGCCAAAATCCTGACTGCATTCAGTTTCCCTTGCTGACCGTTCAATCTCCTGCTGTTTTTCATACTCTTTATAAACTTGGCTATAAATATTTTTAGGTATTAAGCTTAAAAACTTTTTATAATTATCTAGAGTTTCTGAAAGTTGTTCAACTCTAAGCTTTAAATGCCCACTTTCTCTGTAATGCTCTTGTAGTTGTTCGTGATTAATACCATTTAAACGTACTATTTCAGCCATCAGCTCATTTTCTTTTTCCTTAAAGCTATCTATGCTGTCATTATATTTATTCATTTCACTTATAAAACTACTTACCTTTGGAAACCACTCTTTAAGAAGAATAAGCGCATTATCTCGCTTTTTATTAGCGTTAAAAACGTTTATATCTCCTAAAGCTTTTTCTATGTTCTTTAACTGGCTATTTAAGGCTGTAGCTTCTTTAAATAGCTTAACAGGGATATGTTCCCTATTTGTTTCACTTGCAGGCTTTCCACGTTGTAAAATAGGATATTTTTCAGACATGTGTTTATGAAACTCATCTTGCCATTTAGTCATTTTTGCCTTATTACCGAGAATTTCTTTAGCGGTCAAACGTCCGTCAGTTGTAATTGGAGTGAAACATAAATGCATGTGCGGTGTTTTTTCGTCATTATGTACAACTGCTGAAAATATATTTTCCTTTCCAACTTTATCACACATAAACTCAAATGCTATTTGGAAGTATTCTTTCTCAGGGTAATTTTTAAAGAAAACATTATCAGAAGTAATAAGTGTATCTACAAATTTTATACTGTTACTTCTGACTTTGCATTTATTTTTCTCTATCCTTTGGTTAATCTCTTGATAGTAAGTTTGCGTCGGCTTAATCAGATGGTAATTATTTTCGCTTCTTGAAATATCAATATCAGGGTTAGAATCATAGGCCTCTTTTTTTCGCTCATGATGGGCTTCTATGGCTCGTGTTGCTCCCCCTGTTCTTTTTACGAACCTTAATATAGTATAGGACAAGCGTTCACCTCATTTTTACAATTATTCTATGTATGTGGTTTTAAGGTTTTCCCCCGTAGGGGCACACCGACTTGCGTAGCAAGTCTAGTGTGTTATACCGAACATAGTCGGGTTGCGAATTTCAGTGATGCGTTTTTTATGTTCGGTATATGCAGTTAGTTCTGAAAAGATGGTAATGATTTATTTTAAGTTACATAGGTTACACGTCTTGCAAAGCTCAATGTAACTTATGTAACTTGAAATTATGAGATAATCTGTGAAAATACATTTTTATCTATCCACATATATTTATTGACCGTTTCACCAACTCTTAGCGGTAAGGTTCTATCACTGCCTTTTGATTTGATGATATTTTCATCAGCAAGCTGTTTCAACAATCCCCTAGCTGAAATAGTGAATAATTCCCCTTGTTCTTCGCAAAGCCGTTTTACTCTCTTGTGAGCAATGTCGGTAATTAAATAATAATACTCATCATCTTCATAACCGATAAAGCCTTCACTTTGGCTTATATTTTTTTGCTTAATAATCTCAACATAAACTGCTTTGCTCATAAGTAATGAGTTTAACTTTTTTATGAACTTTTTGGTCGGACTATCTAAAGCAATAGAATTAGCCTGTGAAACGGCTAGGATATAAAGTACATTACAGCATTTTTTTATTAGCTCATCAAATTCCACCTTGCTTATTATGTTTATTGTCAGTTGGAAGTTCAGCAGTACATAGAAACCTAAATATAACCATGCAATGGATTCTGGTATTCTACTATGGACTTCTATTTTATTTTCCTGTAAATTTCTTTGAAATTTGGAGCGAAAAGTTATAAAATGCTCTTTTAACCATGTTATAAAATCATTCTCCTTTTCATTTACTAAAGAAACAATCCACTCAATGTATTGATACATTGATGCGCTTAAATAGCCGTTTTTTGCTTTTTCTTGCAAGTCGGTTAACAAGCTTGTGTTTATATCTTCTTTTTTTATTTCAAGGGCAATATACCTTGCAGTGCCGCTTTCTGATATTTCTGGTAAAGATTCTCCCGTAATAATTGCGTTTCCTCTTGGCGGTTTTGATGGAATTAACGAGATGTCGCAACGCAATCGATTTTTACCAACTCTGTCTCCATATCCTCTCATAATCGTCTGTGCTGTCTTGTTCATGTTCATTTCGTCAAGCTTAGAACTTGGGTGAAAATCATCAATTACAGTAAGTGTATCTTTTAAGAGAAATGATTGCTCAATAATGCTGTTTTCTGTATCTCTAAAGGATAGTGGCAACTCTGTATTTGAGAAATTCCCAAAGTGAGAAAGAAATAAAGCTGCAATTGTACTTTTCTTAGAGCCTGTTTTGCCCAATAA
Organism: uncultured Defluviitaleaceae bacterium; assembly: GCA_964533945.1. Lineage (GTDB taxonomy): Bacteria > Bacillota > Clostridia > Lachnospirales > WRBF01 > CAZHPA01. Next base: position 18,791 of record CAZHPA010000030.1, read on the forward strand.
ATACAAAACAGATTTTGGCTCAATCCCTGCTTGTTTTAAAAATTCATTTAAAGGAGAAAGAAAAGTAATGCATAGCAAGGGTATAGATATACTGTGGGGAATGAACATTTCATCAATTAACGCTTTAAACGAATCATTTGCTGGATAATGATTAGATAAATAATAATTTTCTAACCGTTTATTTAATTCTACAGAAATGTTGTTAGCTCCAATTGCCCCATTTGCATGAATATATATCCATCTATTATTAAGCTTCCTAAAACCTAAATGACCAAATGTTAGTCTCTCAACAGTATTTTTAGCTGTACACTGGATAGCGTGTCGCATTATTTCTTTATTGCTTGATGGCGGTTCGATATTACATTTTGCTCCCCAGCATTTTGTTATCCATGTACATGTTGAAAAATCAGTAGACAATACCTTTATTGGGGGAAGGGGGTATCCCTCGCTGTGAATACCCTCAATTACAAAATATCTTCTATTGTCTGCTCCATCGCTGTATATTTCTTCACCGCCTATGTATGCTACGAAATTAGCAATACGGTATGTGGATTCTCCTTTGGTATTACACACTGTTCTATAAAGGCAGCCATCAACAATACTGTAATTAGTTCCCTTGAAATATTGCTCTAACTCTTTAATTGTTTTCATTGCACCACCTACTTTTATTAATCTGTCCTACTAATATTTTCATTTACCCACTTAATAAATAAATCTTTTGGTACAATTTTTCGTGAGCCTATTTTTAGAGTTGGGAAGTTTTCACTATTTAGCAGGTTATAAGCCATTGCTCTGCTAATACCTAAAACGTTTTGTATGTTTTGAGCATTTAGTGTAACTGGTAATTCTTCAAATGTCTTATATGTCGCTTTCATTCAAACACCTCTCTTTATTTCTAATTGTTTACATATAATAATATAGCATACAATCGTATACATGTCAACAACTGTATGCTTCTAAATTTTTAGCTTGATTTTGAATGCATTACGTGATATAGTTTATATATAATTATGGAGGTGTCATTATGGATGAAACAGTTATAGGCAGGAGAATAAAGTTTTTAAGGGAAGAAAAAGGAGTAACTCAAGCACAATTGGCTGATGATATTGGCTTAACTAGGTTATCAATCGGCAATTACGAGCAGAGCAAAAGACTTCCTGATGTAACAACTATTGTTAAACTTGCTGAATACTTTGGCTGTGATACAGGGTATTTATTAGGGCAAAGCAATTTTATAAATAATAATGAAATGCAGCAAGTGTATACCTCTATAGAATCTTTTAATGATAAATTAAGTGGTATAAACGAACAATCAGCTAAGAATTTTATATTTGAACTTAATTTGCTTATTGATTCATGCAAAAATGTTCAAGGTAAAATAACAAGAGTTGATGTGTTAGACGCTTTTTCGTCTATAGTATCAGATTACAAGCATTTTCTCAATAAAACCAATAGCATGTTAGAACTACTTGGCAATGAAAATACCAAAAGTCAAGTTACTTTTAACGATGTAATGCATTTAATGCAAATGCGACTAGATATAAAAAATACCGTTGACTTGAAAACTGGTAAAATATTGGAGGAAGTAACTGGAACAGAGGAAATCTCTATTTTAAGATTAAATAATGATAAAAAGAAAAGATAAAGGAGAATGTCTATGGCAAAAAAACGTGGACAAAACGAAGGGAGTATTTCTAAGCGGACAGATGGTACTTGGTGAGCCAGAATAACTGTTGGTGTTGATTCAGCCGGGAAACAAAAAAGAAAAGCTTTTTATGGAAAAACACGAAAAGAAGTACAGGAAAAAATGACAGAAGCTTTAAATGACTTGAACAAAGGGCAATATGTAGAATCATCAAAGATGTATGTTTCGGAATGGTTTGATTGTTGGCTAAAGGATTACAAGAAAAATCAAGTTAAGCCAACTACATATGTTAATTATTGCGGTAAAGTTAAAAAACATATCTTACCTTGTATCGGCAAGTATAAACTAAAAGATTTAAAGCCAGAGATTATTCAAAAGACCATTAACCAAATGGTTGCTAAAGGGTTATCACCTGAAACAGTACGAAATATTAATAACATAATGCACGACGCTTTTAAGGTAGCAAATAAAAATGGTTTAATCATTAAAAATGTTGCTTCTGGAATGGTTCTACCTAAGATTGAAAAATCAGAAGTTACGGCATTTACGATTGAAGAACAAAATCGATTTGTTGAAGTTGCAAAAAATACATACATGGGCGATGTATTATTGTTAGCTCTTGGTACGGGACTTAGAATAGGCGAAATATTGGCTTTAACTTGGAATGATATTGATATAGATGAACAAATACTGCGAGTTAAGCGAACTATGAGTGTTGTTAAGGACTATGATAATGCTGAGTCTGCTTGGGAAAAGCAATTCGGCACTCCCAAAACAAAATCAAGTATTAGAAGCGTACCCTTGCTACCAAACATTGTTGAATTACTGGAACTAGTCAAAGAAAAACAGGAAAAAAATAAAATAAAAGCAAGTTGTGCTTACGAGGACAACAACTTGGTTTTTGCTACGTTGATGGGTAAAACCCTTAGACCATCGAAATTTACAAAGAACATTTAAAACTATCTTGCAAAAAGCTGAAATTACTGGAAAATTCTCTATCCATTCTTTGAGACATACTTTTGCGACTAGGGGACTTGAGAGTGGAATTGAATTGCGTGTTATGCAAGAATTGCTAGGACACGCAAATATTGGTATAACTGCTTCTATTTACGTTCACGTTTTGCCTGATACAAAAAGAGATTCAGTTATGAAGTTAATAGGAGCAATTAATTTCTAGTATTCAGCTTCCACTTATTTAAACACAAAAATATTAGTTAGAGGTGTAGGCATGATAAAATAAATATTGATTTTTACATTTCGATAGTAACAGAAATTCCATTGTAATATATTAAATAATACCTCTTAATACATAGGTATATTTATTTTTTTACTCTTCGGTAGGTATAAAGTAGGTATATTAGAATAAAAAAGGCTTTCGCCAAAACCGACAAAAGCCCTTAAAATCAACATTTTTTAATATCAAATCTCAACTACACATTAAACCTAAACAAAATAACATCTCCGTCTTTAACAACATATTCTTTGCCTTCAAGACGAACAAGCCCAGCCTCTTTTGCTTTGCTATATGATTGAAGCCTTATTAAATCATCGTAATTAACAATTTCGGCACGTATAAAGCCACGCTCAAAATCACTGTGAATTTTGCCGGCAGCTTGAGGTGCTTTTGTTCCTTTTTCAATTGTCCATGCCCGTACTTCTTTAACCCCTGCAGTTAAAAAACTAATTAATCCCAAAAGTTTGTAACTTGCCGAAACCATTCTAGACAATCCGCTTTCTTTAATTCCAAGTTCACTTAAAAACATATGTTTGTCTTCTTCGTCAAGTTCTGCAATATCTTCTTCAATTTTTGCACAAACAACAAAAACTTCAGAACCTTCTTGTTCTGCTAAATTTCTAACTGCCGAAACATGATTATTACTTTCTCCATCATTAGCTAAATCTTCCTCGCTAACGTTAGCAGCGTAAAGAATAGGTTTTCCTGTTAAAAGGTTAAAACTTTCCATAATAGAACGTTCTTCATCGTCAAGCTCAATGTGCCTTGCACATTTTTCGCTTTCAAGTCCTTTTATTAAAACATTAATAACATCAACTTCTTTTTGCAGCGCTTTGTCGGCTTTAGCAGCCTTAACAGATTTTGAAAGCCGTTTTTCAAGCGTTTCAATATCTGATAAAATAAGTTCTAAATTTATTGTTTCAATATCTCTAACAGGATTAACAAATTTATCAACATGAACAATATTTCCGTCGTCAAAGCACCTGACAACATGAACTATAGCATCAACTTCTCTTATATGAGATAAAAATTTATTTCCCAAACCTTCCCCTTTGCTTGCGCCTTTAACAAGCCCGGCAATATCAACAAATTCAATTACAGCCGGAGTTAATTTTTCTGCACAATACAACTTATGAAGCTCGTTAAGTCTTTCATCGGGAACAAGCACAATGCCAACATTTGGGTCTATTGTGCAAAACGGATAGTTTGCAGATTCGGCACCGGCTTGAGTTAAGGAATTAAACAACGTACTTTTGCCAACATTCGGTAATCCGACTATTCCTAATTTCATAAAATCTCCATTTAAGTTTTCTTTACATCATAACACATATTTACTTGCTTGTACATATCTTCAGAATTTTTTAGTTATTAAATGCCCAATAATCATTCCCTTTAAATAAGCCGCAACTATTAGCAAAATACCAAGTGCAATAATTTTACCCTTTTTTTCTTTTGGAACAAAAACACCTTTTGTTGGTGCTTGCATAACTTCCCGTTTTGCAACTCTATAGTGTCTTCTTGATTTTGCATTTGCCATTTTTACTTCCTCCAATCATTTTTTGGTTTCATTATAATATAATAACACAAATGTGTATATTTTAAAAGCTATAAAACTAATTAATTGAAGGGAAACGCATATATGGTAAAAATTAATATAGACTTTGCCTTAATAATTTGATATAATAAAATTGAAATCTTTATAAAATAGGTTAGTTAAAAGCTAACTACACGAGAGCGGTGGGTTTGTTGAGTATTTTTGAAGGGCTTGAGAAGTTTGGCTTAGACCATTTAAAAGAAATGAAGTTGGAAACTTCCAAAGACTCTCAAGCAGAAGCTCTTAAAAAAAAGCAAATAAATATAAAAGATTATATTTTTGAAAAAACATTTGATTGCCCTGTATGTTACAAACAATTTAAAGCTAATGTTGTTAGAAGTTCAAAATTAAAATTAGATAAAATCGACGAAGACCTTTGCCCAACGTATGTTAACATAGAGCCTTTATGTTATGAGGCAATAGTTTGCATAAATTGCGGATACAGTGGGCTAAAACAAAACTTTTCATCTATTACAGAAAGACAAGGCGAATTTATTTTAAGTACAATTACTCCAAGGTTTAAACCTGTTATATACCCTGATGAAATAACTATTGATATGGCAATTGAAAGATTTAAGCTTGTTTTAGTTAATTCCCTTGTTAAAAGAGCAAAAGATAGCGAAAAAGGATATATTTGTTTAAAAATTTCATGGCTATACAAAATGAAGCAAGATAAGAAAAACGAATTAATCTTTACAAAAGAAGCATAC
>CAZHPA010000031.1:0-23558 GCA_964533945.1 uncultured Defluviitaleaceae bacterium
CAATTCCAAGTGTTCCGGCGAGGAGGAAAGTCTTAGCGTCAAGCTCAGGCTGCATGGAGATACGGGGGCCTGCCACAAGGAAAATAGTTTTGATTTCCAACCAAGAAACAACCATGCCTATCACCGCGCCAATCATGCCTGACGATAAACCCTCAATCACTGTCATTTGCATATTTTGTTGATTACTCATGCCAACCGATTTATACATAGCGGTAGTTCGTTGCTTTTGTATATAATTAATTAGTAAATTGTTAATGATTCCTACTGTTGCCAGCACCAGAATAAACCAAGCAAGGTTTTGCATTGGCGCAAGAAATGCACTCACTGTTCCTGATGCATCGCTGTTGAATTCCTTGACTGTTCGACTCCAGTTGTCCTTGCTACCAAACAAATCTCGCAGTTGTATCATCACAGCATCGGGGTCAGCCGCAGTGTAGGCTAAAATATCAAAGTTTTTAGAACCAAAATCATCGGTTGCGCAGAAGGTTGGTATGATTGCCTCTACATTGGTGGTACGTATTTTGTAGCTTCCCAAAATTGTGTACTCGTATTGCTGCCCATTTACCGATAAAGTAATGGTTCCTCCTACCTTCAGCCCACGTTGCTTTAAGGCATCTGCTGAAAGCAGGATGTTCCTACCGCTTCCAAAGGCTTTTTCAATTTGGGTATGTTTCGCTTCATCACTGTATATCATGGCAAACATTTGTTGTAAATATTTTAAAGGCATACAAACGAGAGCAACAGTTAAACCGTTTAAAAATGGGTTCTGAATGGATTGATAGTGATTTTGTGTTTAGACATGAGGACGGGGCGGCTATGTATCCGTCACGTCCTTATCAGTGGCTACGAAAGTTTATTGAGAAGAATAATCTTCCATACATAACTTTTCATGGGCTCAGACATACAAACGCAAGCCTGTTGGTTGCAGAAATAGACATTGCGACGTTAAGTGGCAGGTTGGGTCATGCTGATAAAAACGTAACCCTTAATACGTATACTCATGCAATTAAATCTCAAGAAGCTAAAGCCGCAAATAAAATGGAGAAGTTTTATCAAAGGATTGGCGGAAATGAATCATAGGTTATCGTGGTGTTTTGTAGCTTATTGTGGTGTGCAGAGTAGCCAATTAGTAGCTAAAAGAGTGTTTTTGAACAAAATAAATAAACCTTGTGTTTACAGAAAAGACTGTAATTACAAGGTTTATTTAATGTTTTGGTTACCTAAATTGTTACGGAGAAGGAGGGATTCGAACCCTCGCACCGCTATTAACGATCTACTCACTTTCCAGGCGAGCCCCTTCAACCGCTTGGGTACTTCTCCTTACAAAAAAATAAATAAAAACGGAGAGGGTGGGATTCGAACCCACGGTCCCTTTCGGGATCACTGGTTTTCAAGACCAGCTCCATAAACCGCTCGGACACCTCTCCAAATTTATAAAAATTATTATATTGCTGTCACCTGAATAATAATACAACACATAGCCTAACTTGTCAATACTTTTTTTAAAAAAATTTAAAATTTTTTATTCTCTTGCATTATACGTTAATTGGGGTGTATAATGTTTAACTAATAATCTTTAATAAAAAGTTGGTGTAAAATGAACATAGGTATAATAGGTTTTGGAAATGTTGGGAAAGCATTTGTCGGTAGCTTAATTAATCAAAAAGTTTTTGAAAAATCATCTATCTTTATATGTGAAAAATCAGCTCAAGCATTGTTGGCTGCAAAAGAGCAATTTGAAATTTGCGGATATGACGATGCTAACGAACTTCTTGAAAAAGTTGATATTGTTGTTTTGGCTGTTAAACCAAATATATTTCCAGAAGTTGCAAAAGAAATTGATAAAGCTTTAATTAAAGACAAAGTAATTATAAGCTTTATGGCAGGAGTACCAATTAAAGCTATACAAAATAGTTTGTTAAACGAAAAAATTACAAGAGTTATGCCTAATATGGCTATGCAAAATGGAAATGGTTTAACTGCTATTGTTAATGACATTAACAGCTTAGTGACAAACATTTTTAATAAATTCGGAATTGTTATTAATATTAAAGAAGATGACATTGAAAAAATAACAGCCCTTTCCGCTTGTGGTATAGCATATGTTGCATATGTTCTTGAAAGCTTTATAAATAGCGGCTGCATGCTTGGGTTGCCGAAAGAAAATGTTGTTGAAATAGTTAATCAAACGGTAATTGGTGCAATTAAGCTGTCGAATAATAAAAACACAATGGAAGTTGTTGCAACAAAAGGAGGAGCAACTGAAGTTGGTCTTTCGTTGCTTAATAAAAACAATGTTGACAAAGCCATTTCAGATGCAGTTTTAGTTGCTTATGAAAAAGCAATTAACCTAAGTAATTTAAATAATTTAAATTAAAAAAATGGGGTTTACACCCCATAAATAATTTCCCCATAAGCAAGTTCTTCAAATTTACTAATAGGTAGTGGTTTTGCATAGTAATATCCTTGTGCAAAATCGCAGCCTATTTCAAGTAGAAAATCCCTATGTTCAGAAGTTTCAACGCCTTCTGCAACAACTTTCATATTTAAATCTTTAATCATTGCAACAATATTTTTAAGAACAACTTGCCCTCTTGTTTGGTCGGCGTTGTTGTCTAAAAATTCTTTATCAATTTTAATTATTTCAACATTTAGTTTCCGCAAAAGATTTAATGATGAATATCCGGAACCAAAATCGTCAATTGATTTTTTAAATCCAAATTCAGAAAGTTTTGAAGCAATTTCTAATATAGAATATGCGTTGTCTAAAAATGCACTTTCTGTCAATTCAATTTCAATATACTTTTTATCAACGCCATATTTTTCAAGAAGATTTGATAAAACCTCAACAAATTCATGGCTTGTAAAATGCACTCTTGAAACATTAATTGATATTGGAATTGGTTTTTTTCCGTTATTCAGCCATTTACGAATAGTTTTTATAGCTTGTTCCCAAATGTAGTAGTCTAATTTTATTATAAATCTGTTTTTTTCAAAAACAGGTATAAACTCATTTGGAGGAATTATTTTTTTATCTGTTAAAAGCCATCTAACCAGCGCTTCTGCACCAATAATTTTTTCTGTGTTAAGTTGATATTTAGGTTGTAAAAACATAACAAATTCTTCATGTTCTAATGCAAAAAACATTATATTTTCAATATTTTTTTCTCTTAATATTGCTTTTCTCATTTCATCAGAATAAAAAGCATAGTTAATATCATGTTTTCCTTTAATTGTCTTCCTTGCAAGCATTGCATAGTCGCATATTGTATTAACGCTTACTTGTTCATCAATTTCACAAACTCCAAACGACATATGAACATTAACTTTAGCGTTAAATAAATTAATTTCATTAGACATTCGCTTTATTTTTTCAATAATGTCGGATTGCCGCTCATACGCAGTTAGTAAGTAAAAATGGTCTTGCGAAACACGGCAAAAAATTTCCCCGTCTTTCAGTTCGTTTTCAAAAACTTTTGCAATATATTTTAAAAGCTTATCGCCTACATCCCTACCGAAAGAATCGTTAATTGTTTCAAATTTATCAATATCAGCGGAAATTACAGCATAGTTTTTGTCCATTTTTTTCTGTAAAGTATCAGAAGCATTTTTTTCAAAACGGTTAAAATTAGAGCAGCCTATAAGATTGTCGTTAAATGCTATACGTTCAAGTTTTTTTCTTGATTTATATTGCATTATTGCAACATATAGTAAAAGTCCTGTAAATAAGCACAAGCTAATTATAGCACTAAAGAATGAAATTCTAACAATAAAGCTTGACTTATGACCAATTGCGCTTTCATCTATAATTGAGCAAAGAGTCCAATCGTTAATTCCGGTTGGCATATATGTCATATATCTTACATCTTTGTCAACTAAGTACTTAAATAGCCCGCTGTTATTAAATAAAATATCGTATCTAATCTTTTCTATAGTTGTATTAAGTATTGAGATTTTATTTTTATCAGATAATCGGTCAAATAAATTCTCATATGTATTTAAGTTTAAATGCATAGTTGGAACAACAACAATTTCTCCATCGGTTTCAACAACATATGAAAAAGCGGCATCTCCAAGCACAGGAATTTCTAAAAGTTTGGACAAATTTATATTATCTATAGTTGCGCTTAAAACCCCAATTATTTTATTATTATTGTATACGGGTGTTGAATAAATATTAATTTTTTCAGAATCAAAACGGTCTATAGTTGTTTTTGAAATACTTGTTTGCCCTTCCATTGCAAGTTCAAAATATTTGGAATATGCGTCGTTATAATTACGACCATCTGTTGTAATTGTGTCTCCAATTAAGTTTGTTAAAGCTATGCGCTTAAAATCTCCAGATTTAACTTTTCTGTTAAGCACTGGCATAATTTCGTTAAAATTAAGGTTTTCAAAGTCTTTAGCTTCGGAATATTCGCCGATAATTGTTGATAAAAGAACAACATTATTTATATCTGTTTCTATTTTATTATGAAATGTTAAAACATTTTTTGAAGCTATCTCGTTTATATATTGGAACAGTTCTTCTTCTGCACTTCTTTTAACAACTACTGTATATCCGTAGATGGTAGTTGCTAAAATAAATATTGCAAGCGCAACATATATAGCGTAATTAATTACGGTTCTCTTTTTTGCAAGTTGTTCATATTTAGAAAAATGCAGCATACCACATTTCTCTAATGCCAAAACGACACAAACTAAATAAAAAGCAATTATTAAAATTATTAAAAGATTTAAATAAATTCTATAATCTTTTGTTGCGGTAACAACTGTCCACCCGCAATCTTCCATTGTTTCATACATAAAAAAAGTTGAATTGATTGAAACTGATTTTTTAATACTTGAATTTTGTTTTAAGCTATTAAAAAGCTTGGAATAAAAACCATTAGAAAAGTCTTTTAAGCTAATTAAATTTTGGTCGCCAACAAAATATTCGCTTTTGCTTGTTTTATAGTATAATACGTTACCATCTTCATCAATTAAAAAATAGTCGTCATTTGAAACGCCATTTAGGCTTTCAATTAATCCGCTAAGTGCATAATTAATTAAAATAACGCCTTGCGTGCCCTCTACGTTTATTTTGTGAGAAAACCCAACAACTAATTGGCTCGTTCCAATATCAGAATATATTAATTGAGAAACTTTATTATCTTCATTTGAAGCTGCAATTTCATACCATGGGCGATTTGTGCAATCGTAAGCCTCATCTGGTACAAAATCATTTGTTGCAAAAAAATCTTTATTGTTTTCATATCCAACAAAAAGCCCAATAACGTGTTTATCGCTTCTAAATGTTCCTATTTTTTGAGTTAAAGCATTTTCGACATCATTTTTAGTTAGGTTGCTGTTTTTTAACAAGTTATTTATAAAGCGCGAAAAGTCTGTAGCCTTTTCATCTTGCCAAAGCTTAAATTGCAATGCTCTTTTTGAAGTTGTTATATTTAATTTATAATTTATTTCTTCTCTGGTTTTTGCATATGTTATAATGCCGGCTATAACACTTAAACTAATTATAAAAATAATTAAAACGGAAGGAAGTTTTCTCATTGTTAAAACCTCCAAATTTTAAGGAAATTTAAGAAAATTTAAAGAAAGTTTAAAGTTTAAAGGGGAAGCTTTCAAACTTCCCCTTTAAGCAAAAACTATTTACCAAGTTGAACGTTCCAGCCTGCCAAATATTGCAATAATCTTACTATGTCATTTGAATCTATTTTGTCATCAGCATTAACATTAGCAGCTTTTAATTCATAGCCTGTAAGCTGGAAGTTGTTATAATTAGCAAGATGTTGTAAAACGCGAATAACGTCTTTTGTATTAACAACTTTATCGCTGTTAACATCGCCATACATTATTTCTTCATATTTTGTTACTATAACTTTTCCATTATAGCAATCAAGCCCAACATTGTTGCCTTCTTGGTCTGAAATGTCATCTTCATCGTATGAAATTGTTAAAGGAATATCTCCTTCGGAAGCTTCGTTGTTAATTTTAAATTTAACCGAAAGAACTTGACCATTTGTATCTAAATCGGTTGAACTTGCCCAAACAAATGAAACAAAATCAAGAGTGTTTAAATCTACTCCTTCTTCATTCATGTTTGATAAAGTTTCGCCAATGTTAAACAATCCAAGCTTTTCATATGAAACAGGTGTTAACAATTGTTTGTTGAAGTTAATTTTAAATCTCATGCCGCTAAATCCTGGGTTATCTTCAACAAAAACTTTAACAGTAACTTCATCGCCTGCATTTCCTGTTGCGTTTTCAATTCTTAATGTTGCTGCATTTGTGTTGTTTTTAGTATATTTAGCTTTAATAGTTATATTACTTGTTATATTTTCATAGCTTCCGTTCCAGCCTATGAAAGTGTAGCCGGCTCTTTCAGGGTTTTGTGGAGGCGTTGCATTGCCGCCATCTTGCACTTCTTCAACTTTTAAAACAGCACCGTCATAATCAACAAATGTTACTGTGTGTTTATTAGCAATTGCTGTAAACTCAGCTATTATTATAACATCTTTATCAGGCATTGTAAATATGTTACCTGAAATTATATTTCCGTTAACTTTTATGTTTGAAAGAGCATAACCGGCATTTGGTGTTGCTGTAATAGTTACAATTTCACCTTGTTCGGCCATAGTTTTATCTGCTGTAACAGTTCCGTTTGGAGAAGCTCCAATTGTTATTGAATATTTTTCCGGTATATCTGTTGCTAAAACTCTAACCTCAACAGCAGCTGAGAAAATATAGCCTGCTGTACTGTTGCTGTTTGATTCTAAAGAAACAAGTTTAACATGGGTTGCCCAAACTGCGTTATCGAATACAACGGTTTTCCACAAGTTATTATCTGCCCAAGTTCCGTCAGCAACTTTTTTGTAAGTTGTACCGTTGTCTTCGCTAGCATGAATTTCATATTTTGTTATGTTGCCGTTAGTTCCCGAACCACGCCCTAAATATCTATAGCCTTTAACAAGAATTTTGCCGTCTATAGCTTCTGGCGATTTGCTAACATCAACCGTTAACCAGTGGTCGGGGCGTGTTGCTGCAGCTCCTGTCCAACTTGTATGCCAAAGAGTTGAGTTGCTGCCGTCTATTGCTAAATGTGCTGGTCCTTCATTTTCGTAGCCTGCTTGTATATTTCCTGCTGTTGCAGTTAAGCCCGTTAACGGAAGTTCATAATATTCGCCTTTAACAATATCTGTTGTAGCGCTTTCAAGAACGCCTGAAAGTTCTGCAGCTGCAACTTTAACTTTAATCTTTTTGTCTGCATCGGCTTCTGTTGTTTTGTATGAAACTTTTGTTGCTCCTGCAATAGCAGTTTCTGCTCCTGAAATCGTGTCAACCCTATACCATTGATATGTTAAGCCAGATATATTAGTAACATTATGGTCAACTAAGCTAACCGTTAATGTATGGCCTTGTCTTGGCTTTGTATTATCAATTTGAGCAATACCTGTTATTAAAGGCATAAATGATGCTGTTATAGTAACATTTGCTGAAGGCATAATAAATTTGTTTCCTGATACAACAGAGCTGTTATATTTAAGGCTGCCTTCTTTTAATGCGTATCCTTGGACAGGTTGTGTTGTTAAGGTTACAATTTCATATGGTTTTGCAGAAGTTTTATCTGCAGTAACCGTTCCGTTTTGTACAGAAGGAGAAATTGTAATTGAAAATTCTCCATCTTCTTCTATAGGATTTAAAGCAAGGTTGTTAATAGCTGCTCTAAGAGCTGTTGTTGCGTCATCAACTTCTTTTTGTGTTGCGCTTTCATTGTTGGCAACAGTTTGTGCATTAGCTAAAGCTGGTACAATTCCTGCAAAACTTTCAGTTGTGTATAAATAGTCTTCTAAGTTAATAGCTATATCAATTGCAGCTTCAAGTTTGCTTTTATCTATTATATTTACTATATTTTCGTTAGTTATTAAGTCTTTGTTTTCATCTGGACGCACATATTCGCCGCCTGCTGCGCCGTAAATTTTGTTTGAAGAAGAAGCATTGAAGGAAATTCTGTATTTAACATTTTCAAGTGAAACAGGTAAATTAACAGTATAGTATAATTCTTTTCCATCTTCGCTTGAACCAATACATTCCATACTTAATTCAGTATATTGCTCATCTTCTTCAGATAATTTGTATGCAAATGTAAGTATAGTTGGGCTTTCTGTAAATACTTTTTGGTTAAATTCAAGCTTAACTTTTAAAGTTTCACCTTCATTTTCTCCCTCAATTTTTTCAATGCTATTTAATTTAAGACTTCCGTTATTATCAGAAGTTTCGTTTTTTAATTGAGGAATTGTAAATACTCTATAAGGTATTCTTGTTGAATCTGCGCCTTCATATATAAGTGCTATGTCGCCGTTTGGAAGTTCTGTTAAACAAGAATATGCATATGATTCGCCTGGCTTTGTAACTTCAAATGTATATTTCCAGTCAACGTCAAATCTGTCTTCGCCCGGTTTAGGGTTTGCTTTAGAATTAATTAAGCCAATTCTAACAGTTCCGTTTGAACGTGAAGTTACGCCAGCAGGACTTGCTGAAATTAATGCATTTTTACCATCAATTAATTTGCTGTATCTAATTATAGTCATTTGGCAGCCGTTTCCTGTTGTATCTGGGAAGCCGGGGTCTAAAACTGCAGTTGATACCCAAGTTTGACCGCCGTCAAAGCTTGTTGTATATGCTGCTTTATCTTTTGTTGACCTTGCATAAAGTCTAATTGAGCCATCAGGCATTTGAACAGGTGCTGCTTCGCTCATTTTTCCTGCAACAGAATCAACAGGAGTTACTTGAGAGCGTTTCCATGTTGCACCGAAATCGTCGCTGTAAATTACATATGCACGTTCAGCGCCGCTTATATGTTCGTAAAGAGGAAGAAGAAGTCTTCCGTTGTATTGTCCGCCTTTAATTTGAATGCCACGTCCAGGCCCTACACCTAAGAAATATAAGCTTTCGTCTCTTATCATACCGTTTAAGTTTATTGGGTCTGACCATGTTTCTCCGTCGTCGTCACTATGAGTTAAAAACGTATACGTTGTGTTAAACACTTGGAATATTGAATCTTGATACATAACATTCATAGGAACAAGTTTTTCAGGTGTAACGTAAGTGTTGTCAGCACTTCTTTGTTTAACTGTTAAAAGTGTGTTGCCGTCTATAACTTCGTAATTGCTGTTTAATTTGTATTGAGTTGGTGTTCCGTCTAATTTAAAAATTGTTCTTGTTTTTGCTTGTTCATCATCAAAGCCAACAGCTTCAACATAGTAATTAAATGCTGATTCGCCTTGTTTTTGAAGTTTCCATTTTCTTTCGCCATTAACACTAATAAATCCTGAGCCTGTTTGAAGTTGTCTTCCTGTGCCGTTAAAAATACCGCCGCCCCATGCAAATGTTGTTAATTGCATAAACAATCTTCCGTTAATTTCATCTTCAACTAAGCAAGGGTCTATGTATGAAGCAGGGAATTGTTGACGTCCTGTAGGTTTATTTTCATAATCAACAAAGTTAAGGGGAAGTGTTGCATCTTGCCATACTTTTCCGCCGTCTTTGCTAATTCTTACTGTTGTGTCTAAGTTGTTTGCAGAGTCATAAGTTCCGCCAAAGCGTGCATCAATTGCCCCAACAACAACCCCTCTTGAAGTTGTATATAAAGATGGTATTCTAAAGTGTTGAGAACCACTTGCATCGCCGTAATAGAACAAGTTTCTGTCGTCTTCATTTCCTCCTGTTGCAATTTTTTTAGTTTCTGCTGTAATTGCAATTATTTCTTCATCTGTGAAAGGTCTGCCTTCATACAGTTTTACATAGTTAATATAGCCATTAAATAAATAGTTGTTTGCACCACTCGGTCTTGAATATTTACCTATGTTTGCCGAATTAAGCCCGCTAATTCCGCTTATGTAGCCATATGTTGAAAAATCTATTGTTCCAATCATTTCGCCATTGCAGTAAAATCTGTATTGTTTAGCTTCTTTGTCTGCAACAAATGCAATTGTATTAAATTCTTTAATAGCAACACCTGAAAAAGTTCTTGTTAAAACGGTTGAATTGTTTTGTTCAAGCTGAACACCTAATATTGACCCGTTTTGAACATAAATATGGAAGCCGTTTTTATCTGTTTGGCTGTTTGAAATACCAAAAACTGTTTCAACAGCACTTGGATTGCTTTGTCTGAACTGTGCAATAATTATTGCTTCTTCAAGAGTTTTTGTTTTGTCAACTATTTGTTGGGAAAGCGCTTTTCCTTGCCCTGCCAAGCTAACTTCATAGTCTGCAAAAATTGGCTTAATTCCAATACCTTCGGTTGTAATCATAAATATGTTATAATTTAAACCGCCATTGCCGCTTGCTTTAACTCTTATAAAGTATGCATCAAATTCTTTTAATTTTTCAGTTGTTTTAAGAACGTTGCCTTCGATTTTAAATTTTGCATTATCTGTCGAGCCTGCGCCATCAACTAATTCAAATACAGCGTTTGTTATTTCTGTTGCGCTAAATTCACCAACAACAGTTCCAATTACAGAAGGTGTGTCAACGTTGCTGTTGCTTAAAGATATTGAAATATTTTCGTTGTAACCGTCTTCAATTTGAAGTGTTTGTGTTTTGAAAGTAACTTCTTTTGCAGCTTCTTTAACTGTTGCGTTAACTTCAACTATATAGTCTGTTTCAGGAGCTAAGCCTGTAAAAGTAATTTTTTCGTTTGAAGCAAGTGTTGTTATTGAATATGGTGTTATATTTCCTCCTGAAATTTTAGCAGTTACAGAAGAAAGGCTTCCGCTTGCATATTCTGAATCTAATTGTTTTAAATCAACAACAAATTGCGAATTGCTTGCTTTAATGCTAGGTGTTATGTTGCTTGATTCTTTTGCAACATCTGCTATTTTGTATGTAAGTTTGGTTAAGTCTGATGTTTCAGCATTAAAAGGTTTTAATGTTTTAATAATTTCTTGGAATAAAACAAGTTGTCCTTGAGGGCCGGGGTGCAATTGTGTTCCGTCACCGTTTTTAATCCAGAAGCCGCCTTGATTTAATAAGTATGGGCGTGTTTCCAATTGTTTGTTCCATAGTGCAAAATGGTCAACTAAAAGAACGTTTTCTTCAGCTGCAACTTGGCGTATTGCTTCCATATAATCAACTAAAGCGGTGTTTCTTGGAATTGCAGGGTTTGGAGTTCTTAAAACAGGGATTGCATCTTGCGCTTTAATGTCGTTAACAATAGTTTTTAAGTTTGCTTTAAATGTTGCAACGGGAGTTGCTGATGTAACGCAATCGTTCATGCCATACATAATAAATACAACATCTGCATCTTTGTAAGCATCAAAACGATATGGTTTGTATATAGGATTAACTTGGTCTGCTGTTGTTGCGCCTGAAATGGCTGTGTTTATAACAACATCGTCAAGCCTTCCTTGTTCATCACGCAAAAACTTTTCGAAAAGTTGTGGTACGCTGTCATAACCAAGTGTGTGTGATGCACCATGAGTTATACTATCGCCTAAAAATAGCCATTTTGCAGGTTGTTCCCTATTTAAAATATCATTAATTTGCTCAATCGAAAGGTTAATTTCATCTACAGTATTCATACCGACAACAGGTCTTAAAATACCTTGTTCTGTTTTAACAACCAATTCGAAATCATCAGTTTGTGGTAAATTTTCAATTTTAACTGGTTCACTTGTTGCTTCAAAGTTACTTTCTATTATAGTGTTGCTAACTTCAAGTCTATAGGATATTGCATTTTCTGCTTCAAAAGTAAGCGTATTACCTGAAACGTTAACAGAAGGGTAATCATTTAAATAAACTGCATTTGAGGCTTCTTCATCAATTACTTGGCTAAACACTGTAACATTGCTAAATGCGTCGCTTCCTGTAACTGCTTTCATTAATTGTCTTGCAATGTTTAAATGACCAACTTCATTAACGCTATCATCTTCTTTAATGCCGCTTTCAATTAAACCTTGTGTAAATTGTGCATAGTGGTCTACAATGAAAACGTTTTCAACTCCGTCTGCAACTTCATAAATTGCATTAATATAGCTTTGAATTGTTGCGTTTGTTGCTTGTGTTTTTGAAGGTGTTGGTGTTTGAATAACAACAAATTTAACTGTTGCACTGCTTTTAGCTGTTTCAATTAAACTTTGAATGTTTTGTTTAAAGTTTTCAATTCCAGCTTCGCCTTTTAAATAGTCTTCTTTACCAACCATAACAGCTACTGCTTTTGGGTTGTAATCTGAAACTAAAGCTTCAAAGTTGCTAACTACATCGGAAACTGATAAGCCTTTTTTTGCTGTGTTTATAACATAGCGATGACGTCCTTCAAGGCTGCCCGAAACTTCCCAACGTATGCGTTCTTCAAAATGTCCGGCATAATTTCTTGCGCCGCCAATATTTTCATATGAACCTTGTGCTGTTTCTCCGCCTGTAATAACCCAAGTGCTGTTTAACTCATTGCCAAGCATTGCGCCTAAAGTTCCTGCTGAAGTTATAGCGTTCATTTCGGCTTGAGATAAAACTTCGTCTGTTATAATTATGTATTCTATTTCGCCTTTAAAAGGTTTTTCTATACTTCCATTAACTAATTCTCCGCCAACAGTTAATTGGTTAAGCCCTGTTCCTCTTGTAAAGAAATTACCTAATGATGCATTGTTCCAACCGCCTGTACTTGCGCCGTTTGAAGAAGTTTTTATGTTTTGTGTTTCGCCCGGAATAGAAACAGGGAAAGTGTCGGATGTAAAAATATGTTGTTGCCATTCCCCGTTTATAGTTGCAAAACGTGCAACCATTCCAGTAGTTAATTCATCTCTAAAATAGCGGTTGCCTGAATTAACCTCTGTTAAAAAAGCAACTCTGCTTGCATTAGCTTCTGTGCTTGCAGAAGCAGCTTTAGCACTTAAGTATGTTGTTTTTGCAGGGTTTTCAGTGAGTTCATAGCTTTTAAGCTTAACCAAAAAAGAACCTTTATTAAGGGAAGCTATTTTGTCCAATTCATCTGTGTAATTAATAATTCTTGTTCCATTAAAAATTTTATCTTCGCCAACATAAGTTTTTGAAAATTGAGCGTTAGTTTTTAAAGCGGTTAAGCCTGTTGCTAGGTTATCTGCAAAAGCTTCTGTTTCACCTGCGCCATTTTCTTTAATTTTGTACCAATATTTTTTACCTGTTCCAACGTTGTCTATGTACTGTGTTGTTGTTGAAGCTAAATTTTGGGCAATTGCAGTAAATTGTCCATTGCTAGTTTCGCTTCTTAAAATGTCGTATGTTTTTTCACTTTCTGTTACCCATTCAATTCTAATGCTTGAATATCTTGCCTCTGCTCTTGGCAAAGTTTCAGCATATGGCGTTGGGTATTCAAATTGAGCTTGATGTTCAAACTCAATTTGGCTTGCATTTTGTTCGGCTGATTCAAGCTCTTCCAATTCAATTTCCTCTAAATCTTCTGGCATTAAATCTTCCGAGGTTAAGCCTTCTTGAATTAAGCTTTCTTGCGCAAAAACCGAAATGTTTAGCACTTGAAAACACATACAAAAAGCTAAAAACAATGCAACTGCTTTTCTCATAACTTTTCCTCCTTAAAATAATATAAAATAAAAATTTTTTCCACATTCAAGCAAAATTGCACACAGCAAAATTAAAATAATATCCAATATAGCTTAAATATGCACAACATAATAGTAATATATAATTACTTATTTGTCAATAGATACCTTAATTTCTACCTAAATATTGAAACTTTAAAATTGAAGATTGTTATTGTGAAAAAAATTTTCAAACGCGAAAAATTGTACTTAATTTACTGAAAAAGTACTTGACAATATTTTACTAATATGTTACGATAATTAGTAATCTGTCAACAGGCATAACGGGGTGGGCAATCGGTTATGCTATGGCACACGCTGCCCGTTTAACATATTCCCTTAATTTTATTACCTACCTAGTTTTTTGCTTTTAACCCCTAATTGCCAAGAATTTTTCCACCCCTTAGGATGGTGATGAATTGGCAAGGTCTTGACATAGGATTGCGCTATATGATATGGTAAATAAATCACAGTGTTGTAGTGTAACACGCTTAGTAATAAACTCTCCCTAGGTACAAAGGGTGTCTTTTGGTAGTATATGCCACCGAAGAAACTACCATTACCTGGGACGTAAGTCCAAATTTTAGGGATAAAACCGTGGGGCACACGGGGTTAGCTTATTTATGCTTAGTCCATTAGGATTATCGAGTAAGAAGCTCCCACCTCTTTAGGCGGGTGAGTATGTCACGTCGTTAATTATTATAATTGAGCTGCTTGAATGCAATTTTTAAGTAGCTTTTTAATGTAGTTTATGAAGGAAGTTCATTTATATGTTGCACAAAAATTATAAATATGTCGAAAACTCTTTTCATTTAACAATTAATGGCGAATTAAGCATGTTTTTTAGTTCGCTCTTTTTTTGACTTCACTTTTATATTTGGCAAATAATTATTATTAAATACATAGCGGACAAAAATAATTCCGCTTACATTATTTTCATGCAGTTTTTACAATTTTATAAAGAGGTGATTTGCAATTATGGAGAAAAACAGAATTAGACATATCCACCTTGGCAATGAAGTGAGAATGACATACTCAAAAATTGACGAGGTTTTGGAAATGCCAAACCTTATCGGAGTTCAAAAAGACAGTTACGAATGGTTTTTAAACGAAGGGCTTAAAGAAGTGTTTCGGGATATTTCCCCAATTACAGACTATAGCGGCAATCTAATTTTGGAATTTATTGATTTTACACTAGACTCAAAAGCCAAATACTCCATTGAAGAATGTAAAGAACGTGATGCAACTTTTGCTGCGCCTTTGCGAGTTAAATGTCGCCTCTATAATAAGGAAATAGATGAAATTAAAGAGCAGGAAATTTTCATGGGCGATTTTCCGCTTATGACAAACACAGGAACATTCATTATAAATGGAGCAGAACGTGTTATTGTTAGCCAGCTTGTTCGCTCGCCCGGAATCTATTATGCAATAGACCATGATAAAACAGGCAAAGAATTAATTTCAGCAACAGTTATTCCAAACCGTGGTGCATGGCTTGAATACGAAACAGACCCAAATGACGTTTTTAGCGTTCGTGTTGACAGAACTCGTAAAGTCCCTGTAACAGTTTTAATTCGTTCGCTTGGCGTTGGAACAGATGAAGAAATTAGAGAACTTTTTGGCGATGAGCCAAAAATAGAAGCCTCAATTGAAAAAGACTCAAGTAAAACATATGAAGAAGGTCTTTTGGAAATATATAGAAGAATACGCCCCGGCGAACCGCCAACAGTTGAAACAAGCGAATCGCTTTTAAAAAGTATGTTTTTTGACCCTAAACGCTACGACCTTGCTAAAGTTGGGCGCTATAAGTTTAACAAAAAACTTTCTTTTAGAAACAGAATTAAAGGTTTAACATTAGCCGAAAACGTTGTTGACTATGAAGGCGAAGTTATTGCCGAAGCAGAAACAGTAATTGATGTTTTGCTTGCTGATAAAATTCAAGACAGCAGTGCGCCATTTGTATGGGTTTGGGCAGATGATAAAAAAGTTAAAGTTTTAAGTAATTTAACCGTTAAAATTGATGATTTTATTTCCCCATATGGGATTTCGGCAGAATCTATTGGTTCTTCCGGAATAAAAGAAAGAGTATATTTTCCAGTTTTAAAAGAGCTTTTAGAAACATATACAGATAAAAAAGAGCTTAAAGCTGCAATAGAACAAAATATTTTAAGGTTAATTCCAAAACACATAACATTTGAAGATATTATGGCTTCAATTAACTATTGTATTAATTTAGATTATGGTATAGGAAACAAAGACGATATAGACCATTTAGGAAACCGCCGTATAAGAGCAGTTGGGGAGCTTTTGCAAAACCAATTTAGAATTGGGCTAACAAGAATGGAACGTGTTGTTAAAGAAAGAATGACAATACAAGACATGGAAATTGTAACCCCGCAGGCGTTAATTAATATTCGCCCTGTTACGGCTGCAATTAAAGAATTTTTTGGAAGTTCACAGCTTTCTCAATTTATGGATCAAACAAATCCTTTAGGAGAGCTTGCCCATAAAAGAAGGCTTTCGGCATTAGGACCCGGCGGACTTTCAAGAGACCGTGCAGGCTTTGAAGTGCGTGACGTTCATACTTCCCATTATGGCAGAATGTGCCCTATTGAAACTCCTGAAGGTCCAAACATTGGGCTTATAAACTCATTGTCTACCTTTGCACGTATTAATGAATATGGCTTTATAGAAGCACCATATAGAATTGTTGATAAAACAGAAAAAATACCACGTGTTACAAACGAATTTATTTACGTTACAGCAGATGAAGAAGAAAATTATATAGTTGCGCAAGCAAATGAACCGTTAGATAAAAAGGGGTATTTCCTTCATAAAAAAGTATCGGGGCGTTTTCGTGAAGATGTAATAGAAGTTGAACGCAACAAAATAGACTTAATGGACGTATCGCCTAAACAAATTGTTTCTGTTGCAACAGCTTTAATTCCATTTTTAGAAAACGACGACGTAACAAGAGCTTTAATGGGTTCAAACATGCAAAGACAAGCAGTCCCTTTGCTATGCACAGAATCTCCTGTAGTTGGTACAGGAATGGAATATAAAACAGCTAAAGACTCGGGTGTTGTTGTAATTGCAACCGAAGACGGCGTTGTAGATAAAGTAACGGCAAGCGAAATTGTTATTAAAAACAACAGCGGAATTAAAAAGAACTATAGACTAACTAAATTTTTGCGTTCTAATCAAGGAACTTGCATAAATCAAAGACCTATTGTTTCAAAAGGGCAAGTTATTAAAGATGGCGACATAATTGCAGACGGACCTTCAACACAAAGAGGAGAACTTGCACTTGGCAAAAATCCATTAATTGGTTTTATGACATGGGAAGGCTACAATTACGAAGATGCCATTTTATTATCAGAAAAACTTGTTGAAGCAGATGTTTATACTTCAATACACATAGAAGAATATGAATCGGAAGCAAGAGATACAAAATTAGGCCCTGAAGAAATGACAAGAGATATTCCAAACGTTAGCGAAGAAGCTTTAAAAGATTTGGATGAAATGGGCATAATTAGAATAGGTGCGGAAGTTCAGCCTAATGATATTTTAGTTGGAAAAGTAACACCTAAAGGTGAAACAGAACTAACAGCAGAAGAACGCCTTCTAAGAGCAATTTTCGGAGAAAAGGCAAGAGAAGTTAGGGATACATCACTAAGAGTTCCTCACGGAGAAAGCGGAATTATAGTTGATGTTAAAATATTTACAAGAGAAAACGGCGACGAGCTTTCCCCCGGCGTTAATCAATTAGTTCGTGTATATATTGCTCAAAAGCGCAAAATTTCAGTAGGCGACAAAATGGCAGGGCGACATGGAAATAAAGGCGTTATTTCAAGAGTTCTTCCTGTTGAAGATATGCCATTCTTGCCAAACGGAAGACCACTTGACATTGTTTTAAATCCTTTGGGCGTTCCTTCACGTATGAACATAGGGCAAGTTTTGGAAGTTCACTTGGGTCTTGCTGCAAAAGTTTTGGGCTTTAAAGTTGCAACACCTGTTTTTGATGGCGCAACCGAAGTTGACATTATGGACACATTGCAGCTTGCCAACGACTATGCTAATGAAGATTTTGAAACGTTTTCTGCTAAATGGAAAGATATTATTGAAGACTATATATATGAAGAACTTGAAAAAAATAAAGACCATAGAGAAGAATGGAAAGGCGTTTCTATAAGCAGAGACGGAAAAATTAAGTTAAGAGATGGAAGAACGGGAGAAGAATTTGATAATGCAATAACTGTTGGATATATGCACTACTTAAAGCTTCACCATTTGGTTGATGATAAAATCCACGCACGTTCAACAGGACCATATTCGTTAGTAACACAACAGCCATTGGGAGGAAAAGCGCAATTCGGCGGTCAGCGTTTCGGCGAAATGGAAGTTTGGGCTTTGGAAGCATATGGAGCGGCATATACTTTGCAAGAAATTTTAACAGTTAAATCAGATGATATAGTCGGGCGTGTTAAAACTTACGAAGCAATAGTTAAAGGAGAAAACATACCAGAACCGGGCGTTCCCGAATCATTTAAAGTTCTTCTTAAAGAATTGCAAGCATTGTCACTTGATGTTAAAGTGCTTTTAGAAGACTCAACCGAAGTTGAAATTAAAGAGTCTATCGACGACATTGACGACTTAAATGTTAATATTGAAGGCAAAGAATCAGACCCTGTTAAGCCAACGCCGCAATATATTCATAAAGGCTACAATCAAATGAACATTATTGATATAAGTGACGGTGACATTGACGACGAATTAGGGGATATGCTTGGCTCGGATTTAGACGATTCGCTTGGGTTAGGCAAAGACGATGATGAATTAATTGATGATTTCCCTGATGAGGTTGATTTTGATGACGAAGAAAGCATGGTTTTAGAAACAGACTTAATTTTAAATGGGGATTTGTTCGACGATACTTTAATAAGCAGCGACATACCTAATGGACTTAATTTTTTAGATGACGACCATGTTTAAAAGAAGAAAGGGGCTTTAATATGAATACAGAGCAGTCAATTTCATTCGATTCCATTAAAATTGGCTTGGCTTCTCCCGAAAAAATTCGTGAATGGTCTAAAGGCGAAGTTAAAAAGCCAGAAACTATTAACTATAGAACGTTAAAGCCTGAACGTGAAGGCTTATTTTGCGAGAGAATTTTTGGCCCAAACAAAGATTGGGAATGTCATTGCGGCAAATATAAGCGAATACGCTATAAAGGTGTTGTTTGTGACCGTTGCGGCGTTGAAGTTACAAAATCTAAAGTTAGACGTGAAAGAATGGGGCATATTGAACTTGCCGCCCCCGTTTCTCACATTTGGTATTTTAGAGGCATTCCTAGCCGAATGGGCTTAATTTTAGGAATGTCGCCACGTTCTTTAGAAAAAGTATTGTATTTTGCATCATATATTGTTCTTGACCCCGGCGACACATTGCTTCAATATAAGCAAATTTTAACCGAAAAAGAGTATAGAGAAGCGTTTGAAACTGCACAGGCAAGCAATAAAACATTTAGAGTCGGAATGGGTGCAGAATCTATTAAAGAAATTTTGCAAAATATAGATTTAGAAAAAGAATCTGAAGAAATTAAAAAAGCGTTAAAAGACACTTCGGGGCAAAAACGTATTAGGTATATTAAAAAGCTTGAAGTTATAGAATCGTTTAGATTATCAGGAAACCGCCCCGAATGGATGGTTTTAGATGTTGTACCCGTTATTCCACCAGATTTACGCCCAATGGTTCAGCTTGACGGCGGACGCTTTGCAACATCCGATTTAAATGATTTATATAGAAGGGTTATAAATAGGAATAACCGTCTAAAAAAACTTTTAGATTTAGGCGCGCCGGATATTATAGTTAGAAACGAAAAACGTATGCTTCAGGAAGCTGTTGATGCTTTAATTGATAACGGAAGACGCGGTCGCCCTGTTACAGGCCCCGGCAATCGTCCTTTAAAATCCCTTTCCGATTTGTTAAAAGGAAAGCAAGGGCGCTTCCGCCAAAATCTTTTGGGTAAACGTGTTGACTATTCGGGACGTTCGGTTATTGTTGTTGGCCCTAACTTAAAAATATATCAATGCGGCTTGCCTAAAGAAATGGCAATCGAGCTTTTTAAGCCGTTTGTTATGAAAAAGCTTGTTTCCGAAAACTTGGCACACAACATTAAGTCGGCGAAACGAATGGTTGAGCGTATGGAGAAGGCTGTTTGGGATATTTTAGAAGATGTAATTAAAGAACATCCTGTTATGCTAAATCGTGCCCCAACGCTTCACAGGCTTGGCATTCAAGCATTCGAGCCTGTTTTGGTTGAAGGACGTGCATTAAAACTGCACCCTCTTGTTTGTACGGCATATAATGCCGACTTTGACGGCGACCAAATGGCGGTACACGTTCCGCTTTCAGTTGAAGCGCAGGCGGAATGTAGATTTTTACTTCTTGCACCAAACAACTTGTTAAAACCTTCAGACGGCGCACCTGTAACAGTTCCTTCTCAAGATATGGTTTTAGGAATATATTACTTAACCATTGAAAAAGATGGAGAATTGGGCGAAGGGAAGACTTTTAAGGATGAACAAGAAGCAATTTTAGCATATGAAAATAAAGCCATTACGCTTCATGCCAAAGTTAAAGTGCGCAGAACACTTATGATTGATGGCAAAAAACATTCAAAAATTGTTGACACAACAGTTGGAAGAATTATTTTAAATGAGGCAATACCTCAAGATATTGGGCTTGTTGATAGAAATACATTTGAAAGCAAGTTTTTATATGAAGTTAATTTCCTATGCGATAAAAAATCACTTGCAACAATTATAACGCGCTGTATAAACAAGCACGATTCGACAAAAACAGCAGCTGTTTTAGATAAAATTAAAACATTAGGTTTTAGGTTTTCAACTCAAGGGGCAATAACAGTTTCTGTCTCGGATATGGAAATACCAGGCTCTAAAGAAGAATTTTTAAAAGAAGCGGACGAAACTGTCGATAAAGTTGCTTCATTATATAGACGTGGGCTTATGACAAATACCGAACGCCATGAAAAAGTTATTGCAACATGGAATGAAGCAACAAATAAAATTACAAAAGCACTTTTGGACGGACTCGACAAAAACAACAACATATTTATGATGGCAAATTCCGGTGCAAGAGGTTCGAACAACCAAATTAAACAACTTGCAGGTATGCGTGGGCTTATGGCAACACCTTCAGGCGGTATTTCCGAAATACCTATAAAGTCCAATTTCCGTGAAGGACTTTCGGTTTTGGAATATTTCTTCTCTGCTCACGGTGCAAGAAAAGGGCTTGCCGACACAGCATTAAGAACAGCCGATTCTGGATATTTAACAAGACGTTTAGTTGACGTTTCCCAAGATATAATAATTAGAGAATGGGATTGCGTTTCAGAAGACGACGAAAAACCGGGTTTGTGGGTTAGTGCATTTAAAGACGGAAACGAAGATATAGAGCCGCTTCGTGACCGGGTTAGAGGGCGTTGGTCTATAAATCAAATAACTAATCCCGAAACAGGAGAAGTTATAGTTGAAGCAGACCATATGATTACGCCCGACCAAGCAGAGAAAATAGAAAAAGTTGGAATAGACAAAGTTTTAATTAGAACAATTTTAACTTGCCGTTCAAAAATCGGGCTTTGTTCTAAATGTTACGGGGCTAATATGGCATCTGGAAGAATCGTTAGAATAGGCGAATCTGTCGGAATTATTGCAGCTCAATCTATAGGCGAACCCGGAACGCAGCTTACTATGCGTACATTTCATACTGGTGGTATTGCAAGTAATGAAGATATTACACAAGGCTTGCCTCGTGTTGAGGAACTTTTTGAAGCAAGAAAGCCAAAAGGTTTGGCGATTATCGCAGAGTTTGGCGGAATTGTTAAAGTTAGCGAAACTAAGAAAAAGCGGGAAGTTATAATTACAAGCCCAGAAACGGGAGAAGTTAAAGAATATTTAATTCCATATGGTTCACGTATTAAGGTGTATAACGATGCCGTTGTTGAAGCAGGAGACGAATTAACAGAAGGTAGTGTTTATCCGCACGATATTTTAAAAATCAAAGGGCTTAGAGGCGTGCAAGATTACATGTTGCAAGAAGTTCAAAGGGTATACCGCTTGCAAGGCGTTGATATAAACGATAAGCATATAGAAGTTATTGTAAGGCAAATGTTAAAGCGTGTTAAAATTGAAGAAAACGGCGATGCAGATTTATTGCCAGGAAGCCTTATTGATTGGCTAGAGTTTGAAGAAGTTAATAAGGAAATTACTGAAAAAGAAGGGCAGCCTGCAACAGGTACGCGTGTTCTTTTGGGCATTACAAAAGCGTCTTTGGCAACAGATTCGTTTTTATCGGCTGCTTCTTTCCAAGAAACAACAAGAGTTTTAACAGAAGCGGCTATTAAAGGAAAAATAGACCCATTAATTGGGCTAAAAGAAAACGTTATTATAGGTAAGTTAATACCTGCCGGAACTGGTATGCAAACATATCGTAAAATTGATGTTGTTGCTGCCGACGGAGCGGAAGACGATGAAATATTTGAAGAAATGCCTAGTAGCAAAGCATTCGGCGATGCTGAATTATTTGATAACGAAGACGATGAAGACGACTTTTTTGATGATTTAGAAAAAATTTAGATGATTAAAATAATCTTTTTAGTGGTTTAGAAAAAAATAGTAAAACAAATTTACCCCCAAACTTTAATGGGGGTAAATTTTTGTCTGTATAAAAAGTTAATTTCTAAAGCTAGGGAATGTTATTTAATAAAGAATTTAATATAGATTGATCTTATCGCAATTAAAGATAATATTATTGCAAAAAATATCCTTCTGAAATTTAATTCCAATAGATTTGCAACCAGAAATGCAACTATTAATTGTATAAAATACAATGCTTTTTCATAAACTTCTTCTGAAGTGGTAATTTGGGTTTTTTTTACGTTTATAGCTTAAAACTCCCATAAAAGCAGTTGTAAAAATAGAAATTGCTAAAGATAATGTAAGCCAAAGCAAGTCGTTCATTAAATCCCCTCTTAACTCTAAAAGAGCAACAAATTTTAAAAATATATAGTTGCCTTATAGAAAACGGATTGATTTCCTGATGTTTGATTCGCTAGAAAATCAATCCATATATTTCATAATTTATAAATTATTATGATGATTCTAGCTAAGTTCAAACTCAGGCTCAATGCTCATTGGAGAAGGTGATTCTAATATTCGTTCCGATACACCAATTAACCTAGTATGTGCTGCATCATGATAAATCTTGACCACGATTTTAGTTCGATAATAAGCAAACTGTCCGCCAAGTTTAACTTCTTTATAAAATTTTTCCGTTGTTCCGTAATAAGTATATAAAACTTGATCTGGTAGCAAAGTAGTACCACCAACAAGTGCAAGCCCAATGCCTTGAGCTTGTGTGAGCGTAATTTGGTAGTATGCTATAATAACGCCGGCAACAGTTGACGCTCCTGTAACAATCTGGTTTCTTGTTAAAACGAAATTATCATTTACAACGCCACTACTCCAATCCCAATCTCCGCTAACGGACATGGTAGAAATTTCGCTAGAAAATTCAGACATATTAGTCTCCGATATAACTGATTCTGGATATTCACTTGCAAAACAAACCGAACTTGCTTAAATTGCTAAAATGCAAGGCAATATAAAACAAACCGTTTTTTTCATTTTCAATTCCTCCTTTTTATGATAGCAAAAATAACTCTGATTGCAATTTTGCTTACATAACTAAATAGTAGGTTAATTCCAACTTTTTTGGTAATTAAAAACGATTTTAAGCAAGATTATTATGTAGATGTGCGTATCAAGAAATATTACTATTAAAGCTTTGCTTAGAATAATATTATTTTTGTACAAAACAATTTTTCTTATTTTAAGATTGCTTTATGACAAAAAAATATTTTAAAGTCAAATTCTCTAAAGTAACATGCTGTCTTTGAAAAGTATT
>CAZHPA010000032.1:0-23469 GCA_964533945.1 uncultured Defluviitaleaceae bacterium
CCCCTAACTTTGCCTAATGCTTCAAGTGCATAATATTCTTCTTCTGTAACTATTTGTCCTTCATCAACAATTGTTTGGTCTTTTAAAAAATACATTATTTCATATTCGGAAGCTCGCTTTTCCCACGCTTCCAAAGTTGCTGCTTCATTAACAATTATATTTGGCTTTAAAAATGCGCTAATTACTTCGTAACATAGTGTTTTCATATCCGCTGTTAAATCAAGCTTATTTATTTCATCTCTAACGTATAGCAAGCTTTTAGCATCAATTTCTTGAATACCTTTTTCCAAAATTGTATTAATAACGTCATACATTTGGTTTGTGAAGTTGTTAAATGTATGTGTATCCATTGTTATTAGAAGTTCGGTTAGGCTGTTTGTAAGAGAAATACCCAAGGCCCTTGTTTCTGTTACAGTTTCACCATCTTCGGCGTTTTGTTCATATGGATTAAATATTGGTGTTTGCAGCTTTCTAAGTTCATTTGCAGCTTCAAAAAAACCGTCAATGCTTTCAATAATTTTTTCATTAACGGTTTCATCACGTTCTGTTACGGAGTCTAACTTATCGGCAGCAGCTTGTGCAGCAAGCTTATTTCTTTCTGTTGCAATTTTATTTTCTACTTTTCGGTCTGCTTTAATTTTTTGCAACGAAACGCTGCCTATTTCAATATCTACCCCTTCTTGAACATATCCCCCTAAAACAGTTGCTGCTATTGTAATTATAAAAGCAACGGCTATTAAAATTGAATTATATTTCATTTGTGCTTCCTCTCCGATTTTTGCATATCGAACGCCTTAGCTTCATATGCTCTAACAATTTTTTGAACCAAAGGGTGACGCACTACATCTTTGTTTGTTAACGTTGCAATACCTATATCTTCAATGTTTTTTAAAACTCTCGCAGCATCATTAAGTCCAGATTTTTTACCATCGGGTAAATCTATTTGCGTTATATCGCCTGTTATAACAACTTTAGAGCCAAAGCCCATTCGTGTTAAAAACATTTTCATCTGTTCGGGTGTTGTGTTTTGTGCTTCATCTAAAACTATAAAAGAATTATCAAGTGTTCTTCCGCGCATATATGCAAGCGGAGCAACTTCAATTAGGCCTCTTTCCATGTTTTTTAAAAACGTTTCTGCTCCCATAATTTCATGTAGAGCATCATATAGCGGTCTTAAATATGGGTCTACTTTTTGTTGCAAATCTCCGGGCAAAAAACCAAGCTTTTCGCCTGCTTCAATAGCCGGACGGGTTAATATAATTCTTCCAATTTCTCCGGTTTTAAAAGCTGTTATAGCCATAGCCATGGCAAGATATGTTTTGCCTGTTCCGGCAGGCCCAATTCCAAAAACTATTGTATTTTTGCGTATTAAATCTACATACTTTTTTTGCCCAAGTGTTTTTGGTTTAATTGGTCTTCCTGAAGAAGTAAGGCAAATTTGGTCGTTGCTAATTGTTTCAACTTGAGAAAAATCTTCATCTCCTATTGAATCAATTAAATAATTAACTTTTTGGGCATCAATTACAGTTCCTCTTTCGGCAAAAGCAATTAGCTTTTTCATAATAGCTTCAGCTTTTACAGCTTCATTTTCGTTACCTGTTATTAAAACTGTATCGCCACGATTAATAACTTTAACCGAAAAGGCATTTTCAATTTTTAAAATATTCTCATCAAGTTTGCCAAAAACATTACCTATGTTGCAATTTTTAAGGTCAATTGTTATCTTTTGTTGTTCCATATTAAAATTAAAAACCTTCCTTCCTTTAACTGTTTTTAACCGTCTTAGTTTATTCCAATTTTTGCTGTTCGTCAATTCGTTCGATTGTTGTAATTATAGCATTAACTATCAATTCGTTTTCTGTTTCCGTAAATTCTATTTTTTTGTCTATAATATCTGTTTGAAAATCAAATTCACGTATAATTCTTCCGTTTACCATTTTTTCTGCTTGTTCTTTTGCACTTTCTATTGTATATTTTTTTTCAATAGGCGTAAACTCGCTGTATTTATGTGTTAAAATAATAAATGGTAAAGGGTAGTTTTCGCTTAATCTAATTTGTTTATGTGTTGTAATTTTATCATAGCTTTCATATAAAATACTAGTATTTAATACATTAAAATTTTTGTTAAATGCAATTAAAGAGAAGCCGGTTTTTTCGTTGCCTGTATATTGCTTTTCGGTATATGAAAGCGGAAGCGTAAAATTAATTTCGTAATACATTTTAGCAAAAACTTCGGCTGTTGCATGAACATATTGATTAACAATACTTCCATCATCGGTTTGGCTTGAAAGTTGGCCGCTAACTAAAATATCCCCTTTTTGAACAACATCTTTTTGCCTAACTAAAGGCTTTCCGGCGCTTGTTGCAATAGACATAATAAGCCCGTCCTTTTTTGCAATAATATTACAAGGCGTGCTTTTATCAATTATTTTTGGTTTTTCAATAATTTCTGTTAAAGTTATAACTGCTTTTGTGCCTTTTATATGTATATTTATCCAAGAAATATCTGAAAAAGCGGAAAGAAACTTGTTTTCTAAATCGTTAACATCAACTTTGCGTTTAAAAACGCCAAGTTTAAGTCCTTCTTTATTACAAAACGATGTAATTTCTTCTCTTGCAATACGCTTATTGCCCGAAATTTCAATTAGCCAAACAAACGTTGACAAAAAATACAAAACAAACACAAAAAATATAATACCAGCGGCAAGAATTTTCCTTTTTCTATAGCGAAATGCTGTAAACGGAAAGCCTTTTTTTTCAATAATTTTAATATGGCATCTTGTTCTTTTAGCAAAATCTTTTAAACGCTTAAATCCTCGAACAGACACTTTCATAGTTGCTCCTGCATCTGTTTGGTAGAAATCCCAAATATATACGCCGTTATGCACGGCAAGATTAACAAACCGCTCTACAGAGAAGCCTGTTACAACAATAATAACATATCCACGCAAAAATTGCCATAATTTAAGCAGCATTTCAATTACTCTCCTTTTCTTTTAGTGCAAGTATTCCAGCTTCAAAATAACTCCTGTAACTTTAATATTTTCGGCTGTAATTTGCTTTAAACACATTTTTCTTCCTTCCAATTTCAAAACGCCTGTTGTTGTGTTAACTCTTATTCGTTCCTCTGTATATTCAATAATACCTTTATAATTTTCAATAACTATTTCTTCGCTCCCCAAAATTGAAATTAAAGGCAAATTCATTGTTACTTCTTTTGGCAGTTCTAAAGCTTCTGAAATAGCTTGTTTTAGTTTGTTAATAATTGGAGTTTGTGGAGTTTGCATAGGTTTTCCTCCTTTTAAATACTATTCTAATTATATTTAATTTATGAACGATTGAAGTTTTGGTTAAATTTTGATATAATAAATTATTACATTACTGCGTTAGAGGTGTTTAATATGGAAACAATTGTTGCTTATAGCTTGTGCAGTCTTTTGTTTATAGTAATATGCATTAATGCTTTCATAGCTAAAAAACCTGTTAATTTCTACTCAAATATTTATGTTAACGCTGAGAAAATTTCAGATATTAAAAACTATAATAAAACATGCGGAAAGCTTTGAATTTTTTATGGAATATTTTTCTTTGCTTCTGGGCTAATATGTTTAACTAATGCAAACCCTGTAAAATTTGTTTTTTTAATGCTATACGCGCATTTTAGCGTTGTGGCTTTAATAATTAGATATGAAAGAATTTACAAAAAATACAAAAAGTAAAGGGGAAGGCAAAATGAAAAGAATGCTAACTATTATTATTAACATACTTTTTTTAAAGATAAGCTCTAAAGCCTCCAAACTAAACAAAGAGGTTAAGGAAGGTCAAGTTTCTAATGTTTATTGGTTTAAAAAAGAACGCAATATAGCTATTGCTATTTTTGGGCTAATTCTTAGCATAAGCGAACTTGCTAAAGCTTTGGCTAAAAAGGAATCGTATAATTTTATGTTTGATGTTGCAATTCCGGCTTTGTGTATTTTAGGTGTTTTGGCTGAACACAAAAGAATAGAACACAAATATAAACTATAGGTTGTAAGGATATAAGAATGTAAGTATTTTTAACGCAGGGGCATGAAATTTGAAAGTTTTAAAATTAAGATGCTAAACTATTTTATACCATGCGCCATTTTTATGATAATTGTATTCGGGCTTGTTTTTATTTTAGGCTTTTTTGGCGAACTGCATAAAAATGCTTTTCGTGATATTTTCTAAACTATACTATTGTATTTATTATTGTAGCTTTTGTTATTACTTTTATAAGAAAATATATTTCTAAAAAGAAATAAATAAATTTCCCCTTAAATTTTATATAAAATTTAAGGGGTTTTTTAAGAAAAAAATACTTGCAAACCTGTAAATTATATGTTATACTGCTATTCGTTGTTATCCGGACGACACGCCCGGGTAAGTGTACACACGGAAAAATTATAGGGAAGGAGGAAAAAACATGGCAACAGAAAAAATTAGAATTAGTTTAAGAGCATACGACCACAAATTAATCGACCAATCTGTAACTCAAATTATTGAAACGGCTAAAAAAACAGGCGCAAAAGTTAAAGGCCCAATTCCAATGCCAACAAAGCGTGAAGTTATAACAATTCTTCGTGCAGTTCATAAATACAAAGATTCAAGAGAACAATTTGAAATGAAAACCCATAAGCGATTAATTGATATTATTATGCCAACATCAAAAACAGCCGACGCACTAACACGTCTTGATTTGCCAGATGGAGTTGACATAACGCTTAAAATTATGTAAGGAGGTGTAAAAAATGAAAAAGGCTATAGTAGCTAAAAAAATTGGTATGACGCAAATTTTTACCGAAAGCGGAAATTTAATACCTGTTACTGTGCTTGAAGCAGGCCCTTGTACCGTTGTTCAATGCAAAACTGTTGAAAACGACGGTTATGAAGCAGTTCAAGTTGGTTTTGCAGATATTAAACTAAAACATGTTAATAAACCAACAAAGGGGCATTTTGATAAATCGGGCGTTGCTCCAAAGAAAATTTTAAAAGAATTAAAGCTTGAAGACATATCAGCATATAAACCCGGAAGCGAAATTAAAGCAAACATTTTTGCTGCAGGAGATAAAGTTGATGTTTCAGGCGTTTCAAAAGGTAAAGGCTTTCAAGGTGCAATTAAAAGACACGGCCAACATAGAGGCCCTATGGCGCATGGTTCTAAATACCACAGAGGTTTAGGTTCTTTAAGCTCCGGAACAACACCCGGTAAAGTTAAGAAAAACAAAAACATGCCCGGCCATATGGGAAGCGTTAAAATAACAGTTCAAAATTTAACAGTTGTTCGTGCAGATGCAGAACGCAACTTGCTTTTAATTAAAGGCGCAGTTCCTGGCCCTAAAGGCACTATTTTATTAGTTAAAGACAGCGTTAAAGCATAGTAATTTTTTAGGAAAGGAGGATTTATAATGGCAAGCGTTTCAGTTTTTAATATGGACGGAAGGCAAGTTGGAAACATTGAATTAGACGACGGCATTTTTGGAGTTGCTCCAAATGAAAGCGTAATGCATATGGCTGTTGTTCAATATTTGGCAAACCAAAGACAAGGCACTCAATCTGCTAAAACAAGAGCAGAAGTTAGAGGCGGCGGAAGAAAACCATGGAGACAAAAAGGAACAGGCAGAGCAAGACAAGGTTCAATTCGTTCTCCTCAATGGAAAGGCGGCGGCGTTGTTTTTGCTCCAAAGCCACGAAACTACTCTTTTAAATTAAATAAAAAAGTTAAAAGATTAGCGTTAAAATGTGCGTTAAGCTCAAAAGTTTCCGATAGCAAATTTATTGTTTTAGATGATTTATCTTTTTCAGAAATTAAAACTAAACAAATGGTTGCAGTTTTGAAAAACTTAAATATTAACAAATCAGCACTTGTTGTTATTAACGATGACGACAGAAACGTTATTTTATCAGCAAGAAATGTTGAAAATATTAAAACTTCTGGTGTTAATACAATTAACACTTACGATATTTTAAAATACGACACATTCATCGTCACACAATCTGCAGTTAACAAAATCTCGGAGGTGTACGCATAAATGGCAGACATTAAGTATTATGATGTTATTTTAAAACCTGTTATAACAGAAAAAACAATGAACGATTTATCAAACAAAAAATATACATTTTACGTTCACCCTGAAGTAACAAAAATTCAAATTCGTGAAGCTGTTGAGCGAATGTTTGAAGGCGCAAAAGTTTTAAAAGTTAACACAATGAATTTAAAAGGCAAAGTTAAACGCCGTGGAACAAAATTTGGAAAAACTGCACAGCGTAAAAAAGCAATTGTTCAGCTTACAGAAAACAGCGCCGAAATTGAATTGTTCCAAGGAATGTAATTTAAGAAAGAAGAAAGGAGGAAAAGCAAGTGGGCGTTAAAAGATATAAACCATATACACCATCAAGAAGACAAATGACAACTTCTGATTTCGCTGAAATTACAAAAAGCAAACCAGAGAAAAGCCTTGTTGTTCATATTAAAAAAACATCGGGCAGAAATAATCAAGGTAAAATAACAGTTCGCCATATAGGCGGAGGACACAAGAAAAAATATAGATTAATCGACTTTAAAAGAAATAAAGATGGCGTACCAGCTAAAGTTGTTGCTATTGAATATGACCCAAACAGAACAGCAAACATTGCGTTAATATGCTATGCCGACGGCAAAAAATCATATATTTTAGCTCCTCATGGTTTAAAAGTTGGAGATAAATTAATGAACGGCGAAGAAGCCGAAATCCGTTTAGGAAATACACTTCCTTTAAAAAGTATTCCAATTGGTGCTTCAATTCACAATATTGAAATGAAACCCGGATACGGCGGGCAATTAGTTCGTGCTGCAGGAAATGTTGCTCAACTTATGGCAAAAGAAGGAAAATATGCAACAGTTAGACTTCCTTCGGGCGAAATGCGCCTTATTCCAATTAATTGCCGTGCAACTATTGGGCAAGTTGGAAATATAGACCATGAATTAATTAATATTGGTAAAGCCGGAATTAACCGCTTAAAAGGTATTAAACCAACAGTCCGTGGTTCTGTTATGAATCCAAATGACCACCCTCACGGCGGCGGCGAAGGACGCTCTCCAATAGGAAGAAAAGCACCTTCAAC
This sequence comes from uncultured Defluviitaleaceae bacterium, assembly GCA_964533945.1. Lineage (GTDB taxonomy): Bacteria > Bacillota > Clostridia > Lachnospirales > WRBF01 > CAZHPA01. The sequence continues at coordinate 7,123 of CAZHPA010000032.1, forward strand.
ACCATGGGGCAAGCCAGCTTTGGGCTATAAAACAAGGAAAAAGAATAAAGCTTCTAATAAGATGATTATTCGTAAAAGAGGCAGCAAATAAAGGAGGAATTTTGAGTGAGCAGGTCGCTTAAAAAAGGGCCATTTATTGACGAACATTTATTTAAAAAAGTTGTAGAACAAAACAAAGTAAATACCAAAAACGTCATTAAAACATGGTCACGCCGTTCAACTATTTTTCCCGAAATGATTGGGCATACACTTGCTGTTCATGACGGAAGAAAGCACGTTCCCGTATATGTTACTGAAGATATGGTAGGACATAAACTTGGAGAATTTGCCCAAACAAGAACATATAGAGGGCATGGCAAAGATGCAGAAAAAAAATCTAAGGTGCGCTAGGAACATATTTTAAGGAAGGGAGGTTTTGCAGTTGGCTAAAGGGCATAGAAGTCAGATTAAAAAAGAAAGAAATGCAATTAAAGACGAAAGACCTAAAGCGCATGCTAAATTTGTTCGTGTTTCAGATACAAAAGCAAGAATTGTGCTTGAACAAATTAAAGGCAAAGACGTTAATACGGCTATGGGTATTTTAAATTATTCGCCAAGATTTGCCGCAGAAGTTATTAGAAAAGTTTTAAAATCTGCAATAGCTAATGCAGAAAACAATTTGGGTTTAGATACGCAAAATCTTTATGTTCAGGAAGTTTTTGCAAATCAAGGACCAACTATGAAAAGAATAAGACCCAGAGCGCAAGGTAGAGCTTATAGAATTTTAAAAAGAAGCAGCCATATTTCGATAATTTTAAACGAAAAGGGAAGATAAATAAAGATAGGAGGTAGAATATGGGACAAAAAGTAAACCCTCATGGACTTAGAGTCGGAATTATAAGAGGGTGGGATTCCGTTTGGTATGCCGAAAAAGAATATGCCAATTTTTTAGTTGAAGACGATAAAATAAGAAAGTTTTTAAAAAGAAAATTATATGAAGCCGGCGTTTCCAAAATTACTATTTCAAGAACCGCTGAAAGAGTTAAATTAACAATATATACAGCAAAACCCGGAATTGTTATCGGTAAAAACGGTCAGGCAATTCAAGAATTGTCGGCGCAAGTTCAAAAGATGACACCGCATAAAGTTATGATTAATATTGAAGAAATTAAACGCCCTGAACTTGATGCACAACTTGTTGCAGAAGACATTGCACTTCAACTTGAAAAACGTGTAACATTCCGCCGTGCAATGAAACAAGCTATGAGCAGAACTATGAAAATGGGCGCAAAAGGAATTAAAACAGCTGTTTCCGGAAGACTTGGTGGCGCTGAAATGGCACGTTCCGAACATTACCACGAAGGAACAATTCCTCTACAAACTTTAAGAGCAGATATAGATTACGGCTTTGCAGAAGCATTAACAACTTACGGCAAGCTTGGCGTTAAAGTTTGGATTTATAAAGGTGAAATTCTTCCTGCTATAAAAGCTAAAAAGGAAGGAGGCACTTTCTAATGTTAATGCCAAAAAGAGTTAAAAGACGTAAACAATTTAGAGGACGCATGAAAGGCAGAGCTTTAAGAGGAAATACAATAACTTACGGTGATTTTGGAATTGTTGCAATGGAACCTTCATGGGTTACTTCAAACCAAATAGAAGCGGCACGTATTGCTATGACAAGATTTATTAAACGTGGTGGTAAAGTTTGGATTAAAATTTTCCCAGATAAGCCAATTACAGAAAAACCAGCAGAAACACGTATGGGTAGCGGTAAAGGTTCACCTGAATATTGGGTTGCTGTTGTTAAGCCGGGCAGAGTTATGTTTGAATTAGGCGGTGTTCCCGAAGAAACTGCTAAAGAAGCGTTGCGCCTTGCAACACACAAACTGCCTATAAAATGTAAAATTGTTTCAAAAGCAGAGCAAGCGAAAGAAATGGGTGGTGATAGCATTGAAAACTAGAAAATACACAGAAGAACTTAAAGAAAAACCTGCTGACGAGCTTAAAGTTGAATTAGTTTCTGCTAAAAAAGAGTTGTTTAATTTGCGTTTTCAAAATGCTACAAACCAACTTGATAACACAGCAAGAATTAAAGAAGTTCGCAGAAACATTGCACGTATCCAAACAATTATAACGCAAAGACAAAGGGAAATGGTTTAAAGGAGGGTTAGGCTTTGGAAAGAAATTTAAGAAAAACAAGAATCGGTAAAGTAGTTAGCGATAAAATGGATAAAACAATCGTCATTGCTGTAGAAACAAACGTTAAGCACCCCCTTTACAAAAAAATTGTTAAAAGAACAACAAAATTTAAAGCCCATGATGAAAATAATGAATGCGGCATTGGCGATAAAGTTAAAATTATGGAAACAAGACCATTGTCTAAAGACAAACGTTGGAGACTTGTTTCAATTATTGAAAAAGCGAAATAGTTAACAGGAGGCGTTTTTAGTGATACAACAAGAAACAAGGTTGGCTGCGGCAGATAATTCGGGCGCTAAAGAGCTTTTATGTATTCGTGTGCTTGGCGGTTCAACAAGAAGATATGGGCGTGTTGGCGATATTATAATTGCTTCTGTTAAAGATGCAACACCAGGGGGCGTTGTTAAAAAAGGAGAAGTAGTTAAAGCTGTTATTGTTAGAACTGTTAAAGAAACTAACAGACCAGATGGCTCTTATATTCGCTTCGACCAAAATGCCGCCGTTATAATTAAAGATGATAAAACACCCCGTGGCACACGTATTTTTGGACCTGTTGCCAGAGAATTAAGAGAAAGACAATTTACAAAAATTCTCTCTCTTGCACCGGAAGTTTTATAGGAGGGCGGTTAAAAGTGAAGCTTAAAAGAGGCGATAAAGTTAGAGTAATTGCCGGAAAAGATAAAGGCAAAGAAGGCAAAATACTTTTAGTTGACAAAAAAGCTAATCGTGTTATCGTTGAAGGCGTTTTTATGATTTCAAAGCATCAAAAGCCAGGCAGAGGCGGGCAAATGGGCGCAATTGTTAAAAAAGAAGCCCCAATTCACGCTTCAAACGTTATGTATCTTCATAACGGCAAGCCCACAAGAATTGGCTTTAAAGTTGAAAAAGCTGAAAAAGACGGAAAAACATACACAACTAAAAAAAGAATTGCTAAGACAACCGGCGATATAATTGATTAAGTAATATAAGTAAGGAAGGAGGTTAACTCATGAATAGACTTTTAGAATTTTATTCTAATGAAGTTGTTCCTGCTATGATGAAAAAGTTTTCATATAAAAATGCTATGGCTGTTCCTAAAATTGAAAAAGTTGTAATTAATATGGGGCTTGGAGAAGCAAGGGATAATTCAAAAGTTATAGAATCGGCTGTATCCGATATGGCAATTATTTCAGGTCAGAAGCCTATTGTAACAAAAGCTAAAAAATCTGTTGCTGCTTTTAAACTTAGAGCAGGAATGAGCATTGGCTGCAAAGTAACCCTTAGAGGCGACAGAATGTATAGCTTTGTAGATAGATTAATAAACGTTTCACTTCCTCGTGTTCGTGACTTTAGAGGTGTTTCTGCAGAAGCATTTGACGGCAGAGGTAACTATTCATTAGGCGTTAAAGAGCAACTTATTTTCCCTGAAATACAATACGATAAAATTGACAAAATCAGAGGAATGGATATTATTTTTGTAACAACTGCAAACACAGACGAAGAAGCAAGAGAGCTTTTTACGTTATTCGGTATGCCGTTTAGAAAATAAAAGGAGGTTAAATAGTGGCTAAAAAATCTATGATTGTTAAGCAACAAAGAAAACCAAAGTTTTCAACAAGAGCATATATACGCTGCAGAATTTGCGGAAGACCACACGCAACTTTAAGAAAATTTGGCATTTGCCGTATTTGCTTCCGTGAACTAGCATATAAAGGACAAATTCCGGGAGTAAAAAAAGCCAGCTGGTAGATGGGGAAAGGAGGTTTTATAAATGTCGATGAGCGACCCTATTGCAGATATGCTTACAAGAATTAGAAATGCCAATACTGCAAAGCAAAGCACAGTTGACGTTCCATGTTCAAGAGTTAAAGTAGCAATTGCAAACATTTTAGAAAAAGAAGGCTATGTTAGCAGCTATGAAGTTTTAGAAGATGGCGTTAAAAAAACTATGAGAATTAAATTAAAATATGGTGCAAGTAAAAACGAAAAAGTTATTGCAGGACTTAAAAGAATTTCAAAACCAGGGCTTAGAGTTTATGCTAACTGCGAAGAAATGCCAAAAGTTTTGGGAGGCTTGGGAACGGCAATTGTTTCAACAAACAAAGGGATTGTTACCGATAAGGAAGCAAGAGCATTGGGTGTTGGCGGAGAAATTATGGCGTTCATTTGGTAATTAAAGCTTTAAAAAAGGAGGTGTAGATGTGTCACGTATTGGAAGAATGCCAATTGAAATACCGCAAGGAGTTTCAGTTACAATCGAAAAAGACAATTTAATAACTGTTAAAGGTCCGAAAGGAACATTGGCAAGAAAGCTTGTTGATGAAATGAGCATTTCTATTGAAGACAATAAAGTTAAAGTTTCTCGCCCAACAGACTTAAAACGCCATAAGGCATTACATGGGTTAACAAGAACTTTAATTAATAATATGGTAGTAGGCGTTACAGCAGGTTACACAAAAACGCTTGAAATTAACGGCGTTGGTTACAGAGCGGCTAAAAACGGAAATAAATTAACGCTAACACTTGGATATTCCCACCCTGTTGAAATGATAGACCCCGATGGCATAACAGCAACTTGTGAAACACCAACAAAAATTGTTATAACAGGCATAGATAAAGAACGCGTTGGGCAATATGCCGCTGAAATAAGAGATAAAAGAAGACCAGAGCCATACAAAGGCAAAGGTATTAAATATAGTAACGAAATTATTAGACGTAAAGTTGGTAAGACAGGTAAGAAGTAGGAGGTGATTAGCAAATGATTAGAAAGCCATCAAGAAATGCAGCAAGAGTTAAACGCCATTACAGATTGCGTAGGCATATTTCCGGAACAAGCGCTAAACCTCGTTTGGCAGTTTTCCGTTCGAACAAGCATATTTATGCGCAAATTATAGACGACACAGTAGGGCATACTTTAGTTTCGGCATCAACAAAAGAAAAAGACATTGCAAAAGCGCTTAAAAAAACTTGGGATAAAACAGCGGCAGAAGCAGTTGGAATTGCCGTGGCAAAAAAAGCTGTTGCCGCTGGAATTAAAACAGTTGTGTTCGACCGTGGAGGCTATATATACCACGGAAAAGTTGCAGCATTAGCAGATGCAGCAAGAGGGGCAGGCTTAACTTTTTAATCTTTATCTTTAAAGGAAGGAGGAAATTTGCTTGAAAAAAATTGATGCAAGCGTACTTGACTTAAACGACAAAGTTGTTACTATAAACAGAGTTACAAAAGTTGTTAAAGGTGGTAGAACATTTAGATTTGCCGCATTAGTTGTTGTTGGAGATGGAAACGGCCATGTTGGCGTTGGGCTTGGCAAAGCTATGGAAATTCCAGATGCAATTAGAAAAGGCAAAGAAGATGCAAAGAAAAATTTAATTTATATAGACCGCAACGAAGTAGACAGCCTTTTCCACGAAACAATAGGGCATTTTGGTTCGGCAAACGTTTTAATTAAACCAGCAGGCGAAGGAACAGGCGTTATTGCAGGCGGTTCTGTTCGTGCAGTTATGGAACTTGTTGGAATTAGAAATATAAGAACAAAATCTTTAGGCTCGAACAACAAAAGAAACGTTGTTTTGGCAACAATCGAAGGCTTGAAGCAACTTAAAACACCAGAACAAGTTGCACGCCTTAGAGGTAAAACTGTTGAGGAAATATTAGGTTAAACATATAAAATAAAAGTAAGACTATTAATGAAATATTAGGATAGCAAAAAGGAGTATTAATTATGGCTAATCTTAAAATAACGCTTGTTAAGTCAACAATTGGTGCAATTCCAAAACATAGAAAAACTGTTAAAGCACTTGGGCTTAATAAGCTAAACAGAAGTGTCGTTAAAAAAGATGATGCTGCAATTAGAGGCATGGTTAATCAAGTTTGCCATCTAGTTAAGCTTGAAGAAGTTTAGATTGTAGTTTAAAGTTTAAAGGAGGTGCAAGGCAGTGAACTTAAGCGAATTAAAGCCGGCAAAAGATTCAAAATTTAAAGGCTTTAGAAAAGGCAGAGGACACGGAAGCGGAAACGGAAAAACAGCCGGCAGAGGACATAAAGGACAAAAGTCACGTGCAGGCGGTGGAGTTAGACCGGGCTTTGAAGGCGGGCAAATGCCGCTCTACAGACGCTTGCCAAAACGTGGTTTTAAATGCAGAAATTCAAAAGATATAATTGCAATAAATGTTGTTCTTTTAAATATTTTTGACAACGGAACGGTTGTTGATATTGAAGCACTTAAATCAAAAGGGCTTGTAAGTAACCCTCGTGACGGCGTCAAAATTTTAGGAGAAGGCGAAATTTCAAAGAAACTAACAGTAAAGGTCAACCAATTTAGCAAATCCGCTGCCGAAAAAATAATTGCTGCAGGCGGAAAAGCAGAGGTGATTTAGTTGCTTAGTGTTCTATCAAACGCTTTTAAAGTTAAGGACATTAGAAACAAAATACTATACGTTCTCGTTGTGCTTGCAATATATAGGCTTGGAACACATATTCCACTTCCGGGCATGGATTTAGGGCTTTTAAGAGAAGCAAGGCTTGGCGCCGCCGGAGAGGCAACATTTTTTACGCTAATTGCCGGCGGAGGTTACGGAACGCTTTTTGCATTAGGTATTGGGCCATATATTACAGCTTCAATTATAATGCAACTTTTAACTGTTGCTATTCCAAAGCTTGAGCAAATACAAAAAGAGGGCGAAGAAGGCAGAAAAAAAATCAACCAATATACACGTATATTGGCGGTTGCATTGGCAACACTTCAAGGCGGCGGAACTGTTTATTCTTTAAGATACATTTTCACGCACCGCAATTGGCTTGTTTATACTATGGCAACACTTTCGCTAATTACAGGAACAATTCTTATTATGTGGATTAGCGAACTTTTAACTGAAAAAGGAATTGGCAACGGTTCATCATTTATAATCTTTGCAAATATACTTTCAGGACTTGGCAACGCTGTTAACAGCTTTTATGTTCAATTATCGGGCGGCGACGCTTTTGAATATATTAAAATTGCATTGCTTTTAGCGTTATTTGTTTTGGTTATGGCTTTTGTTGTTTTAATTCAAGATGGGGAGCGACGCATTCCTGTTCAATATTCGAAAAAAATGGTTGGAAGGCAAATGTTCGGCGGTCAAAGTTCATATATTCCTTTAAAAGTTAACATAGCCGGCGTTATGTCAATTATATTTGCAGTATCATTGCTTCAATTTCCAAGCGTTATTAATCAGTTTTTTAAACCAGATTGGTTAAATACAGTTGTAAACTTTCTATCATATACAAATCCGTTTAAAGGAAAAATTGGCGACTTTTCGTTTATATTTCCTTTCGGAACTATCATATATGTTGTTTTAATTTTTGCTTTCACATTTTTCTACACATCGTTTGCAATTAACCCAAATGAAATGGCAGAAAATATGAAGAAAAACGGTGGATTTATTCCTGGCATAAGACCGGGCAAACCAACAAGCGAATATATTCAAACAACAGTTGACAGGCTTTCATGGATTGGAGCAGTTTTTTATGCAGTAGTTGCTGTTCTTCCTGTTTTGTTTGAATGGATTTTTGGGTTTAAAGTTGGGTTTGGTGGAACAACGCTTTTAATTGTAACAGGTGTTGCTCTTGAAATAGTTAAACAAATAGAATCTCAGCTTTTAATGAGACATTACAAAGGGTTTTTAAGCTAGAGAGATTAACAAGAAAAACAAAAGAGGTAGTTTATGAAGTTAGTAATATTGGGTTCTCCCGGAGCAGGCAAAGGCACTCAAACAAAGTTTTTGTCAAAATATTATAATATCGTGCATATATCAACAGGAGACCTATTGAGATTTGAGATGCTAAATAAAACAAATGTTGGCATTGAAATCGAAGAAGCCATGAACTTAGGGCAGCTTGTTTCTGACGAAATAGTTATTGCTCTTTTAAAGCAAAGACTTGAAAAAGAAGATTGCAAAAATGGCTTTATATTAGACGGCTTCCCTCGCAACTTCAATCAAGCAAAAATGCTTGAAGATATAACAGGGGCTATAGATAAAGTAATTTATGTTGATGTTACCGATGACGTTATATTAGGGCGAATGTCTAAAAGAGTAATATGCACAAGCTGTAATGCCATATTTAATGTTTCTTCAAACCCTCCGAAAAAAGAGAATGTTTGCGATTTTTGCAGCTTTTCATTAACTCAAAGAGAAGACGATAAGCCAAGCTCTGTTTTAAACAGATTAAAAATATTCCATAATTTAACTAAGCCCATTGTTCAATTTTTTGAAGAAAAAGGGCTTTTACTTCAAATTGACGGAACTTTAGACATTCCATCAATAAATAATATGCTAATTTCGGCATTGGGTGAAAAAAATGATTAATATTAAAAATAAAGAACAAATCGAGCTTATGAGAGCTGCCGGAAAGCTTGTTTTTAAAGCGCACGAACTTGTTAAAGCTCATATTAAAGTTGGTATTTCAACAAAAGAACTTGATACAATTGTTTATGAGTTTTTAAAAGCTAATGGTGCTGTTTCTTCATTTAAAGGCTATAGAGGCTATGAAGCTAATATTTGCGTATCTATAAACGAAGAAGTTATACATGGCATTCCCGGTTTAAGAAAGCTTAAAAATGGCGATATTGTTAGTGTTGATATTGGGGCGTTTTTAAACGGTTATCATGGAGATGCGGCAAGAACTTATGGCGTTGGGTTTATTTCCGAAGAAGATAAAAAACTTATAGATGTTACAAAACAAAGTTTTTTTGAAGGAATTAAATTTGCAAAAAACGGCAATCATTTGCATGAAATATCGGGCGCAATTTACGACTATGCAATAAATAACGGGTTTTCTGTTGTTAGAGATTTTGTTGGGCATGGCATAGGAGCTAAAATGCACGAAGAACCAGAAATTCCACATTTTAAAATGCCAAACCGTGGGCCAAAATTAACACCGGGAATGGCACTTGCCATAGAGCCTATGATTAATGCAGGTGTTGCCGGCGTTACTATATTAAAAGACGGTTGGACGGTTGTTACAAAAGACAAGAAAAAATCAGCGCACTATGAAAATACGATAATTATTACAGAAGATGAGCCGGAAATATTAACTTTATATTAATCTTAAAAAATTAAGGAGTTAAAATGATTGGGCAAGTAGTATATTCAAAATGTGGGCGAGATAAAGGTTTGCCGTTTGTTATTGTTTCTGTTTGCAATGATTTTGTTTATTTATCTGATGGCGATTATAGAAAGTTTAATTGCCCAAAAAAGAAGAAAATAAAGCATATACAGGTGACAAACGACATACTTTTTGAAATTAAAGAATGTATTAACGAAAATAAAAATTGTTCTGCTTCTGTTGCAGTACATGTTAATTCAAAAATAAAAAAGGCGTTGTCACAATATAAAAGCAGAAATAGTAGCTAGTAAGGAGGTAAGCGGCCTTGTCAAAAGACGATGTTATTGAAGTTGAAGGCGTTGTGCTTGAAAAACTTCCGAACGCAATGTTTCATGTGCAACTTGAAAATGGGCATAAAATACTTGCACACATTTCAGGCAAGCTACGCATGAACTTCATCAGGATAATACCGGGGGATAAAGTAAGAGTTGAAATGTCGCCATATGACTTAACAAAAGGGAGAATCATTTGGCGTGATAAATAATAAATGTTCCTTCCAAATTAGATATTTAAACATATAAGAAAATTATGGAATGGAAAGGAGTATTTTTGCTATGAAAGTTAGACCATCAGTTAAACCTATTTGCGAAAAATGCAGAATAATTAGAAGGCGCGGAGCAATTAGGGTTATTTGCGTTAATCCAAAGCATAAGCAAAGACAAGGATAAAAGGAGGTGTTTTTAAATGGCACGTATTGCAGGAGTGGACTTGCCACGCGAAAAACGCGTTGAAATAGGGCTAACCTATATTTATGGAATAGGGCGCAAAAGCTCGAATAGAATTTTACTTGAAGCAAACGTTAGCCCTGATACAAGAGTTAGAGATTTAACAGATGACGAAGTTTCCAAAATCCGTGAAGTAATCGATAAATCTCAAAAAGTTGAGGGTGATTTAAGACGCGAAATTGCTTTAAATATTAAAAGATTAACAGAAATTGGTTGCTATAGAGGAATTAGACATAGAAAAGGGCTTCCTGTTAGAGGACAAAGCACCAAAAACAACGCAAGAACACGCAAAGGCCCACGCAGAACCGTAGCTAATAAGAAGAAATAATATAAATTAATAAAAGGGAGGATTACAAATGGCTAAAAAAGCTGTTAAAAAAACAGCAACACGTCGCCGCCGCGATAAAAAGTTTGTAGACCGTGGGCAAGCACATATACAATCAACTTTTAACAACACAATTGTAACTATAACAGATGCCGCCGGAAACGCTCTTTCGTGGGCAAGCGCCGGGCAGCTTGGCTTTAGAGGTTCAAGAAAATCAACTCCATATGCTGCACAAATGGCAGCCGACACAGCGGCAACAACAGCCAAAGAATTTGGGCTTAAAACTGTGGAAGTGTTTGTTAAAGGTCCCGGAAGTGGACGTGAAGCGGCAATTCGTGCATTGCAGGCAGCAGGGCTTGATGTAACAATGATTAAAGACGTAACGCCTGTTCCCCATAATGGATGCAGACCGCCTAAACGTCGTCGTGTTTAATTTGGAGGTGTATTAATGGCTAGATATATTGGACCCGTTTGCAGGCTATGCCGCAGAGAAGGGCAAAAGCTTTTCTTAAAAGGCGAAAAGTGTTCTAAAAATTGCTGCCCTGTTGATAACAGAAATTTTGCTCCGGGGCAACATGGAACTTCAAGAAAAAAAATGTCTGAATATGGCTTGCAATTAAGGGAAAAACAAAAAGCAAAAAGAATATATGGTGTTTTAGAATCTCAATTTAGAAACTATTTTGCCAAAGCAGACCACATGCCGGGCGTAACAGGCGAAAACTTATTAAGACTTTTAGAATTAAGACTTGATAACGTTATGTATCGTTTAGGTTATGGGCGCTCAAGAACTGAAGCACGTCAAGTTGTTAGACACAACCATGTAACAGTAAATGGCAAAAAAGTTAATATACCATCATATCAGCTTAAAGTTGGCGATGTTATAGAAATTAAAGAAAAATCAAGAGGTTTGCAAAGATATAAAGATGTTTTAGACGTAACAGGGTATAGAATTGTACCGGAATGGTTGTCGGCAGAACATGAACTTTTGCGCGGAACTGTTGTTAATTTGCCAACAAGAGAACAGATAGACATTCCTGTTCATGAAACGCTTATTATTGAGTTGTATTCCAAATAGAACCTGATTAAGCTTCTAAAATTAATATATTTTGGAAGGAAGTAAGAAGGGGAGGTTTTTAATATATGTTTGAATTTGAAAGACCTCGTATTGACATTGCTGCTATTTCATCAGACGGCACATATGGGCGTTTTGTTGTTGAACCATTAGAACGTGGCTATGGTACAACGCTTGGCAATTCTTTAAGACGTGTGCTTTTATCATCTTTGTCGGGTGCGGCAGTTAGCAGTGTTAAAATAGATGGAGTGTTACACGAATTCAGCACTATACCCGGCGTTAAAGAAGATGTTACGGAAATAATTTTAAATCTTAAAAATTTGGCAATAAAATGCACAAGTGATAGTAAAGAACCAAAGCTTGCATACATTGATGCTTCCGGCGAATGCGTTATTCGTGGCGGCGATATAAAAGTTGATTCTGGCATAGAAATTATGAACAAAGATTTATATATTGCAACGTTAAGCGGCGATAGCAGGCTGTTTATGGAAATTAACATTACAAAAGGGCGGGGCTATGTTAGCTCTGATAAAAACAAAAACCCCGACCATGCTATAGGTGTAATCCCCGTTGATTCTTTATATACGCCTGTGAGACGTGTTAATTTTTTAGTTGAAAACACAAGAGTTGGGCAAATAACAGATTATGATAAACTAACGCTTGAAGTTTGGACAAATGGCACAATATCTCCTGATGATGCAGTTAGCTTGGGCGCAAAAATATTAAACGAACATTTAACTCTTTTTGTAGACTTATCCGAAAATGCTAAAGATTCGGAAATTATGATTGAAAAAGACGAAGGCAAAAAAGAAAAAGTTCTTGAATTAAGCATTGAAGAATTAGATTTATCTGTTCGTTCGTATAATTGCTTAAAGCGTGCCGGAATTAACACTGTTGATGATTTAGCAAGCAGAACAGAAGAAGATATGATGAAAGTTAGAAATCTTGGGCGTAAATCGCTTGAAGAAGTTTTGAAAAAAATGGCAGATTTAGGGCTTGCCCTACAGCCTAGTAACGAATAATTAACTAAAGAAAGGAGGCTTATTATGAGAAAGCTTGGGCGCACTTCAAGTCAACGTAAAGCAATGCTTCGTAATTTAACAACAAACTTATTATATCATGGAAAAATTACAACTACAGTAACAAGGGCAAAAGAAATTAGAAAAATTGCCGAAAAATTAATTACGCTTGCTGTTAAAGAAAAAGATAATTTCACAGAAGTTACAATTACAGCAAAGGTACCAAAGAAAAACGAAAAAGGTCAACGTATTAAAGAAGATTTAAACGGCAAAAAAGTTACTGTTTATGATGAAGTTGAAAAAACAATTAAAAAAGACAATCCTTCACGCCTTAATGCAAGACGTAAAATGCTTAGTATTTTATATCCTGTAACTGAAGTTCCAAAAGATGGGCGCAAAAAAAGAACAAATTCAAAAGCAATTGATATGCCTAAAAAAATGTTTGAAGAAATTGCACCAAAATATTCAGAACGCCGTGGCGGATATACAAGAATGATTAAAATTGGGGCAAGAAAAGGCGATGCTGCCGAAATGGTTATTATTGAATTAGTTTAATTTTAACTACTAATTGCCTATAAATAACGGGGTAAGTTTATGGGTTTATCAGAGTTAGCAACAATATTAAATAAGATGTATAACAACCCACCTGTAAAAGAAAGGGTGGCAATGATACATTTATTTGCTATTAATTATGCTAAAGAAATACAAGATTATAATATTGCCGCCGCCGAATTGGTTCGGGCGGCAGGTTTAAACGATTCTTACCACACAGAAATATCAAAAGGAATAAAACTTTCAAAATATGTCGTTTGTAAAGATGATGTGGTAGAAAAAATATTATCTAAAACAAAAGAATAGGCACAATCATCTATTAATTGTCAAAAACACTCCCGCTTTTTAGGCGGGAGACAATTGGCAAACTTTGCATTTCAACATTCTATAAGAAAAGCATTAAAAAATACCCGACATAATTGTAATGTAACGGGTATTTTGGTTTTTTAGCTATCTTTTATTAAACCAGAACCTGTCTCTACTACCAAAACATAAAGAATTGCGCTATAATATCTGTATGAAAATAACAGCTGGATAGCGGGAACACGCCCTGGCATAATGATATAATTCATGTTTATTTATTTTTCTATAATACATATTTTGTTTTCAAGAGAAAGTAAAATGTAATTTTCAGAAAAATATAATGGTGGTTCAATATTTCCTAATGGAATTTTCGAACTATTGGAAATATCTTTAAAATCAATAATTGATGAAGCTTCCGTAGCAGTTAAGTAACTATAACTGATTCCATCAGCGTATATTTGGTAAGAAGTTCCATTTGTATAATACGTTTGCGTCTCTTTTTTATTTTTTACTGTGTATATTAATTTATTTGTTAAAAAATTAAACTCATATTGATATAAAAAGGTATCAGTAAGAATTGAAAGATATATTTTATCGTTTAAAAATGATATCGACTTTGAAACAACAGCAAAATTAAAAGGAGCATAAATGGTAACAAGTTCTGCCATAGATGTAATATTGCCAGTTTTAATGTTAAGATACTTCAACCAATACTTTCCAAAATAATCAATTTGCTCTTTGCATATGATGAGTAAATTTTCATCATTGAGCATATCTCCGACTGCCATTATTTCGTTTCGTGTATTTGATAAATCGGCAATAATATTTAAGGTTGATTCATCAAGATAATGTATGTATTTGCTACTACCAATAATTAACATATCATTATAATTGTCATAGGCTAAGTAGCGAATTTGTATACTGTCTGTACTACTGAATATTTTTTCATTCTCGCTTCCGTCAATACGAGCTTTATATATTTCTTGATTTTCTACATAATATACACAATCATTTACATGTATAAAGTTACTTATAGCTTTACCTGAATCAGACGAAACTATTGCCTTAATTGATGGTGCTTTTGGTGTTGGTGCTGGTGTTTCTGATGTTTCTGATGTTGGTGTTGGTGTTTCTGATGTTTCTGATATTTCTGGTGCTGATGTTTCTGGTGCTGGTGTTGATGTTGGTGTTTCTGATGTTTCTGATGTTTGTGATGTTGGTGTTGGTGTTTCTGATGTTTCTGATATTTCTGGTGCTGGTGTTGGTGCTGATGCTTCTGGTGCTGGTGTTGGTGTTTCTGATGTTGACGCTGCTTCCGTTTTAGTAGAACGATTAGTCAAATCCCACAATGGTTGAATTGAAACAATAATTGTTAATAAAGTTGCAAACATACTAACTGCAAAAATGATCTTTTCGTCTTTTCTATATATAGATGCAGCAAATGAAATTAGTAATAAAATTATAATTACTAATGTAAATATAATAAGTGATGTTCCAATTTCTTGTCTCATATATTTACTCCTTTACTACCTTTGTTGATAAAAGTTATTACAAGAATATTTAGTTGCCCTTTATTAAATTAATGCCTTCCCTTAAAGCTTCTTCGGTCATAGCACCTTCAAACCCTGTAACAATGTTACCATCTTTGTTAATAAAAATTGTTGTGGGTATAGAACGAATGCCGTAAGCATATGCGCCGCTTTCTTCTGTATCAAATAGTACAGGGAATGCAAAATTATTGTCTTCTATATATTTTTTTCCTTTTGCTTCTGTTTCTTGCATACCGTCTACCATATCAACCATTAAAAAAACAACATCGTCTTTCGTCTCCTCATAAACCTTATTAAAATGGGGCATTTCGCTTTTGCAAGGAGGACACCAAGAAGCCCAAAAGTTAAGAACAATTGGTTTTCCGAAATAATCCGATAGCTTCACTTCATTACCGTCGTTGTCAAAAGCATTAAAATCAATTGCGGCAATTATTTTTTCTTCTTCCGTTGCTTCGTTTTCAAGTTCGCTTTCGGATTCGTTTTCAGAAATTCCAAATGGAGTTTGAGGTTTAAAATTTTCTGATAGCACATTATACCCTAAAGCTGCAACACCAATAAAAGCTGCAAAAACAATAATACCAATAAAAGCTTTAATTTTTGTATTCATAATTCACCGCCGTTTTATAATTTTTAGAATGTAAATAATGATAAAAAGTAACCTATGTAACCTGTTGCCATTAGTACGCCTATAATAATAAGCAAACACCCGGAAACAAAATTAATAATTTTATAGTTTTTCTTAATGAAGTCAAATGTGGTTTTTAATCTGTCAATTAGCATTGCGCTTGCAATAAACGGTATGCCAAGACCAAAAGAAAAACAAAGCAGCATTAATATTCCTTTTGTGCTTTTTCCGCTTTGTGCCGCAAACATAAGAGCCGAACCAAGAAATGTACCAACGCAAGGTGTCCAGCCAACAGAAAAAACAATACCAAATAGCATAGATGAGAAAAAACCCATATTAACGGTTTTTATATGTATTTGCCTATTAGTGTTAATAAATGGTATGCGGATAATTTCCATAAAATTAAGCCCAAAAAGTATAACAATAATTCCGCTAATAACATTAACAATTATGCTATATTTTTTTAAAAAACTGCCAAGCGTTCCGGCAAATGCTCCAAGAGCAACAAAAATAATTGTAAACCCAATAACAAACCCGATTGAATTAATTAAAGTGCGTTGCTTCCTGTTTTCATTGCTTTGACCTGCAAAATATGATAAATAAATAGGAAGCATTGGAAGCAAACACGGGGAAATAAAAGTGATTATTCCTTCCAAAAATGATAATGTATATTCCATATTAAAAGCTCTGCCTTTCAATCTTTAAAAAACTATTACTTAACTATTATATATCTTTACAAGCAAATAAACAATACTAAAAAATAAATATAAAATTAATACAGGTCTTGCATTTGAAACTATGTACTTTAAACATTTGATTGGATTTTTGTAGGAGATGTGCCATAATTAAAAGCCCCCATAAATATGGGGGCTT
>CAZHPA010000033.1:0-23431 GCA_964533945.1 uncultured Defluviitaleaceae bacterium
ACATTTAAAGAAGAAACAGAAACAGACCTTTTCGGCGAACAAGCTGTTCTTTGCGGCGGTGTTTCAGCTTTAATGAAAGCAGGCTTTGAAACTCTTGTTGAAGCAGGCTACCAACCAGAAAGTGCATATTTTGAATGTGTTCATGAAATGAAATTAATTATAGATTTAGTTGTTAAAGGCGGTTTGTCGTTTATGAGATATTCAATTAGCGATACTGCAGAATACGGCGACTATATGATAGGCAACAGAATTATTACAGAGGAAACTAAGAAAGAAATGAAAAAAGTTCTTTCTGAAATTCAAAACGGCGAATTTGCTAAAAACTGGATTTTAGAAAACAAAGCAAACCGTCCGTCTTTCCTTGCAAGAAGAAGACTTGAAACAGAACATCAAGTTGAAAAGGTAGGCAAAGAACTTAGGGCAAAAATGAGCTGGGGTGGCACAAACGTTGAACAGTAATAAAATTAAAGAAGGCGCAACAAAAGCTCCTCAACGTTCACTTTTAAAATCAATGGGTTACACTGACGAACAAATTAAAAAGCCGCTAATTGGAATTGTTAATTCATTTAACGAAATTGTCCCTGGGCATATTCATTTAAACACAATTGCAAGAGCCGTTAAAGACGGCGTTTTGCAAAGCGGCGGAACTCCAATAGAATTTAATACTATAGGCGTATGCGATGGGCTTGCAATGGGGCATGAAGGCATGAAATATTCTTTAGCTTCAAGAGAATTAATAGCAGACAGCATAGAATGCATGACGCTTGCCCATTGTTTTGACGGTCTTGTATTTATTCCTAATTGCGACAAAGTTGTTCCAGGTATGTTAATGGCGGCAGCAAGGTTAAACATACCTTCTGTTTTTATTTCGGGAGGTCCAATGCTTTCGATTGATGGCTTAGATTTAAATTCTGCATTTGAAGCTGTAGGTGCGTATAAAGCCGGAAAGATTGACGAAGAAGCGCTTTTGGAAGTGGAAGAATGCGCTTGCCCAAGCTGCGGTTCTTGTTCGGGAATGTTTACGGCAAACTCTATGAACTGTCTTTGTGAAGCTTTGGGAATGGCTTTGCCCGGAAACGGAACAATTCCTTCTGTTTACGCAAAACGCTTGCGCCTTGCCAAAAAAGCAGGAAGCCAAATAATGCAGCTTTTAAAAGCAAACATTAAACCTTCCGATATAATGACAGAAAAAGCTATTAAAAATGCACTTACAGTTGATATGGCTTTAGGCTGTTCAACTAATTCCGTGCTACACTTATTAGCAATTGCAAATGAATTAAACATTAACTTGAATTTAAGCACAATTAACGAAATTAGTTCAAAAACGCCTAATCTTTGCAAGCTTGCACCGGCAGGCAAACACCATATGCAAGATTTATATTTTGCAGGCGGAGTTTATGCCGTTATTAAAGAACTTGCCGGCAATGGCTTAATTGAACTTGATGCGCTTACTGTAAACGGAACAAATATAAAGGATAGTATAGCAGATTGCGATGTTAAAAATAGCGAAGTAATTAGAAGCTTTCAAAATCCATATTCAAAAACAGGCGGTTTAGCTATTCTTTTTGGAAATTTAGCACCAAACGGAGCAGTAGTTAAAAGAAGCGCCGTTTCAAAAGATATGCTTTGCTTCACAGGTACAGCAAAAACTTTTAATTCGGAAGAAGAAGCTATTGATGCAATATATGGAAACCAAATTAAACCAGGCGATGTTGTTGTTATACGCTATGAAGGGCCTGCCGGCGGACCGGGTATGCGTGAAATGCTTTCGCCAACTTCTGCAATTGCAGGAATGGGCTTAGACGGAAGCGTTGCACTAATAACCGACGGACGTTTTTCAGGGGCAACAAGAGGGGCGGCAATAGGGCATATTTCCCCCGAAGCTTGTGCTAAAGGAACTATAGCATATATATTAGACGGAGATTTAATTAAAATAGATATTGAAAACTATAGCATAGAGCTTTTAATTAGTGAAGAAGAATTGGAAAAAAGAAAAAACAGCATACAACTAAAACCTTTTAACAGCAACTTAAAAGGATACTTGAAAAGATACAGGCAAATTGTTTCTTCTGCCGATAAAGGGGCAATTGTTAACAGCTAAAATTATACCACCGCTTAGAACGCTATTTTAGCGTTCTTTGCTTTTTAAGTTTCTAATCTCTAATCAAGCAAAACATTAGGAACTTGACCGCTAAATACTGTGTTTACAAGCGAAACTTTTCTGTTTACATTAATTTCCGATTTTTGCATAGGAATTACAACGCACATATTATTGATTAAGCAAAACATTAGGAACTTGACCGCTAAATACTGTGTTTACAAGTGAAACTTTTCTGTTTACATTAATTTCCGCTTCTTGCATAGGAATTACAACACGTATTGAAGAATCAACATTTAACCAAACTTGAAAATTTATCTGGTTAATTCCAACAGATTGGAAACTTGTGTTATAGTCAACAACAACATTTCCAACAGGCTGAACTAAAACGCCAAACGTAGGACCCGCATTCGAAAAAGCACTTACGCCAACTAAAGAACCAAGCGGAACTTTAACTTCATCAGAACTTATAGACATAAATTCAGCCGAAACTTCTTCTGCAATTTTGCTGCATATATCGTTTACAAGCAATGTATTAACAGAAATGGAGGTAATTTTGGCATCACTGTCTTGCGTTTTAATATAAAAATCGGCTGCATTAATTTTTTCTTCCTTTATAACTTCTTGAACCGCCTTATTTATGGCGCTGTTTAATTTGTTTTTAAGTTGTATGTCTATAGTTGCCAAAACGGTTGGCATTAACTGCCTATCTATTGAGTATAGCGCAAATACAAATAAAAATATTGTTGACGTTAGGCAAAGAAATAGCGCCAATTTAAACTTAAATATTTTCTTTCGTCTTTTTTTCATGGCAAACACTCCCATATTAATAATATTTATCATATGACAAGCAAACCAATTATTTGATAACTTGTGCTTTATTTATTTTAAACTATCTGGTATAATTTGCTTATGCTCTTTTTAGTGCTTTAAGGAGGTTTTTTAAAGATGGAAAACAATTACTCAAAAGAAAACAATAATAAAAGGCGTAAAAAAAGTGAGGCAAAAGCTGAAAGGGTTAAAAATAAAGCGCTTGTTACAATACTTCGTGTTTTAATTGCAGCAATTTTAATTGTTTGTTTTGCGGGCGGCGGCGCTGCTTTGGGCGCATATGTTGGAATAATTCAAAACGCTCCCGAACTAGGAGAAGCAACAGCAGTTCTTCCCGATATATATACAAGCATTTTCTATAATGCTAAAACAGGTCAGGAAGTAGATAGACTTCAAGGAGATGAAAATAGGGAATATGTTTATATAGATAAAATCCCTAAACATTTAATAAATGCTTTTGTTGCTATAGAAGATGAGCGGTTTTTTGACCATGACGGCGTTGATTTTAAAGGGTTACTCCGTGCGTTATATGTAAACATAACTAATCCCAACAGAAACGAAGGAGCAAGTACAATAACGCAGCAGCTTATTAAAAATACCCTTAAAATTCCCAGAAATACATTAGAAACAAAACTTCAAGAGCAGTATTTAGCCATTAATTTTGAAAAAGAGCTAAAAGAAAAATTAGGCTCGAAAGAAGCCGCAAAAAATCACATACTTGAAGTATATCTAAATACTATCGGTTTGCACTATAACTTAAATGGAGTTCAAACAGCAGCAACATACTACTTCAACAAAGATGTTTCAAAGCTAACGCTTTCAGAAAGCGCCGTAATTGCTGCAATAACTCAACATCCTGTTAAATATAACCCTATTGCAAAGCCTCAAAACAACGCACAAAGGCGAGAACTTGTACTTGATAAAATGCTAGAACTTGGAATGATTACAGAAACACAGCATAAGGAAGCTTTAGAAGACGACGTTTATACAAGAATTTCTCAAAGCGAAAAAGTTACGGCAGACAGAACATCGTACCATAGCTATTTTATAGACAGAACAATTACAGAAGTTTTTAGAGATTTGCAAGAAAAGCTAAACATAAGCACTGCTTCTGCAACAAACCTTCTTTATAACGGCGGACTTCAAATTTTTGTTACCCAAGATGAAGAAATGCAAAAAATTGTTGATGATGCATTTATGAACGATTCTTTATTTCCTCAATCTATTTTTGAAATTGACGTTCAATATAACTTAACTACAAAAAATTCTATAACAGGAAAAGAACAACATTTTCAAAAGACAGGAACCGTTAAAAACGAAGACGAAATTAAAAACTATGTAGATACTATTAAAAACGAACTCGTTGGACAAAATGACGAAGTTGTTAAAGAAACGGTAATACCAATTCCACAACCACAGTCAGGAATGGTGGTAATAGATTACTACACAGGGCAAGTTAAAGCAATTGCAGGAGGACGAGGAGAAAAGCTTGCAAACAGAACGCTAAACCGTGCAACAGATTCGGAGCGTCAGCCCGGTTCGGTTTTTAAAATTTTGGCTTCATATGCACCAGCGCTTGATTTGGGATTAATTACTCCAGCAACAGTTATTATTGATGAGAAAATAGTTTATCCCGAATACAGCAACTATTCTCCAAAAAACTGGAACGGAAAATTTTTAGGAGCAACTACAATTAGAACAGGCATTAAAGATTCAATGAACATTTTAGCTATTAAAAACTTAATGAACACAGGAATCGAACCTAGCTTTAACTACTTATTAAACTTTGGCATAAATACGCTAATCGAAGGAGAAGAAATTAACGGGCAGTTTAAAACAGATAAAGGACCAGCGCTTGCGTTGGGGGGAATTACAAACGGCGTTACCCAACTTGAAGTTACGGCGGCTTACGGAACTATTGCAAACTTAGGTAACTATAACGAACCTGTTTTTTACTCTCAAGTGTTAGACCACAACAACAAAGTTATACTCGAAAATACGCCTAGCCCTAAACAAGTTTTAAAACCAACTACTGCATATTTGCTTACAGATATGATGAAAGACGTTATAACTTCTGGAACAGGAAAAAGAGCAGGATTTAAAAACGTTAAAATGCCTTTATCCGGAAAAACAGGAACAACAAACGAAACAAGAGACTTAACATTTGTTGGTTACACGCCTTATTATGCTGCCGGTGTTTATTTAGGATTCGACCAGCCTAAAGAAATTAAAACAAAATCCGGTGAAAGTGACCACTTAACTCTTTGGAGTTATGTTATGGAAAAAATCCACGAAAATTTAGCTTTTAAAGAGTTTGAAAGACCCGAAGGAATTACTGAGGCATGGGTTTGTAAAAGGTCTGGTTTGTTGGCAACAAAAGGACTATGCGATGTTAGCGGCACAACTATTACAGAATTGTTTGCTTCAGGAACTCAACCTAAAGACTATTGTAATTCACATTCCGTAATTAAAATTTGTGGCATTTCTGGCAAGCGTGCCAACGAGTATTGCCCATATGAAACGATTGAAACCGTTTCCGAAGGCACTTCTGTTGAAGATTGGTGCGATGTTCATTTTGAACCAGAAGCAGAAGATGAAGAAGAACAAAACCAAGAAGGTGATATAGAAGAAGGTTCTGATAACCCTGAATTGGACGAAGCCGAATCTCAACTACCTTCTAATCCTTCCGATTCACAAGAAGGAACAAATGATGGCTCTAATAACACAACAGAAGTTGTACCGGAACTACCATTTATTGAGGAAGAACAGCCGCAGCCTCCTCCAGTACCTCCTTCTACTACAGTTCCTTCAACATCTGGAACATCTGGAACATCTGGAACATCTGGAATAAAAGAAGAACCAACGCCAACGCCTGTTCCCGAATATAACGAACAGCCAACGCAAAACTCAGGAACTTCAGAACCAAATACTTCACAACAAGAAGTTCCGATTATACAAGAAGACCCTATAATTATAGATGCACCATAAAATTTTTCCCCTTGCTTTTTAGCAAGGGGAATTACAAATAAGGGTTAACATGAACCATGCAATGTTTAACTTGCGGAAGCTCTTTTTCAAGCTTTGAATGCACGGCTTCTGCTATTTCATGCGCTTCTATAAGCGTTATTGTTTTATCAACAGATATTTCTGTGTCGATAAAAATGCGGTTGGCATGAACTCTTGTTTTTAAAATGTCAATTTCTATAACACCTTCTGTACTTAAAATTAACTCTCTAATAATTTTAATAATACTTTTGTCTGCAGAAGTGTCAACTGTTTGAGAAACAGATTCTTTAAATATGTCGTATGCAACTTTAATTATAAACAAAGAAATGATTACAGAAGCTATAGGGTCTAAAACTGCAAACCCAAGCATAGCCCCCGAAATACCAATTAAGCTTCCTATGGAAGAAAGAGCATCCGAACGATGATGCCATGCGTCAGCTAAAAGAGCAGGGCTATTTATTTTATTTGCAACATTCTTTGTATAGTGAAACATTAATTCTTTTGTTAAAATAGAAATTAAAGCAACAACAATTGCAAAGTATCCGGGGGTTTCAAGCGTTCCTTTAAGTGCTTCTTTAACTTTTGAAATTCCGTCTACTCCAATACCAACAGCAGTTATAAAAAGAAAAACAGAAAGAAGCACTCCGGCAACAGATTCAAACTTTTCGTGTCCGTATGGGTGATTTTCGTCTTCTGCTTTTTCGGCAATTTTAACTCCAAGCATAACTATAAATGTGCTAAAAACATCAGAAAGGCTATGGACACTATCCGAAACAAGTGCAGAACTTTTTGAAAAAATCCCAACAACAAATTTAGCCGCAGATAGAACAACATTTACAATTATTGTATTTATAGAAACTTTATATGCAAGCTTTGCACGGTCTATATACTTAGCCCCCTTATAAATATATTAAACAATTATTATATAATAAAATACAAATATAGTAAAGAGGTGTTTTGAATTAAAAAGCCCGAAATTAATAAAAAGTATTTAGAAATTTGTTTTTATGTTTTAGCAGTTATATTTGCCGTTGTGTTGTTTGAAAAAGCAATTGGAAACATAGAAATAATTATACTAAACGCAAAGCGTTTTTTAACAACGGCAGCAGGGGTTTTAACCCCTTTTGTTTATGGCTTGTTTATAGCATACTTTTTAAATGCTCCAATGCGTTTTATTGAAACAAAAGCATTAATTAAAATTCCATATTTCAAAAAACGCCATAAATTAAATAGGCTTGCTTCCGCACTTTTAACATACATAATTGTAATTAGCTGTATAGTTATGATTTTCGATTTTCTAGTTCCGGAAGTTATTAATAGCGTTAAAAATGTAATAGAAATATTGCCTAAAAATTATGGCAATGCAGAATCTCAATTAAACAATTATTTAGGAGAAAACAATTTATTTGATAGCACACTAGAAGCAATTAACGACACATTTTTAACAGCATACACTAAAAAAGACGTAATAGATTTTGTTTTAGAACCAATTGTTGAAGTTATTTCAACACTTCCAACGCTGCTATCTAAGCTATTAACAGGAACAATTAATTTTGCATCTGCTCTTTTTAATTTTGCACTAGGTGCAATTATAGCGCTTTATATGCTTTGCGACAAAGATAATTTTAAAATACTTGCAAACAAGTTTTTATTAGGTTTTGTTTCTAAAAAGAGAGCTTTAAAATTAAGTGATGCCGTTAGAAGTTCTAATGAATTGTTTGAAAAGTTTATTATTGGAAAGTTTATAGATTCGGCAATTATTGGTTTAATTTTCTTTTTTGTATGTTTAATATTAAAACTACCATATGCCGTCTTGCTTTGTGTTATAATTGGCGTAACAAATATGATTCCGTATTTTGGGCCTTTTATTGGCGCTTTGCCTGTTATAATAATTGTATTTTTAAACAATCCTCTTTCGCTTCAGCCTGTTTGGGCGTTAATTGCAATACTTTGCGTTCAACAGTTCGATGGTATTATTTTAGGGCCAAAAATATTGGGCGATTCAACAGGTCTTCGTCCTATAGGAGTTATATTTTCAATATTGGTTGGCGGCGCACTTATGGGAGTTTTCGGAATGTTTTTCGGTGTTCCGATATTTGCCGTTATCAGAAACTTTGTATATGCTATGTTAGACAGAAGAATTGAACAAAAAACAACATCAGAGGTGCAAACATAATGAATAAACCCTCACGCGGCAACAGTTTTATGTTGTTTCTATTAATTTATATGGTTTTTGCATCAGGCGCTTTTCAAATTTTAATAGAGAAAAATGTTTTTTTAAATATAAGCACGCCTGTTATGATTGGGCTTAGTCAAACTATATTATTTCTCCCTCCTTTTGTAATTTATGTTTTAATTACAAAACAAAGCATTAAAGATATTGTGCCGTTAAAGCCGCTTTCAATAAGAAACGTTGTTTTAATATTGCTAATTTGCATTTCCGCGCAACCTATTGCAAGCTTTTTTTCGGCTTTGTCTTCTCTTGCTTTTAATAACGACGTTGCCGATTTAATGAGCGAAATGAGTTCAATGCCCTTTTGGATAGTTGCACTATCAATGAGTGTTTTTCCGGCAGTTTTTGAAGAATTAATGTTAAGAGGAATTGTTTTCTCTAATTATAAAAACGTTTCGCTTAAAAAGGCGGCTTTAATAAACGGCTTATTTTTTGGTATGCTGCACCTTAACTTACAGCAATTTTTATATGCTTTTTTTATAGGGGCTTTGTTTTATTGCTTTGTGTACTACTCAAAGTCTATTTTTTCAGCAATGCTTGCGCATTTTTCAATTAATTTTTCGCAAACATGGCTGGCTTTTTCGGTTATGTCAAGTGCAGAACAGTTAGAACCTGTAATTGAAACCGAGGCAATTAAAATGGGAAACGAAATTTATATTTATGTTGTTTTGTCGTTTTTATTAATGCTTGTATTTTTGCCAATTTTTGTTCTGCTTTTGCGCTATTTTATTTCATATAATAAATTTAAGAATATTAAGGAAGCGTTTATAACAAAAAACTCAATTTACGATGCATTAAAAAGCTTTTCCAATTCCAATAATTCCAATCTTTCAAATCTAGATTTAGGCTTGGATTTAGAATTAGAATTAAATTCAAATTTGGAAGCGGAACAAAATCAAAAAATATTCGGTATTGCTTTTTGGGCAGTTATTATAACTTTTACCGTAATAATAGCTTTAATGATAATGCCCATGCCTACTTAAAAATTCTTTTAAGGTCTGCTTCCAATCTAATAAGCGTTGAAACTATATTTTGCTTTTTCTTTGGCTTAGGCAATTTATATTGCATTTGGAGCAGCCTGTTTTTTAATTTGCTCATTTTGCATTTCTCCTTTAGCCCTTTATAAGCTTTTAATTTAATATATGCTTGTTTTTGAATAAAATTAATGTTATTATTATTTAATAAAATTTAGGCAGGTGAATATAAATGCAAAATTCCAAGCTTCACACACCATATGGCGTTAAAGATTTTCTCCCTGACGAATACCATTTAAAAAGGGAAGTTAAAAAGCAAATGGAAGAAATATTTTGCAAATATGGATATATGCCCGTAAGCAGCCCAACATTCGAATATATAGAAGTTTTTGAAGGCAAAGGCAGCCTTTCTTCAAAGCAAATGTATAAATTTATAGATAGAGATGGAGAAATATTAGCATTAAGACCGGATATGACATTGCCCATAGCAAGAATTGCCGCAACAAATTATGCGAATAATAAAATGCCGCTTCGCCTTTCATATATAGGTAACGCTTTTAGGTATAATGAAAGTTATCAAGGAAAACTAAGCGAATTTACGCAAGCAGGCGTTGAATTAATTGGCATTAATTCGCCTGAAGCAGATGCCGAAATTATTGCAACAGCAATTAATAGCTTGCTGGCTGCTTCTGTTTCTGATTTTAGAATTGATATTGGTCAAGTGCAGTTTATAAAAGGCATTCTTTCCGAAACACAGCTTTGCGAAGAAAAACAGCATAAGCTTTTAAACTGCATAATTACAAAAGAATTTGTTAAGCTAGAACAATTAATTAACAACTTTGAAATGCCCCAAAACGTTAAAAACCTTCTTTTAAAATTAAAGTTTTTAGTTGGCGGCGTTAACATATTAAAAGAAGCAGAAGCTTTAACAGAAAATGAACTTGCAAAAAACGCTCTTTTAAAGCTTGAAAATATTTACGACATTTTAAAAAGCATTGAACTTGACAAATATATTCAATTCGATTTAAGCATGGTTGGGTACTTCGATTACTATACAGGCATAATTTTTAGAGGTTATACATACGGAACGGGATTTTGGATTGTTGACGGTGGAAGATACGACAACTTACTTAATCAATTTGGCAAAGATTTGCCTTCTGTTGGGTTTGCCGTTAAAATAGACGATTTAGTTTCGGCGCTTTACAAACAGCAAAAAGCAATGCCATTAAAGGGCGCGCAATTTCTTATTGCATTTAGTGAAAAATGCAGAACAACGGGGTTTTTGGAATGCGAATGGCTTAGAAATGACGGGCTGTGCGTTGAAATGAGCTTTTTTGGCGACAATGTAGAAAAAAATATTGAATATGCAAAGTCAAAAGGAATTGAAACCGTCATAATATATAAAGATAAAGACGACATAATTGAAATTAAAGTTGGTGAGATATAAGATGAATTATATAACTTTTGCTTTAGCAAAAGGAAGGCTTGCAAAAAAAGCAATGGAGCTTCTTGAAAACGTTGGAGTAACTTGCGAAGAAATGAAAACAAATACACGCAAGCTTGTTTTTGTTAATGAGGAGCAAAAATTTAAATTCTTTTTGGCAAAGGCGGCAGATGTTCCAACATATGTCGAACATGGAGCAGCAGATATTGGGATTGTAGGCAAAGATACAATATTGGAAGAAAATAAATATTTATGTGAAGTGCTTGATTTAAAGTTTGGTAAATGCAAAGTTGTTGTTGCAGGGGCTAAAGATATTCCCGAAAAACTTTTAAATAGTAATAACCTAAGAGTTGCCACAAAATATCCAAACATAGCAGCAGATTTTTTCTATAACACAAAGCAGCAAACCGTAGAAATTATTAAGTTAAACGGCTCTGTCGAGCTTGCCCCAATCGTTGGGCTTTCAGATGTTATAGTTGATATAGTAGAAACAGGGGCAACGCTTTATGAAAACGGGCTTGAAATTATTGAAGAAATTTGCAATTTATCAGCAAGAATTGTTGTTAATCGGGTTAGTATGAAAATGGAGCATGAAAGAATAGCAGATTTAATTAATAAAATTGAAAAAATTAATAAAACGAAAGGGTGCAATTGATGATACCTATTTTTAAATATGGCACAGAGCAAGCAAAGCAAAAAATTGAAGCAATTGCATCAAGAAGCCAAACAGAATACAAAGAAATTATGCAAGCTGTTAATGAAATTATAGAAGATGTTAAAATAAATGGCGACAGCGCAGTTTTTAAATATACAAAAAAGTTTGACAAAGTGGTTTTAAATGAATGCACAATTAAAGTTTCGGAAGAAGAAATTAAACAGGCATACTCAAACGTTGACAGTAGCTTAATTGAAGTAATAAGGCGCTCAGCTTCAAGAATACGTGCTTTTCATGAAAAACAAAAGCAAAACAGCTGGTTCGATACGCATTCAAATGAAGGAGAACTTTTGGGGCAGCTTGTACAGCCTGTTAAAAGTGCAGGAGTATATGTTCCGGGCGGAAAAGCGGCATATCCTTCTTCTGTTTTAATGAACGTTATACCGGCGCAAGTTGCAGGCGTTTCAAAAATCGTTATGGTAACTCCTCCTTCCCCTTCTTTTGAAACTATAGTTGCCGCTAAAGAAAGCGGCGTTAACGAAATTTACAAAGTAGGCGGTGTGCAAGCTGTTGCCGCTTTAGCTTTTGGCACAAAAAGCATACAAAAAGTAGACAAAATTGTAGGACCGGGCAACATTTATGTTGCGCTTGCAAAACGGGCTGTTTGCGGCTATGTTGGCATTGATTCTGTTGCAGGACCTAGCGAAATTTTAGTTGTTGCAGACGAAACGGCAAATGCACAATTTGTTGCCGCCGATATGCTTTCGCAGGCAGAGCACGACGAGCTTGCATCTTCTATTTTGTTAACAACAAGCATCAAGCTAGCAGAAAATGTGCAGAAACAATTGGAGATTCAAACAAATAAGCTTGAACGAAAAGATATTATTTTAAAATCACTTAATAGTTTCGGGCTTATTATCGTTGGGGAAAACTACAACGAATTGTTTGAGATGTGCAATAAAATTGCACCCGAACATCTTGAAATATGCACAAAAGAACCGTTTTCACTGCTGTCTAAAGTTAAAAATGCAGGGGCAATATTTTTAGGAAACTATACCCCAGAACCACTTGGCGATTATATGGCAGGGCCAAACCATGTATTGCCAACAGGCACAACTTCAAGGTTTTTTTCGCCACTGTCCGTTGATGACTTTATTAAAAAATCTTCTGTTTTGCATTTTACAAAAGAAGCTATGCAAAAGCTTGCTAATGATGTTGTAGCTTTTGCCAACGCCGAAGGGCTTACTGCACACGCAAATTCAATTAAAGTTAGAATGGGTGAGCTTGAATGAAAAATATAAAAGACTATATTAGAAAAGATTTAAAAGATTTTAAGCCATACCACGACCCACATAAACCCTTTAAAGTAAAGCTAAATGCAAACGAAAGCCCTTTTTCTTTAGCAGGCGACGCTAAAAAAGCGTTTATCGAATGGATTGAAAATAGCGAAAACTTGAATTTGTATCCAGACACGGACAGCACAGAACTTAGAGCCGAGCTAGCCAAATTTTGGGGCGTTTCAAAAGAAAATATTATTTGCGGCGTTGGTTCAGACCAAGTTATAGATTTTATAACAAAAGTTTTTTTAGAAAGCGGGGACAAAGTTGTAGTTCCCTCTCCAACGTTTTCAATGTATAAGCTAACAACAGAAATAAACCACGGAAAAATTGTTGAAGTTCCGCTTAATGAAAGCTTTTGCATTGATGTTGAACATTTAATTAATGTAACAAATGAGCAAAACGCAAAGCTACTTTTTGTTTGCACACCCAACAACCCAACAGGAAACAGTTTAGAAGTAAAAGACATACTACGCATTTTAAATAACGTAAAATGCCCTGTTGTCGTTGATGAAGCATATACCGATTTTTCCGATACAACCGTAATTTCCGAAATTAACAACTACAGAAACTTAATTGTTTTAAGGACGTTTTCCAAAGCATACAGCTTGGCAGGCGTACGATTAGGCTATGCCGTTGCGTGTGAACAAATGATTGAAACTTTAAATTTAACAAAACCACCATACAATTTGCCAACAATTTCTCAAGTTTTGGGAATAAGCGTTTTAAAATGCAGCAATGAATACAAAAGGCGAATTGAGTATTTAAATGAACAGCGAAACGTTTTTTATAATGAGCTATCTAAAATACAATGGCTTAATGTTTATAAATCGGACGCTAATTTTATTTTCGCAAAAAGTGACAAAAATGTATGGGATGTATTAGACAAAAACGGCATTTTAATAAGGAAGTTTAAAAGCGATGCCGGCGAAGAAATTTTAAGATTTACAGTCGGGACGAAAGAGCAAAATGAGCAAGTTGTGAAGGAGCTTTTAAAATGTCAAGAAGCGCAATAATAGAACGTGAAACGTTTGAAACAAAAATAAACCTTGAACTAATGCTTGATGGAACAGGCAAAAACAATATATACACAGGCATTGGCTTTTTTGACCATATGCTTGCCCAAACAAGCAGACATGGCTTTATAGACATTTTTTTAAACGCCGAAGGCGACATAGACGTAGATTGCCACCACACCGTTGAAGATTGCGGAATTGTTATTGGAAAAGCAATTAATCAGGCGCTTGAAAATAAAACTGGCATATGCCGTTTTGGAGAAGCAATTGTTCCTATGGAGGAAGCACTTTGCCTTTGCGCAATAGACATATGCGGTCGCCCGTTTTTAAGCTTTGAAGCACCGTTTACAAAAGAAAAAATAGGCGATTTAGATACGGAAATGATTGAAGAATTTTTTAGGGCAGTTTGCCTTTATGGCGGTTTGAATATACACATCAAAGTTTTCCACGGCAAAAACAATCACCATATAGCGGAATCTATTTTCAAATCTTTCGGGCGCGCGCTGTGCAAAGCCGCCGCTATAGATAACAAAGTTTCGGGCGTACTTTCTACAAAAGGAATGTTAGAATAATGATTGGCATAATTGATTATGGAATGGGCAACTTAAAAAACGTTGAAAATGCGTTTAAATTTCTTGGCTATAACGCCAAAATAGTTACAACACGGCAAGAAATTGCAAAGGCAGACAAAATTATACTTCCCGGTGTTGGGGCTTTTCGTGACGGAATTGATGCCATTTGTAAAAATGAATTTGATAAAGAAATTAAAGAAGCAGTTTCAAAAGGGAAGATATTATTAGGAATTTGCATAGGTATGCAGCTTCTATTTGAAGTAAGCTATGAAAATGGCGAATTTGAAGGGCTTTCGGTTTTAGAAGGTAAAATTGTTCGCCTTAACGATAAGCTTTGCAAAAAAGTACCACATATAGGTTGGAATTCATTGAATATAACCAAAAAAGACCCACTATTTACAGGGCTTAATGATGAACCATACGTATACTTTGTGCATTCGTATCACATTGAAGCAAAAGATGAAATTATTTGTGCAACAACATTTTATGGAAAAGAAATACAAGTTGCTGCCCATAAAAACAACGTTTTTGCGTTGCAATTTCACCCTGAAAAAAGCGGAAATGTAGGGTTGCAAGTTTTAAAAAACTTTGCAGAACTATAAAAACTATACTAAAAAATCGTAATAATAAGCTATAAAAAGCTAAAGCAAAGAACTGCAAAGGAGAAGCCAAATTGAAAATCTATCCGGCAATTGATATAAAAGACGGTAAATGCGTTAGATTAAAACAGGGCAAGTTTGACGATGTTACAGTATTTAGCAATGAACCTTTTGAAATCGCTAAAAAATGGCAAAGCTTAGGCGCAAGCTTTATTCATGTTGTAGATTTAGACGGTGCAAGAATGGGAAGCGGATATAATACAGAAGCTATTAAAAAAATACTTGAAAATGTTTCCGTTCCAATTCAAGTTGGTGGCGGAATACGAAATATGGACGACATAGAACAAAAATTAAGCCTAGGTGTTAGCAGAGTAATTTTGGGAACAGCTGCAATTAATTCGCCAAGCTTTGTCGAACAAGCTGTTAATAAATACGGCAACAAAATAGCCGTTGGAATTGATGCAAAAGACGGGCTTGCTGCGGCTTGCGGATGGGAGCAATTAAGCAGTATAAAAGCGCTTGACCTTTGCCGCAACATGGAAAGGCTAGGCGTTAAAACTATAATATATACAGATATTTCAAAAGACGGCATGATGCAAGGAGTTAATATTCCAGCAACAAAAGAAATTATAGATATGCTCAAAGGAACTGTTGACATTATAGCTTCGGGCGGAATTTCTTGCATGGAAGATTTGCAAGCCGTTTCAGAAATAAATGCAAGCGGCGTTATAATAGGTAAGGCGCTATATAGCAAAGCTGTTGAGCTTAATGAAGCTATATGTAAATTTGAGAGGGATTAAAAATGCATACTAAGAGAATTATACCTTGCCTTGATGTTAACAACGGCAGAGTTGTTAAAGGTGTAAATTTTGTTAATTTAATTGATGCCGGCGACCCTGTTGAAATAGCTGCTTTTTATAACAAAGAAGGAGCAGACGAATTAACCTTTTTAGATATAACAGCATCGCATGAAAATAGAAATACTATAGTGGATGTAATATCTAAAGTTGCAGAGCAAGTTTTTATACCGCTTACAGTTGGCGGCGGCATTAGAACCGTTGAAGATTTTCGCAAAATTCTTAAATCCGGAGCGGATAAAATTTCCGTAAATTCGTCCGCTTTAAAAAGAGAAGAATTAATTTCAGAAGCTGCCGGTAAATTTGGAAGCCAATGCGTTGTTGTTGCAATTGATGCAAAAAGGCGTGAAGGCGGCGGCTACGATGTGTACTTAAACGGCGGAAGAATAAATACAGGAAAAGACGCCGTAGAGTGGGCGTATAAAGTGCAAAAGCTTGGAGCAGGCGAAATACTTTTAACAAGTATGGATGCCGACGGCACAAAAAACGGCTACGACATAGAGCTTACAAAAGCCATTTCAAATGCTGTAAATATCCCTGTTATAGCTTCAGGGGGTGCAGGTGAACTTTCGCATTTTTATGATGCATTAACAGAAGGTTGTGCAGAAGCGGCATTGGCTGCATCGCTTTTCCACTTTAAACAACTTACAATTAATGAAGTTAAACAGTATTTAAAAAATAGAGGTGTTCCGATAAGATGCAATTAAAATTTAATAAAGACGGGTTAATTCCTGTAATTGCGCAAGATTTTAAAACAAAAGAAGTTTTAATGCTTGCATATATGAACGAACAAGCTTTAGAAAAAACAGTTGAAACAGGGCAAGTTCATTATTATAGCCGCTCAAGAGATGAACTTTGGTTAAAAGGTGAAACATCTGGGCATTTTCAAAAAGTTATTGAAATACGATATGACTGCGACCAAGACAGCCTGCTAGTTTTTGTTGAACAGACAGGAGTTGCATGTCATACAGGGGAAAAGTCTTGCTTTTTCCGCAAATATTATAACAACCCGAATGAAATTAATAACAATCAACAACAAGACCCTTTAAAATTTCTTTATGGCACAGTTGAAGAAAGAAAACAAAATCCAAAGGAAGGCTCGTATACTAATTATTTATTTGATAAAGGCATTGATAAAATCTTAAAAAAAGTTGGAGAAGAAACAACAGAAATTGTTATTGCTGCAAAAAATCAAAATAAAGATGAAATAGTATATGAAGTTGCCGATTTAATGTACCATTTAAGCGTTATGCTATGCAACAGCAACGTTACATGGGAAGACATTTATTCAGAGCTTGAAAAAAGACGTTCATAAAAACAAGACAGGCAACATTTATTAAGCCTTTCATAAGATATATTATAAATTTTTATGGGAGGTTTTTTTAAATGAACGGTTTAGGAAGCTGTGTGCCAAATTCAGGAAACAATGATATGATGATGATGATGTTGCTATTATTAATGATGAATCCATCAATGATGGGCGGCGAAAACTCTATGATGTTTTTAATTTTAATTATGATGATGTTCTCAGGCGGCAAATTGTTCTAAGATTCCAAGATTTAAAGGTGGGTGTAAAGCCCACCAATTTCCTCTCTGCTAAAAACCTTCCGAAATTAAAAAATTTAACAGAATGTTAACATTTTTATCACATATTTATGCTAATATAGAAAATATATACAGAAACATAAATGTCAACCGGTATAACAGTATGGAGGTAAAAAAATGAAAAGAATTATCGGAGGTTTACTGGTGGTTTCTTTGCTTTCAAAACCGAACTTTGTGTGTGTTAGCGCTTTAGCATATGATATTTTTACAGAAGACAACAAGTTGGTTTGCGTTATTAAAAAAGAACCTGAAGAAATTAATGCCGGAATAGTAATCGCTGAAATAAATGAAACCTTAAAAGAAATTCAAAATAACTCTAAAATTATAAATGAGCTTTTAATTGAGAAAAATAAAATAATGTGTAAAATAGACACATCGCTTAATTTAATGCGATACGCCAAAAAAACATTAAACGACGAACAAATTAAAACTTATAAAACATTTATGGAAAAATACTATTCAGAAACAGAAGCAATTAAAAAATCGCTTGAAGCAATTGATAAAAAGAAAAACTTAAATGCTGTTAAAAATGAAGTGCTACATAACAACATTTGTGATTACGCAATTGCTTATGATGAACTTAAAGCTATGAAAGACTGTCAAGATGATGTTATTTTAAGGCTTGAAAGCGTTATTGAAAACGGGGTTTCCATTTTTCAAACTTTGGAAATTTAGCAAAGCTAAGTTAAAGCGACATTATAGTTTTTTAGCTTAATAACTACTAAACATTTGAATGATGCTTGTTCTTGAACTGATGTTCATGTTCATTATTTAGAAAAAGGCAAAGACCCTTCTTTCTTTAGAGTTTTCTTTCTTTAGAAAAGAAGTTAAGACCTTTCTTTCTTTAGAAAAGAAGTTAAGACCTTTCTTTCTTTAGAAAAGAAGTTAAGACCTTTCTTTCTTTAAAAAAGAAAGAAACAAAGAAATGTGGGGGGTTGCAATTCCCCCCCACGCCCCCTAAACGCTTTTTTAAAAACCTTATACTTCCTAATCAATCCTAAACGCTTTTTGGGTTGTATTAATGCTTTATGCCATAACTTGAAACAAGAAGGCGACTATTAATGCAAGTTTTCCATAAAAAACCCAAAAAAACTTCCAAACAAAACCGATTCAACTTCCCATTCGCTATGCCCCAACCTAAGCAATTCTGCAGCCAAATTAACAATGTCGCTGTGGGTTTTTAAAACGTCGTGGTCAAAGCTTTGCTCGTATGGCAAAGAACTTAAACCGCTGTCATCGCAAAAATCAAGCCCAAGCCCAACATGTTTTGCGCCAACCAATTTTATTAAATAGCTAACATGACTAACTAATTGTTCAAACTTTCCCCCAACTATAATGTCAACGCCATTTATCCCAATTACCCCTTTTCGGTTTGCAATACTTTGCGCCATTTCATCAGTTAAATTTCTTTTAATACAATAAATTGTTCTGCTGTTAGAATGAGAAGCTATAAACGGCTTTGTTGAAAACTTCAAAACATCTTCAAAACCTTCATCGTTTAAATGGCTAACATCTATAATTATTCCAACTCTCTCCATTTCCAATATAGCTTCAACCCCAAATTGACTAAGTCCCCCTTTTTTTCCTTCTTTAGCGCTTAAATAATGGCAGCCATCGCCTATATAGTTTCTTCTACTCCACGTTAAACCAGCAAAAGTAACCCCTAACTTTTTAAATATGCCAAGCAAACTTAATTCATTGCCAATTGGGTCCAGCCCCTCAAGCGATATTAAAATTACAATTTTCCCATTATTAATGCCTTTTTGCAATTCTGCTTTGTTTGTTGCAATAACAAAAGAATGGCATTCTAAAACATCTTCATGCAAAGCTTCTATTTGACATAATGCAAGCTTTAAAGCCATTTCTGGAATAAAAATATTGTCAATAAAAACAGCTGCAACTACAACTTTTATGTTGCCATCTATAAAATCTTTTAAAAATTTATTTTCTAATACATTTCTTTCGCCTTTTTGCCTAAATCTTAAAATTTGAGGTGCTAAATCAAAATGTGCATCAATTACACCTGTTTTTTTATGTATTAAGTTGGCTTGCTTTAAATAGTCCATACTGTTTGCTCCTTATGCCATATTTCAACAATACATATTATTTTCTAACTTTTTTCTTGCTTGTGTGATATAATTATACTATTATATATAGTAGTGGGGTGAAATAAATGAAGTTTAAAAAGCTGTTTTTTATATTTGCTTTATTTTGTGCTTTTTGTAGTATATGCAAAATTACAGCCGATAAATACTTACCAAGCTTTCAAAAAGTCAGTGTCTATGACTATTACAAAATTAATAAAAATAATTTATATTTAGTTTTTGAAGATGAAATTATTGTAAGCGAAAACATTTCATTTGAAAACGACGAACAAGTTTACGTTCCTGTTGAATTTGTTAAAGAAAAAATTGATAAATACATATTTTGGGACGAAGCTAAAAGTAGGCTAAGTATCACAACCGAAAATAAAGTAATTCATATGCAAACAGACGAACTTACATATTACGTCAACAATAAGCCAATGCAATTAAATTTTCCAGTTTATAAATTTAATAACATTCCTTTTGTTCCAAAAGATATATTAGAAAAGTTATATAACGTTAAAGTATCAAGACCATCAAAAACCAACGCCATAATTATAGATTTAACAGATAAATCATATACAATTGCAAACATATTAGCCACATCTAAAATTAGGTTTGAAGCAAATATTAAAAGCCCAATTGCTGCAGAACTTGAAAAAGGAAGTGAAGTTGTTGTATTTGAAGATGAAGATATTAAAGACGAAAGATTTCGTAAAATACGAACAGAAAACGGCATAGTTGGGTACATTGTAGCAAAAAACATTGAAATTACAGAAGAAACTGTACCTGTAATTGCAGAACAAGCCAAACCTATAAATCTTAAAAAATCTATTGAAGGAAAAGTTGTTTTAGTTTGGGATCAAATTGACAACGCAGATGCAAATAAAAACAAAGAACGCTTTGTTGTGCATGAAGGTGTTAACGTTCTTTCGCCAACATGGTTTTCATTTGACGGTGAAGCAGAAATTTTAAACAGCGATATAATTAATATAGCCGACAAAAATTACGTAGAATTTGCACATCAAAACAACTATCAAGTTTGGGGGCTTGTTTCAGACAATTTTAATTCTAAAATTTCTCATAAAGTATTAAGCAGCGCAGATGCAAGAGATAACGTTATTAGACAGATTTTAGCATTTTGCGCAACATATGACTTAGACGGAATTAACATCGACTTTGAGCAAGTTTTAAAAGAAGATGCCACAAACTTTTTGCAATTTTTAAGAGAATTAACGCCGCTTTTGCATGAGCAAGGTGTTGTTGTTTCTGTTGATATGTATGTGCCAAGCAGCTGGTCTATGTATTACAACCGCACAGAAATTGGCAATGTTGTTGATTATATTTGTGTTATGGCATACGATGAGCATTACGCAGGTTCTGAAACAAGCGGGCCTGTTGCGTCAATCGGTTTTGTGGATAAGGGCGCAAGTGACACGCTATTAGAAGTTCCTAAGGAAAAAATACTTTTAGGAATCCCTTTATATACAAGAGTTTGGAAAGAAACAGAAGACGGCAAAATTTCAAGCAGAGCTTACAGCATGGAGCGTGCATTAAAGCTTTTTAAAGATGAAAATGTAGAACTTGAATGGCTACCCGATAAAGGAGTTTATTACGGGGAATATAGTAAAGTTGAGGAAGGCAAAAACGTTACATATAAATCTTGGCTTGAAGATACTAAATCTATAGAAGAAAAATTAAAAGTTGCAAAAAAATATGATTTGGCAGGCGTTGCATTTTGGAAGCGCGGCCTTGAAAAAGACAACGTTTGGGAGATTACAACAAGCATTTTAAACTAAAACCCCTGAAAAGGGGTTTTAGTTACTAAAAGGAATTATACTTCTAAAATCATGCTAGAAAAAGGTTCGGCTGAAATTTTTAAATAACCCGATTCAAATTTAATTTCTTTTTCCTTTGTTGAAAAATTGTCGTTGCCTGTTGAAATTAATAATTTTGCCGTGCCGCTTTTTTTAGTTTCAAGTTTCCAAACGGGAATTGAAAGTTGTTTAACAACATTGTTGTTATTTAAAACAACAACAATTTTCTCGTTGCTATTAAACCTTCCATAGCATAAAATGCCATATTCAACGATTAAGTATTCAAAAGAACCTGTTCTTAACACTTCGTATCTTTTTCGCAATTTAATAATTTCGCAATGAAAATTTAAAAGCAGTAAATCTTCGCTTCCCCAAGGGAAAGTTCTTCTATTATCGGGGTCTGTCCAACCACAAAGCCCAACTTCATCACCATAATAAATTGTTGGAGCGCCCGGCCATGTCATTTGAAATGTAACTGCTTCAAACATAATATTCTTATTAACATTTTCATTGGCAGCCGCTGCTCCTTTGGTATGTAGCCTACCAACTGTCATATTAGTACGTGTTAAAAATCTTGAATGGTCGTGGTTTGAAAGCTCGTTCATTGCTATTAATTGCGATTGAATTGAAAACCTAGACATATAATAGCGCATTGCACCTTCAAAGGCAGAGGCATTACAAAGTAAATCGGGGCGAAATTCTTCGCTGTGCTTTTCCATTCCCGTTAAAAACCATGTAATTGGTTCCATAAAAGCGCTGTAATTCATAATTGTATCCCATTGGTCGCCTTCTAGCCAATCTCTTGGGTCACCGTAATGTTCTGCCAAAATAACGGCATTAGGGTTTGCTTCTTTAACAGCTTTTCTAAAATCACGCCAAAATTTATGATTAAATTCTTTAGAATATCCTAAATCCGCCCCAACATCAAGCCGCCAGCCATCAGCGTTAAATGGTGGTGAAACCCACTTTCTTCCAACGTTTAAAATGTATTCATAAAGTTCAGGCGACGCTTCATAGTTTAGCTTTGGGTGATTGCTAAAACCCCACCAACTGTCATAACAGTCGTTGTTTGGCCAATCTTTGTCATACCACCTAAAATAATTATGATATATGCTGTTTTCATCACGATACGCACCAACAGGATATTCGTTGCCTGCGTAAAATCCTTCATGGTCTAGCCATTTGTTAAATGCTCCGCAATGATTAAAAACCCCATCCAATATTATTTTAATGCCGTTTTCATGCAAAATTTCAACCAATTTGCAAAAAAAGGCGTTGCTTGCCTCAAGGTTAGCTTTATCGGTTGTTCTTTTAATATACATAGTTGCATATTTATTGTGGAATTTCTCAAAATATAAAGGGTCACCCCCGTCTTCAACAATAATTCCAATGTGTGGGTCAACGTAGTCGTAGTCTTGAATATCGTATTTATGGTTGCTTGGAGAAACAAAAATTGGGTTTAAATAAATTACTTCAACACCCAAGCTTTTTAAATATTCAATTTTTTCAATAATCCCTTGCAAATCTCCGCCGTAAAAATTGCATATATCTTCTTTTGAAACTTCTTTGTTCCATTTTTCTACATGCTTTGCAGCTTTTCCTAAATATGCATATTCATTGTTAACAACATTATTTTTTTCATTACCGCTATAAAAACGGTCTACAAAAATTTGATATATAACAGCGCCTCTTAACCATTTTGGGGAAAAGAAGTTAGGAATAATTGTAAAGTTAAAAGCTTCATCTAGGCATCGTTGAACACCTTGTTTATTGTAATAATAAGTGCCGCTTTTAATTAAAGATGTTTTTGAAATTTCAAAGTAATAATGTATTTTATTTTCAATTTTATCTAATGTGAAGGAATAGAAATCAAAATTTTTATCTAAGGAATTTATTTTTTTCATTTGATATTTTTTAAGTTGCCCATCTAAAAATTTAACACATAAAAAAGCAGAATCAACATTGTTTTCCCATGTTCTAAGTTTAATTACAACAGGTTCGCAAGATGTTGGCTCGCTTGGAATGACAAAGTTTTCTGTTTCATCGGAAAATATTGCTTCCATATTTAAAAAATCTAAGTCATTATATAAATTTATCATTATTAAAAACTGTTACCAAAAAAACTATAGTAACTTTCTCCTTTCCAGTTTTTATAATTTGCTTTAATAAATAGTTTACCATATATTACATTTTAGTGCAACCTTAAGCAAACAATTCAATTTTTGTGCAGGTTATCGAAATATTAAACTTTTTGTAGTACGATTTGGCTTGTCGGTTAGTTTGCCATGGAATAATATGGAATT
>CAZHPA010000034.1:0-22084 GCA_964533945.1 uncultured Defluviitaleaceae bacterium
AATACATTCGTTTATACATTTAACGAATATTATAAAAAATTTCAAAAAAATAAAACCAAGGAGTTATGGCATTTATGAAAAGACTAGTTTCAGTAATATTGTCAGTTGGCATTATGCTAACATCTTTGCCTGTTTTTGCGCAACCAAGCGGTGATACGTTAAAAGAAAAGGCAGAACAAATTGCTTCAACATTAGTTTCTCAATATGGTGCAACAAGCGTGCAATATGCAATGATTGAAGACGGAGAAATAGTGCTTTCAGGAAGTAAGGGGGTATACGATAAAGCAGAAAACAAAGCTATCGAAAGCTATAATATGTATGGCGTTGGCTCTATTAGTAAAACTTACACCGCAGCTGCTGTAATGAAGCTTGTTGACGAAGGGAAAGTTGACATTGATAAGCCATTAACTACTTATTTAAAAGATTTTAAAATGGCAGATGAAAGATATAAACAAATTACTCCAAGAATGCTTTTAAATCATTCATCTGGAATTTACGGAACACATTTTAAAAATGCCTTTTTATTTAATGACAACGACACAATAGCACACGATGATTTATTGAAAAATTTAGAAGTGCAAATATTAAAGCAAGCCCCCGGCGAAGCTTCCGAATATTGCAATGATGGCTTTGCGTTACTTGAAATTTTAGTTGAACGTGTTAGCGGAATTGGTTTTACAGAATTTATAGATAAAAACTTTTCACAACCGCTTCAACTTGAAAACACAAAAACACCGCTTGATGAATTTGACAAAGAAAAGCTTGCAAAAGTTTACATGCCAATGTACGATAAAGCTTTGCCATTAGATACAATAAACGTAATTGGAACAGGCGGCATATATTCAACTGCAGAAGAAGTTTGTAAGTTTGCACAAATTGTTATGGGCGAAAAACCTGAAATTTTATCCGAAAAGTCAGCCTTGGCAATGCAAAGCGAAGAATACAAAAATGGTATTTGGGTTAACGACGGTGGAGAAAACATTTTCTCGTATGGACTTGGTTGGGATACAGTAAGCGGCTTCCCTCTTAGCAATTATGGCATTAAAGCGCTTTTTAAAGGCGGTGACACAATGTTGTATCATAGTGCTATAGTTGCAATTCCAGAACACAACATAGCAATGGCTGTTATGTCTTCTGGTGGAACTTCAATTTACAATTACGCATTTGCTTCAAGCATATTAGCTGAAGCTTTAAAAGAAAAAGGCGTTATTGATGAAATTAAACCAGAGAGAAAATTCGAATTGCCTGTTAAAGCGGAAATGCCAAAAGAAATGGAAAAATATTCAGGTGCATATGCTAATGCAGGCGTTATAATAAATTTAGAAGTTAAAGACGGGCAATTAACTATCCCTCCATTGCTTGGCGGAATGGTTCCTGCACAAACGCTTACATACGTTGGAAACGGCGAATTTAAAAATAACGACGGCAACGCTACAGCATCTTTTTCAGAAGAAAAGAACGGCAAAACATATTTAAACATTAAAACATATTTAACATTGCCGGGGGTTGGTCAAGTTGCATGGGCATATTTCGATAGCCAAAAACTAGTTCCTAATGCAATTGATGAAAATATAGCAAGTGTTTGGAATGAAAGAAACAACGATACATACTATATAGTTGATGATAAAGCAACTTCGCAAATATACTTTATTCCTTCTTTATCGCCTTCGAAATTAACTGTTGACACAGAAAACGGCTATGCTTTCGGTGGGTCTAAAATTGTGGATGAAAACAATGCTGTTAACGTATTAAGATTTAGAGAAGCAACAGATTTAAAGTTTTTTAAAGAAAACGATGCTGAATATTTAAAAGCAAGAGGCTATACATTTATTAATTCGGAAAATATACCAACAATTTTTGGCGGCGAACGTTCTATTTGCACAATACAACAAAACGGTTTTGTAAGATATTGTAAAGTTGGAGAAACTTCTGTTGGCAAAACTATGAAAGTTAAAATACCAGAAGGCGCAGCATTTGCTGTATACGATGAAAACAACATTTGTGTAAACTTTACAACAGTAAGCGGCAACGATACAACTGTTTTACCTGCAAACGGAATGATTGCTTTTATAGGGAATATTGGGGATGTATTCGAAATTACTTTAAACTAGTTTTAACTGAAATTAAGAAAAGGCTTTCTGTTGCAGAATTTACAGAGCATAGGAAATATTGTAGACATATTAGAAATTAATTTGAACTAGTTTTTTAACTGAAGAATTTGCAGAACAAAATAACAAAGCCGACATCACATAAAATGATGCCGGCTTTTGGTATTATTAGTCTTGTGTAAATGCCATAAGCGCCATGTGTCTGGCACGTTTAACTGCAACAGTTAATGCGCGTTGATGTTTTGCGCAATTTCCCGATATTCTGCGAGGCAAAATTTTGCTTCTTTCTGAAACGAATTTTCTAAGCTTTGCAATATCTTTGTAATCAATTGTATTTAT
This sequence comes from uncultured Defluviitaleaceae bacterium, assembly GCA_964533945.1. Lineage (GTDB taxonomy): Bacteria > Bacillota > Clostridia > Lachnospirales > WRBF01 > CAZHPA01. The sequence goes on from CAZHPA010000034.1 coordinate 2,448, forward strand.
TTTATCTGCACAAAAAGTACAAACACGTTTTTTTCTGCGTCCACGTTTTTTTTGAATCATTTTAAAAACGCCTCCTTTCCATTTTCTATAGCTTGCAATATATAATTAAAATGGTAAATCTGAATCGTCAATGCTTTGGTCTATATTCATTCCGAAATCATCTGCATCATCAAAAGAATTAAACGACGACTTGTTTTGATTGCCTTGATTCATAGGTTGTGATGAGCGGCGGTTTTCAAATGATGCTTTGCTTTCCGCAAATTCTTGCTCGTCAACAATAACTTCAACGCCATATCGTTTTTGTCCTGTTTGCTTATCGTCCCAGCTGCTTGTACGCAAGCTTCCCGAAATGGCAATTCTCATTCCTTTTTTAAAATATCTTTCAGCAAATTCCGCGCTTTTTCCGAAAACAACGCAATTTATAAAATCGGCTTCTGGCTCGCCTTCTTTTTTAAAGCGCCTGCTAACGGCAATTGCGTATCTTGCAACAGCTATTGGTTCTGCACTTTGAGAATATCTAATTTCAGGGTCGCGGGCTAAATGCCCCATTAAAACTACTTTGTTCATCTAAAACCCTCCTTATGCTTCTTGACGGATTGTTAAAAAGCGAAGCACATTTTCTCTAATGCGCAAACGGCTTTCAATTTCAGAAGGAGCATCTGCTTCTGATGTGAATGTTATAAAACTATAAAAGCCGTCGGTTTGTTTTTGAATTTCATATGCAAGCCGTCTTTTTCCCCAATCATCGACTTTTTCAATTGTTCCATTAAATCTTTCGATTAAACCATGGATTTTTTCAATTTCAGTCTTTCTTGCTTCTTCATCTAAAGTTGCTTTAATTATTATAGCCAGTTCGTATTTATTCACGAGTTACACCTCCTTTTGGACATTAGACCCTTTTTCCTTTGATTTTAGGTTAAAAACAAAAACCAAAAAACCATAAAAAAGAGTAAGGAATCATACAAGTATCTATAATAGCATAGTGTATTTTAAAATACAATACCAAATTTTCTAAATTTTCTAAAAATAAAGAAAAACTCCTAAAATTTATTTTTTAGGAGAAAATTAGCCTTTAGCAAATAGGTTATTAAAAAATATATTACAACCCCCGACAAAATAGGAACAAACAATTTAATTGCTCTAAATACAAAACCATTTTGAAGCACGTTTCCCAAAAACAAAACTTCAAAATATAGCACTAAAAACATAACAACTGCTGCAAGTAAACATTTAACAAAAACCGGAAACAGTTGTTTTAAAAATCCTTCTGCCTTTTTGTTCATTATAAAAAGCAGCACCAAAACACCAAACGTACTTGAAAGCGAAAACGAAATTGGCATTGCCAAAATGCCAAGCATGTTAATTAAAGTTAGGCTAAATACAACGTTTAAGCTCATTATTAAAACACCAACAAGCCCGGATATTTTAGCATTTCCTTGCGAATAAAACGCTCTATCCAAAACTTCTTTAAAGCCCAATGCACAAATGCCCAATGAATAAAGCCCTAATAACTGCCCTGATAAAATAACGTCTGATTGAGTAACTTTCCCCCAATTTGTTAAAAGGTTAAATATTTCGTACCTAATTGAAATAAACCCAAATGTTGCAGGAAGCAGTAAGAAAATTAAAAGACTGCTAACGTTGCCAAGCGTTTTTTTATACTCATTAATATTCTTGCTTGCCCAAAGAGTTGTAAATTTAGGGTAATATACAGAAGTTAAAGAATATACAAACGTTAATATTGAAATTACAACTAAATTCTGAACGTTTTGCATTAGTGTAACGCTGTTAAACTTTGTGGCTAATGTTGCATTGAAAATAGTATTAATTTGGTACGCCGAAACCCCAAGCAATACAGGCAATATTAGCTTTGTGCATTTAATTATATGTTCATTTTTAAAGTCGAAAGATGGCTTAAACCTATAACCTGTTTTAATTACGGAAGGCAAAAGTATTACAGCTTGCATAGATAAACCTAAAAATGTTGCAAACAAAAGCCCTGTTACGCCGAATTTCTCTCCAAAAATAAGTACATATCCCATTGTAATTAGGCTTGTAGGTATACTAACGGCAGCAGAAAGCTTAAATTTGCCATGGGATTGCAAAATACCTTGAAAAATAAACGTTAAGCCATACGTTAGCATAACAGGCATTAAAACACGTATTGAAAAAACGGCATAGTCATATAGTTCTAGTTTACTAAGTTTAACTAAAACAGGCGCAAATATAATTCCAATTAAGATTAAAGCTAAAATTAAAATCGATGATATAGAAATTACGTCATCTAAAAACTTTTTTGCCTCGTTATTTTGTTTTTTGGCTAAAAGCGACGAATAAATTGGAACAACAACTGTTGTTAAAAGCGTTCCAATGCAAGTAAATATAGTGTTAGGCATAGTTAATGCATATGAATATATGTTTAAATATGGGTCTTTTGCGCCGTAAAATGACATATAAAGCTGTATGCTAATAAGCGTAAGAACTCTTGCAACTAATGTTATTGCTGTTACAGAAAATACTGTTAATGTTATATTTTTACTAATAAAATTCACCTGCTTAATTTCAAAATATTATTTAATTTCATATTTAATGTCATTTCCCGAAATTCTAAATCTAAGAATACCGAAGCCTTCATAATTTTCTGTTTTGTCGCCTTTAAAAAGTCCGCCCAAATTAATATATCTAATTTTATCTTTAACGTTAATAGATGGCGTTGTTCCTTCTGTTGAAACAACAAAAACGTTTTTTCCAAGCTCTTTCAAAACATCATGCAAAAGCATATATTCCTTAGTTACGCTAAAATTAAGAGGGCTTTTGTCCATTACAATAATAACATGAGAAGCGCCCGAATTTGCAATATCTTTTTCAAACCGACTCCATTGCGTTACATCTGTTGACATTAAGCCGCCTTTTGCAGCGCTCATATAAATAATTAAAGTGTTGTCTTTGCCTTGTACATGATAGCCACCGCCCCATTTGCTTGCCTTAACTCCTATATCATAATCTATATCTGAAGTTCCTGCAAAAATTGCAAAAGTGCTGCCTTCTTTTAGCTTTGTAATTGCCTTGTTTTGTATTTCACTGTATTTTTCAGGTTTTTCGCTGCCATTAATAGCAATATCTCCGCAAACGGTTATGTCGAACGAATTAGGCATCGACTCATTTGCTAAATCTGCTTTTAAATTGTCACGATATAGCGTTGAGGCTGAATGTTCCAATGGTTTGTGTTCGATTAATACATCGCCCGATAAATCTGCAAAATGCAACCTGCTGGTATATGTGCTTGCAGATGACACAGCTGCAACATAAACTTTTTCAAGATATACTGGATATTTAACGTTATATGGCAAGTTTGCTGTAACTTGCTTCCAGCCTTCCCAAGAAATTTCTTTTGCCAAATCAATAACAAAATCATTTCCGCTGCTATCTAAAATTTTAGCCCTAAGCCAATTGTTTGAGTTATCGCCATATACGTGAAGTGTTATGCTTTTTGGGTTATCTTTAAGCAAAAGCGGTTGTTCAAAACCTACATATGCCGCTTGAGTTATTTCACTAACGTCAAATTTATATTCAAGCGTTGTACATTCCCTTTCTTCTTGTTTTCCAATCCAAACATCTCCGCCTACCATGTCGGGGTATTTTGAAAAATATAATGGTAAAACGCCGCTGAAAGAATAAATTGGAACCATTTTATAGCCGACATTAACGTCTATATAACAAACAACATCACCAACAGAACATTTAATATAGCCTGCCCCTGTGCTGTCGGCAACAAATGTATCACCTTCCATATGCCCTCTTTCAGAAGGAAAAACTTCATACTTAACACCGCCATAAACATAAGCTGATATGCCATCTTTGCTAATTCCGTTAAATGAAAGCTGAGTTTTGCCCGAAACACCGGCGTTAATTTTGGAAACATTAGGCATAAGAGCCGCCATATTTAAGCTATTTAATTTTGCAGAACCCGAAAGCTGTTCATAATTTGCCGAAAATGTAATTTCGCCAAGCTTGCTTGGGTAAAAAAGCCCATCTTTAAATTCGCCTTCGCTGTCTGTAAAGCTAACTACAAGCTTAGACTTTTCTAATTCAATTTCATTATAGTATTCTCCGCTTCCAAAAACTTTAACGGGAACGCCTGTACCCTTAAATACATTAACGTTTTGCGGTTTAACGGTTAAAGCTTTAATTTCAGAACTTTGTGGCGCTTCGATAAAAATGCCAAGCGCATTTGCAACTTTGCGCTCTGTTCCACCTGAAGGAGTATTAACTACCGAAACGGTTTTTTCTCCAAGTTTTTTAACCCCCATAGCGCTAGAACCGCCACCATCTAAGTGCATTGCGTTGTATGCTCCGTATTTTAACATTAAAGATGCAAGCTCGTCGTGCGTTGCCCCAATACTATGCGTTCTGCCATCGGCAACAAGCATAATAATTTCGTTGTTTTCTTTATTAAAACCAATTGCTGTTCTTGGCGCTGTTCCTTGCGCAACGTAACCGCTGTCAATTACAATTTGCCCGTTGCTTAAAAGTTTCCCTGCACCTCCAATTGCCGATTGCATCGCTTCATAGTCTATAGATGCCGAAACTTTAATTTTGCATTTATCGCCAACTTTAACAGATGATATGTTGTTGTCAGTTAAAATTACATAGCCGTTTTCGGGAACTTCAACATTTTCGCCTTTTTGCGAAATATAAGACACGGCATCATTTTCAACAACAATTCTATAAAAACTTGCTAACCTGTCCCATTTTTGAAGCAGTTTTGTTGAAAACATAGCGTTTCTGTCTATATATATAGCACCATCGTAATTTGGTACTTTGTTGTAACCTACAACTTTTATATTTTCGGCACCGTTATTTTCAAAGCGTATATTTGTTTTTAAGTAATCTATAAAAGGGTTGCCACTGTTATCTATAAAAAATGTTGCGTAATTGTTTTTTCCTGTGTTCATAAATATGTCTGTTGAAACAAGCGTTCCATCTTTAACAACTGCCCCAACTGTGTTTGAATAGTCGCCTGCAATATCAAAAAAATCTCCGTTTGTTCCTGCAATAGCGCCGTTATCGGTTAATAATTTAGATGTTTTTTCTTTTAACCCATAATCAACAGCTGATTGCGCCGGTTTTATTTTTATGTATGGGTCTTTTAGCGGTGCTTTTAAAACATATACATCAAGCAAGCCTTTATTTGTAACAATTCTGTTTGATTCATATGTTATTCCTTTTCCGATTGTTTCTTTTGTTGCTTTTTCGTAGAAAAATGTTGCTGCGTGTGCTGGTGTTAGGCTTGATGTAAACGCTACAACAACGGTACAAAGCAAGCTTGCCACTCTTTTTATTGTTTTAAATTTCATTTTATCTCGTATTCCCCTTTAATAATAAACCACGCATCAGTAATTGCTTTAGCGCCTCGCCCATCGTGACGTGGAATAATTAACAAATTGTTTATTGTAATTCTGTTACCGTTTAAAAGTTCTTTTCCGTCCGTTACGTTAACAATGCCGTTTTGTCCGGGGCAAACTGCTGAAGCAGTGCCGCTTCTTAAAATTATTTCTGTTCCTTCAAAGCCAGTAATTATTTGACCTTTAGATGCACTAACAGGAACGTATTTCATTCCTTCCTCATTTAAAAGCTGCAATTCTTTCATAATTTCAGAAATAATTTCTTCCTTTTCTGCTTTAGTTATTTTGTTTACTGTTTCTTGTGAAGACGAATTTTCGCTATCGGTTGTTCCTTTTTCTTTGAAGTTTTCAGATATTAAATGCAAAATCTGTTCTACTCTGTCATCAACATAACTTTGCGAAACAAGTGGGTCTTCTACTGTTCCCGGCTGAATTGTTGCGGCATAAATTTTATTCATTGTTAAAGTTAACAGCATTAAAATGCTTGCGGTTGCCAAATATTTGTATTTCATGCAGTCATCCCCTTTTAGCTTTATATTTTAAATTGTTTTAAACTACTTGTCAAAGGTTAAGTTTTTTCTTTTCAAATTGAAAAAAATGTGTTATATTGTTGTAATAATTCAAATATAATTTGAAAATAAAACTGCGGAGGGAAAATTTATGTTTTCAAGAAAAGCCGCAAAAAAACCGGACTTTGAAAACGTTGGAACGCTTTTAGGTGAAGGAATAGAATTTAGCAATGGCAACATTAAAGGTTGCGGAAATATTCAAATAGATGGCATACTTAACGGAGATGTTGATATTGAAGGAAGCTTTGTTATTGGAGAAACAGGGCACGTTAAAGGCAATGTAAACTGCTCGTCTTCTCAAATTTCAGGAAGGCTTGAAGGTAACATAATGGTTTTCGGGCTTTTGCACTTAAAAGATTCTGGAAATGTGCAAGGAAATATAGAATGTGGTTCAATTGTAATTGAGGAAAATGCTGTATTTTGTGGCAAATGCAACATGACAGGTAAAAATGAAAAGCGAAAAGCAAAGCATCAGCAAGAAGGAGATATAGGCGGGGGCGAGCAATAGCCCTCGCCTATGTTGTTTATCTACTTTCTAAAAGCAATTCACCATATTTTGGGAAAGGCCAATATTGTTCGCTTGTAATTAATTCTAATTCATCTGCAACTTTTCGTAATTTTTCCATTTGCCCAACTACTGTTTCACTGCAATATTTTATTGTTGTTAAAATATTGGGTTCATTTTTCATATCGCAAACGGCTTGTTGTAAATTTTTTGTTTCTTTATGTAAGCTTGTTAAAAGAGCCGACAATTCTAAAACAATTGATTCTTCCAAATCACAACAAGCTTCTTTAACGGCAGATTTTTTATTTAAAATTGTTTTGCAAATTTCATTTTCAAATGCTAAAACCGACGGAATTATTTGAGTTTTTGTCATTTCAAGCATAACTTGTGCTTCAATATTAATAGTTTTAATATATGTTTCAATTAATATTTCAAATCTCGAATGAACTTCAGCTTCTGTAAAAACTCCATGCTTATCAAATAATTGAACGTTCTTTTTGTTAATAAAGCGTGGGAGCGCCTCGGCTGTATTTTTTAAATTATAAAGCCCGCGTTTTGCGGCTTCCTTAACCCATTCGTCACTATAGTTATTGCCGTTATATATAATTCTTTCGTGATTTCTAATTGTTTCTGCAATTAGCGTATTTAAGGCTTGTTTGAAATCTTTAGAATATTCTAATCTATCGGCAAAAATCGAAAGAGATTCGGCAACAATTGTATTTAAAATAATATTTGGGCCTGCAATTGAAAAAGCAGAGCCAAGCATTCTAAATTCAAATTTATTTCCTGTAAATGCAAGTGGTGATGTTCTGTTTCTGTCTGTTGTGTCTTTTGGAAACTTAGGCAAAACATGAACGCCAATTTCCATTTCACATTTTTCTTTGCTAAAGTAACTTGTCCTGTTTTTAATCGACTCTAAAATGTCGGTTAATTCATCGCCTAAAAAAACTGAAATAATAGCTGGTGGTGCTTCATTTGCCCCCAAGCGCCAATCGTTTCCTGCGCTTGCTGCTGAAACACGCAAAAGGTCTTGATATTCGTCCACAGCTTTTATAAATGCACATAAAAACAGCAAAAACATAGCGTTATCTTCGGGAGAATCGCCCGGTTCTAAAAGGTTTGTTCCTTCATCTGTGCATAGTGACCAGTTGTTGTGCTTGCCCGAACCGTTAACATATGAAAAAGGCTTTTCGTGAAGAAGACACACTAAATCATGCCTACTTGCAACTTTTTTCATAAGTTCCATTGTAAGTTGATTGTGGTCTGTTGCAATGTTTGCAGAAGTAAATATTGAAGCCAATTCGTGTTGAGATGGTGCGGCCTCGTTGTGTTTTGTTTTAGATAAAATACCAAGCTTCCAAAGTTCCTCGTCAAGTTCTTTCATAAACGCCGAAACTCTTGGTTTAATAGTTCCAAAGTAGTGGTCTTCCATTTCTTGCCCTTTTGATGGTCTTGCGCCAAAAAGTGTTCTTCCGCAATATTTTAAATCTTTGCGTTTTTCATATAAATTTTTATCAATTAAAAAGTATTCTTGTTCTGGTCCAACGGTTGCTTCAACACGCCTAACCTCATTTTTGCCGAAAAGCTTTAAAATTCTAAGTGCTTGCTTGTTAAGTGCTTCCATAGAACGCAAAAGGGGCGTTTTTTTGTCAAGTGCTTCGCCGCCATATGCGCAAAAAGCTGTTGGTATACAAAGGCAACCATCTTTTATAAATGCAAAAGACGTTGGGTCCCATGCTGTGTAACCTCTTGCTTCAAAAGTTGCACGTAATCCACCAGAAGGAAGGCTTGAAGCATCTGATTCGCCTTTAATTAATTCCTTGCCAGAAAATTCCATAATAACGCTGCCTTCTTGCGTTGGGGAAATAAAGCTTTCGTGCTTTTCGGCTGTTATGCCTGTCATAGGTTGAAACCAATGTGTAAAATGGGTAACGTTTTTGCCTATAGCCCAATCCTTCATTGCGTTGGCTACTATGTTGGCAATGTTTATATCTAAACTTTTTCCTTCTTCTATAGCTTTCTTCATAGCTTTATATGTTTGATGTGGCAATCTTTCTCTCATTACAATATCATTAAAAACCATGCTACCAAAAATTTTTGAAACACTGCTCAATTTTTTTCAACTCCTAATTTTTTTTTTATAAGTCTAATATCTTCGCCGAAAAGTTGTATTCTTACATAATCGGCTCCAAAGATCCTTGAAACAATTCTATCAGAATACATATCTTGAAGTTCGTTAGGGGAAAAATTTGTTGAAATAACTGTTGATTTTTGCGTTATAATTCTTGAATTAATAATATTAAACAATTCTGTGCCTGAAACAATCGTTGAAACTTCAGTTCCTAAATCATCAATAATAAGCAAATCTGCATTAAAAATCATATTATTTTCTTTTATGTTGTTGTTAAAATAACATTCTTTTAATTCTTTAAAAAGCTTAGGTGCTGTGGTATATAATACAGTGCAACCTTTTTCAAGTATTTCTTTTGCAATGCAATTGCATAAAAATGTTTTGCCCAGTCCTGTATTTCCATAAATAACTAAATTTACACATTTTTTACCAAAAACTTCAACAAACCTTTTGCAAATGCTATATGCGCGTTCTGCGTTTTCTTTGGGCGATTTATTAAATAGCACGTCAACTTCTTCCGAATAATTATTAATATTGAATGTATTAAAATTTTCATGCTTTAAAATATCTTTTTTTAGGTTAGACATTCCAAAATATCTGTCAATTAACTTTTGTTTAAAACATCGACAAGGTTTGTTTTCAATAAATCCCAAGTCTTCGCAAATTCCACACTCATGGCTTTGCTTCAAATAGTTTTTAGAAAAATTGTTTTCAATAAGCAATTTTTCTTGCTGTTGCTTTAAGGTGTTAATTTTTTCTTTTGCATTTAAAACAAATTCTTTTGCATTAGGAGAAAAAACTTGTTCAAATAAGCTTGAATATATTTTTTGAATTTCTATTTCGATATATTTAATTTGAGGAACTTTTTGATGAACTTCACTAATTCTTGCATCTAACTGTGCTTTTGTTTTTGTTCTTGTTCTTTCTAAATCATTTAAAACTTCTAAATATATTTTTTTTTGCTCCAAAGTCCTCCCTCCTAAGTTTTTCTAGCTTTTTAAAAATTGCTCTAAATATTCATCTTCAACTTCTGAAATTTTATCGTAATCCCATTTTCTTTGCTTAAAATTAACAAAACGATTTATTTTAACAGGAGCTTTTTTTCCATTTTTTAATTTGAACTTTTCATCTTCAAGTTTTGCTTGTTCTGCAGTTTTAATACTATTTTCTTTCCAACTTTCTAATATTTTATCAACGTACGAAAAATTTGGCTCGCTTATCTTAATAATTGTTTTTTCGCAAGCTATTAATATTAACTCAAGTGGCATATTAAATTCTGTAAGCCATTTTTCCATATATTCCATTTGAACAGGTGCAGGAGTTCTTCTTGAAAGTCCCAATGCTTTCATAATTTCCTTAAATTCAAATTTAGAAGCTTCAACATATTGTTCTGCTGCTTCAATGCTTCTAATATCATTTTCAGCCCAGCTTGTAGCAACCTTTTCAATATAGCTAACGTTTCTTTTCTCTTTGTCTGCGTAGTGTTTAAGCAAAAATAGAACAACATCAATAGGAAGCCTTAACCATTCATAAAAACCAAAAATTGTTTCTAAATCATTAAATGTTAAATATTTTCCAAGTATTTTTTCGGCTTCCGAAAACAAGTTAGCTATTCTTTCATCCTTTTGTTTGTAAATTTCAAGCTCTTGAGGGCTATATGTTGGGCGGACACCATTTTTTATTTTTGCTGCAACACGTTTAACTATAGGGAGAAATTCAATTGAAAAAGTTTCATCTTCCTCAACAACTTTAATTATTCCTTCGTCTTGCCAATATTTTAGGCAATTAAGAAGTTCTATTTTTTTTAAATTTAGTTTTTCTGAAACATCTTTAATGCAAAATTCAAATATTCCTGCCTGCCCGTATCTGTAAAAAAATATGTAAACAACTGAAGATGTCGAACTAGCAAACGGCATATATTCATCTATAAATATATTAGGTATTGCCGTGCTAAAAAGATTATTAGTCATATGACAGCCTCCGTTTCTTTCTTTTTTGCCCTTTGACATTATAACCAAACCAATATTATATCAAACATTTTTAAAAAAAGCAATTTCAATAAAATAAATAAAAGCCTTGATTTAAGACTCAAGGCTTTTGTTAACAATATTTTCTCCAAGTATATATACGTCTCCGGCTCCCATAGTTATAAGTAAATCATCTTTAACGCAAGTTTTAAGTAAAAAGTTTTGTGCTTCTTCAAAAGAAGAAAAGTAATGTGCATTTCCTTTAAGCTTATTAATTTTATCGGCCAAATGTTTAGAATGAACAACACCCAAATCTTTTTCTCTTGCAGAATAAATATCTAAAATAATTATTTCGTCTGCGTTTTCAAAAGAATTTGCAAAGTCATCTAAAAGGTTTATTGTTCTTGTGTATGTGTGAGGCTGGAAAACACAAAACAATTTACGGTGTTTGCTTTTTTTGGCAGCGGCAAGTGTTGCTTTAATTTCTGTTGGGTGGTGTGCATAGTCGTCTACAACTGTTACGCCATTAAAGCTTCCTTTAAATTCGTAGCGCCTTTTTGCACCAATAAATGATTCAAGCCCTTTAATAATTTTTGAAACATCAATTCCAAGCTCATATGCGCAAGCAAATGCCGCAATGCAATTGTGTGCGTTATGTATGCCTATAACTTTTAAAGAAAGGCGGCATATTTTTTGCCCGTGCCTAACAATATCAAAAGAACTGCAGCCGTTTTCATCAAACAAAATGTTTTCGCAAAACCAATTTGAATTTTTATTGCCATATGTTATAATGCGGCATTTTAAATTTTTAGTTATATTGTCTAAATTTTCAATGTTGCCGTTTATAACTAAAAAGCCGTCTTCTTTAATATTGTTCGCAAACTCATTAAAAGATGCTTCAATATGAGAAATGTCTTTAAAAAAATCTAAATGGTCTGGTTCTATATTTAAAATTATTCCGGCTTTAGGTTTAAATTTTAAAAAGCTGTTAAAATATTCGCAAGCTTCAATAACCATATATTGCTCGCCGCCTATTAAAAAACTGGAATTTATTGAAGGAACAATTCCGCCTATTGTAACAGTTGGGTTTTTATCTGCTGCAATTAATATTTCTGCAACCATAGAAGACGTTGAAGTTTTGCCGTGCGTTCCCGAAATACAAATTGGGCATTTATAGCTTTGCATCATTACGCCCAACAAAAATGCCCTATCAACTATTTTAATATTTTTTTGCTTTGCAGCAATTATTTCGGGGTTATCTTCTTTAATTGCCGCTGTATAAACAACAAGCTCTATGTCATTTGTTATATTTTTTTGTTCATGAGAAAGAAAAACATTTATTCCAATTTGTTTTAAGTGTTTAATAATGTCCGAGTCTGTGGCATCTGAACCACTTATGGCATAGCCGTTTTTATGTAAAATTTCAGCAAGCCCGCTCATGCTTATGCCACCAATTCCAATAAAGTGTACTCGCTTTGTATTGTTTAAGTTCATTTTTTAAGCCTCTTTCTAAACGAGATATAAATAAATATATAAAAAAATATTTTACTATATTATAATAATTTACTACAACACCTAAAAATATGCAAATATTTTGAAAATTGTTCCAAAAATATTAGTTAATATTTGGATAAAAATTTATTTAATTTAGTTGAAAAAAGGACGACACATATGTTATAATTCTTTTACAATGATAAGCATTGTTAAATTTTAATAAATTTATTAATTTATATTTGGGTTTTGTAGTAATAATTCATATTATTTTAAGCGTTTTTGTCTATTTTCTATCAATTTTAGAATTTTAGAGTTTTAGAATTTTAGAATTCTAGCTTTAATAGTATTCAAATTAACGCTTTAAATGTTTTTAACATTAGGTAAACAAAATATAGGCAGGTAGGTGATTTTTTATGAGAAAAAAAGAAATGATAGCAATGCTTTTAGCAGGTGGGCAAGGTAGCAGACTTGGAGTTTTAACAACAACAAAAGCCAAACCTGCTGTTTCTTTTGGTGGAAAATATAAGATTATAGATTTTCCTATGAGTAACTGCATTAATTCGGGTGTAGATACTGTTGGCGTGTTAACTCAATACGAACCGCTATCTTTAAATCAGCATATTGGAATTGGCATTCCTTGGGATTTAGATAGAAGAAATGGCGGCGTTACTATTTTAGCTCCTCATATGAAAGTTGATACGGGAGAATTTTATTCCGGAACGGCAAACGCTATTTTTCAAAATTTGCACTATATAGATACATATAACCCTGAATGCGTGCTTATTTTGTCGGGCGACCATATATACAAAATGGATTATTCAAAAATGCTTGACTTTCATAAAAAAAATAATGTTGATGCAACCATTGCTGTCTTAGAAGTTCCAATTGAAGAAGCTTGCCGCTTTGGCATTATGAATGCTGACGAAAATGACAAAATATATGAATTTGAAGAAAAACCCGAAAACCCAAAAAGTAACCTTGCTTCTATGGGAATTTACATTTTCACATGGGAAAAATTAAGAGACGCTTTAATTAGAGATAACAAACTACACCCCGACAGCGACTTTGGAAAACACATTATTCCTTTAATGCTTGAAGAAAATATGCGCCTTTTTGCATATCGCTTTAACGGATACTGGAAAGACGTGGGAACTATAGAATCGTATTGGGCAGCAAATATGGAATTAATACGTGCATTGCCCGAATTTAACTTATACGACGACTTTTGGCAAATATACACAGATGCCGACCATCAACCACCTTTATACACAGGCCCAAAAAGCGAAGTTAGAACAAGCTTAATTTCTGAAGGTTGCGAAATTTACGGCTCTGTTTTTAATTCTGTTTTAGGACCTGAAGTTTTTGTTGATGAAGGCGCTGTTATACGTGATTCTATAATTATGGAGCGCTGTAAAATTGGCAAAGATTCTATTATAGACCGTTGTATTCTTGATGAAGGTTGCAACATAGGGCAAAATGTTACTATGGGGCGAGGAGACAATGTGCCAAATGCCCAAAAACCCGATGTGTACGATACAGGAATAACAGTTTTGGGGCATAACGCCACCGTTCCAGATAACGTAACAATTGGAAAAAATTGCGTTATTTATGGTGAAACAAAAGAAGAAGATTATAAGCATAACGGCATAGAAAAAATCCTTGAAAGCGGCGGCAGTATTATTATCGAAGACGAGGTGATTGTATGAAAGCTATAGGCATTATTTTAGCAGGAGGCAACAACGAGCGATTAGGAGAACTAACAAAAAGAAGGGCGCTTTCTGCAATTCCGGTTGGAAGTTGTTATAGAAGCCTTGATTTCACTTTAAGCAATATGTCTAATTCGGGTATTAAAAAAGTTGCAGTAATAACTCAATACAACTCCAGAAGCCTCCACGATCACTTATCGTCTGCTAAATGGTGGGATTTGGGTAGAAAACAAGGCGGGCTTTTTATATTTTCGCCGTATCTTTCAAACGACAACTCCTTTTGGTTTAGAGGAACAGCCGATTCAATTTATCAAAATATAAATTTTTTAAAAAGAAGTATTGAACCTTATGTTGTAATTGCTTCTGGAAACACTGTTTATAAAATGGATTTCCGCAAGCTTTTAAAACAACACGTTGAAACTCAAGCAGACATAACGGTAGTTTATAAAGATGTTGAAGATGAAGATATTAGAAGCTATGGTGCTATTGAATTTGACGAAACAGGAAGAATGACAGACCTTGAAGAAAAACCTATAGAACACAGTTCTAATAAAATTTCTATGGGAATTTATGTTATTCAGCGCACGCTTTTAATTAAGCTTTTAGAAACAATAGTTCCCGAAGAACGTTACGACATAGTTAAAGACATATTAATACGCTATCGCAAAAAGCTTAAGGTTATGGGGTATAAATTCAACGGCTATTGGAGAGCAATTAATAGCATGGAATCATACTTCAAAACAAACATGGACTTTTTAGAAAAAGATATTCGCCAACTTTTCACAAAAGATAAGCCATATATAGGAACAAAACCAAAAGACGAACCGCCTACAAAATACAATGTTGGGGCAGAAGTTCACGATTGTTTGGTTGGAAGCGGAAGCATATTAAACGGATACATTAGCCATTCTGTACTTTTCAGACGAGTATTTACAGGCGAGAATACATCAATTAAAAATTCGGTTATTATGGAAGGCTGCTATATTGGCAATAACTGCGTTATAGAAAATGCAATTATCGACAAAGAAGTAGTTCTTTCAGACGGGAAAAAAGTAATTGGCACGCCCGACAATCCTTTTATAGTTTCTAAAGGTTCTGTTGTTTAATTTGCTCTATGTTTTAAAACTTCAACCATTTAAGTATAGACAGACTTTTACTATGTTTAGCTATAATTTATGCTTATTTTTAATGAATATAGTCAAAATTTTCATTTTATTATAAATATGCTGAATATGGCTTAAAAGTTTGTCTTGCATTTTGTTAGCCACAATGATATACTTAAATAAGTATTGCTTATTTTTATTAATAACGTTGCCTATGCCGGTTCATTCCTAAAGTGAAAAGCACTACAAATCGTAAAAAAGTAATTTTATTACAAAATGCAAAAATTAAAAGGCAATAAAAACTTAAATATTATAGCTATATGAAATAAAGCAATAAATAAATAAAAACATCTTTGCAAAGATGTTGCGCTATCTTTTGATAGTTAAAGCCTTAAAAAATAAGCCAACTTTAAATAGGCTTATTAAATGGCTTATCATCCTTTTCCCTTATAAAGTATAAAATTTAAAAAGGGCATTAACGTAAAGGGAATATAAAAATCTGAACAAAATCTGAATAAGAGAAAAGCTGCCAAAAATACCAACAATTTAATTTCGGCAGCAGTGTCAGAAATTTTGCTACAAAAGAGAGGAGAAATTGCAATGGAAATTACTGATGTTAGAGTTAGAAAAGTGAATAAAGAGGGGAAAATGAAGGCTGTAGTTTCCGTAACCTTCGACAACGAATTTGTGGTACATGACATCAAAGTAATTGAAGGCGACAAAGGACTTTTCATCGCTATGCCCAGCCGAAAAACCATGGATGGAGAGTTTCGGGACATTGCACACCCAATTAATTTTTCAACAAGGGAAAAAATTCAAACTTTTGTTGTGGATAGATACAAAATGGCACTTATTTCAGAGAATGCTGGAGTAGCAGCAAGCGTCGAAGGTTAAAAAATATATAATATAAGCTAGAAGCTATTATACATAATTTAGTACAAGTTGATAAATGAAGTGAACCACTCACTGACAATATAAAATTAGGCATAAATAACTTTGGTTTTGTTCATTTGAGCATTAGTACATAACCATTAAAAGACGATAAGTCCGGTATGAACTGAATGTGAACACGACAATATGCCGTGTTTTCGCATATATAGTTTGAATTTAGAAAAATTGGCACTTTTTAAGTGCCTTTTTTCATTAAAAATAATATAATATACAATGAAAAAGAAAGTCTTAATTTGTTTGCTTTAGTCGAAAAACGTATTGAAAATGATATTGAAATTTTAGGAAAACTGGCATATTCATATATGCTTGATGACTTGAAAGAAGCCAAGATTTCGGCAAATGTCAACATTTCATGCGATAAGAAGGAGGGCTTAATTTGTTTGTTTTGGTTGAAAAACATATTGAAAATGATATTGAAATTTTAGGAAAATCGGCACATTCGTATATGCTTGATGCTTTAAAAGAAGCCAATGTTTTTGTAAGCACAAGTATTTCAAAAGAAGCTGTTAAAAGCAGCAATGAACCTATTTTATTAATTAAAGGAAGTTTGCCTTTAATTACAAAAGGTGCATTTTGTAAGCTTTTGTTATTTTACGAATGTTCTAAATTCAATATCTTCAAAATGTCGCTTAATGATGAAAGCAGCAGTTTTTTAATTGCGCTTAATTATAATGTGCTTGAAGATATTCAAGAAATTGAAGAAGATGAAATAACTGCAGAATTGGTTTTAAATAGATTGTACCTAAATAATTTAGATATTGAAAGAATAATAATTACAGAAACTAAACAACTTAATGACGGAAGCACCCCTGAAAGCTACTTTGAACTTTCGGCGGCAATTAGAGAAAAAATAAATTTCAAGCATATGTTAAGCGGCGTAAAAATAATAGACCCAACGCAAACATATATTGATGCCGATGTTAAAATTGGAAAAGGAACAATAGTATACCCTCTTTCTATTGTAGAAGGAGAAACCGAAATCGGCGAAAACTGCAAAATTGGACCAAACTCTAAAATAACGCAAGCAAAAATTGGAAACAATGTTGAAATTTCATTTAGCGTTTTAAAGGACTGTATAGTTGGAGATGAAACAATGGTTGGACCTTTTGCATATATTAGGCCAAATTCTGAAATTGGACAAAAGTGCAAAATAGGAGATTTTGTAGAAGTTAAAAATTCTAAAATAGGAAACGGTACAAAAGCTTCTCATTTAACATATATAGGTGACGCTTCGGTTGGTAGCAATGTTAATTTTGGCTGCGGAACTGTTGTTGTTAATTATGACGGCAAAAATAAATTTAAAACAACAATTGAAGACGATTGCTTTATTGGCTGCAACACAAATTTAGTTTCTCCTGTGGTTTTAAAAGAGGGAGTTTTTGTTGCTGCAGGTTCAACAATTACAAACGACGTTCCAAAAAACAGCTTGGCAATTGCAAGAGCAAAACAAATTAATAAGGAAAACTGGGAAAGACCTAAAAAAAATAATGATTAAAAGTAAAATTAAAAGCCACAGAATATAATGTCTGCGGCTTTTTTATTTATTAATTGCTACTCTTAAAGTTCTATCGCAGATAGAGTTTTGCTGCGGTTCTTTTTAAGTATATCTTTAAATTCCCTTGTTTATTTCAATTTTACGAGCTTTTTAGTTTCCATAATGTTTGTGTTTCATTGTTTTGCCTTCAAGTTAATTTTATGTTTAGTTTATCCTGGGCAATCCAATGATTGTTGGAGTTTAATTTCATTTAGGTTTAGAAAATTTCCAAATATTGATGCAGTTTTTCGGTTTTAACGTCCCTATAGTTTTTACACTTGAAAAGTATTACTGTCGAATCTTGCATTTTAACGTTCAATTCTTGTGAAGTCTTGTATAAATTATTTAAATTTAAAACATTTTGAAATAATTTTTATATAAAATATATTGTTAAGTTATCAATAAATGACATATAATTTTTATTCTTTATAGTATCATTTAGGTGTATGTTTTTTAGAGTATTTTTTGTCCATATAAAATAATCAAAATGGTGGTATTTTTATGTTGAACAACTATTTAAAATTAATTAGAATGAAAGATTACCTAATGAACAAAAAACAATTTGCAGAGTTTCTAGAAATAGACGACAGACAGTATAATCGTTATGAAAATTCAGTAGTGCAGCCTTCATTAGAGATTGCATTAAAAATTGCACAAAAATTAAACAAAAACGTAAATGAAATTTGGGAAATACAGAGAAATTCGGACTGATATGCGATTTTATCAACTTATATGCATATATTTCTACTGACTTGTATAATACTGTATTATACAAATAATATACTTATGTATGTAAGGAGGAAGTATATGTTTAATATAAAAGATTGCATTAAATATGTTTTAGATTATATTGACGATAGGCTTAACTACAGCGAAAGCAAAATTAAGCGCAAGCCAATAAAGTGGGTTGTTTGGCTTGAAAATGTGCTTAAGAACTTAACAAATTTATGGTACTGGATAATTCGTTTTTTAAGATTAGTTTTAATCTCGGTAGTATTAATTATATTTCTTGTTTTATTGTTTAGATTAATTTAACATAGCATTGATTTGTTTTAATACATAAAATTACAAAAAGAGTTGCTAGATTAGTTAGCAGCTCTTTTTGTATAAAAATGGCATAGTTTATATGACAATTAATATAGGTTAGAACAAAAACCGAGTACGGTTAAAAAACCATAGAATGCAATATCTCTATGGTTTTTAAATACTAATAATTACCCTTAAAGTTCCATCTATATTTTCGCAGTGTTGTGTACAAAATGTAGAAAGTACACTGGCTTTAAATCTTCAATTCAAAGAAATATTTTATTTTATAACTACTTGATTTTTACTTCTCTTTTCTTGTTGTCTTTGCCACCATTCAACAATTTTAAATTTAATTTCAACGGTTATCTTTTTTTGGTCATTTGAAATTAATTCATATTCATCGCTTGTTAAAATATATTTAAGCTGTTCTTTGTATTGTTTTGGTATTTCTTTTTGCGTTACATCAACATAGCAAAGTGGAGGAAACATAACGCACCACCAATTGCTTCCGTAAGCTTCTCCAATATTTACTTCAAGCGCTTCATATGTTCCGGCAGGAAGCGATATGTCGCCATATATTTTGGTTGGGAAATATTTATTTGAAATTTTGGCTGTAACACTGTAATTATAGCCAAGTTGTTGTATTTTGTTTTCGCATACAGTAACTATATTGTCTAAGTTTTGCTGCAAAAATTGTTTTGTTTGCTCTTTGTCTTGTGAAGTTTCAAGTTCGGTTTTAAAGTAAGTTAATATTTCATCTTTAACTTGTTGTTTTAAAAGCTGGTCTTCTTCTGTGTTGCTGTTTGCTTTAACGTGCAGCCTTATAAATTCATCGGAAATACTATTTTGAATCTTTTGGGAATATGCCTTTGTATATGAACCAAAGCATATTGTAAAAACTATTCCTAAAACTAAAGATAAAAGAAAATGGCTTTTAATCATAGCAGCTCACCAATTTTTAAATACTTTAATTTTATTATTCCCAGATTTTAGAAAACTATTCAACTAAAAAATAATTTAGTTATATATTAATCAAATTAAGTAAAACAAAAAAAGCACTCTCTAATCCTAAGATTATTAAAGTGCTTTTTAAGTATATTATGGGAATTGCAGGGCTCGAACCTGCGACCCCCTGCTTGTAAGGCAGGTGCTCTCCCAGCTGAGCTAAACTCCCAAGCGAACCAAAAGGGACTCGAACCCTCGACCTCTGGCGTGACAGGCCAGCGCTCTAACCAACTGAGCTATT
>CAZHPA010000035.1:0-19417 GCA_964533945.1 uncultured Defluviitaleaceae bacterium
TAAGCTCTCATACTACTGTGAACTTTTCGAAACTTAATTTTGTTTTCAAGTTCTAAAATAACGTCTCTAAAGTTCAAGTTCTTTTCAAGCTCCTCTGTAACTTTATCGCAGCCATGAATAACGGTTGAATGGTCACGCCCACCAAATGCCGCCCCAATTTTAGGCAACGAAGCATCAATCATTTTGCGCGACAAATACATTGCAATTTGCCGCGGATGTGTTATATTTTGGCTTCTTTTTTTGCTACAAATATCTTCTTTTGTAACGCTATAATAGTCTGCAACAACTTGTTGAATTAAATCAATACTAACTTGTTCATTGCTTTCACGTTCATATTCACGTTCGTAATTAAAAGTTGTGTTTTCACTCTCATTTTCATGTATTAAATCTTTTAAAAGATTTTGCGCCAATTCAAGCGTTATTTCAAGCTTGCTAAGCCTTGCATAGGCGTTAACTTTGTTTAACGCACCTTCAAGTTCTCTTATATTTTTGGCAATATTTTTAGCAATAAACAACGTAACTTCTTTAGGCAAGTTTATTTTATACATTTCGGCTTTTTTCTCAAGAATTGCTGTTCTTGTTTCAAATTCGGGAGCGATTATATCAACAATTAAACCAGAACCAAAACGTGAACTTAGCCTATCTTCAAGTGATTTAATTCTTTTTGGCGGTTGGTCGCTTGAAATAACAATTTGCTTGTTTGCATTATACAACGTATTGAACGTATGAAAAAATTCATCTTGCGTTCCTTCTTTTTCCGATAGAAATTGAACATCATCAATTAACAAAACGTCAATATCACGATATTTATTGCGAAAATCTTGATTTTTCCGGTCTTTAATCGAAGCTACAAGCTCATTTGCAAATGTTTCAGTTGAAACATATAAAACTTTTGCTTCAGAGTTTTTTTCTAAAACACGGTTGCCTATTGAATGCATAAGATGAGTTTTGCCAAGCCCAACTCCTCCGTATAAAAACAAAGGATTATATGCAAAATTGCCTGGTTCTTCTGAAACAGCCAAAGCAGCCGCATATGCAAGCTCGTTGCTATTTCCTCTAACAAAAGTTTCAAACACATATTTTGATTTTAAATTGCTTTTTAATAAAGTTTCTGAAAAAAGGCTTTCCGAGCTTAAACCACCTTTATTTAGTTTATCAACATCTTCATCACATATAATTTTAACATCAAAACTACCGCCGGAAACAGCACACAAGCTATTCGTTATTTCCGATAAATATCTTTTTTCAATCATAGTTTTGTAAAACGATATTTTAGTTTTAAGCACTATTCTTCCATCATCCATGTAAAATGGTTCTAAAGTTTTAACCCATGTATCATACACAACATCTGTAAAACTTTTCTTTAAAAGCACCAATGATTTACTCCAATATTCATTTAGCAAATCGTCCACAAAAAAACCTCCCAAAAAAATGGCTGGAAAAAAATGTTAAAAAAAGTTGTTCACAAGTTATCCACAGGTTTTAAAAAGTTATCCACAGATTTTCGAAAGTTATCCACAGGTTGTGGAAAGTTATCCACAGGCTCAAACCAGCTAATTACGCCATTTCTTCATTTTTACCCAAAAGTTATCCACAGGTTGGTAAAAAAAGGTTATCAATGCCATATGAACAAATTATGAATAAATTATGAATAAATCCGCAATTGTGCAACCCGCTATTTTTTCCTATGGATTATTGTACCAATAAACTATAAAAAAAGCAAGAACTTTTTTTGAATAATGACAAATAGTTTTTTTGAAAGTACATTTTCCAACTACAAAATTATATATAATAATGCTTTTCCTAAAAACACTTGACACATAACAATACTTCCCATATAATTAGAACATTGAAAAGGCATAATGTTTAAAAAACTAAAAATCAAAAGCTTTCGACAAACATTTTGTTTGTCAAAGCTATAAATAAATGCATAAATGCATAATTAGAGAGGGAGAAAAATCAATGAAAAGAACATTTCAGCCTAAAAAAAGACAAAGAAGCAAAGAACACGGCTTCAGAAAAAGAATGAGAACAAGAAACGGAAGAAAAGTTTTGCTTAGAAGACGCAGAAAAGGCAGAAAAGTTTTAACTGCTTAGATTTTTAATTTTAATTTTACTTTTTATATAATTCACAATGTGGGGCATTAGCCCCTTTAAAAGGATTGTTGACTTTGAACTTTACAGAGTCTTTAAAGAAAAACTTTCAATTTAGCTACGTTTATAAAAAAGGGGCTTCGATTGCAAACATTCACTTGGTTATGTACGTAATTTGTAATAAGAAAAATTACAACAGATTAGGAGTTTCAGTTAGCAAAAAAATAGGAAAAAGCGTTGTTAGAAGCCGAATTACAAGGCTTATTAAAGAAAGCTACAGATTATCTGAACAAAATATTTTATGCGGATTCGATATAGTTGTAATTGCAAGAAAAGGAGCTTTTGGCGTTAATTACCAAACAATATATAAATCATTAAATCATTTGCTTAAAAAACATAAGCTAATAAAAGCCGAAAAATAGATTTAGCTTTGTTCTAGCTTTAACTATCTTTAATTTGATATAAAAAATAAATGTTTTATAATAAATTGTTGTCATACCAAAAGGTGATTAAAATGATTAAGGCAGGCATATTAAAACTACTTAAAATATATAAAAAATATATTTCTCCGCTTTTGCCGCCGGCATGCAGATATTATCCAACTTGTTCGGAATATATGTTTTGCGCCGTTTCTAAATACGGCGTTTTTAAAGGTGTTTTTTTAGGCTTCAAAAGACTGTTAAAATGCAATGTTTTATTTCCCGGCGGCTATGACCCTGTACCTTAATTTTAATTTTTAATTTATAACCAAACAAACTTTAGCTTGAAAAAGAAAAGGAGGAGAAAAAAGCCTTTGATTCAAAAAGAACCGGGATTTATTGTTGGACCTATAACTAATCTTTTGGGATATATATTAAATTTTATTTTTGAGTTTGCATATTTAATAACCCCTGCAAACAGCCTAGGCTTATCAATTATATTGTTTACTATTTTTACCCGCGCAATAATGCTTCCTTTGGCTTTTAAGCAACAAAAATCTATGATTGCTACCCAAAAATTGGCTCCCGAGGTTGAAAAAATTAAAAAGAAATATGGAAAAGATGCCGAACAGCAGCAAAAAATGAACATTGAAATTCAGGCACTTTACACAAAACATAATATTAGCCCATTAACGGGTTGTTTGCCAATGTTTATTCAATTTCCAATTTTTATTGCTCTTAGCTATATGATGCAGCAATCATACCTATTCATTAACAAAATCGGCGAAATATATAATCAAATTGCCCAAGCGTTGCTTAACATACCAAACTACAACACGTTTGCACACAACGTTTTACGCCCTTTAGCTTTCTCAAAAGTGCCTAAAAACATGATTATTGATATGGCTAACATTGGCGATTTGCAAAAAATATTAAACAGATTAACCGTTTCAGATTGGAACACTTTAAAAAATTCTGTTCCTTCTGAATTACTTAATGGTATGGAAAGTGTTTTAAACCAAAAAGTTAGCATTGAATATTTTTTTGGCTTAAATTTAACAGAAAAATCTGGCTATGGCTTCCCCGGCGTTATAATTCCAATTTTGGCTTGCTTAACAACATTTTTGTCATCATATTTAATTATGAAGCAAACACCTAAACAAACGCAAGACAAAAATATAGAAGTTCAACAGAAAGTTATGCTTTACGCTATGCCTATTTTAATGGGCTTTATGACCGTTGGGTTTCCTTCTGGGGTTGGCTTATATTGGATTACATCTAGCGTCTTCCAAGTTGGGCAGCAATTTTTTATAAATAAATATTATCTAAAAAAAGAACCAAACAAAGAAAATAACGAACAATCGCAAAGGAAAAGTACCGAAAAAAAGGGGGTTTAAGGCATAATGAGCAGTCTTGAAAAAAGCGGCAGAACTGTTGAAGAAGCAACTAACGCAGCACTCAAAGAATTGGGCTTAAAGTTTGAAGACGTTGAAATAATGGTACTTAACCCCGGGTCTAAAGGTATTTTAGGTCTTATTGGTGGAAAACCCGCAAAAATTTTAGTAACCAAAAAATTTAACCCACAAGCAATAGCCAAAACGTTTTTAGAAGATATAGCTTTATCAATGGGTTTGTCGATTGAAATTGAAACTACACTTTCAGACCGCCAAATGACAATTGAATTAAAAGGAGAAAAAATAGGCGTATTTATTGGAAAAAGAGGGCAAACGCTTGATTCGCTCCAATACATACTTAACCTTGTTGTTAATAAAGGAGATGCGCCTTTTATAAATATTATACTTGACGCCGAAAACTACCGAAAACGCCGTAAAGAAACGCTTGAATCACTTGCTTTTAACTTGGCAAGAAAAGTAAAACAAACAAAAAAAGACATTGTGCTTGAACCTATGAATTCATACGAGCGGCGAATTATTCATTTTGCGCTGCAAAACAATAAAGACGTTTTTACCCATAGCGAAGGCGAAGAACCATTTAGAAATATTATTATTTCACCTGCTGCTAACAAGGAAAAAGAATTAAAAAAAGATAAAAAATAATTAAAACGGGACGCATAATTTAAAAAAGCGCCCCGTTTTTTTAAATGAAAAAATATTATTTTATGTATAAATATTCAATTTTAAGTTGTATATTTGTATAATATAATGTATTTATATTAAATTTTAAGCATATTAGTTTAAAGCTTTTTCCCTTGTAAGTAGCATTAAACGCCAATTTAAGCATTAAATAACATTAACTTAGACATTGACAAATAAATGCACGAATGTTAGAATACTACAATAATAATTGTGCATTTGGCTATATCTATTAAGGATGGGGCGAGGTTGATTATATGGTTCGTGTAAATATCGTTGCAACAGATATAGACACTCTTTATTTAAAAAAGTTTTCAAACTACATAATTGACAAAAGAGATAATATTAGCGTGCATTCTTTCACATCAGATAAAAAGCTAATAGCCTACTTATCAAATAATTCCAATAAAGCAGATGTTATTGTTATTTCGGAAGAATTTGAAAATGACTATTTCAGAAATTTATCTACTTTAACCGTTGTGCTTTGTGAAGATGTGCTTTGCCATGAAAACCGAAACAACCTATACCGAATTAACAAATATCAAAAAATGGACAAAATCATTGATGAAATTTTAAAAGAACTTTCAATAAGAAACCAATTAAAAAACAGCCCGATAGTTAATGCTGTAAATACAAAAATTGTTTCTTTATATTCTCCTACAGGCGGAAGCGGTAAAACTGTAATTTCCGTTGCTTTAAGTGCTTTATGTGCCAATATGGGAATGAAAGTTTTGTATTTAAACTTTGAAAAAATAAGCTCTGCACCAAGTTTTCTTGATATAAAAGACAGTAGCAGCTTATCTGATGTTTTTTTAGCTTTAAGAACAAAAAATGTTAATGTTGGGCTTAAAATAGAAAATTGTAAACAGCAAGACGAACAATCTAAAATATACTATTTAAACCCTGTTAGAAATTTTACAGAGTTTAATAAAATAACAACAATCGAAGCAGAGAGGTTAATTAACGAAATTAAGCTTATGTCTGAATTTGATATTGTTTTTATTGACATGACATCCGATTTTAGCGAAGTTGCAATTTCTATTTTGCGTGCAAGCAATACAATTATTGTTCCTTTTGTTCACGATGCTATATCGCTATGCAAAATTAAAACATTTTTAAACGAACTTTCAACAAATGACAGCTTTGCTTCTATATATGAAAAGCTTTATTTAGTTGCAAATAAATCAAACTTTAACACGAACAATATATTAGAAGGAAGCAACATAAGTCAACATAAACAAATTTATGGCAACATACCTGCTTCACAATTGTTTTTAAACATAAAAAAGCTTCTTGCCTCAGATACGAATAAATTAAATATTCCAGAATCTGTGCTTCAAATTATTACATAAAAATGTAAGGAGGAGTTTTTATGAACAGGAAGTTAAACATATTAACATTAGCAATAGTTTTAGCAACAACTGTTAACGTTAACGCTTCCGAGCAACAACAGCTTAAAGTTAAAGTTGATTTAAAAAGCATTGCCAAAACAACAGCGGAAAGCTTACATAAAAATTTGGAAGAAAGCGAAGAAGAAATAGAAGAAAGAGACGAAACAATTGAAAGGTATTTTAAAAATATTGAAGCCGAAGCCGAAATTGCTTTTCAAAATGAAAGTATTACAAGCCGAAAAGATTTTTTTAAATGGCTTAAAGAAAAAGTTAAAAGTTGCGAAGATAAAGAAATAGTTATTGTGGCTAAAAAAATAATTGAAAAGTTTGACGAACGCCTAAAAGAAGTTTTTAAAGAAACATCATAAGGGGGGCTGTTAAATGGAATATAGTTACGAACTAATAAATGATTCAAGCTATCTTATAATAACTTTAGATGACGATATTGTTGTTAACTACCAAATGCAAATGATTTCACTAAACGACATACCAAACATTTTAAAAGCAAGTAAGCATAAAGAAAACGAAAATATACATATTTATTACGAAACTACAACAAAGCTTCCCTTAACTAAAGCTGCAAGCGAACAAAAATTAAAAAAACAAAATTTTATTACAATTTTAAAAGGCTTAATCCGTGCCTACAAAGAAGTTTACGAATACCAATTAGCTTCCGAAGGACTAATTTTAGATATTGATTATGTCTTTGTTAATCCAAATACTTTTGAACCAAGCTTTGTTTTTTTACCTTTATATGAAAACGATGCCGATTACAAAAAATTTGAAAGCTTTATAACAAATATTGTAATGAACGATATAATGGAAGATACAGGAGATAGCTTTGTACAAAAACTTTTATCTTGTATTAGGAAAGTTGATTTTTCATTTAATATGCTTGAGCTGTTTTTAGACCAAAATTCAGAAACTTTGCAAAATAGTAAAGCTGAAATTGAACTTGATAATAAACATAATAAAAAAGAAGAAGAAAATAAAGAAGAATACAAAAAAGAAGAAAATGTTGAACACATTAAAATAACAAATGATAATTTAAAACATGATAAAATTATTAAAAAATTACCTAATGAAACTACAAAAGATACAAAAGAAATGAAATTATATAAATCAATTTATATTGTAATAATAGTTCAGGTTGTTTTAATTGCTGCACTTTCTATTTTGTTTTTTAGCAAAATATTTAACAGCAATATTATGGGTGCTGCAATAGCTATTATTTCCGCAATATTAGTTGATTTTGTTGTTTGCCGCGAAATTTTAGCAAACAATTCTATTTCAGAAACTATATATAACGGGCATTTTGGCGAATTTAAAACAGATGAAGCATTAAAAGTTGAGCGTGAGGCAATTATGGTAGCTCCCCCAACGAAAATAATCGAATTAAATTGCTGCGAAGATACGGTTGTATCATCAAGCGCATATATTGAACACATTGAAAATAATTCAAAAAAGCTTTATTTTAATAACGGAAAACTTGTTGTTGGCAGAGCTTTTGAAAAAGTTGATTATGTTGTTAACAATAAAAGAGTTGGCAAAATTCACGCCGAATTTTTTACAGACGGAGTAAATTATTTTGTTAAAGATTTTAATTCAACAAACGGCACATACATTAATGACTGCAAAGAAAGAATAGTTGGTAATACAAATTGTGAAATTAAAATAGGAGACAAAATTCTTCTTGCAGATAGTGAATTTATCCTTAAATGCTAAAAACTGTCGATTTAGTACAACAGTTTAAAAAACAAAAGATTTTGTAAGACAGCTTGCTTTTTATGAGGTGATGCTAATATGGCTAAATTAAAATACAAACAGTTACAGGAAAAACATGCCAACTACCTATTGCCACTATGGACGAACGAAAATGTTATAAGATACACTAACATTGCAAAACCCTGTACAATTGATGAAATAAAAGAAAAGGTAAACATTTTGTCTGAACACGATGTTTTTATTATTATCGGCGAAGATAACGATGTTGTTGGATTGGTTGGCTGCCCGTGTATTAATAAAGAAAACAAGGAATACGGGATTTTTTATCACATAATTGAAAAATATTGGAATAAGGGCATTGCAACTTGCGCAGCAAGTTGGGTAATTGAGTATATGAGAGAGAAACATTCAAATCTAACGCTTTATGCCGATGTATGCGAAGAAAATATTGCAAGTGATAAAATATTAAAAAAACTTGGATTTTTTTTAATAGATTCAAATGAGAACAGTTTATGCAAAAAAATAGACATGAAAGTTAAAAACTATAAATTACAACTGCATTAATATAGAGGTAATGTTAATTAGAAATTCTGAACAAGCAATAAGTAATTTATTATATTAATATTAGATTTTAATGCACAAAATGTTAGGGAGGTGGCGGTTTTATGTATATTGATATAGCATTATTTTTTTTGGGTGGTTTATCAATTGCATTAACTGGAGTTTTAATATGCTACTTGCTGCTTTCGCACCATAAAAGCCGAGAATATAGAAACATTTTAAAACAAGAATCTGAGGTGTTTGATGCATATACAGCAACTTCAAAGTTTATTAAAAATACAATTGCCGAAAGCTATGACCAAACCGAATTTTTAACTTTAAATGAAGATAAAACCGAATTGCTATCTATTAATGAAAATATAGATATAAAATCAAACGAACCAGAAGGTTTTAAAGCTTTAGCGCTTGAGGGAAGATATAATATTGAAAGAAGAATTACCCAAAGCACAGGCATGAGCAAAGTATTTGTTGCAAGAAGCTTAAAGCTTGGAAATTTATGGATAGTTAAATTTATTTCAAATAAAAATGGAAAGATTGCAGGGGAAGAAAATATTTTAAAGCTCCTAAATCACATTAGCCTACCTAAAATAATTGATATTTTTCACGATGAAAATGGTGCATATTTAGTTGAAAGCTTTGTTGAAGGTGTAACGCTATCAAAAGTTTTAAGCACAGGGCAAAAAATTAATCAAGAAATGCTTTTAAATTGGGCAGAACAACTTGCCCAAGTTTTGTCATATTTACATGAAATAACCCCAAACCCAATATTTCATCTCGATTTAAAGCCTTCAAACATAATGGTAACACATGACAACAAGCTTGTGCTTATAGATTTTGGAATTTCAAAAATGGATGATGGCACAGAAAACAAAGGATTAACAGCACTAACATACCAATATGCAGCACCAGAACAGTTTAAACATGAAATTAAAGAAAGATTTTTACCAATAATTGAAACACGCTTTAAAGCTTTGCCTTCTGAAAGATTTAGTTGGAGGTTAGATTCAAGAACTGATATTTATTCATTAGGGGTTGTGCTTTTTGAAATAGCAACTGGAAAAGCACCAACTATTAACAATAAAGAATTGCTAAGGTTAAGTGTTACAGAAGAAGTTGAAAGGCTAATTTTAAAATGTCTTGAAATAAATCCAATAAACCGTTACCAATCCTCACGGGAACTTTTAAAAGCAATTAATTTGGCAAAAGGGCAAAAAACAAAAATGATTAAAACTTTGTTTATGCGAAAAATTGCGCTTTTTGCAACTATTTTTTCATTTATTATTTCAACAACAAGCTTTGCAAGCGGCGGTTACATATATCAGCAGGAAAAGCAATCGGTTGTAGATATTGAACCCGATGCAATAACGTTAAGCCTTCAACAAACAGCTGACTTTGTTTTAAAAAAGACAATGCCTAACGGAGAAATTTATACTATAGACCAAGAAGACGTTGCATGGCTTCCATTAAATGACGGCATTATAAGCATTGATGGAAAGCGCATAGTTGGTTTAAACGTTGGACATACCGAATTAAGCGGAATATATCGCCATAATAAAATTATTAAGCTTAATGTTAGTGTTGTTGAGCCTATAGAAGAAGAAATCTCCATTTCTCAGCGTTTTAAAACAGGGCGAATTGTGGAAGTTTTTGTTGGAACTACAAAAAGAGAACGCATAGACGGCAAACTTTCTTTAAAAGATAAAACGGATAGCTGCGAACTTATTTCTCCAACAAGTATTGCAATTACAGACGATAACGTTGTTTATTTTTCAGATGCGGGAGTGCTTAGAGTTATTAAAGATAATAAATTGGAAAGCATATATTTTGAACCGGAATACTTAACTCCTAAAATAGTTAGAACATATAAAAATGACGTTTATATGTTAACCGACGAATGGGAAGACGAAGAAGGGTTATATTATGGAATAATAAAACTAGGTGGGGAAAATTTAAACATAGCTGAAGCTGTATTTTTAACAGAAGCTGTGTATTCTTCAATACAAGACTTTACTATTTCAAATAGCGGACAGCTTTATTTTATAGAACGCACAGAACCGCTTTCAAAAGTATATTTAAATAAACTTGATTTATCAAACAATGAAATAGAAACTCTTTGCGAACTTGAAGCTTCTGCAGCAGGCATTACAGCAGATGACAACGCAAATATTTATATTTCAAATACAGAACTTGGAACTATAAGCAAATGGAGCAATGGAACTCTTTTAAATTTTGCCGGAGTTAAAAATGAAAATGCATTTATAGATGGAACATTGCCTAAATTTTATATGCCCTCAAAATTGCATTTTGTAAACGATTCGCTTTATGTTTGGGATTTTAATGTGCTTAGAAAGATTGCTATTGAGAATGATGTTATGAAATATGCAGAAAGCATTGTTGGGGAAGCATCGCCAGCATTTGAAGCAGATAACATAAGTGGCGCAAAAGCAGAAAACATTATTTTGCCAAACAGTATGGAAGCCGATTTTATTATCGACAGAGAAAGTATTGACAGCAGAGGATTTATAACAGACCCTAAACGAGGAGTTATTTGGGCGTTTAATTAGAAATGCGGAGGTGTAAATAAAATGAAAAAAATGTTTGCTGTTATTTTAGCATTTATGCTTATGTTTAGTTTAACTGTATTTGGAGATGAAAATAATAATAACAATGAATTTGACTATATAAAATCATTTGAATGGAACCAAATGCCGTTTGAATCTGTCGTTACATTTAATAATTATGAAGAAATTGAAAGCTGTTCAATAATATATTACCCAGCAAACAGCCCAGAAACAATAGTATCGGGCATGTTTTCACCTGTAAGCGGCGATAAAGTTGTTATGCCGTCTTGGTATTTAAATATCTCTGGCTTTGATAAGGAATTATCTGTTAAAGTTATAATTACGCTTAAAAACGGAATAACATATGAAAAGCAGCTTGAAAACAAATTGTTTATGACTTCATTGCCTTCTGAAAACTTTGTTTCAAAAAGCGAATTTATAGGAAGTGAACAATACAGAGAACTAAAATTAAGCGGCAACTTTCCACAAGGAAACTATATAGTAGATTTATACAGTAAACCTAATAACTTAAATAGTCTAACATCAATATACACTTTAAGTTTAACAAACGTCTGTGATAGCGTTACACTTAATAATGTATATATGCCGTCAACATACGCTATAACTGTTAGAAAACTTAAAGAAGTTAACATTGAAAACAACGGGCTTAATGCTGCTATAAGCTTTAGCAAATGCCAAAGCCCCATGATTGTTGTTCAAAAAGAAGATGAAAAAGAACCAGAAAATCCAGACCCAGAGCCAAAGCCGGAACCAAAGCCGGAACCAAAGCCACCATACCAACCGTCAGGAAACCATAGTACAAGCGGTTCATATTCAACTTCTTCAGAAACAACAACGCCTATAATAGAAGCAAAAGCCGAAGAAGAAATAGTGCTTGTGGACCGATATCGTGATATAAAAGACCCAACAAATTCAATTAAACTGCCTATAAATTTACTTAGTAAAATTAACGATTCAAAAGACGCAAGAAATGCTGTTGAAAGTGCAATTAGTGCAATTCCGCGGCAACATAGAGAACTTGACACAGCAGTTGACCAAGTTATATTATATGCCGAAGAAGCAATTGCAGAATGTGCAAAAATAACAATACCGGAAAACAACTTTTTAATAGACAATGGGCTTTTAACTCCTTTGCAAAATAAAGCTAATGATGCCGTAGACAAAGTTAACAAAACTATTAGTGAAAAAGGCTTGAATGTATCACGTAACATTAGAAGCGTTGCTAAAATTGCTTTAACTTCAAGCAAGCATTCTAAAATAACTATTAATAATTCAGTTAAAGATACTGCACTTGATGCTTTAAAAATTCAATCGCCTGCTTTTTCGTTAACCATTAATATGCAAAGTGTTAAGAGTGAAATTAATGACGAAAAGCCGTTAGTTGTTTCTGTTAAAAGCGCTATTCCAAAATATAATAACAAATTAAGTCAACTTCCTGATAGAATTAACTTCATTCAATCAGAACCTGAGAATGAAAGCCAAAAGTCAGTTTCTGTAGATATTTCGTTTGGAGAAGGCAGATTATCAGCTCCCGTAACTTTATCTATACCAGCTTTAAACGAAAGCACGGCGTATCAAACTGTAGTTAAAAGCGATGGAACTGTAGTTCCAAGCAAATATAATCCTCTTTCGGGCAAAATCGAAGCTAAAATAACCGAAGGCGGAACTTATGCTGTTAAACAAAATACTAAAGATTTTTCAGACATAAGCAATAAATCCAAGGAAATGCAAACGGCAATTAAATTTCTTGCTTCAAAAGGGGTTATGACGGGAACATCAAGTACGCAATTTTCTCCCGACAACTATTTAACAAGAGCCGAAATGGCAAGGCTAATTACAAATAGTATTGGAAAGCTTGACCCAAATGCCGATGGAAAGTTTACAGATGTTAAAAAGGGAAGCTGGTATTTTGGTGCTGCCGGTTCGGCTAAAAAAGCTGGTATAATGAGCGGCTATACAGACGATACTTTTAGACCAAGCATTACAATATTAAAAGACCAAATAACAGCAGTTTTGGCAAGAACACTTAAAAAAGAAATGGGGTATAAAATACCCGAAGATTGCGATTTTTACTTAAAGTACAAAGACAAAGACAAAATTAGCGAATGGGCCTATGAAGATGTTGCATTGGCAACGAGAGAAAACCTTGTTATTAAAAAAGCCGATAATTCTTTTTCTGGAAACGACCAAATGACAAGAGGAGAAGCTGCAATTATTCTTTATAGACTATTTTTGAAAATTTGGTAAATAATTTTCTAAGGGGTAAAATGAATGAAAAGAACTCACTATTGCACAGAAGTAAACGAAACTTTAGTTTCTAAAGAAGTAGTTGTTATGGGCTGGATTAATAAGCGCCGTGACTTGGGGAAATTAATTTTTATAGCTTTAAGAGATAGAACGGGAATTTTGCAAGCTACAATAGATGGAAATAAAGTTTCGGAAGATTTATTTAAAAAAGCCGAAACGTTGCGTGGAGAATACGTAATTGCCGTTAAAGGCATAGTTAGGCTTAGAGGCGAAAAAGATATAAATTCAAATATGAAAACGGGCAAAATTGAAATTGAAGTTTTAGAACTTGAAAAACTTTCAGAAGCAGACGTTCCGCCTTTTCAAGTTGCCGATGTGGGCGTTTCTAATGATTTGCGCTTGAAATATAGATATTTAGATTTAAGGCGCAAAGAACTTCAAGACAATTTGTTTTTAAGACATAAAATTTCGCAAACAGTTCGTAATTTTTTATGCGATAATGGGTTTATTGAAGTTGAAACGCCGTTTTTAACAAA
Source organism: uncultured Defluviitaleaceae bacterium (assembly GCA_964533945.1). GTDB lineage: Bacteria > Bacillota > Clostridia > Lachnospirales > WRBF01 > CAZHPA01. The sequence continues at coordinate 13,649 of CAZHPA010000035.1, forward strand.
AAGCACGCCTGAAGGTGCAAGAGATTATTTAGTTCCAAGCCGTGAATATCCCGGAAGTTTTTATGCATTGCCTCAATCTCCACAAATTTTTAAGCAATTGCTTATGATTTCAGGGTTCGATAGGTATTTTCAAATAGTTAAATGCTTTAGAGATGAAGACTTGAGAGCAGACAGACAACCAGAATTTACACAAATAGATATGGAACTTTCGTTTATGGACGTTGACGACATAATCGAACTAAATGAAAACCTTTTAAAAACGCTTTTCAAACAAACTTTAGATATTGAAATTAAAACGCCTTTTCCAAGAATTTCATATAATGAAGCTATGGAACGTTTTGGAACAGACAAGCCCGATATGCGATTTGGGTTGGAGCTTGTTAATATTTCAAGCATTGTTTCGGGAAGCGAATTTAGAGCATTTCAAGATGCAATTGAAAACGGCGGTTCTGTGCGTGGTATAAATGCTAAAGGCTGTGGCAATTTCCCAAGAAAGCAAATTGATGCGCTTGTGGAACTTTCAAAAAGCTATAATGCAAAAGGGTTAGCTTGGATTACAATTACAGAAGAAGGCAAATATAAAACAACCCTTTCAAAATTTTTTACAGAAGAAAAGTTAAGCGAAATTGTTGCCGGTTTTAATGGAGAAGCCGGAGATTTAATTTTAATATGCGCCGACAGCAAAAACGATACGGTATTTTTAGCGTTAGGTGAAGTGCGCTTGCATTTATCTAAAAAGCTTAGCTTAACAAAACAAGACGATTATAACTTACTTTGGGTTACGGAATTTCCGCTTCTTGAATGGAGTGAAGAAGATAATAGATTTTTTGCAAAACACCATCCATTTACTTCGCCTATGGACGAAGATATTGAGCTTTTGGATGAAAACCCAAAAACAGTTCGTGCTAAAGCATACGATATTGTTTTAAATGGAAGCGAAATTGGCGGAGGAAGCGTTAGAATTTTTAACCGTGAGCTTCAAAAGAAAATGTTTAATGTGCTTGGATTTAGCGAAGAAGATGCAAAAGAACGTTTTGGATTTTTCCTTGATGCTTTTAAATACGGAACTCCCCCTCATGGCGGCATAGCTTACGGACTTGATAGAATTGCAATGATTTTAACGGGAGCAGAAAGCATACGTGATGTTATTGCTTTTCCTAAAGTTAAAGATGCTTCTTGCCCAATGACTGACGCCCCAAGTGTTGTTGATGAAAAGCAATTAAAAGAACTTGGATTGAAAAAATAATTAAAAAATAAATTAAACGGCATAGAATTTATAACTTAGAATCTATGCCGTTTGTTTTTTCTTAAAAATTTTATTTGGGCAAAAAAAGGGTAAAAAACCTAATAAATTAGAATTTCTTAAAACTTGTATTAATATAGCAATATTCTATGTTATTTTTAAGTATTTTATTGGGGTAAAAGATGGGAAAAGCTTAATACTTACGCTGCTATTAAATCCTTTTTGTTAAAAGCTTTAAAAGCTCCCCAAATAAAAAGTGCTATTAACAAAATGCTTATTAAAGCAAAAACAAAATCGAACTTTAAGTTTAAAATGTCTGCTGGTTCGAAATATTTCATTGGAGAAAAAAGTTTAATAATTCCGCCATCTTCTAATGTGTCAAAAATTATAGATACTATAAATGTAAATAAAAACGTTAAATTTGCAAACAATGCACCCTTTTCTGCATGACTAACTGCGGCCGAAAAAAATGCCGCAATTGAAAAAAATATAAATGACACAAAAAACAATTGGAGCGTAAAATAAAAAATTTCTGTAATAATATTTTCGCTTGTATTAATAAGGCTAATTCCGGCTAAAGATAATACATAATTCATAGCGCAAAACAGCGCTAAATAAATGCTTGCAGCAATAAGCTTTATTGCTAAAATACGGCTTCTTGACAACGGTTTTGTAAATATAAACTCGTATGTTTTATCAATTGCCTCTCTTGAAACTGCATTGCAGCCTAAGTTAATTGCATAAATAATGGCGCATATTAAAGCATAATAAACAAGCATTGCATAAAATCCACTTAAAGTATTCATATCAACTCCAACTGCTCCTATAATTGCAATTATAATTTTAGGCATTTTGTTAAAAACGTCATTTACATTAAACCCACCTAAATCGCTGCCAAATGCAGTATATTTTTGCATACCTGCAACAATTAAAAAAGCCATTCCAAGCAGCCAAAGGCAAAATGATTTTAAACCTGTTTTTAATTCACGTATTAATATATTCACAAAAACACCCCCTAAACCGCATTAACATCACTTTTGCAAAACTTAACAAAAGATAAAATAACGCATATTGCCACAACAACAATTGCACTTAAAACATATTTAGCTTCAAAGCTACCGTTTACAAAAATTTGCAATGGGTCGAAATATTTAAGGGGAGAAATAAACCTTAAAAATTCCTCTTTTAAAACGTTATACAGTGCCGAAATGCCAAAAAACGCAAAGCCTAAAGTTGTTGCAGTACTTGAAACAGAACGTATTTTTTTAGAACAAACCGCGAAAAAAATGCCTATTGCCAAAAATACAAGTTGAGTTAAAAACAGCGAAAATGATGCAATTATAAATTCTTCAAATGTTATCGTCCCAACATCATTTGAATTATAAATCATTACAGCACTTGCAATAAAAATTGCATTTACCACAACTAAGTAAGCTATTGCCGCTGAAAGCTTGCTTAAAAATAGATTCTCTCTTGAAACAGGTTTGGTTAAAATAAAATCCATACATTTGTTGCGCTTTTCGGCGGAAAATATTGAAATGCCTAAAGAAGCAGCCATAATAGAGCCTATTAATCCCGTATATGTAAATGAAAACGAATAAAATCCGCCAAAGCTAAACATTGTTTCTATTTCAAAACCAAAAGCAAGCAAAAGTTCTTTTGGGTAGCTTTCAATTAAAGATAGCATATCTTTTGCGTTTTCCATATATATAGGAAATATGCCAAACATAAAAATAAAAAGCACGGCGCAAATACATAGCGTCCAAATAATAAAGCTTCCCAATCTTAGCTTAATTTCAAATAAAAAAGTATTCATAAAAGCCCCTCCTTTTTAGAATGTATTAAGATGCATAATAATGCATAAAAATTTCTTCAAGGTTAGGTTCCATAATTTCAACATTTAAAAGTGAAAGCTTACAAAGTTCTGAAAGAAGCAAATTGATTTCACCGCTATATAAAAAGCTGGCAACTTCTTCTTGCTTACGAAAATCTGAAATACCTGCAATTGTTAATTCGCTGAACTTTGTATTGTCTTTAAGCGTTAAATTAACCCGTTTGCATGAACTGTGTTGCAATTCGCTTATTTTTTGAACTTCAATAATTTTTCCATCTTTAATTATTGCAACTCTATCGCATATTTTTTGAACTTCGCTTAAAATATGAGAAGAAAAAAGAACTGTTGCGCCACGCTTGTTTTCTTCACGTATAAGTTCAAAAAATGTTTTCTGCATTAATGGGTCAAGTCCGCTTGTTGGTTCGTCTAAAATAATTAGGCGAGGCGAATGCAAAAGCCCTTGAATTATTCCAACTTTCTTCTTATTTCCAAGGCTCATGTCTTCTATCTTTTTTGTTAAATCTAATTCTAATATTTGAGCTAAATCTTTTATGCGCTGTTTGCAGTTTACTTTATAAAAACTTGCGGAATATTTTAGTAAATCAATAGCACGCATATTATCATAGTAGAAAATTTCAGAAGGCAAATAACCTACCTGTTCAAGTATTTTAACTTTGTCTTTTACCGTATCTAGCTCAAATATTTTTGCTTCTCCGCTTGTTTTATATGTTAAAGACAAAAGCGTGCGAATTGTTGTTGATTTTCCTGCGCCATTTGGGCCTATAAATCCAAAAATTTCGCCTTCTTGCACAGTTAAGTTTACGTCTATAATTCCTCTTTGCTTTCCATACATTTTGGTAAGGTTAGTTGTTTCGATTGCATTCATAAAAACTCCTCCTTATAAAAGCTATTTCTAAGCAAAACTAAATATTTCTCAAATTCATTACAAACAGCTTCAACATCAATTTCTTGTATTTTAGGCAAACAATTAATAAAACCTTCGGCACACCACATTACAATTTTTGAAGCCATATCAGGCGAACAGTTTTGTTTAAATTTTGAAAAGTCTACATATTTAAAAACAAAATTAAAACCAAGTTCTATTTCTTCTTGAAATATTAAATTAATTTCAGGTTTAACTTCCTCGCTTTTTTCAACGTAAGCCATAGCTAAAAAATTAAATATTTCTGGGTGTTTTTTTAGCATATTAATTTTAATTCTTTGCGTTAGATTAATTGCTTTGAAAAAATCTGTTTCGCTTTTACTAAGCTTAGTTTTAATTTCACTAGAGGTTAATTCAATGCAATATTTTAGCAAAAATAAAAACAGTGATTTCTTATTTTTAAAATAATGAAATATTAACGCCTTTGAAACACCTGCACAAATTGCAATGTCGTTGATGGAAGTTTTTTTATAGCCTCTGCAACTAAAAATAGAGAGCCCCGAATTTATTATTTTAAGTTTTTTCTCGCTGTTTAATTCTAAATCTTTTTCCATTCTACCACCTTACTAATCGGACTAACCGTTTCGATTAATATTAGTATAACATAATAAACCGTATCGGTCAATACATTTTCTTTGTTTTTATAATTAAAAAAGTTTAAAGTTGGACTTTCACATTTCGCCTTAATTCAACATATACTATCATGCGGTATTTCTATTTTTAAAGTGGAAAACTTATTAAGCCGAGAAATGGGTGTTTTTATGCTTGTACAATGTCTGCAGTATTTTTTTGTTTTCTCCTATGTAACACCAAACAATTCATTTCCGCCGCCTCTTTCGCCAGAAGAAGAAAAAGAAATAATAGAACGTTGCAAAAGCGGTTCGGAAAAAGAGCAAAGAGAAGCGCGAAACACTCTCATAGTCAGAAATTTAAGGCTTGTTGCACATATTGTTAAAAGATATAGCAACCATAGCAAAGACACAGAAGACTTGCTTTCGATTGGAGATATTGGGTTAATTAAAGCTATAGAAACTTACCAAGCAAGCAAAGGAACAAGGTTTGCAACATATGCATCTAGGTGCATTAATAATACTATAATAATATAAAGGTAACATGATAAAAACATAAAAATAAAATGGTTGATACAAATTGCCGCCATATGCAGTATAGATAAGTGTTTCTGTTGTAGCCCCTATCATATTTTTATAGCCGAGGACTCTGGCAAGCAAATTAAGCAGTACCGAAGAGATTGGACTAACGCAAAAGAAACTTGCCGCCAAATTAGGCGTTGCCGAAACTACTGTCAAGAGATGGGAACAAAATAGAAACAAGCCCCCTAAGTATATTATGGGAGCTTGTTAATGGTTCTAAAACCAATGATATGTGATATATTATGTATGTTCTACCTTCTTGCTGCAACTTGAAAGTTTGAAAGTATAATATCCAATACCTCTATTTTTTTTGCTTTTGGCAAGGAAGCGAGTCTTTGCTCGACTCTAGCAGCATAAAAATCACATATCTTTTTTTCAAATAGTTGTATAGAGCGCTCATTATCAGGCAGATGTAATACTGCTTTAATTTCTTTCTTTTCCCGTCCCACAAGAACTCCCCCTTTCGCTACCTAATAGAAGTTTATTTTTTGGCTGCATGTCTATATTCATAATATATAAGAGCTTGTTCATAATCTAGCTAACCTTAAAAATATATAGTATAGTTATATAAAAACACAAGGAATGATATGAATGCATA
>CAZHPA010000036.1:0-18993 GCA_964533945.1 uncultured Defluviitaleaceae bacterium
TCTATCGAGTAAGAAGCTCCCGTCTCTATCTTAAATAGGCGGGTGAGTATGTCACCTATCCAAACATCTAATCACCTAATCTTCTAAAAATCTAAACATCTAAGCATCTAAGCATCTAAAAAAGTCAGGAGGGAAAAAATGAGCCAAAATCTATTAGGCATTAAAAACGTTTCAAAAGAATATTACGGAAACAAAGTTCTTAAAAACATTAGCCTCGAAGTTAAAAAAGGCGAAATTCATGCATTAATAGGCGAAAACGGTGCAGGAAAGTCAACTTTAATGAACATTCTTTTCGGAATGCCTGTAATTCATTCAACAGGAGGCTTTGAAGGAAAAGTTGAAATCGAAGACAAAGAAGTTAATATTAAATCTCCCCATGAAGCACTAAAAAATGGTATAGGAATGGTACATCAGGAATTTATGTTAATTCCCGGCTTTACAATAGCCGAAAATATTAAAATTAACCGTGAAATAACAACCCCAAACTTTGTTAGCAAAGTGTTGAGTAAAAGTCTTGAAGCTGTTAATTTTAAACAAATGGAAAGAGATGCAAGAGCCGCCCTAGACACTCTTGATATGAACATTGAAGAATATTTACATGTTTCAGGGCTTTCTGTTGGGCATATGCAGTTTATTGAAATTGCAAGAGAAATTGACAAAACAGGTATAAAGCTTCTTGTTTTTGATGAACCTACTGCCGTTTTGGCAGAAGCAGAAGCGCAAAATCTCTTAAAAGCTATTAGAAAGCTTGCAAAAAGCGGCATCGGCTGCATGTTTATTAGCCATAGGCTTGATGAAATTGTTGATGTTGCTGATAAAGTAACAATTTTAAGAGATGGCGAACACATAGCAACAAAAGACATTAAAGACACAAGTGCCGCCGAAATTGCACAGCTTATGGTTGGGCGTAAAATTTCAATAGTTAGAAAGCAATCTGCAGAAGAAAATTCAGAACAAAAAAAGGCTAAGGAAACAATTTTAAGCGTTAAAAATTTGCATGTTGCAATGCCTGGCGAAAAAGTTAAAGGTATAGACCTTGAAATTAAAAAAGGTGAAATAATTGGAATAGGGGGTCTTGCAGGACAAGGCAAGCTTGGAATTGCAAACGGAATTATGGGAAATTATCCATCGAAAGGTGAAATTGTTGTAAACGGCAAAAATATTACGTTAAACGACCCCCGTTCATCAATTAATGCCGGAATAGGCTTTGTTAGCGAAGACCGAAAAGGCGTTGGGCTTTTGCTTAACGAATCAATTGAATTTAACATTGCGTTTACGGCAATGCAAATTAATGAAGACTTTTTGTTAAAGCTAGGACCTTTTACAACTTTAGATAACAAAAAAATGCGACAACATGCAAATGAAATGATTAAAGAGCTTGACATTCGTTGCACATCTCCAGCACAAAGAACAGGAAGGTTAAGCGGCGGAAATCAGCAAAAAGTTTGTATTGCAAGAGCGTTAGCGTTAAATCCAAAATTACTTTTTGTTTCCGAACCAACACGTGGTATAGACATTGGAGCTAAAAAAATTGTTTTAGACTTACTGCTAAAATTAAATGAGCAAATGGGTATGACAATTGTAATGACATCTTCAGAATTGGCAGAACTTAGAAGCATTTGTGATAAAATTGTAATTGTATGCGACGGCAAAATTACAGGAATTTTAAAACCAACCGATTCGGATGCAGATTTTGGGCTTATGATGTCGGGAAGTAAAAGGGCCGCCCGTTAAAATTTAAAGTGAAGGAAGTGTTTACATATGACTAAATTAAAAGAACTAAACATTGGAATTCCAACTTTAGCCGTTGCTGCGTTTTGGATTTTTGTTTTAATATTAGGTGGAACGCTTGGAATTTCAACTTCAACATTATTAAGCGATACAATAAAACGTGTTGGAATGAACGGAATTTTAGTTCTTGCTATGGTTCCTTCTATCCAATCCGGAACAGGCCCTAATTTTGCATTACCAATAGGCATAGTATGCGGTTTGTTTTCTACTGTTTGCGCTATAGAATTTGGGTTTACAGGCTATGGCTGGCTTGCCGCTTCTATCGGCATGAGCATTCCTTTGTCGGTTGTTGTTGGGTATTTATATGGAAAGCTTTTAAATGCAATTAAAGGCATGGAAATGACAATTGCAACATATGCCGGCTTTTCGGTAACTGCATTAATGTGTCTTGCTTGGCTTATGATTCCTTTTAAAAACCCAGCTATGGGCTGGTTTATGGGCACAGGTTTAAGAGAAACTATTCAGCTAGACGCAATAGGTGGCGCTCAAATTTTAAATAATATGAACTTTTTTATAATTCGCCCGTTCCAGATTTTTGGCCTATCTATACCAACTGGGCTTTTGCTTTGCTTTATAATTGCTTGCGTTGGCGTTTGGCTATTTTTTAAATCTAAAACAGGGCTTGCAATATCGGCAGCCGGAAGTAACCCTAATTTTGCTAGTTCCTCAGGGTTAAGCGTTGACAAATGCAGAATCATTGCAAATATATTGTCAACTATCTTAGGTGCAATTGGTATAATTGTATATTCTCAAAGCTACGGATATGCTCAACTATACAATGCCCCTTTGTTAATGGCATTTTGGGCTATTGCCGCAATTTTAATTGGGGGTGCAACGGCATCTCATGCTAAAGTTTCTCATGTTGTAATAGGCTTAATTTTGTTTCAAGGTCTTTTAACAACTGCAATGCCTGTTGCAAATGAAATTTTTGCCGGAACAGACCTTTCAGAAATTGTACGCCCTATAATTCAATATGGAATTATTTTATATGCACTAACTCAAGTTAAAGAGGGGGGCAAATAATGAAAAAAATAAATACAGCATGGCTTTATGACAACATTGTAACAATTATTTTTGCCATATTTACATTAATTGGCTTTTTAGTTGCTTCTAATGTTTCTCTTGATTTCTTTTTATCAGAACTTTCGGCAAGACTTTTTAGAAATGCTTTTATAGTTCTTTCTTTAATAATTCCCGTTGTTGCAGGAATTGGGCTTAACTTTGGAATTGTTGTTGGTGCAATGTCTGCGCAAATTGCAGTTGTTGTTGTTAGATATTTTGGTTTAGGCGGAATGCTTGGGCTAGTTCTTTGTTTTTTAATAACACTTCCACTTGCTGCATTTTTTGGGTATTTAACCGGAAGTTTATATAATAGAACAAAAGGGCAAGAAATGATTGCAAGTCTTTTGGTAGGCTATTTTGCAAACGGACTATATCAATTTTTATTCCTTTTTGCAATTGGCGTAATAATTAAAGTTCCGGCAACTCACCCAATGATTAAACCAGATGGGGTTGGAATTAGAATGACAGTAGATTTAGTGCCTCTTAAAGATGGTGGCTTAAAATATTCGCTTGATAATATTTTAAAGATACCTTTTGTGTGGGCCATTTTAATAGTTGCTGCTGCAATAATTTGTTTAGTATTAATTAAACATTTTATAGACAAGCAAAAACCTAATTTTAAATTTAACAAGCCTATGTTTATTTTAAATATTGGAACTTGCGTTTTAATGATTATACTTAGCATAGCTTTAATGGCAACAAAAAGTAGCATTACAAAAATTGACGTTCCTGTTGTAACTGGTCTTTTAATAGTTGCGCTTTGCGTGTTTACAGAATTAATTTTAAAAACAAAGCTTGGGCAAGATTTTAAAAGCGTTGGGGAAAGTCAACATATAGCAGAAGTTTCGGGCATAAACGTAAACAAAACAAGAATTATTGCGGTTGTTATGTCAACTGTTTTAGCAGGTTGGGGGCAAATTATTTACTTACAAAATATGGGAACACTTAACACATATAACGCCCATATGCAAATTGGTATGTTTTCTGTTGCAGCTCTTTTAGTTGGCGGTGCTTCAACTAAAAAAGCAACTGTTAAGCAGGCAATTTTTGGAACAATACTTTTTAATTCAATGTTTATTATGTCGCCAGAAATAGGGCAAGCACTATTCGGACAAGCACTTTTAGGGGAATACTTTAGAACGTTTATGGTATACGGTGTTATAGGGCTTGCGTTAAGTCTTTATGTTTGGAAAACTAACAAAGCCAACAAAATTACAATTGATTAATCAAGGAGTTATAATACATGAAATTACGCGATTATATTTTAGTAGCACTATTTGCAGCAATAATGGCTATTTGCTCTCAAATTACAATTTACGTACCATTTTTGGAAGTTCCATTTTCAATGGGTCTTTTAGGCGTTTTTGCATCGGCTGCAATACTTGGCTTTAAGCGTGGTGTGCTTGCGCAATTAATTTATTTGCTACTAGGCGCTATAGGTATGCCTGTCTTTGCCGGTTTTCAAGGAGGAATTCAAGCATTTTTTGGAAAAACAGGCGGCTATTTAATAGGCTATTTAGTAATTGCTGCAATAGTTGGATTATATGCAGGTAGAGAAAAAGCTATTTCATTTTTGCCATTAACCGCAGTTATGCTTCTTGCTTTAATTCCTTTTTATGCATTAGGAGCAATTCAGCTTGCCTTTGTTTTGGATATAAGTACTAAAACAGCTGTTGCAACAGGGGTTTTGCCGTTTATTGTAATTGATATTGCAAAAGTTGTGTGTTCGTCATATTTTTGTGTTCATGCAAAGACTGCCCTTAAAAAAGCAAAAGTTATGTAAAGTGTAAAAATTTTTGTTGCTTTTTCCTATTGATTATGTTACTATTTACTACACGCAGCTATTTGCAGAATTAGATTTTTAGATTAAAAGGGAGGGGCAAAAATATGAGAAAAATTATTTCATTCGCATTGGCGTTTATTATGGCATTTTCAATAATGTTTTCATTTAATGTAATTGCTATGGCAGAAGAAACGGGAAAAACGCAAGAAGCAGAATATTCAAAAGAAAAAGCAATTACAAACTATTCAAGTAATTTACCTGTCGTTTACATCGACACTGAAAACGGAGCACCCGTAGTAAGTAAAGACTACTACATAAACGCAACTATTAAAATTCAAGGAAGCGAATTGTACCCAGAAGGTTCAACAACGCTTTATAACGGCAAAACAGAAATTAAAGGCAGAGGTAACACAACGTGGAGTGCTCCAAAAAAGCCATACAGATTAAAATTAGATAAAAAAACAGATTTATTCGGTTTTGGAAGCAACAAGCATTGGGTTCTTTTAGCAAACTATACAGAACGTAGCTTAATGCGTAATTCAATAGCATACGATTTATCAGGCCAACTTGGTATGCCATATATGAAATCTGTTATGGTTGATGTTGTTTTTAATGGCGAATATGTAGGAAACTATCAATTGTGCGAACATATTAGAATTTCACCGGAAAGAGTTAACATTCAAGATATTGAATCTATTGCCGGCGATGTTGCAAAAGCTATATATGCCGTTGAAAAAGGTGCAGATATGCCAACAACCGCAGACCGCGACCTTTTAGAAGTTGCCCTTGCCGAAAAAGACCTTTCTTGGATTACAAAAGGAAACATAACGTTTAAAAACGTTGCAGGCAAGCAATTAACATATAACGTTTTTGATTATATTGATATAGAAGACTACATAGATACAACAGGCGGATATTTAATGGAACTTGATGAATATTATGATGAAGTTTCCAAGTTTAGAACTAAAAGCGGACAGCCGCTAATGTTTAGCAAGCCTGAATTTTTATATACAAATAGCGATTTAATGAAATATGTTCAAGATTATGTTCAAGCATTTGAAGATGCTGTTAATTCTCCAACATATTCAACAACATACAATGGCGAAACAGTTCACTATACAGACCTTTTCGATATGGAAGCGCTTGTTAAATATTGGCTTATTGAAGAACTGTTTTTCAATGAAGATTTTATGAAAAAAAGTACATACTTATATAAAGGTGCAGGAGAAAAATTTAAAATGGGTCCCGTTTGGGATATGGATTGGAGTTCTGCGGGAGAAGGCAACACTAAAGCTTATGACCAATGGGCAACAAAATTTTTCAATATAAAAGCACAAAATTACCAATGGTATAAGCAAATAATTAAAGACCCAGCATTTGTTTTGCAAGCATATAACTTGTATAACGAAATTCGTAGCACTCTTATAGAAGACATTATAAAGCAAGGCGGTATAATTGACACAAAAGAAAGCTATTTATCTCAATCTGCAGCAGAAAATATTAAACGCTGGTATGGCGGCGGAACATATGCACAAAGCGTTTCGGTATTTAGAAATTGGATGAAAAACCGTGTTAGTTGGCTTGATTCCCAATTTGCCTCATTAGAAAAATTATCTGCATCTTTGGGCGCTCCTTATATAGTTATGAATACCGAATTAGAAGGCTCGCCTTCAATCGAAAAAGATATAATATATGATGGCAGGGAAGTTAACTACAAAGTAAATAACGGCTCAAATGTAACAATTAAAATCGAAGTACCTACAAGCAAAGCGCAAATTTATTTAAACGACACATTGCTTGATACGATAAATATTGCAGATAAAAAAGCAACATACACCATTTCAAACAGCCTTTTAAGCAACGACAATATTAAAATTGATACTATAGAAATTAGAGCATTAGACGACGGAAACAATGTTGTTGCAGGAGGATACATAACAATATATAATTATTTGGAAAACATTAGCTATACTAAAGGCGACGTTAACAACGATGGAGTTATTAATATAAAAGACGTTATTCTTATTTTAAGAGCAGCTTACGATTTAGAACAACTTGACAACAATGCAAAAACTGCCGCAGATTATAACAACGACGGCATTGCAGACGAACAAGATGCTAAAGAAATACTCCGCTTCGTTATTAACGGCAATACAATTTAAGAAGGGAAGACTTAAATATGGAAAAACTTTTTATGCCTGTGCAAGACGATATTGCAAAAACAACTCATCTTTGCATAGCAGCGCATCAAGATGACATAGAAATTATGGCATATAACCCAATAATAGAATGCTATGGCAAAGACGACAAGCACTTTACAGGTGTTGTTGTTACAGATGGGGCAGGCTCTCCACGCTCAGGTGTTTATGAAAAATATACAGATGAGCAAATGAAAGAAATTCGTGTTGAAGAACAAAACGCAGCAGCAATTATAGGCAAATATTTAGGGCAATATCAATTAGGTTACAGCAGCAAAAAAGTTAAAGGGCAAGAAGCTTGCGTTATAGAAGAAATAAAAGAACTTATAATAGCGTTAAAACCAAGCATAATATATACTCACAACTTAGCTGATAAACACGACACTCACGTTGCAGTTGCTGCTTGCACAATTAAAGCTATACGCAGCTTGCCTGAAGATTGCCGCCCCGAAAAAGTTATTGCATTAGAAGTTTGGCGTGGGCTTGATTGGGTTTGCGATACAGATAAATTAGCGTTAGATACAAGCAAACACCCAAATGTTGCAGCAGCTCTTTTAGGCGTTTTCGATTCGCAAATTGCAGGCGGAAAGCGTTACGATTTAGCAGCTGTTGGAAGAAGACTTGCAAACGCAACATTTTATGCAAGCCATAGCGTTGACAGCACAGACAGCTTAACATATGGATTAGACATTACAGAACTTGCATTTAACCAAAACATTAGCTTAACAGACTATATAGGAACATACATTGACAACTTTAAAAACGAAGTGTTTGAAAGAATAGCTAAATTTATGTAATTATGTAATTCAAATTATGGCGGACGCTTTTGTTTTAGGCGTTCGCTTTTTAAATATTTAAAAACTTTGAGAGGTGGATTTAATTAATATGGAATTTTTAGGAGTACAATTTGAATTAAAAAATAAACCTGTTTTAGATGAAAGCTTTATTCCGCTTGTTAAATTTAACGAAGCATTTTTACAAAAAGCAACTAAAAACATTAAAATTGCAATTGAAAGAAATGATGGCTTAACTTCCGTTTTAGATACAAAAGTTTACGGAACAGAACAAATGCAGCAAGCAGACTTTTTTTATGTTGAAAGAACAGTTAAATTTTTGCTTTGGGCAAAAGGCGGCTATAAAGTATATATTTGCGGCGACGACAAAATAGGAGAATATATAAAACAAACATATAGCGCCAACGGAGCTAGAAGCTTTGATTTTAATTTTATGTCTAAAATATACGAGCGCCCATTTGAAGTTTTATCCGTTTCATATGAACAAGCTCCAGAACAAAAAGAAAACCCAGAACCAGTGGGAAGACATTTAGACGGCTGCAGAATTGGCTTTGATGCAGGCGGTTCAGACAGAAAAGTTTCGGCTGTTGTTAATGGCGAACCAGTTTACAGCGAAGAAGTTGTTTGGTTTCCAAAAACTAATGAAGACCCACAATACCATTTAGATGGAATTGTTTCAGCTTTTAAAACAGCTGCAAGCAAAATGCCCCGTGTTGATGCAATAGGCGTAAGTTCTGCCGGAGTTTATGTAGACAACAGAGTAATGGCGGCTTCTTTGTTTTTGAAAGTTCCTGAAGATAAATTTAACGAGTGTGTTAAAGACATTTATATTAACGCTGCAAAAGAAATTGGAAACGTTCCGCTAACAGTTGCAAACGACGGCGATGTTACAGCATTGGCAGGAGCAATGGCGCTTAACGAGAACGGCATTTTAGGTATTGCAATGGGAACAAGCGAAGCTGCAGGCTATGTTGATGTAAACGGCAACATAACCGGCTGGCTAAACGAGCTTGCTTTTGCGCCCGTAGATGGTCAAAACGGAAGTGCTGTTGATGAATGGTCTGGAGATTGCGGTTGTGGCGTTAAATATTTCTCTCAAGATGCAGTAAATCGTCTTGCACCTTTAGCCGGCATTAATTTTGAGGAAGGGCTTTCGCCGGCAGAATGTTTGAAAGTTGTTCAGAGCGCAATGCTTGAAAATGAAAGTGCGGCTGGAAAAGTTTATGAAACAATCGGCTGCTATTTAGGGCATACGCTTGCGTTTTACGCTTCATATTATGACATAAATCATGTTTTGCTTCTAGGACGTGTTATGTCGGGCAAAGGCGGCGACATTATTTTAGCAGAAGCAAAGAAAGTTTTAAGTGATGAATATGCTAATCTTGCAGAAAAAATTAACGTTCAACTGCCTGATGAAAAAAGCAGACGTGTTGGACAAAGCGTTGCGGCAGCGTCATTACCTGAATTAGCTTAGTTTTAATCCCCTCAAGTTCTTATGAATTAAGTTCTTGAGGGGATTTTATTTCCGGTACAGGCGTTACATCGTTTTTAGGTTCATGCATTTTTTTGTTGCTTTCTGTGCCATGAGGTTGTTTTTCATCCGGTCTTCTCATACCTGCTTTTGCCATAATTTCGCTCCTATCTTTTTGTATTTTGCCCTAAGCCTTCTTTTTTACTATTGTGGTTTTCGTTTTGCTTTTCTTCTCTTGCTTTTTTGTTGTCAATTTGGCTGTCTTTTGACATTTTTCTCACCTCAAGCTTATATTTCCCTTAACCTACACAATTTATACTTTGTAATTTTTTTGGCAAACTTTAGCAAATTTATAAATAGTTTGGGCATAACATTAATTTAGCCAACATATAATTGAACGAACGATGTATTTTGAAGGAGGGCAATTTCTTGAAAGCATATATTGAGGAGAGAGCCATTGAAGTTGCAAAATTTATAATTGATGAAAATGCTACTGTTAGAGAAACCGCTAGAAAATTTGGAATTAGTAAATCTACAGTACATGTAATTGTAACAACATAGAACGGTTGTTTATTAACATAATATAATTGGCATTAAGTTTAATTTTCTCTTGATAAACGCTCAATAATTTCAAGCCTAACTTTAGCAAACGCTTCATAAATATGTTTTGTTTCGTCATTGTATGGAATAGTTATTTTATCCATTGCCAATCCCCCCTTATTAACAATATTCCCTATTTTAAAATAGCTTATGTTTTTAATATCCTTGTAACATATGGCATTTTATATATGCATATTAATTTAATTATATAATTATTGGGGGAGTTAAAATGCAAAAACCGGAAATAACATTTCACAATCCAAACACCGATGAGCAAACAAGAGAAATTTTAATACAAATTATAGCCGAATTAATGCAAGAAAAAGCAAAGGAATCAATATACTTGTACAGTGTTAAAAGCCATGATAAAATATAGCTATAATTGGAGGTGTTGCTTTTGTGAACATAGTTGCATATTGCAGAGTTTCAACAGAAAAAGACGACCAGCTTAACAGCTTGTTAACCCAAAAAGAATTTTTTGAACAATATGCCAGCAAAAATAATTATAACTTAATTCAAATTTACGCCGACGACGGCATTTCTGGAACAAAAATTAAAAATCGAAAACAATTTCAAAAACTAATGAAAGATGCAAAGCTAGGACTGTTTCAAGCTGTTGTTGTTAAAGATGTTTCGCGCTTTGCACGCAATACGCTTGATTTTTTAAGCAGCATACGTGCTTTAAAAGCGCTAGGTATTGAAACGATTTTTTTAACGTCGAACCAAACCGTTTTAAATAATTCGGAATTTGTTTTAACAATATTTGGGGCATTGGCTCAAGAAGAAAGCGCCAATACTTCTAAGCGTGTTAAGTTCGGCAAAAAATTAAATGCTCAAAAAGGGCGTGTTCCAAATTTAGTTTATGGGTACAATAAAATTGTAGGTGATTATTTTAACTTAACTATAAATGAATACGAGGCAAAAGTTGTTAAGCGTATATTTGAATTGTATATTAACGGAGGATACGGCGCAAATAAAATCGCCCAAATTTTAAATGCCGATGGTATTACAACTAAGCGCAACTGCAAATGGACACAAAATTCAATAGTGCGCATACTTACAAATCAGCTTTACACAGGACGAATAATTAATGGAAAGCAAGAAGTAGCCGACTTTTTAACAGGCGAACGCAAACAAAATGATACAGAAGAATGGATTGTTAAGGACAAGCCCGAACTACGTATTGTCGACGATAAAACGTTTAACTATGCTGCTAAAATATTATCGAAAAGAATAACAGACTTTAACATTAACCGTCAACGCCAAAGCAACAGGCATTTATTTAGCACCTTAATAAAATGCTCTTGCTGTGGATACAGCTTTAGACGGCTTGAGAGAGTTTATAAAAATACGTATACTAAATGGGTTTGCAGCGGACGAAATGCCAACGGAGCTGATAGCTGCATTAACTTTACAAAAATAGATGAAAATGAATTGTTGCTAGTTATTAAAGATTATTTTTCAAATATTCTTAAATCCAAAGAAAATACAATTAAAGCTATTATAGAACAGTTTAATCGGATTTACTGCACTAGCCAATCTAATGTTGAATATGAAAAAGAACTTTCGCAAAAGTTAAATAAAGCTTGTAAATCAAGGCAAAAATATATGGATATGTACGAAGACGACATTATTACAAGAGAAGAAATGAAGCAAAAGCTTGGCAACCTTAATATTGAGATAGAAAAATATAAAAGAGAGCTTGAATTTATTAAATATAATATAAATAAAAACAATCAATTGGAACAAATTTTAAATTCAACTTTTCAAGATGTTGAAACTATTCTTTTATCAGGATATGTTACAAATGCGCATTTGAAGCGTATAATTGAAAAAATTGTTGTTAACGAGCATGGAAAAATAGACATATACTTGAAGTTATTTGATGAAATAGGGTTAAATGATAACATTCTAATTAACTCTAACTGTACATAAAGATGTAACTGAACGATTGATAAAAATAAACCCAAAGCTTGCCGGAGAAGCACGCAGAGTTTTAGAAGTTAATAAATCTGAACGCCATATTAGAGGAGGGCTTGCAACAAAAGAAAAGTATATGACAACTACAAATCACCCAAGATTTTAAGTAAAAAAATAAAAAATAGGCTTCAAATAACACTAAAAACCGTGGGCTTGCCACGGTTTTTAACGCTTTGTTCTTTTTTTATAAACATAAATCATTAAAAGCAAAACGGCAATAAATATTCCCAAAACAAACATTGCTCGCAAATCTTTTAATGCAATTACAATTGCAACAATTCCGCATAACGCACTTAAACCATACAAAGTTACAACGGCTTTTGAATGAGAGTAGCCGTTATCAATAAGCCTGTGGTGAAGATGCCCTCTATCTGCTTCCATAATTGGCTTGCCATTTAAAAAACGCCTTAACATAGCAAAAATAGTGTCAAAAATGGGTAATGCTAAAGTTAGCACTGCAATTACTACAGAAAGTATTGCATAGCTTTTAAAAACTCCAATTATTGACGTTGTTGCAAGTACAAAGCCTAAAAAAAGCGCTCCTGTATCTCCCATAATAACTTCTGCCGGGCTAAAATTTCTTGGCAAAAACCCAAAACAACTTCCGGCAATTGCAGCAGTTAAAACAACGGCAAGTGGTGTTCCCGAAATTATACACAAAACCATTAGGCAAAGCGCGCAAATACTTGAAACTCCTGCTGCAAGCCCATCAACGCCATCAATTAAATTAACGGCGTTTGTAACTCCAATAATCCAAACTATAGTTATTGGAATGCTAAATGCCTCCAAGTTTGCCGCAAAAGGCCACATAACAAAATTTATTCTTGTTCCCGAAAAAACAACAATTAATGCTGCTGTAAGCTGCATAATAAGCTTTGTTTTCGGTTTTAACGCATAAATATCATCAAGCATTCCAAGTGCAACAATTATTAAAACACCAATAATAAAGCCTAAAAATTCCTTTGTTCTAAGTTCGGAAACAAAAGGCGAAAGTATAGACATTGTAATTACAAAGCCCGAAACAATGGCAACACCGCCCATGCGCGGTATTGGTTCTTTGTGCATACCTCTGCTTTTAGGGTAATCTATTGCGCCGACTTTTTTAGCAAGCTTTTTAGAAAACGGAGTTGCAAAAAGAGATATGCCAAAAGCACTAGCAAATGCTGCTATGTATAATAACCAATTGTGCGCCATTATTTTTACCCTTCTATCTGAGAAATTCTATTAATGTGGCGTGCATCTTTTGAAAACTGTGCATTTAAAAATGCATCAACTATTTCAAGAGCAAGTGAAACGCCAATAACACGTCCGCCTAGTGCCAAAATATTTGAATCGTTATGCTGTCTTGTTGCTTTTGCAGAAAAAACATCATGACAAAGCGCAGCACGTATTCCTTTAATTTTGTTTGCTGCAATAGAAATACCAATGCCTGTTCCGCATACTAAAATTCCAACTGCCCCATCATCTAAAACGGCTTTTGCTACAAGCTTTGCATATACGGGATAGTCAACGGCTTGTTCACCGTCAAACGTTCCGCAATCAACATATTCAATATTATTACTTTTAAGATGCTTTATAATTTCGGTTTTAAGCGAAAAACCGCCGTGGTCACAGCCTATGGCAACCATTTTCTCATCCTTTCCAATTAATCCAATAAAAATTGGGTTAGCTGCTAATTTAACAAAGATAGCAGCTTGAAAATTTCCTCGGCACATTTAATATAAGCTTTTACGTCAAGCCCGAACGGGTCGTCTATTTCTTTTACAACACCAACGTATTCGGGTAAAGTGAAAATTTTATGTGAATGCTGTTCAAAATGGGAAGCTAAAAACTCTTTTTGCCATTTTGTCATAGTTAATATTAAATCATTTAAGTCTATATGCTCTTTTGTAATTTGCTTCGACAAATGATTGCTTAATGAAAGCCCGAATTTTTCCATAGCATCTATTGCATTTTGAGTTGGAGGCAAATTTTCTAAAGCATTTGTTCCTGCCGAACTAAAAGAAAATTTAGATTTATAAATATCTTTTGCCAAAGCTTCTGCCATTGGGCTTCTGCACGTATTACCAGTGCAAACAAATAAAACTTTCACATTTACACCTCCAAAACTTCCCCGTTTGCGGCTTTATGAAGCCTATTCATAATAGCAACAAAATCTAGGTTATTAAAAAATCCTTCTGAATATACTTGCAAAACTTTATAATAGTCGAATTTTCTTAAAATATCAAATAAATTTCTTGCAATAGTTTCAGGTTCGTTAATGCTTCCAACAGAAAGCACAACATCTGCATTGTAATATTTTTTTGTTTCATCTGTGCATAAAACCCCAACTTTTCCGTTAAACGAAGCGGCAAGGGCATTTATTTTGTTGCAAACGTTTAAAGTTTCGCCTTTAACTATTGTAACGTTTGCTAATGGCGAATAATGCATGTATTTCATGCCCGGTGCTTTTGGGGCGCTATCGTCATTAACTGTTTGGCTGCCGATTAAAATATCTCCAATAACGTTTTGTATCATTCGAGCCGTAATTGAACCGGGGCGTAAAATTTTAGGCTGTTGTTCTGTTAAATCTAAAATTGTTGATTCAATGCCAAATTGTGTGCTTTTGCCGTCATCTAATATCATATCAATTTTTCCGTCTAAGTCAAATAAAACATGGGAAGCTTTTGTAGGGCTTGGTCTTCCCGATGAATTTGCGCTTGGTGCTGCAATTGGAACACCGGCATATTCAATTAATTTTCTTGCCACATCATTAGACGGTATTCTAACAGCTATTGTTTCAAGCTTGCCGCAAACTTCTTCTGGGATTCTAATATTTTTTCTTAGAATAAACGTTAAAGGGCCGGGACAAAAAGCTTCAATTAATTTTTCTGCAATTGGTGGTATACTTTCAACAACGTTTTCTAACTGCTGTTTTTTGTAAACGTGTACAATTAAAGGGTTGTCGGAAGGACGACCTTTTGCCATGTATATTTTTTTTGCTGCATCTGCATTAAAGGCGTTTGCTCCCAAACCATATACAGTTTCTGTTGGAAAGGCAACAAGCCCCCCGTCTTTAATAATATTCGCTGCTTTGTATATGGCTTCGTCGTTTGCAGGCTCCACAATTGTTTTTATTTTAGCTACGCTCCACAGCATTTTTTATATTTTTTGCCGCTATTGCAAGGGCAGCATTCGTTTCGTCCTATTTTTAAAGGATTTACAACTGTACGTGATTTCTTTTGCTCTGTATACAATTCTCTTTGCTTTTCTTTTGTGAAAATGCAGTTCCATTGAGGAAGAATATATAAATGTTCGGCTTTATATTCAACCATTTTTTTATACAGCTTTTCAAAATCAATTGAAAGCACAAGCGGCATTGTTTCTGTAATATTTTCAACATCAATAGGTTCTGCCAAAGCTTCGTTCACTCCGTCGATAAATCCGCAAATATATTCAGCGCTCATAGCGTATGTTTGCGCTAGTTGATTAACTGTGCATTCTAAATGATTAGTTTTATGGCTTAATATATATTCATATATTTTTTGTTCCTTTGGTATATAATCGTCCCAAATTTCCTTTTTGCTTCTTCCCTCTTTGTCATATGCCATGCTTACCCATCTTTTATATAGTTCCATAATTAAGTTAAAATCCTCCTATTGTTTATGAGTATTAATTTTTTCTTCCAGCTTGTCCATAAACTTTTTTTGGTCTATAATTGCTCTTTTGTGTGTTCCTTTTCCAATCATTTCAATATTGTTATATGCAAAAACATCAAATGTTAAAATTCGCTTGTCTATTTCTGTTAATGTTGCTTTTGTTTTTATGTTCATTCCAAGTGCAGAAGCGTTTATGTGTTCGATATAAACTCCGATTCCAACCGTTGCTTGTCCTTCTTCCAAATAGTCATTAACCGCCTCCATTGATGTTTTTTCCATTAACGCAATCATGTGCGGTGTTGAAAAGACAGAAATTGCACCGCTGCCGTATGTTGAAGCCAAAGTTTTTTCTGTAACGGTTTCGTTAAGTTCTTTATTAATACCTATTTTTAGGTTTTGTTCCATTTTTTATTCTCCTTTTAATTATTGCCGAAAAGCATTTTCTAAAACACCCATGTGCAATGAAAGACACATGGGTGTTTTTAATTCACATTGCAAATTAGACATCAAAACTCCCTTTGAAGTCTGCATTCATAACATAAAAACATTTGCTTTCGTCTGGCTTGAAAAACAATTCAAGTGTATTTAGGTCTTTAACTTTTTTTCCGCTATTTTTCCAAGCTTCTTTTGCCATATCAATTAAAATTTTAGAGTCGGTTTGCTTGCCGTTTAATTCAACATATAGGTCTGTTTTCATATCCTTAATCTACCTCCGCCATTATTATATCAAAAAAAAATTTTTTTGAATACCCAAAAAGGAATTTTTTTGTAAAATTATAGTTTAAGCTTAAAATCTCTTAATAAATTGTTTAAAGCTTCAGAACAATTTAACAACTTTTTTATAGAAATTAAATTTTTTCAGTTATGCTTATAGTATTTTCTATTAAATCAGAAATATCCTATGCTTAATTTTAACCGCTTCTTGCCACTTCAACAATTGTTGTTTAATATTTTTAAATTATAAGCAAAAAACCACGCCAAACACATTTTTTGCGTTAACGTGGCATTAAATTTATTGCGAAAGTTCTAACTTTGAAACCGAAACTTCATACGCTACTTTTTCTGTAATTTCTCCAGTTTCATATTTCTTTTGATATACGCGGCTTTGCATTCTTCCCCAAACTTTAATATTATCTGAAACGTTTAGTTTTGAAGAAAATCTTGCATTTCTTCCCCAAGCAATACATGGTATGTAATCTGATTTATTATAGGAACGGTTAACAGCCAAAAGCAAATCGCAGATTTCTCTGCCGAAAGGCGTTGTTCGGTATGTTGGGGGTTTGCATATGTAACCGTTTAAATAAATATCATTTGGATTATCTTTAAATTCGCCTTCTATTTTCTTAATATCTCTTGCAAAAATACTTAAAATAAGCTTGTTCTTGTTATCTTCGGGAGTATAATTGTTATACGAACGAATTTGACCCGTAACATTAACAAAGTTATTTAAAGCTTGCTCGTTTTTATCTATTAGGCGTTCCGAAATAATTATTGGCAAAATATCTGATGCTTGACTTAGCCTTTCCACTTCTATATTAAAATGATAAAAGCCTTCACCATAAACTTCATGACTAAATGAAAAATCGGAAGCGATTTTTCCGCTTATGTTGGCTGTGTTATTAATAGACAGCATGAATTTAAAACCCCTCTCACTCTCATTTGTTGTTTTAATAAAATATGAATAAATTAAAAAATTTAGTACAAAAAACGTTTTTGTATAATACGAGTTATAGTGTAATATACAAAAAAGATTGTAGAAGCGGGTTATAAACTGCCAGCATTCTAATATTTGTTATTAAACCAAAAAAGCTTTGTGTTATCAAAGCTTTTAAAGAAGTGCAAGAAAATTATTGTTTAAATACTTGGAAAAAGAGATATTAAAATTTTTCAAAGATTATATTAAATGATTGCATGTTTTATACAAACTATTGAGAAGTATTTTACTAAAGTTTCGCCTAAAGAACGCATATTTTATTTTTCTACCATAAACCGTCTATAATAAGCCCTGCCGCAATCGCATATACAATTGTAAACAAAATATACAAAACAAACCGTTTTGATCCTAAAACAATTTTTGCTGCGCCTAAATTTGTTATTTTAGTTGCAGAACCAGTAATCATAAACGCTGTAGCAGCCCCCCCATACTTATGCCAGACACTAGCCATTGCTGAAGCAGCGGAATTGTTCCGCCGCCGCAAACATAAAGAAGAACTCCGATTGTTGCTGCCATAAGCGTACCATACCCGTGTTGATTTCCGAAAAGGCTAGCGAAGGAATGGGCAGGTACATAACGCTGGTATAGCGTTGTAAGGAAAATGCCAAAAAGAAAATATCCACCTGTTGCTTTTACATTTCTTCCAATATTTTTTAAAAGTCGTAGCAACACATTAGGGTCAATATCCCTGTTAGCTGGTTCATTAAAGCTCAAAAAATTAAAGAAAGACTTTTTCTTATAGAAAAAGTGTACGCAAAGCCCTGCTATAATACCGCAAAAAAGCATGAAACAAATCTAATTACAAGTGCGGTTGTACCAAGTGCTGCACTATATATTAAAAGTTGTGGGTTTAGCAAAATAGAAGACATCATAAAAGCAGCAAGCCAATCGTCTTTCATGCCTTTTTGAGAAAATGAAGCGGCAATTGGAATAGTGCCATACATACATAAAGGAGATGCTATACCAAGCAGACTTGCCGGAATTAAACCTAGCAAGTCTAATTTTTTGTTTTGCAATATTTCAAAAAGTTTATGAATTCTTTCTTTGCCAAATACGGAAATTACTGAACCTAAAACTATCCCTAATGCCCAATATTGTATAATTTGATTAAATTGAACCGTGAAATAATACCAAAGGTAAATTAATTCATGGTTCATAATCTCAATCATTATCATTTAAATTTACCAATTCATATTTGCGGATACCAAGCCCAATTTGTTCTGCATGTTCTAAAGTGTGTATACCATTTTTGGCTTCTATGCGGTTTACAAGCATTTCGCCGCCTTCTGTTGCATATACAAGGTCAACACATGCTTGGTCAAGTGCAACAGGGTCAAGTGAAGCAAGAATGCCAATATCTTGCATACTTGGTTTAGCAGGAAAACCGTTGCAATCGCAGTCTATAGATAAATTGTTCATTACATTAATATACATAATGTTTTTTCCATTATCAAGACTATCTGAAACCGATTTTGCGGCTTCTGCCATAGATTCTAAAAACGGGTCTTGCTTACTTCCCCGCATGCTAGTTGAAATAGCCCCAGCAGTGTGAATTAGGCACTTGCCACTTGTAGAAGCAATGCCAATAGAAATATTTTTAATTGCGCCGACAAAGCCTCCCATTTGATGCCCTTTAAAGTAGGAAAGAAGAAGGAAGAAATCGTAATTTTCAAAGTGAGAGCCAACAAGATTTTCCGTCAAATTTTTTCCGCCCTTAACTGGCAAGCTAACAGAGCCGTCCTCGTCCATGATGTCTACATTAGCAATTTCGGTGAAGCCGTGGTCTTTTGCTACCTGCATGTGCATAGCAGTGCTGGTGCGGGTACCACCATATGCTGTATTACATTCTACAATTGTGCCATTTACCGATTGAACAAGGTCTTTAAGTGACATACTCACCCGCCTACCTAAGATAGAGACGGGAGCTTCTTACTCGATAGACTAACGTCTAAGCATAAATAA
>CAZHPA010000037.1:0-18804 GCA_964533945.1 uncultured Defluviitaleaceae bacterium
ACTTGACCGTCGTTGTTAACATCTGCAGATTGTGGCAAGTTATTTGCCGTTCCGTTTTTAATTGCTTTTAATGTAATTAAAACGTCATTCATGCCAATTACGCCGTTTTCGTCAACGTCGCCTTTTTGTCCTTCAGGCAATAAAGCTTTTATAGCATCATCTAATTTTGTAATCATTTCATCAACAACTTCTTGAGTTTTAGCAGTAATATATACGTTTTTAGCTTCATCTATTGCAGCTTTTAAAGCGGCAATAGAAGTGCTGCTGCAGCCTGTTGTATCAACAGCTTCAGCTTCTGCAATTTTTGCTAAAAGTTCTGTTAAGTCAAGTTCGGGTAATGGTTCTTCTATAGCAATTCCGTTAACTAATAATTCAACGATATGGTTAGTTCTGTTGTGAGGGGCAACAGCATCGTCACGACCATACATATAAACTCTAACATATCTGCCATTTACAGGGGTTGCAAGCGTAATTTCTTTGCCTTGGTTAGATTCGCTATACAAACTGTCTGTTCCTGCACCTAAGCCGTGTATTTCGCCTGTTGTATCTGAATTATAAACAATTGTTGTTTTGTCAGATTCAAAGTTTGGAGTTTCTGAAATTGCAATAACAGTTGCCGCATATCTTCTGCCATCTGCCCAATAGCGATACATTTTAATTGAGTTAATAATTGATTGCTTTTGTAAATCAACTTGAACATACGAAGATTCTTTTCTGTTGTCATCGCCAAAATCCACATAGTTGTAGTTAGGGTCTGAAGGTATAACGCCATCAACAGCCATAGTTAAAGGTCTTGCGCCGCTTACTTTAACAGGTGTATTATCAGCGGTCCAAAATCCGGTAATAGGTTTATTAAGCGCCAAATTAGCCGATGTTGCTTCTTCCCCAAAAATCTTAAGTTCTGCAACATTAACAACAGAACCTTTAAGTTCAGGGTTTGTATGCGATGTATCTGTTGCGGAAATACGTAAGTATTTAACTGTTATAGGAGCATTTAAAGCAATTGTAAATGATGTATTTCTAGTGGAAAAGCTGCCTTTTTTAATAGCAGTCCATGTTTTGCCGTCCATACTTGCTTCAAGAACATATGACAAAATGTTTCCTACTTGAGCATCTTTGCCAGGTTTATAAACAACTTCTTCAACTTTGCAAAGTTTACCTAAATCTACTGTAAAATATTGACGGTTAACTCTATTATCAATAGCTTCGTCTGATTGCCAATATGTATTTTCGTTGCCGTCGTTTGCTTTGTTGGCTTCATAGCCTACCTTTGCAGATGTTGCTTCATTGCCTGCAACTTCAAGTTCGTTATCTTTAACTATAGGCTCAAAGCTGACAGCTTTATCAAAAGAAAGACCGCCGTTTATAACTCTAATTCCTTTAATTAAACCGCTAAACGAATTGCCGCCGATTGTTGTTACACCAGCTTGTAAAATGCTGTTTGCTTTATCAACATTATAAGCCGAGCCATTTAATACGTTGTTAATATATAATTTTAACATGCCGTTATTTTCTTTAACAGCTTTAATGTTAACAAATTCGTTTGTATTAACAGCTTCTTTTGAAATAACTTCCATGCCGTTTACAGCAAATTTTGCTTTTCCGTCTGCGCCTATTGAAAGCGAATATGCACCTTCTTGAGAAGCAACGTTAACATTTGAGCTTCCGGTCTTAATTTCAGCAACTACACTAAATGAATGATTGCCTGAAACAGCGTTGTTAGTGTTAACTTCATACTGTCCTTCTGCAACTATGTTACCTTCTTCATTAATTTCAACGTCGCCTTTTAAGTCAGAACTGCTTGAAATGTTAATTATGTTATTATTTTTATAGTATGTAACAGGGATAGAAGCATTAGAAGCTGTGTTTCCTTCCATATCACGAACTTCAGAAGCGCTAACGTTAGTAACAGAAGCATTTGCAAGTGGTTTAGCCACTTTAATATCAAATGTTCTTAAATCTCCTCTTTTAGTAACAGATAATATTGTGTTTCCGTCAACTTTAAAGTTTGCATTTGAAATCATTTCGTCGTATTTAATAGTAATTGTGTCGGCAGCTTCTGAATACGCCTTTTCTAAAGCTGGAGCTTTTGTGTCAGCTTGTTCACTAAATTCCCAAACACGAGCTTCACCCGGTTTTAATGTAACGCTAATTACATCGCCATAATTTACAGTTTTATATTGGTTATCAGCGCCGGCTGGTGTTCTAAATGTCATTCTTGTTGTACGCTTAAGGTTTGAAGCATCTTCTGCAACACCAATTGTTCTATCTAATGTAAATGTTAAAGTTTTTTCTGTTGTACTTGGGTTTCTAAGTGAAACTATACCTTCTGTCCCATCCCAGCAAGAATAGCCATATGGGTTTCTTCCGGCAGGTGTTTCGCCAATTAATTTTGCGTTGCGTAAAATATAGAATTTTTCTTTAGCCCAGCTAAGTAAGTCGGCGTTAATTTCCCATTTTGTTCCTGTATCTATGAAATTTGGGCTGTAGTATAATTCCCAAAAAGCAGTTCCTCTTGTTGCCATCATATAAAGGTATGCTCTAAATTCGTCGTCGTTCATAGCATCTGCTGATGGAACGCCGCCTTCTTTGCCGTAAATTGGGTCGTGATTATACATATTGGCAAGAGGGAATTGGAATTCACGTTCTTCCACGAAGTCAAAGTATCTGTCGTCACGGTACGATAAAAGCTGGTCAACTTCAGATGTAAGCCCTGTATTAATTCTTCCTATATCGTTACTATTTTGCATCCAAACAGTATTTGCCCATTGTAAATACCAAGGGCTTGGGTTAACGTAGCAAGTTATGTTTAGCCAATAGTTTTGAATATCGTTTAATTTTGCATTATCACGCATTGCTTCAAAAACGTCAATCCAGCCTTCCCATGTGTCTGTGAAATAGTACATTCCATTTTTTCCGCCAACAACATGGTTGTGTGTTGCAACAGAACAAGCAGCCGTTGCAAATCCGTCTAATTTCCAATAATTAATTTTATTTGCTTCTTGCTGTTCTATAAAGAAATTTAAAAGGTTTTGAAGATATGTCCTATCACCAATATCAATATCCCATGAAGCAGGGTTATAAGCGCCCTTACCCGAATCTTCAATAATTCTTCCAAGCTGCGAAGGATAGTTATAACCTCCACGAGGCCCTAGCCAAACGCCAAATTGTGAACCTAATTTATCAACTAATTCCGAGGAAGGTTGAAACCCTTTTGGAAATTTTGAATTAAATTCCCAAAAACCTGTTTGGTTTTGAGTGTTTCCTGAACGTGCAACGTCATTAACCGCATACTTTGAAGTGTTGTAATTATTCCACCCGTCGTCAACTACATATGAATCTATAGGAGCTACCCCAGAATTTGTTAAGCCTTTTTCTGTTCCTAAAAAAGCAGATTCAATGTTTGCGTCGTTAATAAGCATCATATTGTCGTACCATGAGTTGTATTGAATTCTAAAATCAGTTGGAGTTGAAATGCTATTTATATATTCGTAAAAATCAGATTGAATAACTTGCATATCTGTGCTTCTTGCAGCACCAACAACGGTTTGCCATGTAACGTATTTTCCGTCTGTTGTAATTTGATTATCTCTTTTTAATCTATCGAAACTTTTGCCCGAATAGTATCTCATATGAGCTATATTTTCTTCTTCTGTTATTTCTGTTTCGGTCATTGGAAATTCGCAACCTAAAAACATGCCTTGAATGTAAACTGGTTGACCTAATGAAATTACATAGCCGCTCATTCCACCAACGCCGCCGCCCATTTCCGGATGTGTCCATGTTTCATCTGAATTGTCTACTTTAAGTGCTTCTAAATCAATGTAATCAATTTTAGCTTCTGCTGTTTTGTCAGTTGGAACGCTAATTTCTAAATATTTTCTCATAAAGTGGTCGCCATCATACATAACTAAAATTTCATTAATTGAATATTCGATGCCTTCATGAGTATATGGTTCGTATGTAAATGTTAATTTTTTTCCGTTTGTAATGTTTTCTTCATTTACAGACTTAAGCGTTAATTTACTTGATTTAATTGCTGTTAATTCTGTTAAGTCTGGTTTTTCTGGTATTTTTTCAGAAAATAAGTCAAATTCTGCACCACCTGCAAACGGTTGCCCATTATTAGCTGATTTTGCTACAAGCTTAACAAATCTTCCGGTTGTTTCTTCTGGTAAGTTTACATATATAGGTTTTTTCGCATCGTATTTAAAGTTTGAAACAATAATTGGAGTAGCAGTTTCTAATTCGGCTTCTGTATTTGCAACATATAATTCGTAAGCTTTTATGTCGCCGTTAGTTGCAGCACCTTGTCTTGGAGTGTATGAAAAAGCTGAAAATGCTGTTGGAGTTTTTAAATCAAAAATAACGTAAAACGGATAGTTTGTAGGTCCTGTTCCTCCACCGTAATTTGTATGCCAAATACTGTTTAAGTTGCCATCAATTAAGTTTGAAGGTGGGCCGTCTGATGGGCCGCTATTATTATGCCAGCTGTTAGCTGTTGCAGTCCATGTTGTTTTAGGAAGCGGTGCGGGATATTCAGGGTCTGGTATGCTAGCGCTTGATACCATATTAATAACAAATTCTTCAGAGCCGTTTTTTGGAGTGAATATAGTGTTGCCGCCATCGGTTCTTTTGTTTACAATTGAAGTTGTTTTAACTTTGTTATTTTCAACCGAAAATTCCCTGCTTATGTAGCCGTTTCCAATTACTATTGTATCGCCATTTTTAACTATTGAAACAGCGCTTTCATTGGCAGCATATACTATTTTTGTAGGGCTTGCAAGACCTGCAATGCCCGAAAAGCTAGTTGTTGATATTAACGCTGCCATCATAACGGCGATTGCTCTTTTCATTTTAACTCCTCCTTTTAAAATTTTTAAATACTTTTTTTATGCTCTTGCTTGAAAGAAGTATTAAATATGCAAGATGTATAACAAATTATAGTATATTCTAATATATTTGTCAATTAATTATAATGGCTAACAAATAAAAAGGCGTTGAATTTGCATCAACGCCTTTTGCTTTTTTAAACCATTCTGCCTATTTCTTTTCTAAGCCTTCCAATTATTTTTTTCTCTAGCCTTGAAATATACGATTGAGAAATTCCTAAAAGGTCGGCAACTTCTTTTTGTGTTAATTCTTTGTTATCGTTATTTAAGCCAAACCTAAGTTCTACAATTTTTTTCTCGCGCTTTGTAAGCTTTTCCATTGCTTTTTTTAAAAGCTCTTTATCAACTTCGCTTTCAATTCCTCTATAAATTATATCTATTTCTGTTCCCAAAATATCGGAAAGCAAAAGCTCATTACCTTCCCAATCAACATTTAGCGGTTCGTCAATTGAAACTTCGCTTTTTGTTCGTGTGTTTCGCCTTAAAAACATTAATATCTCATTTTCAATACAACGTGAAGCATACGTTGCAAGCTTTATTTTCTTTTCTTTGCGGAATGTGTTAATTGCTTTAATTAGCCCTATTGTGCCTATAGATATTAAATCTTCAACGTTAACACCTGTGTTTTCAAACTTTCTGGCAATATAAACAACAAGGCGTAAATTTCTTTCGATTAATGTTGCTTTAACTTTTAAATCGTTTTCTGTTCCAAGTTCCTCTAATAAATCGGCTTCTTCTTCCGAATTAAGCGGCGCAGGCAAAACTTCGCTTCCGCCTATGTAATGTATTTCATCGCTATCATTAAAAAATAACGATAATTTTAGTCTTTCGTAAAATTCATATAACGGCTTTAAAATCATTGTGCATTCTCCTTCCAAGCTTTTCATTAATTTAGATTATTTCAGTGCTTAAAAGCCCTTGAAATGCTCCATCTTTCGACAGTCTAAAGTTATAGACGCCGATTATTGCATTGTTTATAGTAATAATGTTGTTATCTTTTATAATTTCGACTTTATCTGGTCTAAAGCCAAATAAAATTCCGTTTTGCTTCCCTATTGAAGCAAAAGGAATAATTCTAACTCTGGCAGCAAAGCTTCCGTCTGCTGCTGTTTTTGTTAGAAGCATTAAATCATTCTCTTTTTTCTCATAAAAAATTTTTTTAATGCCGTCGGGCAAAAATTTTTTAACCATATTAAATTCTGCAACAATTACAGGAGCTTTGCTAATTGGGTCTTGAAGCAAATTGCCTGTATCAAGCAATGCATTTAAAATTACATTGCTTTGTGCATATGAAATTTTAACAGGGTAGTATGCTCTTGCCGTTAGTGCTGTTTTTCTTATAAAATTTGAAAATAATTTAATTAGTATGTAAAATGTTAATGTTGATACAGCTAATGTTTTAATAGGAAAATTATTTATAGCCGCTTGAGTATTTGTTAAATAAAAAAATGCGATTCCTATTCCCCCCAATGAAAAAGCCGAAATATTTGCAAGCAAAATATATTTAAAAAGTTCTTTAATGTTTTTGGGGCTAAATGTTATTAAGACTCCTATTGCCAATATTAATGTTGCCGCAAAAACGCTGTAAAACGGTTTAAATTCAACTATAAAAACTAAAAGGCAATATAAAATCGCCATAATGACGCTTCCAAAAACTAATTTAATTAGTTTAAGTTTTCTTTTTGTAATTACCGAAACTACAAAAAATACAAAAAAATCCATTACAAAATTTATTAAAAACAGTACGTCTGCATAAATTTGCATTTTGTATATACACCCCCAAAACAATTATATTAGACGTTTAGTGCAAAAAATGTCAAAATAGCTGTGATATTAAAAAAATTATTCGATTATTATTGACAAACACAAAGACAAGCGTATATAATATAAGTATATAAGAAATTACTAATATATTTATTTAAAAAGGAGTGTCTAAATGAATCTTAACAAAGAAGATATACTAAATTTATCAGAACTATATAAGCTTTTTGCAAATGATGCAAGGCTTACTATTATTTTAGAGCTTTCTAAAAAAGAAATGTGTGTTTCGGAAGTTGCGGAAAAATTAAATATGACACAGCCCGGAGTTTCCCACCATTTAAAAGAATTAAAGCAAGGAAGAATTGTTAAATCTAAAAAAGTGGGGCTTTCTGTTTTTTATAGCCTTTTAGATAACCATATTTTAAATATTATTACGGCAGGAGCCGAACATATTAAAGGAGAATATTGCAATGAGCTGTAATCATTCACATAAACATGAACATGGGCATGGGCATTCGCATAGCCATTTGCCCGAAGATGCAAGCACAAAAAATATTTTAATTGCATTTATGCTAAATTTTTGCTTTGCAATAGCTGAAATTGCCGGAGGAATTTTAACAGGAAGCACGGCAATTTTGTCAGATGCCGTTCATGATTTTGGCGATAGCATTGCGCTTTTTATGTCGCTTGTATTTTCGCTATTTTCAAATAAAAAGCCAACAGATAAGTTTACATACGGCTACAAAAGGCTTTCGGTTATAGGAGCTATAATTAACATTTTGGTTTTGCTTTTTGGAACGGCTTTTGTAATTCGTGAAGCAATTGAAAGGTTTTTAAATCCCCAAAGCGTTGTTGCATATGGAATGGTTTTAATGTCTATTTTTGGAATAGCTATTAACGGAATTTCTGTACTTAGAATGAAAAATTCGCAAAAAATATTAGACAAAACTGTTATGCTTCATTTAATGGAAGATTTGCTGGGCTGGCTTGCTGTTTTTGTTGTAAGCGTTATAATATATTTCACAAACCTTTACATTTTAGACCCTGTTTTATCGCTTATTATTTGTGGGGTAATTTTTAGAAATATATGGATTAACACTAAAACTGTTGTTGACATAATAATGCAAGCTGTGCCTTCTCACATAGATATATGTAAAATTAAAAGTCAAATTGCTTTGGCAATTAATATCCCCGTTGAAATTAATGAATTTAACGTTTGGTCACTTGACGGGGAAAACAATGTTGCAACTTTAAAGATTTTTGTTAAAGAAAAAGAAAATATTGAAAATAATATATTAGATGAAATAAGGCATATTTTGTTTCATAATAGCATTGAGCATTGCACAATAGAAATAGAACGGTAGATATAGTTTTTTAACTTACTAAACATTTGACTTATGTTTGCTTTTGAATTATTCAAATTCATTTTTTAGAAAAAGACAAAGACCTTTCTTTAGAAAAGAAGTAAATGTTCTTCTTTCTTTTGAAAAGGAAGAAGAAAAGAAATGTGGGGGGGTTGCGATTCTCTCTCGCACCCTCTAAACGCTTTTAGATTATGCTAATACTTTTTAAGTTAAAGCACTATATGCATTAGTGCAAAAATCGGCTTAAAATTAAATTCCTTAAAACTACAAATTTAAAGATTTTAATTAGAATTGCATAACAAAAATAAAGCGGTAACTGGGCTACACAAGCCCAAATACCGCTACATTAATATCTTTTTGCTTGCTTTCTTTGGCAACGGCAAGCATTAATTTAATTCTATTTTCTTGGTTAACTTTTGTTGCGCCGGGGTCATAGTCAATTGGGACAATATTTGCATTTTCATAAATGCTTTTAATTTTTCTAATCATTCCTTTTCCAACTATATGGTTTGGTAAGCAGCCAAATGGCTGGGTGCAAACTATGTTTTCGTATCCAAGTGTTATAAGTTCTATCATTTCGGCTGTTAAAAGCCAGCCTTCCCCCATTTTATTGCCATACCCTATTACATCTTTAACAAGTGACTTTAAATGCAAATATGGAGAAGGAGCTTTAAATTTTTTAACTTCGCTTATAGCTTCAAGCATAAGCTTTTCAAATTTAAACAAATAGTTCATTATTTGTTTAACAAAAAATTCTTTTATTTTGCTTCCGCCGTAAAGCTTAATGTCTTCTAATCTGTTATCTATTTTAAACATAACAAAATTAAAAAGCCCCGGAACCATAACTTCACAATTTTCTTCTGCTAAAAATCCTTCCAAATTATTGTTTCCAAGGCTTGCATATTTAACATATATTTCTCCAACAACGCCAACTTTAATTTTTTCTTTGGCTATAACGTTTATTTTTGAAAATGCATTTACAATATGTTTTAAATTATGTTTAATTTCTTTGCTTGAATAACCTTTTCGCTTTCTAAACTGGCCTGAAATTTGTTCTATGTAAAAATTAATTAATTCGTTGCTTTCTCCTTTTCTTTGCTCATATGGCCTAACTTGATTGCTTAAAAGCATTAAAACATCTGCATACATTAAGCCTGCAAGAGCTTGCCTTAACATGCTAATTGAGATTTTAACAGAACTGTTTTTTTCAAGTCCTGATAGATTAAAAGAAAGAACGGGTACATTTTCATATCCGGCTTGCTTTAATGCTTTTCTTAAAAGATGTATGTAATTAGAGGCACGGCAACCGCCGCCTGTTTGTGTTATCATTAAAGCTGTTTTGTTAATATCATACTGCCCGCTATTTAAAGCGTCAATCATTTGCCCTATAACAAGCAGCGCTGGATAGCATGTATCATTATGCACATATTTCAAACCTTGTTGAACTACAGAATCACTTTCGTTATTTAAAACAACAACATTAAATCCATGACATTTAAAAACACTTTTAAGCAACGAAAAATGTATTTTTGCCATATTTGGTATTAAAATTGTATAATCTTTCATTATAAAATCCCCCTTTTATTAAATTCCTTGGTTTAATGCCCCAAATAAACTTCTTAATCTAATTTTAATAGCCCCTAAGTTAGTTATTTCATCAATTTTAATTTGGGTATATATTTTGCCGTTTGCTTCTAAAATAGAACGCACT
Organism: uncultured Defluviitaleaceae bacterium; assembly: GCA_964533945.1. Classification (GTDB taxonomy): domain Bacteria; phylum Bacillota; class Clostridia; order Lachnospirales; family WRBF01; genus CAZHPA01. The sequence continues at coordinate 9,729 of CAZHPA010000037.1, forward strand.
TCATCTGTTGTAATTGCATCGACTCCACAGCCAAATGATACAAGTTGAACAAGATTTAAATTGTCGTTTTTAGAGACATATTGTGCTGCAGCATATAGCCTTGAGTGATATGTCCATTGGTTAAGCACAGAAACTTTTTGTGTAAGTTTTGCGTCAATTCCATCTTCCGAAACAACAGCAGCGCCGCTTTCGCAAATTAGCTTGTCGATTCCGTGGTTTATTTCGGGGTCTATGTGATATGGACGACCGGCAACTACTATTACAGGTACATTTTGGCTTGAAGCTGCATTTATTATTTCCTTGCCTTTTTTTCTTATTTTTTCAAGGAAAGCATAATATTCGTCATATGCCAAATGTGCCGCTTCCTTAACTTCTTTAGGCGAAATTCCATTGAAATATTTGCTTAAAACTTCGTGCATTTTAATTACAAAATCTTTTTTTCTATGTAATCCTAAATAATCGTATATTAAAGTTATGTTATGTTTGTAATCTTTAGCATCTTTAATGTTAGAAACTTTAATTACTTCGGGGTAATATGCAACAACAGGGCAATTATAATGGTTGTCGCCTTGCTCTTCGTTTAAATTATACGTCATACACGGATAAAATATTGTATTAATGCCATCTTCAATTAATTGTTCGATATGCCCATGAACAAGCTTTGCTGGGAAGCAAACTGTATCAGAAGGTATTGTATGCTGTCCTTTTAAATATGTATTGCGGTTTGATTTTTGAGAAACAACAACTTCAAAATTAAGTTTTGTAAAAAATGTATGCCAAAAAGGCAATAGTTCAAACATATTTAATACAAGAGGTATTCCGATTTTGCCTCTTTTACCTTCTTGCTTTTTTAAAGCATATTCATCAAGCAGCTTTAATTTATAACTGTATATATTAAAGTCATCGCCTAAACCTACTGATTTTTGAACGGGTTTTTCGCAGCGGTTGCCCCCTATAAATTTACGTTCTTTGCCAAACGTGTTAACGGTTAAGCGACAATTGTTGCTGCATAGTCTGCACGTTGCCATATTAACGCTATGGCTGAAACTTCTAAGCTCTGATTGGCTTATAATTGTGCTTTTATAGTCTTCTTTGTCATAGTTTTCGTTACCGTTTTGCTTGCTGCTTGCAAACTTTGCGTATAGTGCAGCGCCATACGCACCCATAAGACCTGCAATATTTGGGCGAACAACTTCTTTTTTAAGTTCTTGTTCAAAAGCACGTAAAACGGCATCGTTTAAAAATGTTCCACCCTGAACAACAATGTTTTCCCCAATTTGGCTTGCATCTGTTGCACGAATTACTTTATATAATGCATTTTTAACAACACTTATTGATAAGCCGGCAGAAATGTTATCAAGTGTTGCGCCATCTTTTTGCGCTTGTTTAACAGAAGAATTCATAAAAACCGTACACCTTGAACCTAAATCTACAGGGTTTTTAGCGAAAAGCCCCTGTTTTGCAAAGTCTGCAATAGTCATATCTAATGCACCGGCAAAAGTTTGTAAAAAAGAACCACAGCCCGACGAGCAAGCTTCATTTAAAAATATGTTGTCTATAGCTTGGTTTCTAATTTTAAAGCATTTTATGTCTTGCCCGCCAATGTCTATTATAAAATCAACATTTGGTTTAAATTTTTTAGCCGCTGTGAAATGTGCAATCGTTTCAACTATGCCGAAATCTATTTTAAAAGCATGTTTTATAATTTCTTCGCCGTAGCCTGTTACAGAAGCGCCTTTTATTTTTGCGTTTTTAAACTTCTTATAATATTCCATTAAAAATTCTTTAACGATTGGAACAGGGTTTCCGCTGTTAGACATATATTTTGAAAAAATTATGTCTTCATCTTCATTTATTGCCGTTAGTTTAACGGTTGTTGAGCCTGCATCTATTCCTAAATAAACATTGCCGTCATATTGTTCATCGTCAACTGTTAAAACAGAATTTTTGCTGTGTCTTTTTAGAAACTCGTCGTATTCGGCTTCAGATGAAAAAAGCGGCGTTCCCCCAACGTATTTATTTTCATGCTTTTGGTTTTGTGCTAGAAATATAACATTATCTAACAAAACTTTGTTGCTTGCACAATACGCTGCTCCAAGTGATACAAAGTAAAGTGAATTTTCGGGGCATTGCCCGTTTACGCTAAGTGTTTTATCAAAACTTGTTCGCAATTCGGATAGGAAAGTTAAAGGTCCTCCCAAATATACAACGTTACCATCAATTGTTCTTCCTTGAGCAAGCCCAGCAACAGTTTGATTAACAACAGCATAAAATATACTTGCACAAATATCTTGTTTTCTTGCCCCTTGATTTAAAAGCGGTTGAATATCCGATTTTGCAAAAACTCCGCATCTTGAAGCGATTGTATATATTTTATCATGTTTTTTTGAAAGTTCGTTCATCTCTGTAGGAGAAATATTTAAAAGCGTTGCCATTTGGTCTATAAATGCCCCTGTACCTCCTGCGCAAGAACCGTTCATACGAACTTCAAAACCATCTGTTAAAAACAAAATTTTTGCATCTTCTCCACCAAGTTCGATTATAACATCTGCTTCGTTAGTTAATTTATCGGCTGCAACTTTTGTTGCATATACTTCTTGAACAAAAGGAACGTATGTACTTTGGGAAAGCCCCATTCCTGCCGAGCCTGAAATTGCCATATAAAAGCTTTCTTGTTCGGGGAATTGTTGTTTTATTTGCTTTAATAGGGAAATTGTTTTTTCATTTATAGAAGAATAATGGCGCTCGTATGAATGAAATACTATATTTTCGTTGTCGTCAAGTACAACACATTTTAACGTTGTTGAGCCAACATCAAGCCCAATTCTCATTTTTTCAGCTCCTTTTTATTTAACTCTATATTCTATATACGTAAAAACATTATAACATAATAGTTTATGTTTGAAAAATGTTATGTTATGGCATAGTATTTTAGCGGTTAAACAATTATTTGAAGAATTAAAGAATTTGTGGTATAATATTAGTATAAAATGCGAAGGGGTTGGGGAGATGTGATTCAGGAAAACAACCAGCTTAATGTTAATGAGGGAAGCGAAAACGATGTTGAAGCTTTAAACAGCATTTTTGAAATTAGGGGAAGCTATTTTGAAATGCAAAATACATATAAAGCTGCAATGCGTGCAGTTACTGCAAAGCTTGAAGTGTTGGACGATGAATTCAGCTTAAAGCACAAAAGAAGCCCAATTCACTATATGCAAAGCCGTTTAAAGGAAGCTAAAAGTATATATGAAAAGCTAAGGCGCAAAAGACTTGAAATGAGCGTTTTGGCAGTTAAAGAAAACATAACCGACATAGCCGGCGTTAGAGTTATTTGTTATTATATAGAAGATATTTATTTAATTGCGAATTTATTAAAAGAACAGAGCGATATAACATTTGTTAGAGAAGCAGATTATATTTTAAATCCAAAACCAAATGGTTACAGAAGCTTTCATTTAATTGTTAAAGTTCCCGTATTTTTTTCGGATAAAACAGAATATGTGCCTGTTGAAATACAAATTAGAACTATAGGTATGGATTATTGGGCAAGCATTGAACATCATTTACAATATAAAGCAATGCCAAAATATAAACAAACGGTATGCAATGAATTAAGATTGTGTGCCAGCATAATTTCTAATATCGACTATAAAATGCAAGGAATTTATAAACTTATTGAAACGTAATATTTTCTTTAAAAATAAATGCTTGCCTAACAATAGTTTTTTTGTTGGCAAGCATACAACTTAATTGGAATCTGAAGTTTGTGAATGGGAATGTTCGATATTTGCATTTTGTTCCGATTCTTTAATTTTACTTTCCTTCCTGTCTTGAAAGTGATGTTGAGACTGGAAATGTTCGCTGTTTATGTTTTGCTCTAATTCTTTAATTTTATTTAAAAGCTTTCTTATTTCTTCTCTATGTTGAATTTCAATTTTAGCAATTTCCTCTTTATCTTCTTTGCCTTCTTTATTTTGGCGTCTTGAATGTTCGCTGTTTATGTTTTGCTCTAATTCTTTGATTTTATTTAAAAGTTTTCTTCTTTCTTCTCTATGTTCAATTTCGATTTTAGTAATTTCTTCACTTCTAATTTTAAGCAAATTAGACATTTGCATTAATTGAGAGTCTTTTTCTTTATTTTGCCTTTCGCTTATATGTAGCCGGTTTTGCAGTTTGCCTAAAACTTCTTCTTCAATTTCATTGCGTTCATTGTGTTCAATGGGTTGCTCAATGTATTGTTCATCTTGTTCATATAAAAAGTTAGCTTGTTCATACGGTTTTGATTGTTGCTTTTTAGCTTCGGGTTTTTTTGGGCTTGGGTAAAATGTGTTGCATAATTCGGGTAAAATTTGAATATCGCAAGGATTTCTTTTGTCAACATAAACTTCACGTGCAAAAAAATCGTGCTCTGATTGCATATCTTCAGAAATGTAAGTTGCTTTAACCGGATTTGAACAGAAATTTTTACGATACCTTGCCGGACGTGAAAATGCTCTGCCCATGTTTTCGGAAACACATTGATATAATTGACCAGAAGCTATAAATGTTGCATATAAATTGCCACTTGCAAAGAAAAGCAAACAATTTTCAAGTTTTTGCGCTTCATATAAAACTACAGGATTGCTAAATTCAGTGTCTTCTTTCTTTCTGTAAATTAATTGATATGAAAACATGCTTTTAACAACATACAGTACATAAATTGCATTATTTGTAGTTAAAAAAGAACAGCTTGTAATTTGATAACTTGTTGTGTGAAAAATATTATAGCTACTTTGCTTTAGGGGTGTGATTTCTCTATATCCAATATTATTTTCTGCTGTACGCATTTGATAAAACAGCAGTAAATGCTCGTGGGTAACGGGTTGAACGCAAAACATATATTCGTTCATGCTAATAAACTTATCTATAGTTTGTGGGGGCTGCCAGCCTTTTTTATCTACTGTTTGAAAAGCAATGTAATTGCCGCTATCAGATGGTGCATTGTATATTAAACACATTCCTCTTTCTGTAATAATAGGGTTAATTAATACAGAGTGCACTTTATTTGAATTATTTTTTAAAATTATTTTAGAGCTCCATGTGTCGCCTTCATTTGTAAATAAAACAACGTCACCATCAATGTTTTGGCAAAGCAAGTAAAGCTTTCCGCTTTCATCAATAGTGACAGTATAATTTTCTCTGCCCGAACTTAGTAATTTATCAGCTTTCGACCATTTGCCGCCTTTGTAAACTTTTTGCATAATACCTTCTTCTTTAAGATGATAAAAACAAAACATTGTTTGGTTTTTAAGCTTGACAATATAGTAACTTTCCATTTTAATACACCTTTTAAAACAATCGTTAATATAATGTATTGTTATGGAGTTTAAGATGTTACTAATAGCGCCTTAAATTTCTTCGGTATTTTCTGTTTTGCCTATTATTTAAAAATATAATAAACCATATAACAATGCCGATTAGTGTAATTCCAATTCCCCAATATGGCAATGCTTTAAAAGAAAAGGCGTTAGCTTTAAATATTTCAAAATAATATGATGCATCCGATTTAAATGTTCTTTCTAAAACTTCAGAAGCTGCAAGTATAGAATCTTCAAATAAAACTTTTTGGTCAAGCGTATATGTAACTTTACCGATTACAGCGTCTTTTTCGATTGGGGCTTGCAACCTTAAAACGGTTTTAACGGTGTCGTCTGCGGCAGGTGTAATATAATTTTCATCAAATGTAATTGTTTTTTTAATTCTGTCTAGTTCATCTTTGCTTAAAAAATCAACAAATTCGTCGTTTGACACATACTCTAATATTTCACTTTCTCCAAGTCTTGAATTAGATAATGGAACTTCCCCCAAAACAACTCCCTTTTCTTGTATTGTTTCAAAATCAAAAAAGTTAAAACCATAGTCGAAAAGTTTAATTGAGTCAAGCCAACGCCCGGGTTCGGGAGAATAAAATACCACAGAAATTAACTTTTTATTATCTTTTTCCGCTGATGCAGTAACGCAACGTTCGGCTTCGTCTGTAAATCCTGTTTTAATTCCTGTTGCATATTCATATAAATATTCGGAGGTTGGGCTTAGCAATAAATTATGAGTTCTCCATGTGTAATTTTGAGTTTTGGCATCGCCGCTGTAATTTTCCCCTGCTCCGTTTCCTTCAAACGATTTCTCTGCAACAATTTGTTTAATTAAAGGATTTTTCATTGCTTCTTTTGCAATTAGCGCCATATCAAATGCTGTTGAATAATGGTTTTGGTCGTGTCCGCCATAAGGGTTAACAAAATTGGTGTCGTTAGCTCCCAATTTTTTGGCTTTTTCGTTCATCATTTCGGCAAATATTTTTTCTGCTTCCCCGTAATTAACATCTTCAACGCCTTTAGATTTTTTAACAACAGCTTTTGCAACAACAATACCGGATTCATTACCGGAAGGAATAAGTAACCCTCGCATTAAATTAATAACTAAAATTGCTTCCCCCGGTTTATGCCCTGCAAGACTTGAACCAGAAGGTGCCAAATTAACTTCGCTTCCTGTAACAACAATTTCATCTGGGTTTAAATGGTCTAATGCAACTAAAGCCGTCATAATTTTAGTCATGCTTGCCGGATACATTTTTCTGTGTTCATCTTTTGCATAAAGCACCTTGCCTGTTGTTTCTTCAATTAATATTGCCGATTGTGCAACTAAATCTAAGTAGGTGGCAGCCAGTGCCGAATTTATGCTGCATAAAATAACTGTTATGCAAGTTAATAATGCAATAATTTTTTTAATTATATTAATCCCCTCCAGTTAATAGCTTGATTTTAATAAAAATTGCTTAATTATACCATAAAAGCACCATTTTTTCAAACTTTTTTTACTTATAATGGCTATACGCTGCATTTTAAATCTAAAAAGCAACATTCAATGCATTTTGGATTTCTTGACATACATATCTTTCTTCCATGAGAAATAACTTGCTGATTAAAATTAATCCAGCTTGATTCGGGCAAAATTTCCATTAAGTCAAATTCAATTTTAACAGGGTCACTATTTTTTGTTAGTTTAAGTCTGTTTGATATACGTTTAACATGAGTGTCCACAACAACGCTTGGAATTTTGAAAATATGAGAACGAACAACATTTGCCGTTTTTCGCCCAACTCCTGACAAAGAAGTTAAGTTTTTAATATCAGAAGGCAAAGAGCCGTTAAAATCTGTTAATAGTTTTGCTGTGCAAGCTATAATGTTTTTGGCTTTATTTCTATAAAAGCCTGTTGACCTTATATCTTGTTCAAGTTCTAATATGTTTGCACTTGCAAATTGCTCAATTGTTTTGTATTTTTCAAATAAAGTTTTTGTAACTATGTTAACTCTATTATCTGTACATTGCGCAGAAAGTATTGTTGCAATTAAAAGTTGCCAATCTTCATTGTAGTTTAAAAAACATTTGCCATCTTGAGGGTAATGCTCGTTAAGAAGTTTTAATATATGTTCAACTTTGTTTTGCATTAAATGAAATCTCCTTATTGTTATAATTAAATATTACAAAATTTTTCTTTTCAATAATTTCAAAGCTTTTACCTAATGCATAGTTTAAAATATCAAAGTTAAATTTTTGAATATGCATTTTAGGCGCTTTTTGCTGTCTAATTTGTTTTTTCTCGTCTTCTGTCATTTCAACTTCAAGCCATTCGGGAATTGATTTAACATTTTCATATGACAGTAAATCGAAAAGCAGTAAATCTTTTAGCTTGTTCGATTTTAAAAAATTATAAAGTATTTCTAAAACTTTAAACCTATTATGAGAAGCTAGATGATAGCCATTACCTTCCCAATAAGCAGCAAGCTGCTCGAAAAAATCAAATGGGGAATTAAATTGTCCAATTAAAAATTTTATGCTATTTTTAAATCGCTGCGAATTATAAAATATTTCAACCATTTCTTCAATAGCTTTTAACTTTAAAATTTCATTAAATGCAATATCATTTGTATATAACACTTCATAGTTTGCTTTATCTTTGCATACAATTCCGTATTTTAAAGCATCTTTTTCAATTGCAGTTCCTTTTAAAACTTTTAAAAAACCAAGCTGCAATTGTTCGGGGTTAAGCGCAAATACTTCATTAAAAGAATTTTTAAAACTATTATAGCTTTCAAGCGGCAAGCCTGCAATTAAATCAAGATGTTGGTGTATATTTCCTATCTTTTTAATTTCGGCAATATTTTTAAATACTTTTTCAAGCTTTGTGCTACGGTTTATAGCACATAGCGTTTTAGGGTTTGTTGATTGAATGCCAATTTCAAATTGAAACAAACCTTTTCGGGCATGTTTTAAAACATTAAACATTTCATTATCAAGCAAATCGGCGCATATTTCAAAATGAAAATTTGTTATGCCGTTGTCGTTGTCTATTAAAAACTTCCAAATATTCAAAGCGTGTTGCTTATTGCAATTAAATGTTCTGTCAATAAATTTAACTTGGTGTACTTTTTGGTTTAGAAAAAAGCTTAAATCGTTATAAATGCGTTTTAAATCCAAAAATCTAACTTCGCTTTTTTGAACAGATGAAATACAATAGCTGCAACTAAAAGGGCAGCCTCTTGATGTTTCATAATATATTATTTTGTTTTCCGTTCCTTCTAGTCCATAACTTTCGTTGTCATAAATAAAAGGAATATCATTTAAATTAACTTTAGGGTGTGAAATGTTAGCATTAAATTGCTTTCCGCTTGAATAGCATTCAAGCAAGTTATAAAATGCGGTCTCCCCTTCTCCTTTAATAACAAAGTCTATATCTTTGGTTTTATTAAAATTATAGGAAACTTCATGCCCTCCAACAACTATAATTGCATTTGGCAAAACCTTTTTTAAGCTGCTAATTATGTTAAGTGTCATTTCAATATTCCATATATAGCACGAAAACCCTATTATATCTGGTTTTAATTTATATAATTCTGATATAATGGTGTTTTCTTTGTGGTTAATTGTAAATTCGCATATAGACATACAACTTTTATATTTCTTGCAATATGAATAAAGACTTCTTAAAGCTAATGATGAATGAATAAATTTAGCATTTAGTGTTGTTAAAATAACTTTT
>CAZHPA010000038.1:0-18192 GCA_964533945.1 uncultured Defluviitaleaceae bacterium
GGAGGTTATAATATCATGTCATTTAATTAATGTCAAGGGGAAATTAAAAAATAATAGTGAAAAAAAATTGAAGTTATGTTAAAATTATATAAGTTAGCGTTAAAAAGCTTTTTTAACTAAAAATACAGCTTTAACCATAAAATAAGGAGGTACTCTGTTGAAGCATATTATCGACCCTATGGATTTATCTATAGAAGAAATTTATGAACTGCTTGAATTATCCATAGATATTATCGAAAATACAGCAAAATACAGCAAAATGTGCGATGGAAAGATTTTAGCAACATTATTTTACGAACCAAGCACAAGAACACGCCTAAGTTTTGAATCGGCAATGCTTTCTTTAGGAGGAAGTGTTTTAGGCTTTTCAACTGCCGACTCAAGTTCTGCTGCAAAAGGCGAAAGTGTTGCAGATACTATAAGAACTGTTAGCTGCTATGCCGATATTTGCGCCATGCGCCACCCAAAGGAAGGCTCTGCACTTGTTGCCTCCAATTATTCAACCATACCCGTTATAAATGCAGGTGATGGAGGACATCAACACCCAACGCAAACATTAACAGACCTTTTAACTATATTTTGCGTCAAAAAGAAGCTTAATAATTTAAGTGTTGGGCTTTGTGGAGATTTAAAATTCGGAAGAACAGTTCATTCTTTAATTAAATCTTTAACACGCTATGAAGGCAATAAATTTATACTTGTTTCGCCAAACGAGCTAAAAATTCCTTCATATATAAGGAATGAAATTCTGCTAAAAACAAACAGCAGTTTCGTGGAAGTTGAAGACTTGGAAAGTAATATTTGCAACATGGATATTTTATATATGACAAGAGTGCAAAAGGAAAGATTTTTTAACGAGGAAGACTATGTCCGCCTAAAAGATAGCTATATTTTGGACAAGCCAAAATTAAAAAACGCTAAGCCAGACCTTTCAATACTTCATCCACTTCCCCGTGTTAATGAAATTTCCGTTGAAGTGGACAGCGACCCTAGAGCTTTATATTTCCAGCAAGCAAAATATGGCAAATTTGTTAGAATGGCTTTAATATTGAAATTGCTAAAATTAGTTTAAGTTAATTTAAAATAGAAAAATTAAAAAGGAAGGCGATATAAAACGTGCTAAGTATTGATAGCATTTCAAAGGGCGTTGTTATAGACCATATAAAAGCTGGAAAAAGCATGGAAATATACAAATATTTAAACCTTGAACAGCTTGAATGCCCTGTTGCAATTATCAAAAATGTTAAAAGCGTTAAATGCGGCAAAAAAGATATTATTAAGATTGAAAACAACATCGACATAGACCTTGACGTTTTAGGCTATTTAGACCCAACAATCACTATTAACATAATTGAAAACGGCATAATAAAGCGAAAAGAAACACTTTCTTTGCCCGAAAAAATTACAAACGTTGTTAAATGCAAAAATCCACGTTGCATAACTTCAATAGAACAAGAAATTGCCCATATTTTCAAGCTTTGTGATAGCAAACATGGTGTTTATAGATGCATTTATTGCGAGGAAGCTGCTAAAAGGAACTGATTATATGCGTAAACTTATACTGATTTTATTAATTGCTTCAACAGCTTCGTCACTTTACGGTTGTAAATCCGGAATAAAACCAAGCACTTCTTCCAATTCAACCGTTAACGATGAAGCTATAGCAAAAAACGAAACAAAAGAACCAGAACAGGCAGAAAATAGCAAAGATTTAGAAGAATCAAAAGAACACAAAACACCAGAACCAACAAAGCAACCCGAAACACCTAATTCCTCTAATTCTTTAAAACAAGAATTAAAACAAGAATCAGAAGAAGAAAAGCAGGAAAAAATAGAACAGCCGGAACAACCCAAGCAACAAATTCAAACAGAAATTAAGCAAGAACAAAAGCCAGAAGTGTCGGAGCCAACTGAAACGTTGCCTTTAGAAAAAGAAAATGAAGCTGTATTAAAAGAAGAAAAAGAGGAAATAGAAAAAGTAGAAGAAGTGGAAAAAGTAGAAGAAAAAGAAGAAACGGAAAAGATAGAAGAAGTAAAAGAAACAAAAAATGAATTGGTAGATGCAATGCCAAAGGATGTAAAAGACCCATATTTTGATAATTACGGCAGCGGAAAAGATGCTAAAGGCAATTTGTCGAATAAAAAACTTAGCTGGTATTTTAACAAAAATACCAATCACCAGCCCCCAGCAGCCCAAAAGGAATTTGACATTAGGCAGTATGACGGGTACTATTTGGGAGATATAGAAAATAAAATAGTATACTTAACATTCGACGAAGGATATGAAAACGGCAATACAGAGAAAATTTTAGACGTTTTAAAAGAAAAAGGGGTTAAAGCAACTTTTTTTGTAACTAAGTCTTATATTAAAGCAAATGTAGAGCTTATTAAACGAATGGTTGAAGAAGAACACATTGTTGGCAATCATTCTGTAACACACAAAAGTTTTCCAGACTTAAAAGACGAAGAAATTACTTCAGAGCTTGAAGATACAGCCGAATTTTTTAAGGAAACAACAGGAAAAGAAATGCCTAAAGTATTTAGACCCCCCATGGGAGAATATAGCGCAAGAACTTTAAGCTTGGCGAAAAGCTTAGGCTACAAAACAATATTTTGGAGCTTTGCATATAAAGATTGGCTTGTTGACGAACAGCCTGGTAAAGATGTTGCCTATAAAACCGTTATGGATAATTTGCATAGCGGAAGCATTATGTTGCTGCACCCCGTTTCAACTTCAAATGCCGAAGCTTTGCCCGATATTATAGACTCTATTAAAAAAGCAGGGTTTAAATTTGGAAGTCTAAACGACCTATAAAAATTAAAGATATTTTGGAGGAAGCTATGTTAAAACTAGACTATAACAATATGATGAGCGAATTTGTCGGAAGTCAAGGAATTGAATTAGCCGACATTGAAAAAATAGCAGATAAAATAGAAGCTGCAAAAAAAGCAATGGTAACTAAACGTGATGAAAAAATGGCATGGAGAAGCTTACCATATAATCAAAACGAAATTGTAGAAGAAATATTATCATACGTTGCAGAAGTTAAGGATGATTTTGATGCATTCGTTGTTTTAGGCATAGGTGGTTCTGCTTTAGGCCCAATAGCTGTTCAGCAAGCAATAAATCACCCATACTACAACGAACTTTCAAGAGAAAAAAGAGGCGGTTACCCAAAGCTTTACGTTGCAGATAACGTAGACCCCGAACGCCTTGTGTATTTATTCGACACAATAGACATTAAAAAGTCGTTATTTAACGTTGTTTCAAAATCCGGCAGCACATCTGAAACAATGTCTCAATTTATGATTATTAAACAAATGCTTGAACAACAATTGGGCAAGGAAGAAGCTAAAAAGCATATAGTTTGCACAACAGACAAAGTAAACGGCAATTTAATTAAAATTTCAAAAGAAGAAGGCTATAAAACATTTTATATTCCTTCAGGCGTTGGCGGGCGCTTTTCCGAACTAACACCTGTTGGCTTGCTTCCGGCTGCGTTCTGCGGAATAGACATTAAAAAAATGTTAAGCGGTGCCGCATATATGGATGAAATATGCAAAAACGACGACATATATAAAAATCCAGCTTATATGTACGCAACGTTAAACTACATTGCAATGGAAAAAGGCAAGCCAATGTGCGTTATGATGCCATATGCCGATTCTTTAAAATTTATTTCAGACTGGTACGCTCAGCTTTGGGCTGAATCTTTGGGCAAAAAGCATGATGTTAACGGCAGCGTTGTTAATGTTGGGCCAACACCTGTTAAAGCTCTTGGTGTAACAGACCAACATTCGCAAGTTCAGTTATATACAGAAGGCCCATACGACAAAATTATTGTTATTTTAGGCGTTGACAATTATAAAGAAGAAATAGAAATTCCAAAAATTTATCAAGACATACCTTCTTTGGGCTTTTTGGGCGGCGTTTCGCAAAGCACACTAATTAAATATGAACAAATGGCAACTGAATATGCCCTTCTTAAAAGTGGCAAAATGAATATGACAATAACACTTTCAGAAGTTAATGAACACACACTTGGACAATTGTTATATTTATTCGAAGTTGCAACAGGCTTTGCAGGGGAACTTATGAACATAAATGCTTTCGACCAACCAGGCGTTGAAGAAGGCAAAAACGCAACATACGCTCTTTTTGGCAGACCGGGCTATGAAGAAAAGAAAAAAGAACTTGATAATATGCCTAAAAAAAGCGAAAGATATATTATATAATAAAAAAGTAGACTTTATGAAAATTTTGCTATATAATCTTTTTGGCAGGCATTTTAATTTGTTTAATAAATGCTTGCCAAATTCCAATAATAATGGTGAAAGCTATGCAAAATTCTAAACAGCCTAAACAATCGGGCGAAATTAAAAAAACAGGCAAAACAACAATACCGCAAGCTTTAAGCTTAATAACTCAAATAGGAATTAATATGACAGTTACAGTTGGCGGTTGCATTTTGCTTGGAAAATATTTAGATGATTTTTTTAGCACATCGCCGTGGCTGCTTTTGGTTTTTACTGTATTAGGTGTTTTGGCAGCTTTTAGAAATTTATTTCACATGACAAAGGGAAGATAACAGCTAAGAACGAGGTGGTATAATTTGAAAAACATCTCAGAAACGGCAAAAAAAATGATGCTTATGTCAATGGCATTTTCGTTGCTTGCTTTTATAATTGGCATTTTTGCATTGGGAAGCACAAGCAAAATTTTGCCATATGCTCTAGGCATTGCACTGGGTGTTACGTTTGCTGTTTTAAAAGTTGTTTTGCTTGAAAGAACAGTTAAAAAAACTGTTGATTTAGATTCAAAAACAGCAACAGACCTTGCAAGACTTAATTATTTTTTTAGGTATTTGCTAACAGGAGCTGTTTTGGCGTTTGCCGCAACAAATAAAAGCTTTAGTTTGCTTGGAACTATTATCGGTATAATGTCGCTTCAGGCGGCAGCATATACAATTGGCTTTATGCAAAACAAGAAAGGAGGAGAAAAATGAATTTTGGCATTAAGTTTTACGAAGCGTTTGAAATAGGCGGTGTTCCATTTTGGTTTACAGAAACAATTTTTAACACGTGGATAATAATGGCTATTTTAATTATTTTTGCCCTTATAGTTCGCTCTAAATTAAACAGCTTCAAAGAAACTCCAACAGGGCTTCAAAATTTTGTTGAGCTAATCGTTGAAACTATGGATAGCTTTACCAAAGCAAACATGGGAGAAGAACAAGCGTATTTTGGCAATTGGTTTTTTGGACTTTTTTGCTTAATATTGCTTTCAAATTTAGCCGGGCTTTTTGGCTTTCGCCCCCCGACAGCAGACATTTCAACGACGGCGGCTTTTGGAATTAGCACATTTTTCTTAATTCACTTTATGGGGATAACAAAAGGAAAAGCTGAATATTTCAAAGACTATTTTCGCCCAATACCAATTCTTTTTCCCATAAACTTAATCGGCGAAATTGCAACACCTATTTCTTTAAGCTTCCGTCTTTTCGGAAACCTTTTAGCCGGTGTAATAATTATGGGCATGATTTATGCTTTGTTTCCAATTTTTCTTAAGATAGGCGTTCCGGCAGTTTTGCACGTTTATTTCGACGTATTTTCAGGCTGTCTTCAATCGTTTATTTTTGTTATACTTAGCATGACATTTATTAAGGGCAAAATCCCTTCTTAAATATAGCAATATAGTAAAAAAACCAAAAAAATAACTTAAACAAATTAAAATTTCAAGGAGGAATTATCAATGGAACAAATTACATCTCAAGCTTTTGTATTAGGCTGTTCCGCAATAGGAGCAGGGCTTGCCGTTATAGCCGGGGTTGGTCCGGGGGTTGGTCAAGGATATGCAGCCGGAAAAGGTGCAGAAGCCGTTGGACGCCAACCGGAAGCCAGAGATACAATTATGTCTACTATGCTTGTTGGTGCTGCCGTTGCCGAAACAACAGGGCTTTATGGTCTTATCGTTGCTATGATTTTGTTGTTTGCTAATCCTTTAGTTTCTCAATTACCTAAATAGGAAATAAGGAACAGAAAGGAGGAGAAGCTCCATGGATAGAATTTTAGCATTCGACCTTCCAATGCTAACAGGCTTGGCATTGCAATTACTTAACACATTAATACTTTGCGGTGCGCTTTCATGGCTTTTATATAAACCCGTTTTAAAATTTATGAAAAACCGTACCGATAGAATTAGCAACCAAATAACGTCGGCGGAACAAAACTTAGAGCAATCGGAAAAATTAAAAGAAACATACGAACAAAAGCTTAAAGAAATAGATAAGGAACGCTTGGCAATTTTAGAAGATGCAAGAAAACGCGCTATTGAAAAAGAAACTCAAATTATAAACGATGCAAAAGCAGAAGCCGAAACAATTAGAAATCGTGCTGCGCTTGAAATTGAACGCGAACAACAAAAAGTTAAAGACCAAATTAAAACACAAATGGTTGAAATATCAGCACTTATGGCAAGCAACTATATTAAAACAAATCTAGATACAAAAACAGGCAACAAATTGATAGACCAAGCCATTTCAGAGTTGGAGGGAGTTAAATGGCTCAGTTAATTGAAAAGCGATATGCAAGAGCATTGTTTGAATTGGCAATTTCCGAAAATTCCCTCGACCAAATGGAACAAGAAGCAAAACTAATGCTTGAAGCTTTTAAATGCGACAATGAGTTTGTATCTGTTATAACGCACCCTCAAGTAACGTTTTCAGAAAAAATTTCGCTTATAGAAAGTATTTTTAAAGGCAACGTTTCTGATGATTTAATTGGCTTGTTTTACGTTATGTTTAAAAAGAATAGAGAAGCGCAAGCTTTAAGCGTGCTTGAACAGTTTTTAAAAAACGTTATGGAACACAAAAGAATAGTTATTGCAGAAATTTTTTCGGCAATAGAATTAACGGAAAACCAAATTAGACAAATTTCCGAAAAGCTTTCAAAAAATTTAAACAAAACAGTCGAAGCGGTTGTAAATGTTGACCCAACGCTTATAGGCGGGCTTAGAATTTTAGTTGACGGGCATATTATAGACAACAGCATAAAAGCACAGCTTGAGGCTATGAAAAAAAGCCTTTTAGAACTGCAGTTGGCGTAAATCGGCTTGTTAAATGCTAATTTAAAAGGAAGTGAAACGCAAAAATGAATTTAAAACCTGAAGAAATTAGTGCCGTTATTAAAAAGCAAATTAAAAACTACAGCACTAAACTAAATGTTTCTGAAGTTGGAACTGTAATTCAAGTAGGGGACGGTATCGCCAGAGTTTATGGGCTTGACAACGCTATGAGCGGCGAGCTTTTAGAATTTGAAAACGGCGTTTACGGTATGGCTTTAAACTTGGAAGAAGACAACATAGGCTGTGTTTTGCTAGGTTCCGACGCAAACATTAAAGAAGGCGACCCCGTTAAACTAACAGGTAGAGTTGTTGAAGTTCCTGTAGGCGATGCCATGATTGGGCGTGTTGTAAACGCTTTAGGGCAGCCTATAGATGAAAAAGGCCCTATTAAAACAAAAAAATTTAGACCCGTTGAAAGAGTTGCACCCGGCGTTATAACAAGAGAAGAAGTTAACGTTCCGCTGCAAACAGGAATTAAAGCTATAGATGCAATGGTTCCTATTGGCCGTGGTCAGCGTGAATTAATTATAGGTGACCGCCAAACAGGCAAAACAGCTATATGCATTGATACCATTATTAACCAAAAAGGAAAGAATTGCCTTTGTATTTACGTTGCAATAGGGCAAAAAGCTTCAACAGTTGCACGTATAGTTAAAACATTAACAGACAGAGGCGCAATGGATTATACAACAATCGTTGTTGCAAATGCTTCCGAAACAGCTCCTTTACAATATATTGCCCCATATGCAGGCTGTGCAATCGGCGAAGAATTTATGGAAGCAGGAAAAGACGCTTTAATCGTTTACGACGATTTGTCAAAACATGCCGTTGCATACCGTGCCATGTCTTTGCTTCTTAGAAGACCCCCCGGACGTGAAGCATACCCCGGTGATGTTTTCTACTTGCATTCAAGATTGTTAGAACGTGCAGCAAGACTTAATAAAAACTACGGCGGCGGCTCATTAACAGCGTTGCCAATTATTGAAACACAAGCCGGCGATATTTCTGCATATATTCCAACAAACGTTATTTCAATAACAGATGGGCAGATTTTCCTTGAAGCAGAGCTTTTCAATTCAGGTATTCGCCCGGCTATAAATCCCGGCGTTTCTGTTTCCAGAGTTGGTGGTTCGGCGCAAGTTAAAGCAATGCGTAAAATAGCCGGTCCAATCCGTGTTGAATTGGCACAGTATCGTGAATTAGCAGCATTTGCACAGTTTGGTTCAGATTTGGATAAAGACACGCTATCAAGACTTCAGCACGGCGAACGTATAGTAGAGCTTTTAAAACAACCTCAATATAAAACGTTAACGGTTGAACAAGAAGTTTTAATACTTTATGCAGTAACAAACAAATATTTGACAGACATTGAAGTTAGCAAAATTGGAGATTTCGAGTCACAGTTCTTTACATTTGTCGAGTCTAAATATTTTGATATTATAGATGAATTAAATAAAACTAAGATTTTAACGCCTGAATTAGAAGCTAAAATTAAAAAGGCGATAGAAGCATTTAAAGCTGAATTTAAAGCTAATAATTAAAAGGGGGCTTGTGAAAAATGCCATCAATGCGTGCAATTAAACAAAGAATTCGTTCTGTTCACAGCACCCAACAAATTACAAATGCAATGAAGCTTGTTGCCGCTTCTAAATTGCAAAAGGCAAAATCAAGAGCAGAAGCAACACGCCCATTTTTTAACGAGCTTCAACGTGTTATTTCAAATACAGCCAAAAGTTCTAAAGGAATTAAGCATGTTTTTCTTGACGGCAGAGAAGTTAAAAACGTTCTTGTTATTTTAATAACAAGTAATCGCGGGCTATGCGGCGGCTATAATTCAAATATATGCAAAGAAGCTACTGCAATTATTAACGAAAAGCCAAATGCCAAGCTTGTTGTAATTGGCAATAAAGGCAAAGATTATTTTTCAAGACGGGGCAAAAATATTGTTAAAGCTATAAACACAATAACACAAAGCCCAAACTTTCAAGATGCAAAAGCAATTGGAGACTTTGCCGTAGAACAATTTAAATCGGGTGAAGTTGATGAAGTTTACTTGGCGTTTACACGCTTTAACTCAACTATTTCACATACGCCACAAGCTATTAGAATTTTGCCTCTTGATAAAGGAAGCTTGGTTTCAAGCCAACAAGTAGAAGAAAGCAAAGTTAGCGGCATAATGGGCTATGAACCAGACGAAGAATATGTTTTAAATAAACTTGTGCCATGGTATATAAATTCAACAATTTTTAGCGCATTAACAGAATCTATTGCTTGCGAAGAAGGCGCAAGAATGACAAGCATGGATTCCGCAACAGAAAATGCCACTGAAATGAT
Organism: uncultured Defluviitaleaceae bacterium; assembly: GCA_964533945.1. Lineage (GTDB taxonomy): Bacteria > Bacillota > Clostridia > Lachnospirales > WRBF01 > CAZHPA01. The sequence continues at coordinate 9,458 of CAZHPA010000038.1, forward strand.
TAATACGTTAACATTAAAATATAACCGTGCAAGACAAGGCGCAATAACTCAAGAAATAACCGAAATTGTTTCGGGTGCTAATGCAAGCAGCTAGAAATTAAATTCAAAAAAGAGGTGATTAACGCTTGGCAAATCAAAACGTAGGCAAAATAATTCAAATTATTGGTGCTGTACTTGATATAAAGTTTGAAAATAATAATATGCCTGCACTATATAACGCTATCGACATACAATTTAACGGCAAAAAGCTTGTTGCCGAAGTTGCCCAACATTTGGGCGACGACGTTGTTAGATGTATTGCCCTATCTTCAACCGACGGCCTTGTGCGTGGAACAGATGCCATTGACACAGGCGCTCCAATTTCCGTGCCTGTTGGAGACGCAACGCTTGGAAGATTATTTAATGTTTTAGGCGAAGCAATCGACAATAAAGAACAACCAAAAGCAAAAGAAAAATGGTCGATACACAGAGCCGCTCCTATTTTTGCAAATCAGGCAACTTCAACAGAAATGCTTGAAACAGGAATTAAATCTATAGATTTACTTTGCCCATACTCAAAAGGCGGTAAAATTGGGCTTTTCGGCGGTGCAGGCGTTGGCAAAACAGTTCTTATTATGGAACTTATAAGAAATATTGCAACAGAACACGGCGGCTTTTCCGTTTTTGCAGGTGTTGGCGAAAGAACAAGAGAAGGAAACGACCTGTATCACGAAATGACAGACTCAGGCGTTATTAACAAAACTTCCTTGGTGTTTGGGCAAATGAATGAACCACCCGGAGCAAGAATGAGAATTGCGTTAACAGGGCTTACTATGGCAGAATATTTCCGTGATATTTCCGGAAAAGACGTTTTGCTTTTTATAGACAACATATTCCGTTTTGTTCAGGCAGGTTCTGAAGTTTCGGCGCTTTTAGGGCGTATGCCAAGTGCCGTTGGTTACCAACCAACGCTTGCAACAGAGCTTGGGGCGTTGCAAGAACGTATTACTTCAACTAAAAAAGGCTCAATTACTTCTGTGCAGGCAATTTACGTTCCGGCAGACGACTTAACAGACCCGGCACCAGCAACAACATTTGCCCATCTTGACGCAACAACGGTTTTATCACGTTCAATCGTTGAGCTTGGAATTTATCCGGCAGTTGACCCGTTAGAATCAGATTCAAGAATACTTGACCCACATATTTTGGGAACAGCACATTATGAAGTTGCCCGTGAAGTTCAAAGTATTTTGCAAAGATATAAAGAGCTTCAAGATATTATAGCAATTTTAGGTATGGACGAACTTTCAGAAAATGATAAGCTTGTTGTTAACCGTGCAAGAAAAGTTCAACGTTTCTTGTCGCAACCATTTTTCGTTGCAGAAAAATTTACATCTATCGAAGGGCGCTATGTTCCGGTTTCCGAAACAATTAGAGGTTTTAGGGAAATATTAGACGGCAAACACGACAGCATACCAGAAGGTGCATTTTTAAGTTCGGGTACTATCGACGACGTTGTCAAAAAGGTGAGATAGTATGGGAAATAAAACTCGTTTAAAAATTGTTACGCCCGAACGCACTATGTTTGATGATGACGTTGAAATGGCTATAATGAGAACAGAACAAGGTGACATCGGCGTTCTTGCCGGGCATGAACCGCTTAGTACGGTTTTGGCAATTGGCTCAATGCGAATTATAAACGGTGAACAAGCAAAAGAAGCTGCAATTATGGCAGGTTTTGCAGAAATTACGCCATCGCTTATAACTATTTTAACACAAACAGCAGAATGGGCAGATGAAATAGACGTTGCAAGAGCAAAAGAAGCAAAATCAAGAGCAGAAGCGCTTTTGGCAAGCAACAATTCAGATATTAATACAGAACGGGCATTGCTTGCTTTAAGAAGGGCAAATGTTAGAATAGAAACAAATTTATCTCTTAAAGAACAAAAATCTGTTTAATTTAAAAAACAATTAGCGGAATGCATAAAAGGTGTTCCGCTAATTTTTATTGTAATATGCCTATGATTAATAAAAATACAAAATACGTAATAACTTTACTTGTTTTAGCCGCCGTTTTCATATTTAATTACAGCACAAAAACCAAAAAGTTTGAAAAATCGTTTTTTGGGTCATTTGATACAATATCAACAATTACTGTATATACAAATTCTGAAAGTAACTTTAATGAAATTTTGCTATATGCAGAAAGCCGCCTAGCTGAACTTAACAATTTGTTTGATATATACAACACATATGAAGGCGTAAACAACTTAAAAACAATAAATGACAATGCCGGAATTAAACCCGTTGCCGTTTCAAACGAAATTATAGATTTATTAATTTTGTGCAAGCAATGGCACCAACAAACAAATGGAAAAGTTAATGTTGCGTTTGGAAGCGTTTTAAAAATTTGGCATAACTACCGTGAAGCTGCAAGCCCAGAATTAGAAAATAATGAAATACCAACTATTAAACAGCTTCAAGAAGCCAATAAACATACAGATATTAACAATATTGAAATTAATTATGATAGCAAAACCGTCTTTTTAAAAGACCCAAAAATGAGCATAGATGTTGGGGCTGTTGCTAAAGGATACGCTGCCGAACTTGTAACAGAGGAGCTTTTATTAAAAGGCTACAACAGCTTTATTGTTAATTTAGGCGGAAACGTTCGTGTAACAAATAAAAAAGGCGGATTTAACATTGCTATTAACGCAAATAACAGCGCCGAAAAAGAAGTTATCAATATAGTTAACAGTTCTGTTGTAACAAGCGGAAACTATAATCGCTTTTTTATGTCGAACGGCAAGCAATATCATCATTTAATAGACCCTAACACATTGTTTCCGGCAAACTATTATAAATCTGTAACTGTTGTATACAAAAATTCCACAATTGCTGATATGCTTTCAACAGCGCTATTTTTAATGCCTGAAGAAGAAACATATAAACTTTTAGAATTGTATGAAGGTGCTAAAGCATTTTTTCACAAATAGATTTCTTATTTTATGTAAAGGCACTAAAACATTGTTGCCAACAAAAAGCCCCTTGATTAAAAGGGGCTTTTAATATGAACTAAATTTGAAAATGCGCAACCATTTGATTAAGCACTTCCGATTGACTGCTTAATTGCTCTGCAGCTGCTGCAGATTCTTCGGAAGATGCAGAATTTTTTTGCACAACTTCCGAAATTTGATTTATTCCTGTTGTAACTTGAGAAATTCCGTCGTTTTGCTCTTTTGTTGCCAAATAAATGTTGCTAATTATTTCGGAAACAGAATTAATATCCATAACAATTTTTTGCAAAGAATTAGCCGTTAATTGCGCTATTGTAGTTCCTTCTGATATTTTGTTAATTGTATTTTCTATTAAAACAGATGTGTCTTTTGCCGCTTCAGAACTTCTTTTTGCAAGCGAACGCACTTCCTCAGCAACAACAGCAAAGCCTTTTCCGTGTTGCCCTGCTCTTGCAGCTTCAACAGCTGCATTTAAAGCCAAAAGATTCGTTTGGAACGCTATGTCGTCAATTACTTTAATAATCTTAGATATACTATTAGAAGCCTGCTTTATTTCGTCCATAGAATTTAGCATTTTAAGCATTTCTGCATTTCCTTCTTTTGCGCTTTCAATAGATTTTTCTGATACGTCATTTGCGTTTTGAGCTTTGTTGGCGGTGTTGTGTGTTTGCTCGTTTATTGTTAAAATTGATGCGCTTAATTCCTGAATAGAACTTGCCTGCATAGTTGCGCCGTTTGCCAAATCCATTGAAGATTCTGATATTTGCCTAGCTCCCATTAAAACGTTGTCTGCAGATACTTTTATTTCCGAAATTGTATTTCTTAGCGTATCGCTTATATTATTTATAGAGCGTTTTATTAAATTAAACTGCCCAATATATTCTCTTGAAATACTGCTTCTTAAATCTCCTGAAGCCATAGTTTCAAGTATTTCTGTAATTTCTTTTATGTATGAGCCAACCGAAATAATCATTTTATCGAACGAGTTCATCATTAAGAAAAAGCTACCTTTATAGTTTTTATTTACAGATATGTTAAAATCGCCTTGAGATAGTTTTAATAATATTCCATTAGCTTCATCAATCGGTGTAATAATAGCTTCTAAAAGATTGTTTAACCCTTGCGTTAGCTTAAACCAATCGCCATTGTATGCCGATGAGTTAATGCGGGTTTCAAGCCTGCCTTCTATGGCAGCTGTAATTAAACTTGAAACATCACTGTTAACTGATTTAAGGTTTTTCTTTAATTGGTCAAACATTTCATTTCCTATTGCCTTTTTGCCCGGAAATTGTTTAAGCTCAACTTCAAAGTTGCCTTTGCCAAATTGACCGTATGCATTAAGAATAAGCAAAATTTCATCAACATAATCGTCAATAATTTCATTTACTGCTTTAGCAGCTTCTTCAAACCCTCCATTTAATCCATCGTATCGTATTCGGGCTTCGGTATCTCCTTCGCGAAGCTCGTCTGAAACTTTATTTATTCTATTCACAATTAAATTAATAGTATCACGCACTTTTATAAACGACTGCATAAGTTCCCCTGTTTCATCTTTGCTGTTAACGCTTAAATTAACATTAAAGTTGCCTTTGGCAATTTCTTTTGCTGCATTTTTAGCTTCGTTTATTGGTTTCGAAATTGCTGTACTAATACCGGTTGATATAATTAAAGTAAGAATAATAGCCAAACTAAGTGCAATTATAATAGATAACCTTGCTGATGTGTTTGCATTATTTGCTAAATTGTCTTGAACTGCAACCAATTCGTCTTGTTTGTTGGAAATTTGAAGTAATATTGAAAATCCTTCTTCAAAACTTGCTAAATAATTATTAATATATATATCAAATGCTTGTTTGTTTGCCTCATCATCACATAGCAGTGCAAGTTCTAAAATTTGTTTGCGATAATTTCGGCTTTCTATCATTTTTTCCTCGAACTTATCAATAAGTTCGGAGTCAATTTTCATTGTTTCCCTATAGCTTTTTATTAATTCGTTAAGATTATCTCTTTCTTTTTCAGCATTGTTTATTGAATCTTTAACAAGGTTAATGTCGTTGCTTGAAACTGCAATTAAAACATGCTTTTGAATCATTGCCGCCGATGCTTGCATTTGCCAAACTTTTTTGGTATTTGGCAAAGAACTTGTGCTATATGTATTGGAAACAGCATTTAATTTGCTAGTATTTATAAAAGCAGATATGCCAAGGATAATTACCATTAAAAGCATAATTGCAAACCCAATAAATAGCTTCGCTTTAATTTTTAAATTTTTCACAATAAACCACATCCCAATTTTAGGTTTTTTGTTTCTAATAAAACTTTTAATTTATTTTTAAATACTAAAAATTTACATGCTTAAATTTAATATTTAGATAATAATTGTTAGAAACTTGGTTTTAAGATGTTTAAGATTTGTTAGAAATTTTATTTTTAAATTTTTTAAAGTTTGCTATCCCCCAATACAAATATATTTTAAAATATAATAGCCATATATATTGGCAATGTATCAACAATATATAAGTATTATAAAGAAATATTATAAAAAAATCAATATATTCAACAAAATGGCAAGTTTAATATTGACATAAAATTGGCAATTTGCTAAAATATATAAAGGTTTAAAATGAATAATAAAAGCTTAAAAATAATATTTAGGAATGATTAAAATGTCAAAAAAAATATCTCATATCGGCAATCTTATGAAAATATTAGATATTTCCTTATTAGACGTTAGCATATATTTGTGTATTGATAAAACAACAGTTAGCAAATGGAAAACAGGCTCGCGCAAACTCTCAGAACGCTCTCCATACTATGAAAAACTATTAGAATATTTTATTATAAAAAATGAAGAACATAGCCAAAAACCGTTATTTTATTTTTTTAAATCAATATACCCAGATTTAAATGATAAAGAACAAAATTTTATAAGTATATACATAAAACGCTATTTAGAAAGCAAAGACGTTCCTATTAACGCAAGTAATTATATTGATGGTCAAAGAAAAGCTTTGTATCAAACTAGTGTTTCTATTTTTCAAGGAGCCGCAGGAAGAAAAGATGCTATGTATATGATGCTTGATATTGCAGAAGCTTCAGGGGAAATTTGTACTATTAAGATTTTACAGCTTGAACGTTTTGACTGGTTTGTTCGTGATATGACGTTTGTGCAAAACTTTGTTACTAGATTGGAAAACTTAATAAAAAAAGACCATAAAGTTGAATTTTGCCATAGCACATTAAATAACGAAATGCAACTTCGTTTTTTCTCAAAGGTGCTATGCAAGTTAGTTTTTTACAAAAACTTTAAATTAAGCATTATTAATACTCAAAGCTATTCAGATTCTACGCTTTGTTTATATGCCATCCCCAATAAGTTTGCTGCAATAGGATTAAACGTTGATGGAAAGCTTGTTAACATATACACATCTGTATTTTTAGATACGTTTAGTGTAGAACAATATATTTCAGGGTATGAAAGTTTGCTCCATAAGTTTTCAGAACAAACTAACATTACAGATAGCATTACTAAAAAAGAAAGTATTTTTAGCAAAACAAAAAACTGCAATACTAATGATGAACCTGTGTATTGCATAGGCAGGCTTTTAAGTATAACAACTGCAACAGAGCAACTTGTTTTAGAAATTTTAGAGTATAACAATTTAACCCAATTTGAAAAAAACAAATGCCTTGAATTTTATCATACGTTCAAAGGAATTATGAATGCAGCAAAAAATAGCATTTTTGCCGGATATGGTTTAGCTTTAAATACATTAAAAGAAGCTATCTCTTGCGATTTATTAATTCAATACGAATTGTCGGCTATAGTTAAAAAGCAAATTCAAATTACAGGCAAACAGTTTAGAAGGCATCTTTTTGAAATGCACAACGAATTGCTTAATAATCCAAATACAAAAGCTATATTATTTCCAAATATTGATATTCCTGAAAGTGTATCTTTTATATGGGCTAAAAAAAATGCATGGGGCTTGTTCTTTAACTGCAAAATTTCTTCAAAAGAAAATGATATTTATTATATTAGTGATTTATCTACTATAAGGCGTACGGTAAACGAATTTATTGAATATGTTGGTAAGTTTCCAAAAGAGTTTACAAATAAAGAGTATATTGCAAATGTTTTAGAAAAATTAAGCCGTTACGAAAATATTTAGCTTAGTACGTTGACAAAATCATGTTTTTATATTATTATACATTCATACCACTGGTATGAATGTTATTTTGTGAGGTGAATATATTGGCACGAAATAAATACCCCGAAGTAACAATAGAACGCATACTTAATACAGCAATAAAGCTATTTCTTGAAAAAGGATACGAAAACACAACAATACAAAATATAATTGATGAATTAGGCGATTTAAGTAAAGGAGCAATATACTATCACTTTAAATCTAAAGAAGACATTATATTTGAAGCTATAAATAAGGTTTATAAAGCAATCGAAAGCAAGTTTTTTAAGCTAAAAGCTTCAAAGCAACTAAACGGTGCCGAAAAATTAAAGCAGCTATTTTTAATTTCACTTGAAGTTCCAGAACAAAAAGAGTTTGCCAAAATTATACCAAGCCTATTAAAAAATCCAAAGCTTTTGGTAATTCAGCTTGAAACAACAATGACTTATACCGTAAAACTTGTTGAAGAAATTATTAGAGAAGGTCAAGTCGACGGCTCTATAAAAACAGAATACCCAGAGGAGCTTGCGGAAGTAATGTGTGTGCTTTCCAATATTTGGATTAATCCTTTTGTTTTTGCTTGCTCAAAAGAAAAATTCTATAGAAAATGTAATTTTTATATATCTATTATGAAAAGCTTGAATATAAACATATTTGACGATGGAATAATACAAAAAGTTGAATGTTTAAGGGAACTTTTTATTGAAAAAGATTAATTGTAAATTTTTGTTTTAAATATGCAATAATAGAAAGTGCTTAACATTTAAATTAGAAATAAAATGTTGTAAATGGCTTGCAGAAGTAATATGTTTGCTTGCCAATATTCGGATTAATCCTTTTGCTTTCACTTATTCAAAAGAACAGTTTTACAGAAAATATAATTTTTAATATGTATTACGAAAAGTTCTGATTATAGATAGTAGATATATTTTATAATTATAAAAAGAGGGAAGAAATGATTTTATTCTATGCATTATATTCAATTATGACAATGATATTCTTATATTTGGTGGGTTCAAGAGATATTGCTTTTATAAAGGACTTCTTTTATTTTAACCCATCTTTTAAAGTAAGACGATTGCTTTATGTTAGGCATATTCCTGCAGGAAAAATAACCCTATCAAGTTTGGCTATGCAATGTTTAATAATAATAACACTATTATTGCAGTTGTTAAGTATTTTAGGTACAAATATATTAAAACCAATTTTAAGCACTGCTTGGTTTGAGAAATATATGTTTGCTCACCCCGAAAACCCATACTTTCAAACTGTTTTCTGCGTAGGTGGAATATTTTTCCCATTAGGTGTTTTAATTGGTATTTATACTGTTATTTGCGGAATATTCGCGCCAGTAAGAACGGATGAAGTATCCCCTTTAAACTTGAAAAGGAAATAATGAGAATCCACTAAACTTAATCCTATTGATAATTTTTGAACTTTAGTTAAAAAGAAATTGCATAAAACTTTACAAAGCTTTTCTACTTTATACTTGCTATTTAGAATTGTTTTAAAATTTTTAACAATCAAATAAATGAAATATAAGGAAGCA
>CAZHPA010000039.1:0-16560 GCA_964533945.1 uncultured Defluviitaleaceae bacterium
CCTTATGTTTTTATATAACTATACTATATATTTTTAAGGTTAGCTAGATTATGAATAAGCTCTAAGGATTTAACGCAGTCCGCTATTTGGCTATCTATAGATAGAGAATTATTGTCTTTGTCCTTATCGCTGACAGAACGGTGTGCATATATTGCGATTACTTTATTCACTGCATCATCCCTCGTATAACAAATGGTAGTGCTACATTAACTTTTTGATACTGTTTGTTTTGTCAGTCTTTTCTAAAGTAAATATATCACCAGTATCAACCATACAGCAGAGTTGTGCATATGGAATTCTGTGATGTTTTTCATTAGGCCTTTCACTTGTACGTGAGGACATGATACGTATAAAAGGGGTATCTTGATAATATTTCATAAGATTTAAAGAACTGTCTTTTTTGTTGTCTGTCCCCAATTCGCACAAAAGAAACCTCTTGGTATCTGCAATATCTACTTCTCCAATTTCTCCACCATCTTCATCATAATGCTTTAACCTCTTTGATGTTAGAATGATTGCTTCGGAAGACATTGCTATGCCACCACGTACATATAATTCCAACATTTTACCAAAAATCATTCCTTTGCGCAAAATGCTTGAGTCAATATTACGTGCTTCAAAAATCTTTCTACCAAGCCTTGTATAAAAAAGAGGGGAGGCAAGAAATATTTTGCCAAGAATTAATTAAGGGAACAACACAAAGGCAAGCGTATTACATTGCCTACCCAAAAAGCAAAGAATTAACCGAGCAAGCAGTTGATACAAGAGCCTGCAGATTAGCTTCAAGTGATAAGGTTTTGCATAGGCTAAAAGAATTGAGATATGAAGTTAGTTTACGCACAGAAATAACACGAGATACGCTTATTGGCGAACTTAAAAAACTAGGCTTTGCGGATATTGATTTAAAAGCGTTAAGACCAGAAACCAAAATAAAAGCATTGGAAGTTATTGCAAAAATAATGGGCTATGATAAACCAGAAAATAATATAGAACTAGAAGATTTAAGTTTAGTAGAGCGTGATGTTTTTGATTAAACGATGCAATACGCTTATTTATAATTGGAGCGATAAGCACAAAGATTACATGAAATGTACGCAATTGTGCTCTTACAATATAGCAGAAGGCAGTATAAGAAGCGGTAAAACAACCGATAATGTATTTTGTTTTGCAAAAGATATAAAGCTATCAAAAGATAAAATACATTTGGCTACAGCAAGTACGCAGCCTACAGCAAAGCTTATTGTAGGAGATTGTGACGGCTTCGGGCTTGAGCATATATTTCGTGGGCAGTGTCGTTGGGGTAAATACAAAGGTAACGAATGTCTTATAATTAATGGTATCGACACAAACTATAAAGATAAAATAATTTTATTTTGCGGAGGCGCTAAAGCTGATAGCTATAAAAAATTTAGAGGAATGACCATAGGTCTTTGGATAGCAACAGAAATAAACTTGCACCATGATAACACTATCCAAGAAGCTTTAAAGCGCCAAATAAAGGCTCATACTAAAAAGCTTTATTGGGATTTGAATCCGGGAAGTCCAGTTGACCCTGTATATGTAAATTATATTGATAAGTGGCAAAATCTATATAGCAAAGATAAGCTTTTAGGCGGTTTTAATTATAAATTATTTAACATATTTGATAACATAAATATTCCAAAGAAAAACCTTGATGAAGTACTTTCAAGATATGAAGTAGGTTCTTTGTTTTATAAACGAGACATCTTAGGGCTTCGTTACGTAGCCGAAGGCTCCATATACAAAATATTTTCAGACAATCCAAATAAATATATTGTAGATGAACCTGATTTTAATATAATCAACATAGGCGTAGATTTCGGCGGCAACAATTCAGCACATGCTTTTTGTGCAGTAGGAATTAAATACGATTACTCAAAACTAACTGTATTAATGACTGAAAAGCATAATGCAAAAGGCACGTCTCCTGAATCTTTGTATTCGTTATTTGGACAATTCATTAGCAAGGTTAAAACAAAATACAAAAAAGACATTGAAGTAGTTTATGCTGACAGCGCAGAACAAGTGCTTATAAACGGACTTAAAAGTAGATTTCCTTTATTGGCAATAAAAAACAGCTTAAAACTACCAATAATTGATAGAATACGTGCAACAACAGCGTTAATGGCAAGTAATAAACTTTGCATGACAATTGATTGCGAAATTTTAAATGAAGCTTTTTGCAATGCTGTTTATGATGAAAAAAGCATTATCGACAAAAGGCTAGATAATGGAATTTCTGATATTGACAGCTTGGATGCTTTCGAGTACTCATGGGAAAAATATATGAAGTTGTATGTTAAAAGTTGATACACAGTATATAAAATTAATTTACCGAAATAATATTGACGATATAAATACTTAGCATTATAATTGCATTACAATGTATTTATAAATGGCGGTGATTTATTTGGCTACTACTAGCATAACAATTAGAATAGATGAGGATTTAAAAAAAACAAGCCGAGACATTACTTAATGACATGGGCTTAAACATGACTACTGCTTTTAATATATATTTAAAAGCGATTGTAAGGCAAGGCAAAATACCATTTGAAATAAAAAGTGACCTATTTTATAGTGAAAATAATTTAAGAAGATTAGAAAAATCTATAGATAGTATAAAGCAAGGAAAATATATTTCAAAAACTATAGAAGAATTAAAGGCATTAGAAGATGAATAAAATAATATTTTTCACTGATAAAGCTTGAGAAGATTACTTGTATTGGCAAAAGCAAGACAAGAAAACATTGAAAAGAATTAATCAACCAATAGAAGATATAAAGCGCAACGAATATTCTGGAATAGGAAAATCAGAGCCGTTAAAAGGAAACTTATTTGGATATTGGAGTAAACGCATCGACAATACTAATCATTTGGTTTTTTGTATTAAAGATAATGTTATAGAAATTTATCAATGCAAAGGCCACTATTAAAATTAATTATTAAGCATTATGCAAATACGCATAGTGCTTTTTTATTACCAAAAATAAGGAGCAACCAAAAATGCTACAAAAATTAGTAAATTGGTTTAAAAGGCAGGTGAAAGCAATAATACCGCAGAAAACAATTAAAAAAGCATTAGACATTAACCTTAATGTAGATGAGCAAATGTTTAATTACACTGAACAATGGTTTAATATTTTCTCCAATAAACAATGGGACAATCTTGATAGCATAGGGCTTGCAGTTACATCAACTAACTTTGTTTCAACGCTTGTTAATAATGAATTAAAACTTGAAACTGTAGGCGGTAAAAAAGCAGAATTAATTAATAATACTATTCAAAAATATATAATACCAAATGTTAAAGAACAAACACAACTTGCTTTAGTTGGTGGTCAAGTAGTAATAAAACCTTATATAAAAAATAATGAACTTGCTGTACAATTTATTAATTCAAGTAATTTTTTGCCTATTGAATACGATTCAACGGGAACGTTAACTTCGGCTGTATTTGTTGATGAAGCAATTCAAAATGATAAGCATTATATACGCTTTGAATATCATAAATTAAATCAAAATAACACATATACAGTTTTAAATTATGCCTTTGAATACAATAAGCAAAATCAGCAATTAGGTGTTATGATTGATTTAAATAATGTTGATAAATGGAAAGAATTGTTACATGAACAAACAATAGAAAACATAGACTTTCCTTTATTTGCTGTATTAAAAACACCTTTTGCCAATAATATTTCAGTTGGAAGCTGTTTTCCAATTAGTTTTTATGCAAATGCTGTTGATACACTTAAAAGGATTGATGAGTTTTACACAGAATATAATAAAGAATTTAGAAAGTCAAGAAAGAAAATGTTTTTAGATTCAACCCTTATTCAAAGAGATGAAAAAGGACAAGTAGCAAACTTGCCATATAACGAATTAGAAGATTATTTTTTAATAAATTCAAGTGACAATAACTTAATTCATGAATTTAATCCTGCAATTAGAGAAGTTGAATATGGCAATGGACTAAATAAGCAAATAAGAATATTTGAACATAAAGTTAATTTAAGTTCAGGTACTTTTACTTTTGACCCTAAAACAGGAAATATAACAGCAACACAAGTTATTTCAGATGACAGAACTACATATAACACAGTTAAAGCTATACAAACTAAATTTAGTACAGGATATAAACAGCTTGTAAATATTCTTGATGTTTATGCAACGCTTTATAATCTTGCACCAACAGGCAAAGTTGAAACTGTTATTGAATGGGGAGATAGCGTTTTTGAAGATACTGAAAGTGAACTTAGGCATAAAAAAGAACTATTAACGCTTGGTATTATTTCAAAAGCAGAATTAAGAAGCTGGTATACAGGCGAAAGCCTTGAAGAAGCAGAACAAAAAATTAATTTGTTTAAAAGCGACATGTTTTTTAATGGTGAAATTTAATGTTAACTCCAATAGAACTGCAACTTTATGCAGATGCTATATTACCACTTTATGACCAGCTTCAAACTGATATATTAAAAGATATAATTAGACGGATTAAAAAAACCGATTTAACCGTAACAGAAACAGCCATTTGGCAAGCTAAAATATTGCAAGAAAGCGGTATGCTGTATGACAACATAATATTACAAATAGGCAAGACACTTAATAAATCAGAGCAGCAAATTAAACAATTATTTAAAACTGCAGCAACAGAAGGCATGAAGTTTGAAAATGAAATTTATGGACAAGTTGGTTTAGCTGCTAAACTCTCACCAGAAGTAATACAAATAATTGAAGCAGGATTAAAGAAAACTAATAATACACTTAGAAACTTAACTTTAACTGCAGCAAACACATCACAGCAACTATTTTATAACGCAATGGATAAAGCACATATGCAAGTCGTAAGTGGAGCATTTGACTACAATACGGCTTTTTTTAATGCAGCAAAAGAAGTAACTAAAGAAGGGGCTTATGTTCTTTATCCTTCAGGACGCAAAGATAAAATAGATGTTTCCGCAAGACGTGCTGTATTAACTGGCATTAACTCAACAATGGCTGAAGTTACGCTTAAAAACATGGAACAATTAGGCATAAGTCTTGTTGAAGTTTCTGCTCATGCCGGAGCAAGACCAGAACATGCTGCTTGGCAAGGTGGTATTTATTCACGAAATAAAGAAAGTAAATACCCCGATTTTGAAAGTACAACAGGGTATGGAACTGGTGCCGGTCTTTGTGGTTGGAACTGTAGCCATACCTTTTACCCTTATATAGAAAATGTTTCGGAAAAGAATTATACAAAAGAGCAAGTAGATAAGCTTAATTCTGAAACAGTTATTTGTGATGACAAAGAAATGCCTGTTTATGAAGCAACACAGAAGATGCGGGGGATGGAGCGGGGAATAAGAGAAACAAAACGTAACCTTGTAGCAATGAATGAATTAAAAGATAACCCAAAGGCACAAACAACTTTCAAGAAACTCTCTGTTAAACTAAAATCACAAGAAGCAACATATAAAAACTTTGCAGAAAAAACAGGACTTCCTGCTGAAAATGACAGGCTTAGAACTATTGGGTTTGGGAAAAGTTTAAGTCAAAAGGCGGTTTGGGGAAATAAAAACAACGCTGAACTAAAGATAGAAAATATCTTGAAAGACGGCAATAATAATGGTATAGTAAATAAAAACAACTTAACCTCTGAACGAATAAAAGCTGCTAACGATGAAGCTGTAAAAAAGCTTGAAAATTTTGCTAAAAAAGCTTGGGGAGTGCAGAAGGTTGACCTTAGTGGGCTAGATGCAAGGGCTATACATAAGACTTTTATTGAGATGGATAGGGTTTATAAGGATTTTCCTAGTCTTAAATGTAGTATAAGTATTATTGAAGCTATAGAAATGAAAGCGGCTGGACATAGCGAAGTTGCTATTGCCAATTGCAAGCCTATTAATAAGGAATTTTCAAAACACAGAATATGTTTTAATAAAGAATTTTATTCAGATATAAAAAATATAATAAAAATTTACAATGAAGGTCTTAAAAACCATTTTCACCCACAAGGCACAACATTTGCATATGCAGGTGTGCATGAGCTAGGTCATGTTTTGAAAAATCAAGCAATAAAGAAAAGACACTTATTTAAACATAAATATATTGAAGATTATAACAATAATGAAACTGCAAAAGTTATTACTGATAAGGCATATAAGTTAACAAAAGGTCTTGCCAAAGAAGGGATAAGCGAAACAGAGGCTTTTGCCAAAATATCAAGATATGCAAATGTTAATAGGTCTGAAACCATATCCGAAGCTTTATCTGAAGTATATGCTAATGGAGAAAATGCAAATACTCTTAGTATAAATATTATTGAGGTCTTAAAAAAATTCTTGTAAGGGGTGTTGACAATGATGTTAACTAGAATTCCAAAATTCTTAAAAGAAGGATATATTATACCTGACAAAGATGGTTGCTGGGGGACAAAAGACGCCAAACTCAAACCCAATGCTCCACAATGGGCAAAGGACGAATATGAAGCGTGGTTGAAGTCTGTAGAGGAATTACAAAGATTGGAATTTGAAGATTAAATATTAATAGGTAAGTTATAAAATTATGCATTAAAAAACCAAGCAATTAGAGAATTTAGACTATTAAGAAGTATGTATTTTGATGATTATAATCATAACACGACTGCTACAAATATAGTTAATGCGACGCTGAAAAAATCCAAACTATCTGGAGATGATATTGTTGGAGGAATAAAAGCGTATGCAAAAGTTTATAACATTGATATTGAGAGGTTTGGTGACAACGACCTGTTAAATCTCTATAAGAAATTTAGCGATGATGGTAAAAGAGAAATAAAAATACGAAGCATATCTAATTACTCTTTCAAAAGTACAAGTGAGGCAATATCGGAAGCTTTTAGCGATTGGTATGCAAATGGAATAAATGCTAATTCATTGAGCAGGGAAATAATAAAGAGATTTAAGGGGATTTTCTAATGTCTAATGAATATAAATTATCTACTCCAAAATTTCAAGTATGCGGATATGCCATTTTTGAGAGTTGTAGACACTATCAAATGCCAGATGGCAGCGATTTTCCGTTTTATAGCGGAACTATCGTTGGTATAAAGCCCGACGCTCCGCAATGGGCAAAGGATGAATATGAAGAATGGAAAAAATTTAAAGAACAGACAAAAAAAGAAATGATTGAATATTAATTAAATATATTCGTTTGATATGCAAATGGAATACATGGTAATGGAGAAAAATGCAAATGCTCTTAGTATAAATATTATTGAGGTCTTAAAAAAATTCTTGTAAGGGGGGATTTTACGATGTTATCTGGAATTCCAAGATTTGTACAAGAAGGTTATGTTATACCCGGAAAGCATGGCTGGGGCGCCAAAGATGCCAAACTTAAACCTGATGCTCCACAATGGGCAAAAGACGAATATGAAGAATGGCAAAAATTTAAAGAACAGGCAAGAAAAGAAATGATTGAATATTAATTAAATATATTCGTAAAGCATTATGCAAATACGCATAGTGCTCTTTTATTCTCCAAAATGACTTTATTTAGTGGTCAGATTTGGTTTAATCCTAAATATTATTCCAATATTGAAAAAATCAAGAAGGCTTACAATGACTCACTGATGATTAATCACTTTCCAACAGGAACTAATTGGACTAATCCAGGAGTTCACGAAATGGGTCACAGGCTTAATGCAGAGGTTATTAAGAAGAGAACATTATTAGCTTTTAATTATAAGAATGATTGGAATAGCGGGAAAACAGCTAAAATTATTGTTGATATTGCACTCAAGAATATAAAAATTACTGACGATATAATATTAAGAGGCATTAGGACTTTTTATCCTAATTTAATAAATAATAGTGATAAAGAATTGATATTGCTATATAAATCACTTGAACCAGAAAAGAAACGGAATATAAAAATAACGAGTATTTCTAAATATGCTGCTAAAAATGACACAGAAACATTGGCAGAAGCTTTTAGCGATGTTCATTCAAATGGTCAAAATGCCAACCCTATAAGTATATCAATCGTTAATATCTTAAGAGAATGGAGTTAATAAAATGAATATAGAGAGATATATACAATGCGTGCCTGAATTTGTAATAGAGGGATATGCTGTTTTTGAAGAAGTGGACTTGTTAATGCCAGATGGCACGACTTTGCACACTATAACTTCAAATTTTATAGGTGTAAAACCCGATGCCCCACAGTGGGCAAAAGATGAATATAAAGAATGGTTGCGAGTTGAGGAATTGGCCAAAGAAGGAATATTCTGATAAGCAAGAAGATTTTAAAAAAATAAAAAAGGCGCTTAAAAATAAATTAAATGATGAGCAAGCGTATAAAGATATATCAGAAGAATTGAAAGATTTAAATAAAATTGGCGTTTCCGATATTTTCAGTGGATTAAGCAAAGGAAAATGTTATGGTTCAGGCTACCACGAAAACGAGTATTGGGAATTAGATTCTAATTTGATACTTAAGGAAGCTTTTGCAGAAATGTTCACGGTACATTTTTCTCCAAATCAATATAAAGAAATGGAAAAATATTTTCCCAAAGCATTTGAAATATTTAATACTGAATTAAGGAGGTTACTTAAATGATTGATGATAGTACAATGATTAAATTATTTGAAGAATACTTAGATTTATTTGGCATTGGAAGTATAGGTTTTTTGGAGCCCTGCGGAAGATTGACTCTTAAAGATAAAAATATAAAACGCTTAGTTTACTTTGTGCCTGATTGGGAAACAGAAGAAGGGTTTAGACAAAAGTTAGAGGAAAGCAAAGAAAAAGGCAAAAATATGTTTTACGAATATTATAAAGAATATTTAGAAGACCCTTACCCCGGTTTAGAAGAAGGCTGCATTTATTAAGCAAATATGTTTACAGTACACTTTTCTCCGGCTCAATATAAAGAAATGGAAAAATATTTTCCTAAAGCATTTGAATTATTCAATGAGGAATTAAGGAGGAGATTAAAATGATTGATTACAGTACAATGGTTAAGTTGTCGCATGAATATCAAGACTTATTTGGCTTTAAGGGCGTAGGTTGCTTAATGCCTGATGGAGATTTGGTTATTAAAGATAAAAATATAAAACGCTTAGTCTACTTTGTGCCCGATTGGGAAACAGAAGAAGGGTTTAGGCAAAAGTTAAAGGAAAGCAAAGAAAAAGGCAGAAACATGTTTTACGAATATTATAAAGACTATTTAGAAGACCCTTATCCCGGCTTAGAAGAAGGTTGGATTTATTAAGCAAATCAAAAGGCGTAGCAAAAGATAATAAAGCACTGCTAATAAAAGCGGTGCTTTGCTTTAATATTTAGAGAATCTTTTGCAGATATGTTTCAAGCACATTTTTCACCATCACAATATAAAGAAATGGAGAAATACTTTCCCAAAGCATTTGAATTATTTAATGAGGAATTAAGGAGAAGATTAAAGTGATTGACGATGATGCAATGAACGGATTATTTGAAGAGTATATAGACTTATTTGGCGCTGGAAGTATAGGTTTTTTGGCACCTAGTGGAGGCTGGGTTCTTAATGATAAGAATTTAAAACGCTTAGTCTACTACATACCCGACTGGGAAACAGAAGAAGGGTTTAGGCAAAAGTTAGCGGAAAGCAAAGAAAAAGGCAGAAATATGTTTTACGAATATTACAAAGACTATTTAGAAGACCCTTACCCTAACTTGGAAAAACCTAGCTTGGAAAAAGAGATTTTGTATTAAGCAAATCAAAAGGCATAGCAAAAGATAATAAAGCACTGCTAATAAAAGCGGTGCTTTTGTTTCTAATTCAGAAGTAGACGAAGGTGAAACTATTTCAGAAGCGCTATCAGATATATATGCAAATGGCAGAGAAAATGCAAAACCACTTAGTGTTAAAATCTTTGATATTTTAAGAGATGTTTATAAAAATATACCTATAACAAGGAGGTGAGTTATATGCTTATGGATGGGTTACCAAGATTTGTAGAGGAAGACTATGTAATAGAAGATGAAAATGGCTATTGGGGAACATTAGGTGCAAGAATAAAACCGGATGCTCCCCAATGGGCAAAAGATGAATTTAGAGAACATCTTGAATATAAGCAAAGGTTTTACTTAGAATGTTTAGAAGAGGGAGGAAAAAGAGCAGAAATTGAGAGGTCTGGAAAAATAACAGAAGAATTTGAATATAACTTAATTATTAAATTATGGGGAACATTTATGTGGCTAAAATTAATGGACTTTATAAGAGCAGGCGAATTACTACCCGGCGAAAACAATAATTGGGAACTTGAATGTGTAAAATTAAACCCAGATGCACCACGGCAAGTAAAAGATGCTTATAACCAATGGCTTGAATCTGAAAAAGACGAATTGAAAAAGAACTTAGAAGTAGCAGTAAGGTTATTGTTTGCGTAAATTTAAAGGAAAAGCCAAAAATATTATATAGGATATAGGCTTATAGTGTTTTTGGCTATTTTAACCCCTGATTGCCAAGAATTCTCCTAGCTCTTAGGGGGGGTGAGTATGTCACAGGAAAGCATTTACTAAATACGTAAGCTTTTTCCCAAATTAAGTATTAAGGAATATAAAGGCGAAACTATTTCAGAAGCGCTATCAGATATATATGCAAATGGCAGAGAAAACGCAAAACCACTCAATATAAGCTCGTCCGTAACGACAATAAACTACCAAACAAGCTAAAGCTTGTTTTTTGTTGCAAAAATTAAGAAAGGAGACAAAGCTATGAATTTTTTAAAAGAACCGTTAGGTGAACAACTTTACAATCAAGTGGAAGCAAAGCTTAAAGATAGCAAAGTACAGCTTGCGGATATATCAAGCGGAATGTATGTTTCAAAAGAAGAATATGACGCAAAAGTAAATGAACTTTTAGCGTTAGAAGCAAAATACTTGCAGGAAATAAAAAAACTTCAAGATGAGTTAAAGCAGCAGCAATATGACTTTGCAATTAAAGAGCATATAAGTAAGCTAAAATTTTCATCTGAAGGCGCAAAAAAAGCATTTGTAACTGATTTATTAGCAAAAAACTTACCTATTCAAAATGGTGTTATTTTAGGATTTGATGATTTTGTTAAATCTTATAAAGAAATAGACCCAGAAGCATTTGCCTCAGATGAAAAAATACCCAAATTTGTAGACTCTACATCGGCAAATATAATGCATGACGAAACAAAAACACCATTTAATTTTAATTTTCTTAAAATAAGGGGGAATAAGTAGTGACGGCTTTAAACTACGCAAGGCAATATTCACAAGCGCTATCTCAAGAATTTCCATACGTTCTAAGCTTTGGAGCATTATATAATACACCTAATAACGAACGATATCGCTTTGCTAATGCAAAAACAATTGAAATTCCAACAATAAGCACTACAGGGCGTGTTGATAGCGATAGAGATACTATTCAAACCGCTCAACGTAATTACAATAATGCTTGGGAAGCTAAAACATTAACCAATCAAAGAAAGTGGAGTACGCTAGTTCATCCGGCAGATGTAGACCAAACAAATATGGCTACTACTATTAAAAATATAACACAGGTTTATAACGAAGAACAAAAATTCCCAGAAATGGATGCATATTGTATATCAAAAATTTATGCTGATTGGGTTGCTTTGGGTAATACCGCCGATACAACAGCATTAACAGTAGATAATATCTTAGAAAAGTTTGATACATTAATGCAGGTAATGAATGAAAAACGTGTTCCTCCTAACGGTCGTGTTTTATATACTACATATGCTAACCAAACCCTTATTAGAAACGCAAAGGAAATAATGCGCACTATTGATTTGAAAGATGGAGGGACTGCTCTAAATAGAGCTGTTACATCTATAGACCAAGTGGAAATAGTGCCTGTGCCAAGCGAACTTATGAAAACACTTTACGATTTTACAAGCGGTTGGAAAGTTGGAATTGGTGCAAAACAAATTCAGATGCTGTTAATACACCCATTAGCCGTAATAACACCTGTAAGCTATCAATTTGCACAACTCGACCCTCCTTCTGCAGGTTCGGAAGGTAAATATATCTATTTCGAGGAAAGCTTTGAAGATGTATTTATTCTTAATAAAAAAGCTGATGCTATTCAATTTGTGGTAGGTGCTTAATTATGGCAATCGTTCAAAAGTTAAATAAAATGCTTAGAATTTCTGATGAAAAACTTGAAGAGTATTTAGAAATAGGATACAACCAACTTGATGAAAACGGCAAAGTTATAAAAAATGCAAAAGTAACCAGCATACAAGAACTTTTAAAGGTAAATGAAAAGCTAGAACGCGAAATTAAAAATCTAAAGTATGAGTTAAAGCAGTTAAAAGAAGGCGCAAAACTATGATTTATGCAAACTTTGAGTATTATGTAGAAAATTATGGCGGCAACATGTTAAGTGAAGATAATTTTAACTTTTATGCAAGACGTGCAAGTTCTTATATAAACTTATTAACATTTAACAGACTTAAAGAACTTAAAGAAGATGAAATTCAAGATGAAGTTAAACTTTGCACTTGCGAGCTTGCCGAAATGCTTTCCAATATAAAAGATAAAGATATAGAAATAACTTCTGAAAGTTCGGATGGGTTTTCAGTTAGTTTTGATTTAGAGCGTGGAAACGATGCCGTTTGTGATGTTATCAAACGGCATTTGCTGCATACAGGGCTTTTGTATCGTGGATTTTAACAGTAAGGAGTTAAAAATGCTTTATAATGCAGACATAACATTATTTATTGGCTACATAAACAAAGAAACAAGGCTAACCGATTATAAAAAGTATTTCATAAGAAATGTAATATTTAGGCGTGAAAATGTAGTTGATATATCAACAGGAGTTACAAGGCTTGCAAATATTTATACTTGCAGAATATCATATAATTCAGATACAGGTAAAACTACATATTTGCCTTATGTTGATTGGATACAAAAAACTGACGATGAAAAAAATAACTTCTGGACTTTAAATAACGTTGATTGCTATATTTGGAAAGGGTTGCTTGAAGAAGAAATGCCGCCTTTTAAAGCTTCAGAGTTAAAAGTAAAGCACGGCGACCCCTTAAATGTTAAATCTTTTAGCGAACCTGATTTAAGGTCAAGCATTGCAGTTAGAAATTGGCTAATAAGAGGTGCTTAATATGAATGTTAGGTTTGAATGGAGGGCTAGCCCATTAAAGCGGATAGCAGAGCGTGCAAAGCGTCAGCAAAAAACAATGGATAGCGAAATATTGCGTGGTTGTGAGCCTTATATTTCTAAAAGAAGCGAAACACTTATTAAAAGCGGCGTAATACATACAGTAATTGGAAGTGGCCAAGTTAAATGGAAAACTCCTTATGCAAGAAAGGTTTACTATTTAACAGGTAAAATAGGGCATAATGGTGGGTTAAGGGGTAAGCTTTGGTTTACAAGATGGAAAGCAGATAAAGGACAAGCTTTAATTAAAAAGGTGCAAAATGTGCAATGATAGTTGAAAAATTAAGACAATACTTTATTAATTGCCCTTTAATTGATGAATTTGCCCCAATTCATGTTGACAAGCTTTATCCCGAGAACAAAAATTTTAACATAACGCCAGTTCCAAATGAAAGAATAGTTAATAAGTATTTCATAGGAGCAAAGTGCCAATATTTATTTACTTTATCTTCTCTTGAAAGTACAGAAGATGATAGAGAGCGAATAGCAAATAGTGATTGGTACGAACGATTTATTCGTTGGGTTGATGAGCAAAATAAAAAAAGAAATTTTCCTACAGAGGAAACAATAAAACTTGAAGCTATTACAGATGGATATTTATTTGCAGAAGATGAAAGCCAAAATGGGCAATATCAAGTGCAAATGAAATTAATTTATTATGACGAGGAGATGTAAATATGAAATTAAAAGACTTTATGCAAAAAGCAACACCAGACCCTAACTTTAATGGTTTTATAACAAATAACGACATAGTTTTAGCAATAGACTCATCAGATAATCAGGATGATGACCCAAACAATTACATTGTTGTAGGAACAGGCATTCAAGGCGTTGATTATTCGCTAAATGCAGAAACTCAAGACACTGGATATTTGTACGTTGGTAAATCAACTACAAAAACCGCAACACAATTTACAGCAAAAGTAACAGGCGATAGATACGTTGGAGATGAAGCGCAAGACTACATACTATCTCATAAAATAGCTTTTGGTACAGGTGCTGCTGTAGTTAAAAAATTTGTTGCATTTTGTTTCCTAACAGGCAAAGGGTATCAAGGCAAAGTTTCTATAATTGTTAACAGTACAGGCGCAGGTAGCTACAATGAAAACGCTAAAATAGACATTGATTTTAAAGCAACAGGTGTTAACGTTTCTGAATACGAGTATAAGAAAACAGCCTAAGAAAGGGGACTGACAATGTTTAAATTCAAAGACTTTGAGGCGGAATTTGATATTTGTGATGTTGAAACAAATGAACGCTTTATAGAGGCTATGGAATTAATTGAAGACATGGGGACGCCTCCTGTTAGAACTCAATGCGAAATAGTTGCTGAAGCTATAGATATAATTTTTGGCGAAGGTACAAGCGAGAAAATATTTGATAAAAAACTAAACTATAGAGAACACATAGAATGCATTACAAAATTAGTTGATTTAGCAACTGAGCAAAGTCAAGCAATTAATAAAAAGACCGAAAAATATAAGCCTAATCGTGCAGAACGTAGGCAAAAATGAATATATTAATTGATAAACTGCCTACTGAAATAGATGGGATTATAATTAATAGCAACTTCCGCAACATGATATTATTTGATGTTTGCTTATACGACAATAACTTGCCGTTAGAGCAACAATTGTTAACCGGAATAGAATTGTTATTTAAAGACAGTTTTCCTAATGACCCATTTAATAAATTAATTTGGTTTTATAATGGCGGCGAAATATCAAAACAAGAAGAAAGCAGCAATATTAGAGAGCGTTCCCACTGCTATGAAAAGGACGCAGACTTAATTTATGCTGCTTTTTTAGCCCAATATAATATTGATTTGCAAGATATAGAATATTTGCATTGGTGGAAATTTAAAGCGTTATTTAGAGGATTAAATGCCGAACATGAAATTTCACAGCGTATTCAACTTAGGCTTTCTAATCCTAAAGACTTAACACCAGAACAAAGAAAAATTAGGCAAGATATATTGCTAGACGGCAATAAAAAGATGACGCTTAAAGAGAGAGATGAGAAGATGCTGGGGTATGTTGAGAGCAGATTCGGGAAGGTGAGAAATAATTGAAAAAATGAAATATTTATATAAGCGAGGTGATTATTATTGGCAGGTACATATGACGGTTCAATAACGATTGATAGCAGAATTGATACTAGCGGAGCAGAAGCTGGAATTAAAAAGTTAGAAGGTGTTGTAGGCAAAGGTATGAAAGCGGCAGCTGTTGCAATTGGGGCAGCTGCTACAGCGCTGTCTGGAATGGCAATTGCCAGTATAAAATCAGCAAGCAACTTGCAAGAGGTTCAAAATGTTGTTGATGTAACTTTTAAAAATAGTGCGCAGGTTGTAAATCAATGGGCAAAAGATGCCGGCGAAGCTTTTGGTATGTCTGAATTAAATGCTAAAAAATTTATTGGAACAATGGGCGCAATGCTTAGTTCTATGGGATTAAACAAGTAACGAAGCTTTAAACATGTCTTTAACTATGACAGGATTAGCTGGAGACTTTGCAAGCTTTTACAACTTAGAACATCAGGAAGCATTTGATAAAATTCGTTCAGGGATATCAGGCGAAACAGAACCATTAAAGCAATTAGGAATTAATATGTCTGTAGCTAACCTTGAAGCTTATGCATTATCAAAAGGCATAGAAACAGCTTATAAATCCATGACAGAAGTTGAAAAAGTTACTTTACGTTATAATTATTTATTGTCTGTTTCTAAGGATGCACAAGGCGATTTTGCACGTACAAGCGATAGCTTTGCAAATCAGTTGCGCATAGTTCAGCTTAATATTCAGAACTTAACCAACTCTATAGGAAATAGCCTGCTACCAATAGCAAGCGAAGCTATAAAAACGATAGGTTCAATGGTTACGCAGCTTCAAGATGCGTTTGATAAAGGAGGCTTTACAGGATTAATTTCTGAATTCGGAAATCAATTTGCCGACATTATAACAACTTTAGCATCATTTGCTCCAAAAATGGCTGAAGTTTCGCTATTATTTATAAAAACATTTGCCGACACGTTAATTAGTAATTTGCCCCAAATCATACAAGCCGGAAAAGAAATTATATACGCTTTATTAAGTGCCTTACTTGGCGGTGGGGAAGATTTAAAAAAAGGTGTTTCAGATATAGTTGACTACATAACAAATACCTTTGGCGATTTACTATCAGCACTAAAGCCAATAGTAGAAGGCGTAGGCAAAACAATACGTGACTTAATAGTTAATTTTAACGACCTAAAACCAGTAATAGAAGGTGGAATAGCAGTTCTCCCTTTATAGACAATCTACTATGGGGTTAAGTTCGGGTGAATATGGCGGTAGGAAGATTATTTGGTGTCCATAAT
>CAZHPA010000040.1:0-16138 GCA_964533945.1 uncultured Defluviitaleaceae bacterium
TGCGGATATATTCACGAAGGGGATTGCCCACCTGAAAAATGCCCTGTTTGTGCAGCACCAGCTTCAAAATTTAACCAACAAGAAGGAAATTTAGTTTTTGATGATGAACATATTATTGGAGTTGCAAAAGACATTGATGCTGAAGTTCTTGAAGGTTTAAGATTACATTTTACGGGAGAATGCTGTGAAGTTGGAATGTATTTAGCAATGTCGCGCCAAGCAGACCGTGAAGGATACCCTGAAATTGCAGAAGCATATAAAAGAATTGCATGGGAAGAAGCAGAACACGCTGCTAAATTTGCAGAACTTTTAGGTGAAGTTTTAGATAAATCTACAAAGAAAAACTTAGAAATGCGTGTTGCAGCAGAACATGGGGCTTGCAAAGGCAAGAAAGAAATTGCTACTAAAGCTAAACAATTAAATCTTGATGCAATCCACGACACAGTTCATGAAATGTGCAAAGATGAAGCAAGACATGGCAAAGCTTTTGAAGGGCTTTTAAAAAGATATTTTAACTAAAATACATTGCAATAAAAAGGTTTAAAGCCTTAAAATGGGGTGTTCTGAAGATTCAGCCACCTCATTTTATTTTTGTTTCTTGCAAGGCTTCGTTAAAATTAATAATTTATGCACATGTATTTTAATTAACTTTAATTTGACTAATTTTAATAATTATTTAAACATTAAAAGCTGCCGGTTTTAAATCGACAGCTTTTAATTTGCAAAAGGATATTTTAGTATTCTAATCCTAATACTTCAGCGCTTTTCCAGCCACCTAAGTGTTGTAATAATTTAACTAAGTCTTTAACATCAACTTTACCGTCTGCAATTATGTTTGCTGCTGCATCTAATTGTGATGGTGTTAAAGTAATTTTCCAATTTGCAAGATATTGCATAAGAAGTACTAAGTCTGCATTATCTACAACTCCGTCTTCGGTAATATCGCCATATGGATTAGTTGTTTGAATAAATCCATTCACAGGAGTAATAGCTATTGTTTTAGGCTCATCGTTTGTAAGGTCTATACTTGATATTGTAAGCGCAGTATTTCCATTAGCTGCTCTTTTCTTAACTTTAAATTTAATTGAAACAGCGCCGTCTTCGCCTATTACATTTTCGTTATTAGCCCAAACAAAAGTTAAAGAATTAATATTTTTTAAGTCTACATTAGAGTCTTTCATATTAGATTCAATATTGCCTTCATCAGCAAGTATTCCTAATGCTTCAAATGAAACAGGTTCCAATACTTCTTTATCAAAATCTAAAACGAATCTAAGACCACTTGCGCCTGTGTTATTTTCTAACTTAACAAGAACATCTACTTCAGAACCAACTCGTGCCTTTTTGCTATCAACAGTTAAGCTTGCAGAAGTTACATTGTTATATGTTAAGCCATCGCCAACCATACGTATAAATTCAACAGGTGAATCTGGATTTTGATTAGGAACGTCTACAGGGAATTTACCTGTTGGAACGAGTTGCCCAAAAATAACTTCAGCAGCCGAATCATAGTTTCTAACTGTTGCAACTCTTGAGCGGCTTGTTGCATTAACTAATGCCGAACAATATTCTAAATATGATAATTCATAAGGAAGCCCTAATGACATCCCTGCTGTTTTGCTTCCATAGCCTTTTGATTGGATATAGCTCCAAATTGCAATATTGTTTCGTGGAAGCCCTGATAATTTAGGGTCGCGAGTTGCTCCTGTTGAAATTTCAGAACCAATAATAACATAATCAGCGGCATCAATAGCATCTTTATGTGCTTGCGTGAAGCTTCCGTCTGTTGCTGAATATGTAACAGTTTCAACTGTAACTTTGTCTGTTAAGCCTGCATTATTAATAGCATTTTTAATAGCTTTATCAACCATAGCTTGATAAGTTGTAACCAAAGCTGTTCCTGTGCTTGTTGGAACTATTGCAAAAACTTTAGTGTCTTCTTTAAGTTCAAAAGGAAGAACAGGTTTTCCGTTAATAACTTTGTTTTCCGCAAGAACAATTGACGCATCAGAAACTTCTTTTTCAACTGCAAGATGTTCTGCTGAACGAAGTATAGCTTGAGCATTTGTAATTTTTTGTTCTAAAGTGCTATCAAAACAAGGCTGTTCAGTACCTGTTTTTGAAGGGTCGTATATGCCTTTATCGATTTTATATTTTATAACACGAGCAGCAGATTCTTCGATACGATTCATTAATGTAGAATTTGCGTTCGCTTTTGCTTCAAGGTCATCATATAACTTCTTAATAACATTAACAACGTCTTCATCTTTGTTTGGAACAACAGGCATTAAAGGCATATCAACACCTGCCAATATTGCCAATTCAACAGCATCTGCTGGATGGAAGTTGCTTGAAATAGCAGCCATATTCATAGCATCTGTAACTATTATGCCATCAAAACCCAATTCATTTCTTAATAAATCTGTTAAAATTGGTTTTGATAATGTTGCTGGTGTTGTCATTGTTGTTCCTGATTTTGTGCCAACCAATGTTGAATTATCTAAGCCCAAAACCATAAGGTGACCTGTCATAATCATATCTACGCCTTCAGCAATAGCTTGTTTGAAAGGCACTAAGTCACGGTTTAAAAGTTCTGCTTTAGTTCCGGGAACTAATGGCAAAGCATAATGTGAATCTGTCGCTGTATTGCCGTGTCCGGGGAAATGTTTTGCTGTTGCTATAACGCCGGCATCTTGAATACCTTTTATGTATTGTGAGCCCAATCTACCAACAAGAAGTGGGTCTGAACCCAAAGAACGAGCACCAATTACAGGGTTGTCTGGATTTAAGTTAACATCAAGTGTTGGAGCAAAGTTTACATTACAACCAATCGCACCAACTTCTTCCCCAATAACTTTTCCTGTTTTATATGCTAATTCAGGGCTATGTGTTGAGCCTAAAGCCATATTTCCTGTCATTGTTGTTCCCAATTTTTGCAAACGAACAACAATGCCGCCTTCTTGGTCAATACTAATTAACAACGGAATACCAAATCTGCTTTGAGTTCCGGCAGCTTGAATTGCGTTTGTTAATGTTGTTGCTTGTGCAATTTTGTCGGCATTACTCACTGCATCATTAGAGTTAAAGTTTTCTGCAAATAAGCAAACACTACCAAGCGCATAATCTCTAAGCATAGCTGCGGCACCTGGCTTTAATTCCATATGATTGCTTCCGCCCCATGTTCTTATGTCTAGAGCCATTACTTGCCCAAGCTTTTCAGTAAACGTCATTTGGCTAACGATTGATTCTGCTTTTTCTTTGCTTGTTGTGCCTTCAATAACTATGTTTGTCGGTTGAGCTTCCGCTTCAGCTAATGTTTTTGCTTCAACTATTTCTTCAGCTTCAGCTTCTTTTGTTTCTTCTTTTACTTCTTCTTTTGTTTCTTCTGTTATTTCTTCTTTTGTTTCTTCTGTTACTTCTTCTGCTTCAATTTCGGTTTCTGCTTCTTGTTCTTGAACTATTTCTTCAATAATAGCAGTTTGTGAATTTTCTTGTTCTGCAACGACATTAGCTGTAGGAAGAAGCCCTGCTGTCATTGTTGCAAGCAATAAAGAAGTTGTTAATCTTTTAACACGCTTTGCCAACATACGTTTCTCTCCTTTTGTTTTGTTTGTTTTGGCAGATTTTTAACTACCTTTAACATAAACTTAAAATGCGAATTGTAAATAAATTCGCTTTTCTTCACAATAACATTGTTAACGCATATTGTCAAGTATGTTATTTTTGCATAATTACTGAACGGTGTGCATATTTTGCTTATAAACTGCCACTTTTGAATTAGTTTCTCAAATATTACGATTAATTGTCTTGTATATAAGTTATATATATTTTGAAAAAAACAAAGATAGTTTAGGTTATTTTTTATAATTTGGCAAATAAATGAAACAAAGTTTCGTTGCATACACACACATCAAAAAAGCTTTCGGGAAAACTAATCCCAAAAGCTTCTAATTCCATTAGTTGCGTTAATATTTCATTTCTTTAAGCAGTTTTTTAATTGCCTTTTTTTCAATTCTACTAACATAGCTTCTTGATATATTTAAAAGGTCGGCAATTTCTCTTTGCGTAAGTTCTTCGTACCCATCAAGCCCGTATCTAAGCTTAATAACGGTTTTTTCCCGTCCTTCAAGCACTTGTTTAATTTTTTCATGAAGTAGTTTTATTTGTATTGATAATCCAACTTGTTCATCTATACTCATTGATTCATCTGCAATTTTATCTTCCATTGTAACTTCATTACCTTCTTTGTCAATTCCTATAGGTTCTTGTAAAGACGTATTAAACGTATGTTTTTTAGTTGCACGTAAATACATTAAAATTTCATTTGCTATTGTTAATAAAAGGTAACATATTATTGCTATCGGGCGAACCGGTAAAGAACTGCTCAAACACTTCCCTATATTGCCTATTTACCCAATAGAAAAAATACGCTTTCTCCTAGATTCTTTAAATTGCATTTACTTTAGTTTTTATACAAAATGCAAAAAAACAATTGCATTGACAGTCATTAAGATAGAGGATATAATAACACCATATAGTAGATACTAACATAATTTCTACAAAGTTAATAAGGAAAGAGGGATAAAATGAATAAACATAAGATCAACATGAAAGTTGCTATTGCCAAAGCATTAAGCCTATGCATTGCAACTTCTATGCTTCCTGCCACCGCCTTTGCAGACATAGTGCCGGGCGATATTATTGAGTCTGCTACCGAAGCAGCAATTGAATCAGCAGTTGACCCCGGAAATGATGTAATTCTTAATAACATTGCACCATTTTCAATGACTAAACCCAGCGATGGTATTTATGACAATTGGGAGCAAGACCCAAATACTGTGAAGCTTGCATCTGGAACAAACGATGGGGCTTGTACATTGAAAGAAGACAGCCTGTTTTTAAAAGCCGGAACTCAAAACAGAAACAACTGCGATGGGGCAATTCCTCCAGCTATGTTTATTAGCCCTGAAATGACTGAGGCACTATCTACAACTACTGGAAGTACACGCACTTTATCAATGAATTTTATTCCAGATTCACCCAGCGATAATATTTGCTTTGGTATTGCGCTTAACTATAAATCTGTAAGCGAAAATGCTTTTATTGGCTACAACACTATAGGCGGTTGGTTCTTTCAACACTATGATGGGGGTACGTTTTGGCCAAGCTTTTCAGCACCTGCGCTTGTAAAAGGAAGAAAATATAAACTTGAATTACAATGGACAGACGGTGCAGTTACTTCTTTTAAATTAGATGATGTTGCTTACGATATGCCAAGTAGCGGAGGTGTAAAAGGCGGCTTTTCCCCTGTTACTGAAAAATATGGGGTTTTAAATAAAGTTGCTATTAAAACTGGTACATATACTGCTGCCGATTCAATAGTAGGTACTACCAGCCTAACTATTACAGACCTTCACTACACCAATCAAGCCCAATCTACATACTACAGCGTTGGAGGCGTGGTAACTGACAAAGCTACCGGAACTCCGCTAGAAGGTGCCACCATTACTATAGGCAACAAAACCGCAACTACAGATGAAAACGGGGTCTACAATATAGCAGATTCGTTATTACCTAATACATACACTATTAGAGTAGTTAAAGAAGGTTATGCAAATTATTCCGGCAACATAACTATTAGTAATAGCGACATTTCCAACAAAAATATTTCCCTTAATACCGCTTCCTTATCTAATGTAACTGGTACTGTTATTGATAATAAAACAAAACTTCCTATTCAAGGCGCTACTGTAACCGCTAATAACGTTGAAGTTACTACAGATGCCGATGGAAAATATACTCTTGAATTGCCACAAGGCACATATAACATATATGTTTCTGCTCCGGGTTACAGCGAAAGCTTTATTCAAGGAGTTGTTGTTGGTGATACCAACATATCTGGCAAAGACTTTGCACTTGACCAAAAGAACGAAACTATAGTTACGTTAAATTCTGCCGCAATGGATGTTCAAGTTGATGCAAACTTCCCACGTGTTATAAAGTATACATTAAAGAACGGAAAATCCATGGAAGGGCAAACTAATGTGCTTGATACTATAGAGCTTAATGGCACTGCAGTTAAGCCAACGGTAACTTCTGAAATGTCTGCTGAAAAAGATAAAATTATATATACTATGATTGCAGAAGATAAAGCAAATTCTATTGATGCAACTATAACAGCTAGTCTTTCTATTAAAGACAAAGAGCTTGCATTTGAAATTACTAATATAGTTAGCAGAGCAGACCGCTTAACTCACCCACTGCAAACTATTTTTATACCAAATCACAGCTTAGTTTCAGTAAATAGCAAGCAAGATGGCTATAACTTAATTGGTTCTAAATTGGCTGCAAGCACTATAACAAAAGGCGATTTTATATACAACGCCAGCAATTTTAATAACTTGCTTAACGCTTCTGTAGCTAATAAACGCTTTATGTATGCCTTTGTTACTAGCGACAAATTAAGTGCGGGCATATCCACAAATTCACAAATCGGTTCAGGTGCAGCAGGCTCGGATAATAACCGTGTTACAGTTTCCGCTGAAACAAGAAACGGTGTTAATTATATTGGATTAGGCAGCACCCTTTGGTATTTTGACCGCTTTGTTGGGGATAGTTACGGCAATCAACGCCATGTAGATGTTATTCCTGAAGATAAGCGCATAGTTGGTCCTAGCGGAGAAGAAATGCCTTTTTATGCTAAAGTAGTAGTAACAGATGATATGAATGACGACGGCGAAGTAAGCTGGCAAGATGCCGCTATTCTTGCGCGCGACACGATTATTCACAAACCATATAAAAGCCAAGATGTTAGGGATATTGTTGGCACACGTATAGCTATGAACTTTGGTAGCCATGCCCAAAATCCATTCCTTACTACACTTGACAACGTTAAACGCATAGCGCTTAATACAGATGGGCTTGGGCAAGCCGTGCTTCTTAAAGGCTATGCCAACGAAGGGCACGATTCCGGTCACCCTGATTTTTGGGATATAGGTAAACGCATGGGTGGCCCTGCTGATATGAATACTATGATGGAATTGGGCAAAACTTTGGGCGCTCGCTTTGGTATTCATATTAACACAAGTGAATTTTACCCTGAAGCAAAGGCATTTAGTGAAGAAGCTTCCTTTGTTTTGGAAGATGGAGGGCTTAGATATGGTTGGGAATGGATTGACCAAGGCATAGCTATGAACGGTCTTTATGACTTGGCAATGGGTTATCGTCGTGAACGCCTTAATAGGTTAAAAGATTTAGTCGGCGATAATATGGACTTTGTATATGTAGATGTTTGGGGCAATGGTACATCCGGTTCTGAAGATGCATGGCAAACAAGAAAATTAGGTATGGATTTAACCGAAAATGGCTGGCGTATAGTTAATGAATGGGGTCATGCCAATGAATGGGAATCTACTTTCCAACATTGGGTTTCAGATTATGGCTATGGCGGCTATGACAGTAAAGGTAAATATAATAGTGAAGTCATGCGCTTTATGTTAAACAGCTATAAAGATTCGTTCGCACCAGACTTTCCTCACTTTGGCGGTGCTGCAAACGCTCCTTTGCTCGGCGGCCCTATAATGCAAGGCTTTGAAGGCTGGCAAGGCGATGGTGAATACAACGAAACAGTTACTTCTATATTTGAACATTTAATACCAACCAAATTTTTACAACACTATGACATTATGAAATGGACAGATGCAGCTGCCCCTGTAACAATGTTCTACCAATCAAATGCCGGTTCACCCAACTCAAGTACAGTTAGCGGTAACACACAGTGGACTCCTGAAGCACAAATTAAGTTAACTGACAATGACGGCAACAACGTTGTTGTTACTCGTGGTACTAGCGGCAACATCCAAACATATTCATATAGCACGCTTGCCGACAAACAAGAATATCGTTCACGTGTTATTACATTAAATGGAAAAGTAATTCTTAAAGGCGCAGCTGCACCGGCAGCAAGTTTTGGAGAACCTAGCGTTGCCGGTCTTACAGGAAACCAAACCTACCTTATTCCATGGCTCTGGGATTCTGTAACAGGCGCACGCGTTGCTGAAAATGACGAAAAGCTTTACCACTACAGCGACGTTGCCGGTCAATCTACTTGGGATTTACCAGACAACTGGACTAACCTTGCTAATGTAAAAGTTTATGAACTTACAGACAACGGAAGAACAAATGAAACTGTAGTAACAGTATCTAATGGAAAAATTACACTTGACAGCAAAGCACGCGTACCTTATGTAGTTGTTCGTGGTGATGCTGCTAAGCCTGCTCTTGAAATTAATTGGAGCACAGGAATGCATTTAAAGGATGTTTCATTTAACTCTAAAGATATTACAGACAACTGGGAAGTTACAGGTTCTGGAAGTGCAGTTCGCTATGAAACAAACTTGCAAGTACCTATGATGAAAATGACAGGGCAAGTTGAAGTAAGCCAAGTAATGACTGATTTAGAACCCGGCAAGCAATATGTTGTGTATGTTGGCGTTGATAACCGCAGTGACAGCAAAGCTTATATGAAAGTTTCTGCAGATGGAGAAGTTATTGCTTCCAATTACGCTAATCGCTCTATAGCTAAAAACTATGTTAGCGCATATGTACATCACACAGGTTTACCAGTGCAAGACGGCAGCAGCTATTTCCAAAATATGCATGTATTCTTTACGGCACCGGAAACAGGCACTGTAAGATTTGCATTAGGGCGTGAAGCAGGCCAAGGTAACACATATTTTGATGATATTCGTGTTGCCCAAAACCCTTCAAACAACTTTAAATATGACGAAAACGGCAATATAGTGGAATTTACACAAGGTTTTGAAAGTGTAGCAGCCGGACTTTATCCTTTCGTTGTAGGCGGCATTGAAGGCGTTGCAGATAACCGTCAACATCTTTCCGAACGCAACGGCATATACACACAAGCTGGTTGGGACAATGGGAAAAAGCGACTTGATGACGTAATTGAAGGTGATTGGTCAATAAAAGTTAATGGCAAGGCTGGTTCAAGAGCTTTATGTTTCCAAACTCTACCTCAAACTTTCCGCTTTGAACCAGGCGTTACATACGACGTAATCTTTGACTATGAAATGGGCGCTGACAACGGCTATGTAGCAGTTTATGGCACAGGAGAATTTACAGGAATTAACAATGTTTCAACCGTAGCGCTTCCTGTAGCAGTAGATGGCAATGTTGGAACTTGCAGTTTTACCATAACAGGTGACCCAACCGGTCAAACATGGTTTGGTATTTATTCTTCAACAGGCAGAGCAAGCGCAACTACAAACAGCGACTTAAATAACTTTGTGTTGGATAATTTAACCATTGTACGCAGCACAACCGATAAGGAAGGGTTGGCAGGAGTAATTGCAACAGCAAGCGCTATGTCAAGAAATGATTACGTTGGCGATTGGAACGCATTTTTAACTGCATTGTCTGAAGCAAAAGCTGTTTTACGCAAGTCTGAAGTTACGCAAGAGGAAATAAACACAGCAACAACAAATCTTGAAAACGCTATAAATAGCCTAAGAAGGAAACAAATCACGTTAAGCGGCAGTGCCTTGTTAGATGGCAAACCAGCTGCTGGCGTTACTATATTACTACAAGACACAAATTACGTATCAACTGGCAAGAGTGTTACTACTGGCGCAGACGGCAAATTCTCATTTAAAGACCTAGGCAACCACGCTTATAAGTTAAGAGTTAGCGGCCCAGGCTATAAAGTGCAAACTATAACAGTAAGTGACTGGGACGATGGAATTAATGAAAGAAATATTGTTGTTGAGGAACAAATACCTGCTGCACATCAAGTGCTTTTTGAAGACGGAGACATATCTATGATGGGCGAATTAGAAGCAGGGGGCACAGCAGACAAAAAAGCCATTACATTCAACGGTAGCGGTGCTATGGAAGTTACATTTAAAACAACAAATCGTAACACTAACAACTTAGTTGACAAAACATTCCAAATGGCAGACGGCACTATATCTTTCGACGTTACTGCACTTGATGTAGGAAAACGCTTTGGGCTTACATTGCGTGGCACTTCTGCTAACAACCGTATGTTTATCGGCCAATTTGAAGGAGAAGGCGGCTGGGGATGGGAATATTGGAATAATGGCGCCAACCTTTGGAGCGGCTCATTTAGTGGCCCAGCTCTTTCCAAAGACGTAACACGTCATTTAGAAGTTTCTGTAAACGGTAAAGCTGTTATACTTAAGGTAGACGGTGTAGAAGTAATTAATGTCTCAAGCGCAACTACTGCAAACTTTAATCCTCCTGTAAACGAGGGATATTTTGGTTTTAACCATATGAACACAGCTAATAGTCGCTTTGTAATTGACAATTTTGTTTTAACGCCTCAAACAGATACAAGAACAGGCAGCGACGTAACTGGCAAAGTTCTTGTTGGCACAATGCCTGTTGGCAACGCACAAATTGTAATAAAAGATAGCCAAAATAATGTAGTTGCTCGAACAGTAACAGGCTTAAACGGCGTATACAACGCAAAATTGAGAGACGGCAATTATACTGTAACCGTTTCTACTCCAAACTATGAATCTAAAACTGTTGAATTTACTGTATTAGATGATACTGCTGTTTCGGATATTTTATTTAATGTAAATATAAGTGATTTGCAAAAACTCTATAACGACAATAAAGACAAGGTAAACGATGGCTACACAGCACAAAGCTGGAACGCATTCCAAGCAGCGCTTGCCCAAGCTAAAGAAGCAATAGACAACCCAACAACAAGCGCCGTAAACGAAGCTTTTGTTACGTTGTACGCTGCAATAAGCAATCTTGCCAAAGGAGAAACAAGGCTAAAAGGTGACATTGATGGTGACGGTGTTGTTGCTGCTGCAGACGCTAAATTGTTGTTAGACTATATAGTAAAGGAAACTCCATTGTCTGAAGAAGCGTTGCAAGCTGCAAAGGCAGTACTAGAAACAAACGAAAAAATAGGGTTAAAACATATTTTAGCAATCCTTAAATTAGCATCGGGAAAGATAAGTTAACAAATACACAGTTACAATAACAACTCCAAAAGACGAAATTGTAACTCCTAATAGTGGCGAATTCTATGTACAAGGCAGTCTTACAATGATGAGGCTTTAATATCATTGTGGGCAAAAGATGCTGTAGCAAATATAACAGCTCTTAAATTAATGCAAGGCGCAGACAACAATTTCCGCCCAGCTGACAATGCTACTCGTGCAGAAGCGGCGCAAATCTTCATTAATCTTTTGAATTTAAGATAGTTGTGTACAGTAAGAAAACTTGAAAATAGTTTATTTTCTAAATGATAGCGCAAAGCCCCTTCTATATAGAAGGGGCTTTTACTTTGTTAGGCTGTAGATTACTAATAGCTTCAGCTGCTTCAATGTTAAATTGAACAAGACTTACATGAAATGTGGCATTTTCTGCACTCAAAAAACAAAACTATGGATATGGAAAGCTTATTGTTGTAATACAAACAACAACTTCCCCACATTGCTTATTCACCCAATAGAAAAATATGCGCTTGCTCCCCGTCCCAGACTATTGTTTCTATCGTTGATTTAAGAAGTTCTCTCTTTTCAACAATAGTAGCAGTCAGTACGGTATCTTTTAACTTTCTTAATGTATCCGCTACGGCTCTTGTCTGGCTTTCGTAATCAGTATAAATTGCATTGTTAAGGGCAGCTTTTTCAATTTCATTTTCTAAGCCTTTGCATTGCTCTGCGAGTGTGTTTACCTTTTTTCGTACCTGTTCTGTAAAAACATCCTGTGCTCCGCCTTTGGCAATTGCCGCAATAAGATTATCCATTTCTCTTTGCTTTGCTTCTAATTCAGATTTAAGGAATCCCTGTTGTTTAACCCCGGATTCTTTTTTGTTTGCCAGCCGTTCTTTAAGTTCAAGCAAACTCTTGTGTATAGAAGAATTCTCATGCTCGTAGCTCATAAGCTCATCCATAATTACCTTATCAAGAGCAACCCCATTGGCATTGCACATATCACATCTTATTTTAGATGAACGTTCTTTTAATTCGCATATATAATAATAAGGAACAAGTCCATCAGCGTTCTTACGGCTGGTGTGAATATGAGGTCGCATAGCACTGTTACATTTTCTGCAAATCAGAAGCCCAGACAAAAGCGCTTCTGATTTATATGGCGTTCTAACGATAGCTTTATTTTTTTCTCGCTTTGCGTCCAAAATTTGCTGTATTTTAACCCAAGTATCAGATTGAATAATACCATCATGCTTTCCAACAGCTATCAGCCAGTCTTTTATTTCATTTTTCACCTGTTGTTCTTTGCTACTGCTAGTGCGATTGAAAGGCATAAAGCCTTGTTTGTTGTTCAATTCATGCTCTTCAAAACATATATCCGCACCGTTTTCTCTAAAGTAATTTGCCGCCTCTTGTTCGGCAATACAGTAAACAGGGTTGCGCAAGATGTCTTTGACAGAAATGTTTGTAAAATCATTCCCATTCTTAGTACGAATATTATTTTGAACAAAATAGCGAGCCGTTCCTGATATTGATTGCAGCTCCATAAATTTTTGATAAATAAACTTAACCAATTCCAATTCATCTTCCACAGGCACAAGCTTAAATGCTGAACGGGTCTTTCCGTCAACATCCACGCGTTCTTCTTTGAATGATTGAAAACCCGTCGGGGTATGACCTCCCAGCCACCGGCCTGAGCGAGCCAGCATGTGCATATTATCCCGAACTCTCTCAGCTGTAACTTCACGCTCCATTTGGGCAAAGACTGAAACCATGCCCATCATAGCACGTCCGGCAGGCGTGGTTGTGTCATATGTTTCACCTGCACAAAGAAAGTCCACCTTGTGTTTTTCAAAAATCTCGTATGTTTGAGCAAAATCACCAACATTACGGCTTATTCTATCAAGCTTATAACATATAACGCAGTTAATTTCATTTGCCTTTATAGCTGCCATCATCTTCTGAAACTCAGGTCTAGCAGTGTTTTTACCCGAAAAACCTTCGTCTTCGTAAATTAGGATTCTGACGTTTGTTTCGGGTATGTTCTTCATATTCAAATATTGCCTGGCTCTTTGTTTGCACATCTCTATTTGATTGGCAATGCTATTGCCTTTTCCTGTAAATTTTGATTTGCGGCTGTATATTGCAATTTTCACTTGGGGTAGCCTCCTTTCTTTTTTTACTTTTTAATGTTATATTATCAAAGAAAGACCATTTATAAAATGTCAACAAATAATTTACAAAAATAATTTGAGATTGAAATTCCTACTGGATTAGGCCTTTACTAATTGCAGACTGAACGTCGATAAAACGACACATGGCGGTTTTTGATTTACGAAATCCAAGAGCTTCATAAAATCCTTCCTTTCCCGGCGATGCATATAGCAATATATTTTTGTCATCCTGTTCTTTCAACAGCTCTGCGACAATTGCTTTCCCGAGTCCTTGTCCTTGATAATCACTACTAACGACAATATCGTAAAGCACACCCTGGTATGAGCCGTCTGTCAATAATCGCCCGCATCCAATGAGTTCATCACTGTCGTAAACAAATACAACTTTTGAACTGTTCTCAAAAGCAATTTTGTGTTTTTGGGCGCTGTAGGTCGCCATATTTTCCTTAGAAAGTAAATACTTAATAGCTGACCAATCTACTCCTGTTGTAGTTGTTTCAATTTTTAGTTTCAATACTATCCTCCTATGATTGTTGCACATTCTATGTCGTTGCCTCCATTAATGCACGCCTTAATCCCTTTGCTTCCCTCCAATAATCACTATATCAAATTAGCAGGTAAAATCCAAACATCTTGTCTAAGCGGAAGAACTTCTTTTGCCAAACAAATTAAAGCTCCCTGCCCGACTGTTTTATCGGGAATATTCTCAATAAAGCGAAAGGCATTTGTCATGGATTTATTTGGGTCACTCGATGTTTTAATTTCTATCGGGTACAAAATGCTTCCATCTTCCACGAGCAAATCAATTTCATTTTTATCCTTATCGCGATAGTAAAATAATGGAGGTTTGACGTTGCCATCGTTGTAATAACTTTTGAGAATTTCCGCAAAAACAAAGCTCTCAAAAATATTTCCCCACATCGCCCCATTTGAAAGCTGTTCAGGTGTATTCCACCCGAGTAACCAGCAAGCAAGTCCTGTGTCCAAAAAATATAACTTCGGTGCTTTAATGAGCCGTTTGTTGAAATTGTTGTAGTACGGCTCTAAAAGATACACCAACCCACTGGATTCCATCACAGATAGCCATGCCTTCACAGTACCCACATCTTTATCGCAAATCTCCGCTATCGTGGTGTAATTTAGTACCTCGCCGGTCAAGGAGGCAGTTGCCTTTACGAATTTGATAAATGCAGACTCATCTTGAATATTCAAAACATCCTTAATATCTTTCTCAATGTATGTTTGAAAATAAGAACTGTAATAATCAGCCCAGTCCTTCAAGTCACTTTCGCTTTCGTACAGTTCAGGGAAAAAACCCTTGTGTATTCGGGAAACAATACTGTTATAATTGAACGTAGGTGCCTCTTTGGATATTGCATCAATATGTGCCGCCCCTGGCTTAAAAGGTTCTTGATAATTTATCCCTGATAATTCTCTTTGAGAAAGCCCAAGCATTTTTATAACTCCGGCACGTCCTGCAAGGCTGTCACTGATGTTTTTCATCAGTTTTATATTTTGAGAGCCGGTTAGGTAAAACTGTCTTTTCGTCTTACTGTCGTCCTCATCTACGATTTCTTTAATATAATCGAACAGCTCTACTGCTTTTTGGATTTCATCTAAAATTAGCGGCGGGGTATTTATTTCAAAAAATAACATTGGGTTATCCCTCGCACTTTCACGTATTAATGGGTGGTTTAAGGAGATATACCGAATACCCTTGTATACTTCTTTCAGCATAGTTGACTTTCCAACCTGTCTTGCGCCTGTCAACATAAGAATAGGTTTGCGCTTTGCGATACGAGCAACTGCTGATTCTATATGACGATGATAATACATATCCAATCTCCTTTCTGTCTATTTTAGAATATAATTCAATTATAGACTAATAGCATAAAAAAGTCAATATAATTGACAGATGCTTATCTGTTCTGCAAAGTAGAACGTTATGATATTAAAGGAAAAATGCACCTTAAATCTGAGTGCAAGTATTATTGCTGCGATACAGGGCTTCGGAATATGATACTTGGAACAACAAACAAGGATATTGGGCATCAGATAGAAAATATCGTTTATTTGGAGCTTCTAAGGAGAGGATATACAATTAACCATCGGCAAGTCAGGACGTGGTACAGAAGTGGATTTTGTTGCCGTCCGTGATAAAAAAAGGAGTATTACCAGGTTTCAGCATCTGTATTGGACGAAAGTACATTGGCACGTGAGCTTGCGTCGCTCCGGCAAATCAAAGATAATTATCCAAAGTTTCTGATTACCCTTGATGATTTTGAATGTGACCACGATGGGATACAGCAAGTTAATTTAATAGACTGGTTAAGCCTTAACATTTCTATATCAAGTTAATGGGATTAGCACATAGACAGAAGGGTTAGCGCAATATTTGGTATGGACATATCATATTTAAATTGTGAATTAATTACACGGGAGTGCGCTACAATGTTCGGCTTCCTAATTGTGTTATGTATTCAAATAAAAGCAAGTGGGTGCATGGACAGCAACCACCTGTTTTTTATAAGGCATAATCTAATATTTGTATCCTATTCTTCTATTTCGTAACAATTTGCTGAAGAGGTAAATTCATTGACAAAAGTTTATTTTGTCTTAGAACATATTTAAATTCTCCTCAAGAGCAGTCCAACAAAAGCAAGAACTACCATTTGCAAGCTTGTCTCAAGCTTACGTTTGCAATTCTTCCATAGTCTATAATACTTTCCCAACCAAACAAAGCTTCTTTCTACAATCCAACGTTTAGGTAATACTGTAAAAGTATGTAACTCGTTACGCTTTGATAGAATGAGGTAGTCCAATTGTATCAACCGCAATATGTCTTTTAATTCTTAATTATCCTATAATTTTTTAAAACTTCTTCTAAAAATAGAAGTTCCATCTTCTCTTTTTTCACTCCATATTTGAAAATATGAATGAACTGTTCTCCATTTAGGGTAATCTTTAGGA
>CAZHPA010000041.1:0-15708 GCA_964533945.1 uncultured Defluviitaleaceae bacterium
CGATGATACTTAGCGGGAAACTGCTTGGGAAAGTAGATGGTTGCCGGATTAAAAAAGAAGTAATTGTTTTTGTACTATTCCTCGATAGCTCAGCGGTAGAGCATCCGGCTGTTAACCGGAGGGTCGTAGGTTCAAATCCTACTCGGGGAGTTTTTATATTTAGCTTCGCTTAACAGCTAAAATTCTTAAAATTCATTCGCATTAAGTTGTGCTAGCACACGACTTTTTTATTTTTCTAAAAATATATGCAAAACAAAAACTAGCAAACAGCATAGTTAATTATTTTTTACAATCAATTTTCATAAGTTCATCAAAAATCAAGCCACATATTATTTCATTGCCAGCAATTATCGAAATTTTTCTGTCGTTTCTAAAATGAACTATTTTCCCCCCAGCTTCTTCTACCATAAGCATGGCTGCTGCAACATCCCAAAGATTAAGCGCCATTTCCCAATATCCATCAAATTTGCCATCTGCTACAAGTGCTAAATCGTATGCGGCTGAACCAAACCTTCTAATAGCTCTTGCCTTGGTAGACATAGCGCTAAAATAAGCCAGATTGTTAATTGGATTTTCAGCTATATCATAAGGAAAACCAGTTGCTAATACGGCTGTTTTTAAGTTAGTTTTTTGAGAAACTTCCATTTTACGACCGTTTCTATACGCACCCTCCCTCTTTATGGTTGTAAAAATATCTTCTGTAACCGGGTTATATACTACGCCAAGAACTGTTTCTTCATTGTGCTGTAAAGCAATCGAAACCGTATATATAGGTAATCCTTGGGCAAAATTCGTAGTTCCATCTAAAGGGTCAATTACCCAAAGATAATTTGACTGCAAATCACATTTGCCTGATTCCTCTGTTAATATGGAATGCTTGGGAAAGTTAACTTGAATGTAGTTAATAATCATTTCGTTAGATTTTTCATCAATTTCCGTAACTAAATCTGTGTCAGTTGATTTAGTGTTAATTAGTAGATTGCTTTTAAACATATTCTCTCTTTGAAAAGACCCAACTTGACTTGCTAAATTAA
Source organism: uncultured Defluviitaleaceae bacterium (assembly GCA_964533945.1). Taxonomy (GTDB): domain Bacteria; phylum Bacillota; class Clostridia; order Lachnospirales; family WRBF01; genus CAZHPA01. The sequence goes on from CAZHPA010000041.1 coordinate 1,035, forward strand.
CAATTTGGTCTAATATTTTTGAATAGTCCATATTTCCTCCTTTAAGCAGTATTGTTAAAAATTTGTAAATATATATCTAAAAGCTTATCAAAAAAATAAAATATGTCAAGTCTTTCTTTGAAAGAAAATAATGTTTTATAGAATGATAAAGTTATTTTGAAATGCAAGCTTTTTTCTAAAAATATGTATGTTAATTAAGCAAACATTTATCAACATAACACAAGCTATTCCAAACTTTGTATGCATAACTCGAATTAGTGCGGAAACACTAAAAACATAAATTTTGTTTGGAGGTTTTTAATATGGGAATTAAAGATTATCAAATTATGCCGCTATTTAGCGACGAAAGCAAAGACCCTAAAACTAACATTCCTTTTCCGCCTGTCGACTATGTTAAAGAAGCTAAGGATTGGGTTGACCACAACGAAAAATAATATATAATTTAATACCTTTTATGTTAAAAATGGCGTTCGCTATACAATATGTATGGTGAGCGCCTTTTTTATTTGTTTTTATCATTTAAAATTTGATTATAAATACTTAAAATTTAGCGAAATTGCTAAAAACAACTCCTTATAATTTCATCTTAATTTATAAAATACTATAAAATGTATTGACCAAGTTATAAAAATATGCTAACCTTGCTGCAGAGGTGACAATATGAAATATTATTCTATACATCAATTTAGCAAACTTATTAACCGAACACCCCAAACATTGCGCAATTGGGACAAAAGCGGAAGATTGCACCCCCACCACACAGGACCCAACGGCTACCGCTACTATTCAGACAAACAATTAAAACAAGTGCTTCAACTTCAAGATGATGCGGTACGTAAAATAATAGGATATTGCCGTGTGTCTAATTCAAGGCAAAAAGATAACTTGCAAAACCAAATGAACAGTTTAAAAACATATTTATATGCGCAAGGCAAGCCTTTTGAAATTATTTCAGATATTGGAAGCAATGTTGATTATAAAAGAAAAGGATTTTTGCTTTTATTAGATATGCTTGCAAAGGGAGAGGTTGAAAAAATAATTATATTAAATAAAGACAGATTACTAACATTTGGATATGAAATATTTGAATATGTTGCAAATTTACATGACTGTACAATAGAAATTGTAGATTGCACCAATAAAGTTGAGCAAGAAGAATTTGCTGGCGATTTAATAAGAGCAATAAGTGCAATTAATTGCAAACCAAATATTAAACATTCCAATAAAATGAAAAAAATAATTAGGCAACTGCTAAGTGATTCATTGTTTTGATACTTAGCTTTGGAATAAATTTAAAGAGAATTTATTGTGGGCGGAATATGTTTTTTAGTGTTGGCTTGACAAAACATGTTAAACATTGTAAATTTATATTTAAGGAAGGGATTATTACATGCGATATATTGAAAACATGTATTGTGGAAAAACAATTGAAAATATATCAGAAATTAAAGAAATGCTTAATAATGGCATATCAATTTTTGGCACTTATGTAATATGTATTCAAAATAATGGCAATAATCTAATGGATATTTTAACAACAACACAATTACTAAAACCAATTAATATTCAAAAAAAATATGTTATAATAGGAATTGCAAATAGCAAAGCAGAAGCCCTTTCACTTGTTCAAAAAATTATTTCCGATTATTTAAAGACAAAAAGAAGCTTAAATTATTTTAAAACATATTTTTTAAGGGATAAAATATGAAGCCGCTTTATGGTGCAATTGGGGTTTTTAACGCAATTTGCTTAATAGGGCTGTTGTTGTGTCTGTCGGTTCAAATATTCGCCTTTTCGCTACCTTTTTATAACTCTGAATACGACAAATACAAAATACACGAAGCTATTAATATGGAAAAGCATGAATTAATGAAAGTTACAAACCATTTGCTTGAATATATTAAAGGGAATTACGAAGACCTAAATGTTTTAACCGTAGTTTCTGGGCAGCAGCGTGAATTTTTTAATAAACGCGAAAAAGACCATATGGTTGATGTTAAAAATTTATTTTCGATTGGATTTTTAGTAAGAAATATTTTAATTATAACGTTTGTTACAACATATATACCAATGTTGCTAAAAAAATATAAGCAATATAAAAAGCTGTATATTTTGGCTCAAAAAATTGTTTTAATTGGCTTTATTGCAATTACGGCTATATTTTGCATTGTTGTTGCGTTAAATTTTGATAAAGCTTTTATAATATTTCATGAAATTTTCTTCAACAACGATTTATGGACTTTAGACCCAAAAACAAGCCTTTTAATTAATATAGTTCCAATTGAATTTTTTATGGATATTTCAAAATATATAGCAATTACATTTGCTGCTTCCTTAATAGCTTTTATTTGTTGCTTATTTGTTAAGAAATAGGTGGAATTTATGATTATACTAACTACTATACTAAAAGTTTTGTTAATTGTGCTTATAATTGTATTGGCATTGTTATTAGTGTTGCTTTTTGCACCTATTAGATATGAAGTTAGTATATCATATTTTAATAAAATAACCTATACTGCAAAAATAAAATGGATTTTAGGCATTTTTTCCTTAACATTTTCAAGCAACCACAAAGGGTATATTATAAGCATATTTGGTAAAAAACAAAATAGAAAAGAAAAAGCAAAAAACAGCCAAGCTAATATTAAGAAAGAACAAAAAGAAAAAGAGAAAAAAGAAGAAAAACTAAAAGAAAAAATAGAAAATGAGCCAAAACTTAACCAACAAGCCAAACCAGAAAATTCAAGCGAATTTAATGAAAAACAAAATAATATTTTAACTAAAATAAATGATATATTTAAACAAATTAAATATTTTAAATCATATTTTAGTGAAAACGAAATAAAACAAATATTTTTAAACACAAAGCTACTTATAAAAAGGTTGATAAAAGCAATTAAACCTTCAAAATTTAATGCAGAAGGTGAATTTTGGCTTAAAACCCCCGAATCAACAGGAAAAGCACTTGGGGCATTAGCTATTGCCTGTTCTGTATTTCAATTAAAAAATATAGCTGTATGTGGAAGTTTTGAGCAAAAAATAACTAATGTTAAATTTTATACAAAAGGCAAGTTTACTATTTGGAGCATTTTAACTCCTTTAGTAAAATATATTTTAATTAAACCTGTTTGGAAACTTATTAAAAAATACTTATTAGGAAAGGGAGAGTAATAATGAGCAATGATATTAACACAAGTTTAGATGCATTATTCGGCAAAATGGAAAATTTCGTATCCTCAAAAACCGTAGTTGGAGAACCCGTATATTTTGGAGAAACAATTGTATTGCCGCTTGTTGACGTTTCATTCGGCGTTGGCGCTGGAGCTTTCGATAACCAACAAACCGAAAAAAGCAAAAGCGAAGTTGGTGGCGGCGGTTTGGGTGCAAGCATAACGCCTGCTGCAGTTTTAGTTATTAACGGAGCAAATGTTCAGCTTGTTAATATTAAAAATCAAGATAGCATAAATAAACTTATTGATATGGTGCCAGGAATTTTAAATAAGCTTAATTTAAACGGCATTTTCTCTAAAGATAAAACATCTTCATCATCAGAAAGCAGCGACGACAGCGCTAATGCAGACACAACCGAAATTTAACCTTCCCAAAAACAAATAAAGCTAAAATTAGTATTGCAATTAATTGCTGTTGCAATTATAATAAAGGTATGCTATAATTTTTGGCTGTGAATACGGACGTTCCGCTTTTAATTTATTTTATTATGAACGTCTTTGTGGGAAGGAGGAGAACAAATGAGTGATATAATTAAACAACTTGAAACTGAACAACTAAAGAAAGAAATAACGCCTTTTAAGGTTGGCGATACAATTCGTGTTCATGCCAAAATAGTTGAAGGAACTCGTGAAAGAATTCAAGTTTTTGAAGGTACGGTTATGAAAAGACAAAACGGCGGTGTACGTGAAACGTTTACAGTACGCAGAATGTCCTACGGTGTTGGTGTTGAAAAAACATGGCCTCTTCATTCCCCACGTGTTGAAAAAATAGAAGTTGTGCGCCGTGGTATTGTGCGCCGTGCAAAACTTTTCTATTTGCGTGATAGAGTTGGTAAATCGGCTAAAGTTAAAGAACAAATTTTAAACAAACAAAAATAAAAACCTTTAGGTGTTAACTTATGTTGACACCTTTTTAGTATCGCTTGCGTCATAGGAGTTTAATTATGAAAAAAAACTTTTTAAAAGAGCTTCTCGAATGGGCAATTGCAATTGCTGCTGTTTGCGTTGTTTTTTTAATTATTCAAGCATATATTTTTAAGTTGGCAATTGTTGATGGTCCATCTATGGAACCAACATTAAAAAACAAAGACCGCATACTTGTTACAAAATTCATATATAAATTCAAACAACCCAAAAGAGGCGACATTATAATATTTCCATATAAAGAAGATAAAAAGCAATTTTATGTTAAAAGAATAATTGGGGTTGAAGACGACATAATAGACATTAAAAATTCTGCTTTTATATTAAACGGACAACCTTTAGATGATGAATTTTCGCAATTGCCGTTAACGACTTTGGGTGATGTTACATTTCCAATTACTGTTCCCAAAGACTGCTTTTTTGTTTTGGGGGATAATAGAAATTTAAGTAAAGATAGCAGGCATAATTCAGTTGGATTTATACCTAAAGAAGAAATAGTTGGAAAAGTTGATGTTAAACTTTTGCCTATTAGCGAAGCAGAATTTTTGAAATGAGGAATATTAAATGAACATACAATGGTACCCGGGGCATATGACAAAAACAAAGCGCATTATAACTGAAAACCTTTCGCTTGTTGATGTTGTTATCGAACTTTTAGATGCAAGAGTTCCTTTAAGCAGCAAAAACCCGGACATTGACATACTTGCAAAAGGCAAACATAGAATAATAGTTTTAAATAAAGCAGATTTGGCAGATAAAAAAATAAATGAACAATGGCAGCACTTTTTTGAACAACAAAACTTTTCATGCGTTATAGCAGATAGCAGCTTGGGCAAAGGAATTAACGATATAGTTAGCGCAGCGCGCCTTCTTATGAAAGAAAAAATAGAAAGACAAAGGCAAAGGGGCAGAATTTTTGTTCCAATTCGTGCTATGATTGTTGGTATACCGAATGTTGGTAAGTCAACTTTAATTAATAAGTTTGTAGGGAAAGCAACAGCAAAAACAGGCGACAAACCCGGAGTTACAAAAGGAAAACAATGGGTTAAAATAGTTAAAGACTTTGATATTTTAGATACGCCGGGAATACTTTGGCATAAATTCGACGACCCTGCTGTTGGAATTAAGCTTGCAATAACAGGTGCTATTAATGACGATATTTTAGACAAGCATAATTTAAGCATTGAATTAATTAAATTGATTTTAGAATTAAACCCCAATTGTTTAAAGCAAAGGTATAAAATAACATTTGATGAAAACACAGTGCCATACGAAATTTTAAAAGCAATTGGCAGTGCAAGAGGTTTTATTAAAAAAGGAGGAGATGTAGATTTAGACAGAACATCAATTATTTTAATTGATGAATTTCGAGGAAATAAACTTGGGTGTATTTCGCTTGAAGTTCCCAACTAAATTAATTGATAAAAAAATACCAGAATATTAAGTATCGCTAGTCACAATAATATTTTTATGAAGCGAGAACTTGAAAGGAAAAATGATTATGCTAAAGTTTAAAAAAATATTTGCCACCTTATCTTCAGTATGTATGCTAACAACCGGTTGTGCTTTGCAAGCAGAGCAAACGTTTAGTGTTGTTGCCGCCCAAAATAGCGTAATTATAGAACAACCAAAAATTATTGAAAATAAAAATACCCAAGCTATTGAAACCGAAAATATAAACAGCCAAGCATTTATGCCTGTTTTTAGCCCATATATTCCTTTTAGTAATTTAGAACTGCAAATGACTTCTACAACGGTTTCTAAAGAAAGTAAAAATAACTTTAAAAAAGAACATGAAGCTCTTGAAGTATTTGATGAAGAAATAGATTATGGCGAAATTAAACCAAATGAATCCGGACAAATTATGATTATTATGTTTCATGGGCTTGTTGAAAAAAAACCGCATCCTCCATATTTAAATACAATCGAAGATTTTAAAGAAGCTTTGCAAAAACTTTATGATAACGGCTTTAGAGTAGTTACTTTAAAAGATTTAATAGACAACAACATAAAAGTTGAAGCAGGATATTCACCTGTTGTTTTAACATTTGATGATGGATTAAGTACAGCTTTTTCATTTGTTAAAGATGCAGAAGGAAATCTTGTTCCTAAGGAAAATTGCGCTGTTGATATTATGCAAAAATTTTCTAAAGAACACCCAGATTTTGGAAGCACGGCTCTTTTTGGAATAAATGGTATAACAGAACCGTTTTCGGGAGAAGGAACTGTTCAGGAAAGGCTTGAATATCTTGTTAAAAACGGCTATGAAATAGCTAACCATACATTCTCGCATAAAGATTTGGCCACATTATCTGAAGAAAGAGTTAATGAAGAAATTGCAAAACAGGAGCAATTTATTACAAGCTTTCTTCCCGATTATGATGTTACTTGCTTAATATATCCTTATGGAAAAAGACCGAAAAAAGAATTTAGAAATTATGCTTTAGAAGGTGAACATGAAGGTACTAAATATAAATATGCGGTTGCATTAAGAGAAGGGCAAAGTGGCGCTTCGGCAACGCCGGGGCATATTCAATACGACCCGCTTAATATGCCTAGAGTTCGTGGTTCTGATTCGGATAAAACAGACTTAGGTTGGATGTTTAACTACTTCAAAGAAAACCCCGACCAAAAATATATCTCAGACGGAAACCCAAACAAAATATCTATTCCAAAAGGCAAAGAAGATAGGCTTAACTTGGAAGTTTTGAAAGAAAAGGAAATTGTAATTTACGAATAGTTCAACTTCAAAGTGCAAGAAAAATTTTAGAAAAGAAGGAACGATTTATGAACAATTTAAGTTCCCTGCTTATACTTGTAGAATACGCATAGGCAGGGAATTTTTACGCTACCTTTGAACTCTACCCGAACCATTGCCGCCGGCAAGAGCATTTACTTCAGCAACAGATACTAAATTAAAATCGCCTTCAATGCTGTGTTTTAAGCAACTTGCAGCAGCCGCAAATTCAATAATGGCTTGAGGTTCAAGACCGGTTAAAGATGCGTAAATTAACCCTGCCCCAAAGCTGTCGCCGCCGCCCACGCGGTCAACTATATGCATAGCATAACTTTTGCTAAAATAAGTGTTGCCGTTTTCATAAAGCATTGCCGCCCAGTTATTGTCGTTTGCAGAAATTGATGTTCTTAATGTAATGGCAACTTTTTTAAACCCAAACTTTTCTGTAAGCTTTTGCGCAACGCTAATATAGTTTTCGTGGCTAAGTTTGCCGGCAGTAACGTCGGTGCTATCTGCCTTAATGCCAAATACGTCCGATGCATCTTCTTCGTTGGCAATGCAAACATCAACATAAGGCATAAGTTTAGACATAACTTCTCCGGCTTTTTGCTTGCTCCATAAGTTTTTACGATAGTTTAAATCACAACTTACAGTAATGTTGTTGTCTTTGCAATAAATTAAGGCTTCCATACAAATTTGGGAAACGTTATCTGAAAGAGCAGGAGTAATTCCTGTGAAATGGAACCAATTTGCGCCATCAAAAATTTTGTTCCAATCAAAGTCGTTTTTATTAGCACAAGCTATAGCCGAACCTGCCCTATCATAAACAACTTTTGACGGACGTTGACTTGCGCCTTTTTCAAGAAAATAAATACCAACACGTTCGCCGCCACGAGTAATTAATGAAGTATCAACTCCATATTTGCGCAAAGCATTAACACCGGCTTGACCGATTTCGTGTTTTGGAAGCTTTGAAACAAAGGTAGCATTTAATCCAAAATTAGCAAGAGAAACAGCAACGTTAGCTTCACCGCCGCCATACGTAGCGCCGTAAGTATCTGCTTGAGCAAATCTATAATATCCCTCTGGCGCAAGCCTTAACATTAATTCACCAAAAGTTATAACTTTTGACATTATTTTTCCTCCTATTTTAAGATTTAAAGTTAATTTTTTTGCACAAGATGCACAGCAAAACCGGCAATTTCGTCTTTTAAATAAATAGCTGCAATGCGTCCTTTAGCATTTGTTTTGATTGATTGTTCTATAAACTCAAAACCCCTTTTGCTTAAAAATGCAATAGCTCTATCAATTGAGCATGTATATATGCCTATGTGACCATTTTTGCCGTAATATGGAGATTTCATAATTTCTATTGAATTTGATAGAAAATATGATGAATTACCTTCTTTTATCTCAAAATCAAATATCAGCTCAAACATTTTTGAAGCCTTTAATGCTTCTTCTGCATTATTGGTATTAATTCCAATGTGTGCCAATTCAAAGCCAAGCATTTTTTTAACGGCTTCCTTAGTAAGTTTTGTTATCTCGTCAAATTTTCCCTCGTCAATTAATTCGGGCTTAACCATCCACGAACCGCCACAGCAAACAATTTTTTCGTATGAAAGGTAGTCATTTAAATTGTTTACATTAATGCCACCCGTTGGCATAAAGCGCACATTTTTGTAAGGCGCTGCTATAGCTTTTATGTAATTTAAGCCACCAGCTTGTTCGGCAGGAAAAAATTTTACAAACTCAAGCCCTAATTCAAGCGCAACTTCAATGTCAGAAGGGTTTGCACACCCCGGAACGATAGGTATGTTTTTTTCTTTGCAATATTTTACGATTTTTGGGTTTAAGCCGGGTGAAACAATAAATTTTGCGCCTGCATTAATTGCCCTGTCAACTTGTTCGGTCGTTAGAATAGTTCCAGCACCTACGATAACATCAGGCAATTCGCTTGATATTTTTTTAATAGCTTCTTCGCCTTCAGCAGTTCTAAAAGTAATTTCGGCGCAAGGCAAACCGCCTTCAGACAATGCTTTGGCAAGTGGCACAGCTTTATTCGAATCTTTTATTGCTACAACAGGAACAATGCCTATTGTTGCAAGTTTGTCAAACATTAAAAATCCCCCTTATTTTTATAGTTTGAGTGCTAAAAGTGTTAAAGTTGAAGCAACTTAACGGCATCAACGTATTCTGCTATTCCTTCTGCAACTTTTTTAGCTTCTTTCATAGCAAGCACTACGGTTTTTGGGCGATGAACTACATCTCCTCCGGCAAAAACACCTTTACGTGTTGTCATGCCGTAAGGTCTTTGCTTTGTAAGCACATAGCCGTGTTCGTCTACTTCTATACCTTCGGTTGTTGAAACGATGCGGTTTGCCGGATGAGAACCAATTGCAAGATAAACTTTATTGGCAGAAATAGTTTTTTCACCTTCTGGTGTTGAAACTAAAATACCATTAATGCACCCGTTGCCTACATATGCCAAAGAATTGTATTCCCAAAGAAAATTTACGCCTTCCGCAACGGCATGTTCGTATTCAGATTTTAAAGCCGACATACTCTCTTGTTTACGATGATACAAAACAGTTGTTTTTGAAGCTCCCAATTTAAGCAACGAACGAGCAGCATCCATTCCAACGTTGCCGCAACCAATTATAATAACTTCATCACCTTCATTTACGGGAACGTCTTTACGCTCTATTTGCTTGCTGTTGTAAAGCGATGTCATTCTTAAAAGGTATGAAGATTGTATAATACCATCAAGTTCTTTACCCGGCAAATCTAAAGTTTTTGCAACAGGAGTACCAGAGCCGATAAATATTGCATCAAATCCTGTATCAAATAAACTATCTATAGTGTAGTTGCTTCCAACTGTAGTATTGCATACAAAATTAACGCCATGCGCTTCCATTTGAATTATTTCACGCCGCACAACTTCTTTTGGAAGCCTAAAGGCTGGTATGCCATACATTAAAACGCCGCCTGGTTCGGGCAAAGATTCAAAAATTGTAGTCGAAAATCCTGTTTTAGCAAGGTCGCCGGCAACTGTAAGTCCGGCAGGGCCAGAACCTATTACGGCAATTTTTCCTCGTGTTTTAGGCATTATTTTGCCTTGAGACAATCGCATTTGAAAAGCAAAATCGGCAACAAAACGCTCAAGCTTACCTATTTGTATATTATTCCCTTTTTTAGAAAGCACACAATTACCTTCGCATTGCAGTTCGTGAGCGCAAACACGTCCGCAAACTGCAGATAAATTGCTTCTTTGTGCAATTATGTCACGTGCTTCACCTAAATTGCCATGCGCTAAAGCATCTATAAAGCCTGGAATATCATTTGAAATGGGGCAGCCTTCGCTGCATTTAGGCTGTTTGCAGCGCAAGCAGCGGTTGGCTTCTTTAATGGCTTCTTGTAAAGTAAAGCCCCGTGTTTCTTCGCTATATTCAGGCACAACAACTTCTTTCATGCATTCACCTCTAAACTAATTTATGGCTGCTTACCAATGTAAGCAAGTATACCACCGTCTACATATAAAATATGACCATTTATAAAATCTGACGCTGATGAAGCTAGAAATACAGCAGAACCTGCAAGGTCTTCCGGTGTACCCCAGCGCCCAGCAGGAGTTTTCGCCAAAATAAATGAATCGAATGGGTGCTTCGAGCCATCTGGCTGAACTTCACGCAAAGGAGCCGTTTGAGGCGTTGCAATATAGCCCGGCCCTATGCCGTTGCATTGAATGTTGTATTGACCATATTCGGAAGCGATGTTTTTAGTAAGCATTTTAAGTCCGCCTTTTGCAGAAGCGTAAGCCGAAACTGTTTCACGCCCTAATTCGCTCATCATTGAACAAATGTTAATAATTTTGCCGCTTCTTTTTTCAATCATAGAAGGTAATACGGCTTTTGCAACGATATATGGTGCAACAAGGTCAACATCTATAACTTTACGAAAATCTTCCGATTCCATTTCAATCATAGGAATACGCTTAATAATACCGGCGTTGTTTACAAGAATGTCGATAGTTCCAAGTTTTTCGCTAATTTCTTTTACCATGCTTTGAACGGCCTGTTCATCTGTAACGTCGCAAACAAAACCTAAAACATCTATTCCGGCTGTTTCGTAAGATTTAATACCTGCCTCTACAGAATCTTGGCTAACGCTGTTAAATGCAATTTTAGCGCCGGCTTTGTAAAGAGCAGAAGCTATTGCAAAACCAATGCCGTGGTTTGCTCCTGTTACAAGAGCAACTTTTCCTTCCAATGAAAACATATGTTAACCCCCATTTTAAAATTATTTTAACTATCTTAAATCGGTTGTATTTATTGCGTCCATATCGTCGAATGCTTGATTTTCTCCACCCATTGCCCAAATAAAAGCATAGCTTGATGTTCCGCAACCTGAATGAATACTCCAGCTTGGAGAAATTACAGCTTCCTCGTTTTGCATTATAATATGCCTTGTTTGCTGTGGTTCACCCATCATGTGAAATACTGCATGGCCTTCTGGTATGTCTATATATGTGTAAACTTCCATGCGGCGTTCGTGTGTATGTGAAGGCATTGTGTTCCAAACATTGCCCGACTCAAGAACTGTAAGCCCCATTGTTAATTGACATGTTTGCAATACATTGGGGTGTATAAATTGGTTAATTATGCGCTTGTTTGCTGTAGCTTGTTCCCCAAGCGGTTTTTTTGCGGCTTTGTCTATTGATATATATGTAGTTTCATATCGGCAATGCGCCGGAGCAGAAACACCGTAAAACTTAGCAGGGTTTTGTGTATTTTCTGATTTAAAAGTAACGCTTTTAGTACCCATAGCAATGTAAATGCAATCTTTATTGCCTATATTATAATTTTTGCCATCAACACAGCAAATGCCAGCACCGCCTACATTAAAAAATCCAACTTCACGTCTTTCAAGGAAAAATGACGTGCCAAGATTTGCCCAAACATCTATACCATCAGAAATAGACAATTCTTTTGCGTAAGGCATAATGCCAAGCACAATCATTCTATCAACATGGGAATAAACAGCGTTAACTTTATCGGCTTCATATAAATTACTTATAAGAAATTCATCTCGAAGTTCTTGTGTTGTATATATGGCAGCATCACGTTGATTTGCACTATATCGTATGTCCATAATAAATACACTCCTTTTTTTAATTTATAATAGGAAGGTCGAACCCAAAAAATTTAACAACATTGTTATAACAAATATCTTTTACAATTTGCCCAAGCATTTCAAAGTCGGCAGGGTATTGCCCAGATTCAACAAGGTTGCCTATAAAATTACACATTATCCGGCGAAAATATTCATGGCGGGGATAACTTAAAAAACTTCTGCTATCTGTAAGCATTCCCAAAAAGTTGCCTATTAATCCGCTATTGCAAAGATCTAACATTTGCTTTTCCATTCCGGATTTTGTATCATTAAACCACCACGGAACACCAAGCTGTATTTTGCCGGGGCATTCGGCATTATCCATAAAGCAGCCGGCAATAGTCATAATTGATTCGTTGTCGGCAGGGTTTAGGCTGTATAGTATCATTCTAGGCAAGCCGTTATTTTTATGCATAGTATCTAAAAGCGGCGACAGTAAATATGTTTGGCTATCAGAGCGAATAGCATCAAAACCGGTATCTGCTCCTAAACGGCTAAATTGTAAGCTGTTGTTGTTTCTCATGCAGCCAAAATGAATTTGCATAACCCAGCCTTTATTGGCATATTTTTTGGCTAAAGATATTAAAAGTGCAGTACGTAAGCAATCGGCTTCAATTTTTGTTATGCTTTCTTTTCCATTTAAAGCTTTGGCTACAATTTCATTTAATTTACTTTCAGAAGCAGCATTAAACATAATATAATCAAGTCCGTGGTCAGCGGCACGGCAACCAATGTTGTGGAAGTAGTCTATGCGGTCGCTTAAAGCATGGCATAAAGATACAAAATCATTTATATTATAGCCACAAGCTTCTTCTAATTTTTTAATATATTGTGCATAGCCGTCTTTGTCTGCATTTAATGCTTTGTCGGGGCGAAAAGCCGGCAATACTTTAACTGTACAACTTTCATCTGAAGCAATTTTTTTATGCCATTGTAAATCGTCACAAGGGTCGTCTGTTGTGCAAATAAGCACTACATTTGAATGCTTTATTATTCCTCTTGCACTAAGATTTAAAAGCTTTTCATTACAGCGGTTATAAATTTCTTCGGCGTTTTTTTCGCTAAGTTGTTCTGTAATGTTAAAATATCGTTTAAGTTCTAAATGCGTCCAGTGGTAAACAGGGTTGCCAATAGCTTTTGGCAATGTTTGGGCAAAATGTTTAAAAACAGTGTATGGTTCAGATTTTAAGCAGCCTGTTACTTCGCTTTCGGGTATGCCGTTTGCACGCATAAGCCTCCATTTGTAATGGTCACCTCCAAGCCAAACGTCTGTTATTGAAGCATAGCGGTTGTCTGTTGCAATTTCTTCAGGGTTTATATGGCAATGGTAGTCGATAACAGGCATAGATTTTGCATATTCGTTATATAACCGCTTTGCAGTTTCGCTTTCAAGCAAAAAATCTTCATCCATAAATAGCTTCAATTATAATCACTACTCCTTTTGGTTTTATAAAAAGTTACTCTATCATTCTATGCGCAGCTAAATTACTTTTTAAAATAACAATCGGGCGAACATGGAGGGTGCTGTTTGAAGGATACTCTCCCTTTACAACATAGTTAAACAGCACTTGCATAGCTATATGTCCTTGTCTTTCAATTCTTTTATCTATAATGGCCGTTAAAACACCACGGCGCAACAATTCGTCGCTTTCCTCGAAGCTGTCGTTACCTATTAATTTAATATCTTTAAGTCCAAGCTCTGTTACGGCTTTGCACATTTGAATTGTGTGCCTTGCACTGCATGAATAAATTGCAAACACATCGGGGTGTTGTAATAAAAAATCTTTTATTTGATTGTATGCAATAGAAGTATCTGAATTATAGGCACGCAATAGCACAGTGTTAGGTGCATTTTCTTTTATATAGTTTTCAAACCCGTTTGAGTTGTCGTATTGATCCATCATCGTAAGATTGCCTATAAGATTGCCTGTTACAATTACTTTATGGCTTGTGTCTTTTGGATAGAAAGTTGTAATAAGTTCTGCCGCAAGCCTTCCGGCAACTTCATCATAGCTTTTTACGCAGCAAAAACGATATTCGCTATGTAAATCGGAGCCAATAAGCACAACAGGAATGCCTTTTTTAGCGATTTTTTCAATAAAAAAGGAAGATTGGCTATGTTGGGAAGCAATAGTAAGTACTCCATCAATGTTGTCGGATTCATTTTCAAAAATTTCCTTCATAACAGCGCCGTTAGCTTCGGCTGTTAAAGGATATAAAAACTCAACGGATTCGGGGTTAAATTCTGCCACGCTGCTAAGATATTGACGCACGCCTTTCCATAAACTTAAGTAGTAATAGCGGTTTTCCATAGTTGGTTCAGGAAATGCTACAGCAAATTTAATGCGCTTGCGTTTTAGTGAAGCTGCCATATAGTTTGAGCGATAGCCCATTTGAGAAGCTGTTTTCAATACCTCTATACGTGTTTCGTCGCTTATACGTCCTTTGCCTTGTAAAGCTCGGTGTACGGTGGTGGCACTAACCCCCATTTGGCGCGCAATGTCTTTAATTGTTACGTTTGTGTGCATTTTAATCCACCTCCATACTTTTCATTATTTAATTATAAAGCATACAATTTTATTTGTCAACATAATGAGTAAACGTTTTCGCA
>CAZHPA010000042.1:0-15598 GCA_964533945.1 uncultured Defluviitaleaceae bacterium
AAAGCGTTATGGATAATGCCTTTGGCATGTTTATTAATTTCTTAACATACAAAGCCAAAAAAATAATTAAAGTTGATAAATGGTTTCCTTCAAGTAAAACTTGTAGTGCTTGCGGTGTTAAAAATCATAACTTAACGCTTAAATACAGAACATTTATCTGTACTTGTGGAAATATTATTGATAGAGATTACAATGCAGCTATAAATATAAAACAAGCAGGTTTAGCAATGCTGTAATCTTATAATATAAATAACCGTGGGACACACGGGGTTAGCTTATTTATGCTTAGACGCTAGTCTATCGAGTAAGAAGCTCCCGCTTCTATCTTAGATAAGCGGGTTAGTATGTCACTTCTTTCTTTTTATCCGCCATTTTTTGAACTACCATAAGCAGTAGGCGATATAGCCAAAAGATGTTAAGCAACAAATCTGCGCATTTATCGCTAAGCTGCCCATTTTCAATAATAACAATCGGTTGACGCTTTATTAGCATTAAATACCACAAAAATGCAACACAAAAAGCAAAGAAAATTATTGATATTTTTCTGGTTGCATTATCAGACAAATATTTTCTTGTAAAATTACAGCCTTTAATCATAGTTAAAGTATCGAAATAAGCTATAGGGATAAATACAAGCAAAAGTGTTTCAACAGTTGGCATAGCCCAAACATAAAAATTTTTTATAAATTCATTTAATACAATTAGCACAAGAATTAAGTTAAATGCTTGATACCCGATTTTGTTTCTGTTAATAGTTTGCATTTCGTCGAACTTGCTGTTTTCCATAAATTATCCCTCCCAAAACAACTCGTCTAAAGTTTTGCCTAAAATCTTACAAATGGCAATACATAATTTTATTGTAGGGTTGTAGTCGCCTTTTTCGATTGCGTTCATAGTTTGCCTTGTAATGCCAACAGCTTCCGCCAAATCTTTTTGTGTCATGTCGTATTGTGCCCTTGCTGCTTTTAATTTTAAATTTTTCGCCATATACCTACCACCTTTATTCTAAGGTAGCATATATTTTAATATATGTCAACTATATTTTACTTTTTATATAAATAAGAATGCGTTGCCTTCAAAAAACATAGCAACGCATTAACTTAACCTGTAGTTAATTCTAAATATTTATCAACTGCACTCCAAAGTTTATTATATTTTTCATCATTAATAAAGTTGTTAAAAATAAATTCGGCGGCTTCTCTTGCCAAATTTAATATTTCTGTATCTCTATACAAATTAGCAATTTTCAGCTCTGGCAACCCATGCTGCCGTGTTCCAAAAAAATCTCCTGCACCTCTAAGTTCTAAATCAAGTTCTGAAAGCTTAAATCCGTCATTTGTTTTAGTTAGCGCTCTCATTCTTTGCCTGCAAATATTAGACATTGAGTCTGTTATTAAAATACAAAATGATTTTTCATTTCCCCTGCCAACACGCCCTCTTAGCTGATGAAGCTGTGAAAGCCCAAACCGCTCGGCATCTTCAATTACTATAATAGTTGCATTTTTAACATTAACGCCAACTTCAACTACAGTTGTTGAAACAAGAATTTGTATTTCGCCGTCAACAAACGCTTGCATAACTTCTTGCTTTTCCTTTTCTTTCATCTTTCCGTGCAAATGTTGAACGCTTCTATTATGAAATATTTTTTTAAGTTTTTGTGTATATTCCAAAACCGATTGCAAAGATGGTTCTTCCGAATAACCAGACTGTTCTCTGTTTTCGTTTGCCTCTTCTTTTGTGTTAGCTTCTATGGAAGGGCAAATAACATATGCTTGCCTTCCTTGTGAAACTTGCTTCTCAATAAAGTTATATACCCTTTGTCTTTCTGCCGAAGTAACTGCATATGTGTCAACTTTTTGCCTCCCTTTTGGCATTTCGTTAATTATTGAAATATCCATATCTCCATACAAAACTAGCGCCAAAGTTCGTGGAATTGGAGTTGCGCTCATTGCTATAACGTTTGGAGTTTTGCCTTTGTCAATTAAAGCAAGCCTTTGTCTAACACCAAAACGGTGTTGTTCGTCTGTTATTGCAAGAGTTAAATTTTTAAATGAAACGTTTTGTTGAATAAGCGCATGAGTTCCTAATATCATTTGGGCTTGTCCGCTTTCAATTTTTTCATAGGCGGCTTCCTTTTCCTTCTTTTTTAGCCCGCCTGAAAGCAAAACCGTTTCAATTCCAAGCAAATTAAACAATTCGCTAAATGAATTAAAATGCTGATGTGCTAAAATTTCCGTAGGTGCCATTAACGCCGCTTGCCCTCCGTTTTTAATTGCCAAATAGCACATTACAATTGCAACAAATGTTTTTCCACAACCAACGTCGCCTTGCAGTAATCTATTTAAGACGAAACCTTTTTTAATATCCAAGCACATTTCATTAATAACTTTAACTTGTGCTTTTGTCATTTCAAATGATATTAATTTAAGCAGCTTATTGTATTCAAAATCTGTAATTTCAACTGAATTTCTTTTAGTTTTAATGCGTCCTTTTTGCCTAATTAGCGCAAGCTGCATTAATAAAAGTTCTTCAAAAGCAAGCCGATTTAGTGCAACGGAAAGCACTTCTTTGTCTTCTGGAAAGTGTGCTTTAATAGTGGCAAAAACTTTGCTGCAAAGGCAATATTTTGCCCTAATTTCTTTAGGTAAAATTTCTTCCAGCTGCTTATATACTAAATGCAGCGCCGAATGAATTAAAGAACGTATATATTTTTGGGATAGCTTGTAAGTAGAATTGTATACGGGTATTATTTCCGACATTTTAACATCTTTGCCGGGTGCTTCTAAATCTTTGCATTCCATTATTTTCTTTCTTGCAAACCCTTTAACTTTGCCTGTAAATATCCATTTTGTTCCCAATTTAAGCTGATACTTTAAATATGGTTGATTAAACCAAGCAATTTCTATTATATCGCCCATATCATCTGCTGCTATTATTTTAGTTATTACTTTTCCGTTAATTTCACTGTCTTCTAAAACATCTATAATGGTAGCTAAAATTGTATTTTCTTCTAAATATTTAGTTTTGCAAATGCTTGTTATTTCTCTGTTGTAATAATCTTTTGGGAAATGTTCTATTAAATCTTTAAGCGTATATATTGAAAGCTTATGCAGCCTTAAAAGCCGTTGTTCTCCAACTCCTTTTAAAATTGATATATCGGAATTTAAGCTAATACCTTCCATAGCTATTCAACTGATATAATATAAAAATATAAAGGTTGACCGCCGTTTTGAATGTCAACATCTATATGTTTATATTTGGTTTTAATATATTCACCAATCTCATTAGCTTGCTGCTCTGTAGTTTGCTTTCCAAAATATATGCTTATAAGCTGCCCATTGTTTTGTTTAATCATTAAATCTATTAAATTTTTTGTGCATTGCTGCAAATTTTGACCTGTAATTTTAATTTCTCCATCAACAAGGCAAAGGCAATCTCCTTCATTAACTTCTATTTTATCAACAATTGTCTTCCTAACCGCATAAGTAACTTGGCCTGTTAAAACTGAATTTATTGCTTCGTTCATTTTTTCAACGTTAGACAAAACATCACATTCTAAGCAAAAACTTAAAGCTGCAGCTATGCCTTGAGGAATTGTTTTGCTTTTTAATATATATACATTTTTATTTAAGCAAAGCTTTGCAGCTTGTTGTGCTGCCAAAATAATATTTTTATTGTTAGGAAGAACTATAATATTTTTGGCGTTAACTTTTTCAATAGTTTCTAAAATATTATTTGCGCTTGGGTTCATAGTTTGTCCGCCTTCAATAACGGCATCAACACCAAGTTCATTAAATATGTTAATTATTCCTTCTCCAAAAGCAACTGAAACAATTCCAATTTCTTTTGGTTTTTCATTTTTAAATTCTTTAATATCTTTAGCATTTGCAATGTCTTTTAATTCAAGTAAGTTTGTGTGCTGAATTGACATATTTTCAATTTTTATATTATTAAGTTCCCCTTCTTTAATTGCATATTCAAGTACAGCACCGGGGTTTTTAGTATGTACATGAACTTTTAAAATGTTATCGTCGCAAACAACAACAATTGAATCCCCAATTGTTGATAAAAATTGTTTAAATCTAGCTTCTATTTGTTCAGCTTGCTCACCTTTTGGTTTATTAATATTAACTAAAAATTCTGTGCAATATCCAAAATCAGTATTCGAAGTAACAAATGGAGTGTAACTTGTTTTAGTTTGAATGGAACTAGAACCAGAATTGTTTTCTGCTATTTTAACTTCATATTCATCTTCATTTTCAACTTTATGGTAGATACTTTTGGCAGCACCTTCTAAAATACATAAAAGTCCCTTTCCTCCTGCATCAACAACCCCAGCTTGCCTAAGTTCTAAAAGCATATTTTTTGTATTTTCAAGCACTATATTTGCATATCCCAAAACATCTTGGCAAATTTGCACAATGTTATCTGTTCCGTATGAACATTCAATAGCTTTTTCGGAAATGGCAGCTGCTATTGTTAAAATTGTTCCTTCTTTTGGTTTCATAACTGCTTTATATGCAGTTTCTGAAGCTTTAATAAATGCAAACGCCAAATCATCGGCATTTATTGCTTGCTTACCTTCTAAACCTTTGGCAAAGCCACGAAAAAGTTGTGATAAAATAACGCCAGAATTTCCCCTTGCTCCTCTTAAAGAACCGTTTGAAGCCGCTTTAGCAACTTCATATACGTTTGGATTTTCAAGCTTTTCAACTTCTTTTGCGGCAGCAAGCATTGTTAATGACATGTTAGTTCCTGTATCTCCGTCAGGTACAGGGAAAACATTAAGTGAATCAAGAAGCTGTTTGTTTGCGTTAAGTTCATTGTAAGCGGCTATTATCATTTTTTTAAAAAGTTTTCCATTTATATTTGTTAAATTCAACGTGATGTCCTCCTAATTAGTAACTCTTATACCTTCAACAAATATATTAATTTGTCCGACGGTTAACCCAATGTTTTCTTTAATTTTATATTTAACCGTATTGATGAGTGTATTTGCTATTGCGGAAATATTTGTTCCATATTCAACAATAATGTGCAAGTCGATTGATAATAAGTTCCCGTTTTCAGAAATTTCGGAATTTTCAGAACTTTGGGATAGACATATTCCTTTTGTTAAACTTTCACGTTTTAATAGCTGAACAATTCCATCTTTAACGCTGCGAGCTGCCATTCCAACAATTCCGTAACAATCCATAGCAGCAAGCCCAGCAATTCGTGATATAACTTCATTTTCTATAGTAATTGTGCCAAATTCATTTCTAGTAATAATTGCCATAATAGCCCTCCTTTTGCTTTGTTAATTATAATTGTAATTATACATTACTTTCGCTTTAAATATCAATATTTTATATGCATTTAAATAATTAGTGCTTGACTTTTTATATTTAGTGAATTATAATAACTTAATATGGAAGCGTATCGAAGTGGTTATAACGGCCCTGACTCGAAATCAGGTGTACCTTTACGGGTACCGTGGGTTCGAATCCCACCGCTTCCGTTCTAAAGCCAGTAAATCTGCGAGGGTTACTGGCTTTTAATATTTACCATATCTAATTTCTGCACTACTTATTGATTTTAGTTAGCAATTATAATATAATTAGTTATTATATGTTTTAAACAACAAACATCTCTTGGCATTGACAAAATAAATCACATTAAAAAATTAAAAGATACAATGTGCTATTGGCATGTTGCCATAAAAAAAGGGGGGATATTAAGCAAGTTATATGTTTTAATGCACTTCTTTTTTATTAAGGTGCAAAATATAAAATTAAAAGATTTAAAGGGGAAAAGTTAAATGAGAAAACGAATTATAAGCAGTATACTTGCATTAGCAATGACCTTACGTTATTGCCAAGCGTTGGAATTATAACTGCTAAAGCGGCAGAAATTACAGTTGGAACAGGCGGAACATACGCCGGGCTAAATAGCGCAACTGGCGCCTTTACTAACGCACAAAGCGGTGATACTGTAAAGTTAGTTAGCGATATAACTGCAACAGGCGGTGCTGGTTTTGCCGGCAAATCGCTTACATTGGACTTGAATGGTTTTACATATACTCGCAATGTTGCTAGTGCTAGTGAATTTGCCATCAACGTTGCCTCAGGAGCAACGCTTACTATCAAAGACTCCTCTGCTGCAGGTACCGGCAAATTTTTAACAACAGGTTCCAATGGCTGCACTATAAACATAAGTGGCGGCACCTTAAACGTTGAGAGCGGCACGTTTCTAGCAGAAGGCATCGGCATTAGAACAATTGTCGGTCAAGTTGGAAGCAATTCTAATGCTAATATTAAAGGCGGCACGCTAACGTCGGATAGCGGCGGCACTAGTTCTTGCGTTTCTAACTTTGGCGCAGGCACCATCAATATTTCCGGAGGTACACTTACGGGGGTTATTGGCAACGGTGCCACGGGCACAATTAATATTACTGGTGGCGCAATTACATCATCTTTTGGAACTGTTGGTAACAATGCAGAAGGCATTGTTAATATTTCAGGCGGCACAATTACGTCAACCCAAAACGATCCAGCCGTTTCCAACGGAAGTTCAGGCAACATTAATATTACAGGCGGCACAATAGAAAATACTGGAACTGGCGTCGCAATTAGAAACCATTTAAATTCCTCAGGCAAAATTACTATAGGGCAAGACTCGGATAAAACAACTTTTATTACAAGTAAAGTTGCCGGAAGCCAAGGAACAGTTTATATTGATTCACCGGCTTCCGCTGCTACAAAATTACTTTTAGAAATTACAGGCGGAACAATACAAAATACAGCAACTACAGGCAATCAATATTCTGTATATTTCACTAAAGTTACGCTTCCAAATCTTCCGATTGTGTACTTAAATAGCGGCGGCACGGTAGGCAAAGTGTACCCTGCGCCTGTAACTTATACTGTTACATACAACGGCAACGGGAACACAGGCGGCACAGTTCCTACAGATAGCAGTAGTCCATACATAAGCGGTTCAAGTGTTACTATTTTAGGTAACACAGACAACCTTGAAAGAACAGGTTATACCTTTAGCGGCTGGAACACAAGTTCAAACGGCGCAGGTACAAACTATGCAGCAGGCGATACTCTTACAGTTTATGCCAACACAACGCTTTATGCAAAATGGACACAACCACAAACAACCCCAACTGCTACTATTGACTATGCAGCAGAACAATTAACAGGGCTTGTTGCAAACGCAAGCTACAAAATAAACGGCACAACTTTCACAGCCGATTCAAGCGGTAAAATTAACATTAACAGCGCATGGCTTGGCACAACAATTGATATTGTAAGAGCCGGCAATAATTCAAGCACTACAGACAGTACGGCGCAACCAATTGCTATTGCTTCTCGTCCTAGTGCACCGGAAGCTTCTGTTGTTACAATTGCAGCAGGAAACAGTGGAAGCAGTACTAAAATAACACTTGCTAATACATATGAATATTACATTGGCTCGTCTGAACCAACAAGCACAACAACATGGATAACAGGAAGCGCAACAACAGCAGATGTTGCAGTAATAAGTGGGCAACACGTTTATGTTCGTTTAAAAGCAACAGATATTGCGCCTGCGAGCATATATGTTGATGCTGGAGAGGTAGTAATCGGGAAAGATGCAGCAGCTTATACTATCACTTATAACGGCAACGGTAGCCTTGATACTATGTTAGAACAAGCTTTTAGATCAGGCATGGCAGAAAATCTTGCACAAAACACTTTTGCTCGTTCAGGCTATAGCTTTGTAGGTTGGAACACGCAAGCAAATGGAAAAGGCACAAGCTATAAAGGCAATCAAAATGTAATTTTAACATCAAGCTTAACCTTATATGCGCAATGGTCATACAATCCCCAAATTGATTAATATAGTAGATAACGACCTTAACTCGAAATCAGGTGCACCTTTACGGGTACCGTGGGTTCGAATCCCACCGCTTCCGTTTAAGCATGTTTCGCTTATATATAAAAATACAAAAGCGAAGGTTTTTTGCCTCCGCTTTTGTTATGTTAAAAACTATTTTAAGTTTTCAGGATTTAGGCATTTAAGTTCATCTAAAACAAAAATTCCGTCTTTGCGAATTAAAACATCATCAAAATATATTTCTCCGCCGCCATATTCCTTTGTTTGTATGCAAACTAAATCCCAATGCAATGTGCTTTTATTGCCATTATCTGCATCTTCATAGCAATTGCCCGGCGTAAAATGGAACGAACCCATAATTTTTTCATCAAAAAGCGTGTCGTTCATTGGTGTTGTTATATGTGGATTGACACCAATTGCAAATTCGCCAATATATCTTGCGCCTTCATCTGTATCAAGCACTTTGTTAATACGTTCAGAGTTGTTAGAAGAAGCGTAAACAATTTTTCCGTTATTAAATTCAAATGTTACGTCTGTATATACAAAGCCATTGTGTTCTGAAGGAACGTTATATGTTATTACGCCGTTTACAGAATCTTTAACTGGGGCAGTGTATATTTCGCCGTCTGGTATGTTGCAAAGCCCAACGCATTTAACAACGCCCATATTTTTAATTGAAAACGTAAGGTCTGTTCCTTTGCCTTTAATATGCACTTTATCTGTGCGTTCCATAAGCTTTTTAAGCGGTTCAAATGCTTCCGACATTTTAGCGTAATCTAAATTACAAACACTGTAATAATGATTTGCAAACGCTTCTGTGCTCATATGGGACATTTGCGCCATACTTTGGTTTGGATAGCGCAAAATTACCCATTTTTTAGTTAGTCTAACGTCAAAATGCACAGGTTGAACATATAACTTTGTGTGTAAATCAATTTTTTCTTGTGGCACATCTGCAAGCTCGTAAACATTTTGCGCTGCACGTATGCCAATGTATGCGTCCATTTGTTTCATGCGCAAAACATCAGCTTCCGCCATAATTTTTAATTGTTCTTCTGTTACATTAAGCAAAAGTTCACGGTCAATTGAATTTTCTAAAATGTTAACAACCGGAATTGCACCGATTTCGTATGCTTCTTTAATTAGCATTTTGGCAAGCGGCAAGCCATCTGTTCCTTTAACTTCTATTAAAACTTTTTCCCCTTTTTTAAGGGAACATGAATAATTTATTAGCTTTTTAGCCAATTCTTTTTGCATAGCTTCCATAAATTAAACCTCCATTTTATGTTAATTAAATGTGTTGACGTAATACACAATAACATATTATAATATTGCAGCGTAAGGAATGGTTAGGATAAAGAGTAACCGGCTGTTTTTATCCGCCTTTTTCCTATATTAGTTTGTATCTTTTTGCCTAATTAACGCCCTTTTAATTTTGCCCCCAACAGTTTTTGGCAATTCGTCAACAAATTCAATAATACGTGGGTATTTATAAGGTGCAGTAACATGTTTAACGTGTTCTTGCAATTGCTTCTTCAATGTTTTAGTTTGTTCCTCATCTTCTAATTTATTACGGTATTTTTGTGTTAAAACAACAGTTGCTTTAACAACTTGTCCTCTAATTTCATCTGGTGCTGCTGTTACGGCGCATTCTAAAACTGAAGGGTGTTCTAAAAGGGCAGATTCAACTTCAAATGGCCCTATTCTATACCCCGAACATTTAATTACATCATCATTTCTTCCAACAAACCAATAATATCCGTCAGAATCACGCCAAGCAACGTCACCTGTTTTATAATAGCCTTGCCCCATACATTTTTCGGTTAATTCATCGCTTTTGTAGTAGCATGTAAATAATCCCGGTGGCATATATTCTTTAATTCCCCTAACTACTATTTCTCCTTCTTCTCCATCTTCGCATGAATTACCGTTTTCATCAACTATATCAATATTATAAAGCGGCGAAGGTTTGCCCGTTGAACCCGGTTTTGGCTCGAACCACGGAAAGTTTGCAATTAAAACAGTAGTTTCAGATTGCCCGAATCCTTCTGTTAATTTTAACCCTGTTACAGCTTGAAACTTTTTATATATTTCGGGGTTAAGTGGTTCACCTGCAATACCAGCAGCTTTAATGCAAGATAAGTCGAATTTAGATAAATCTTCTTGAAGCATAAATCTAAACATTGTTGGAGGAGCGCAAAATGTTGCAACTTTGTATTTAACAATTTTCTCCAAAAGATTAAGGGGAACAAATTTATCCATATCGTATGCAAAAATTGCAGCACCACAAATCCACTGACCATAAATTTTGCCCCATCCAAACTTTGCCCAACCAGAATCGGAAACCGACATATGAAGCTTATTTTCTTCTACACGCTGCCAATATTTGGCTGTAACTATATGCCCTAACGGGTGTGTAAATGTATGAGTTACCATTTTTGGCATACCTGTTGTGCCAGATGTAAAATACATAAGCATTACATCATCATTTGTTGTTGCTTCTGTGCCTGTTGGGCGTTCAAATTGCTCGGAATATTTTGTTGAAAAGATTTCATCTTCAAATGTAAGCCAGCCTTTAGCTTCTCCGTCAACTATAGCTTTATTTGTAACGGTTTTACAATTAGGCATAGCTTCTTCAACTTGAGAAACAACAAATTCATCATTAACACAAACAAGCATTTTAACTTGGGCAGCATCGCATCTATAAACAATATCTTTTGCTGTTAGCTGTAATGTTGCCGGAATTATTACAGCCCCAATTTTGTTTAACGCAACGGCGCAAATCCAATATTCAAAGCGACGGCGCAAAATTAAAAGAACAGGGTCGCCTTTTTTAATTCCTAAAGCTTTAAACCAATTTGCGGCTCTATTTGAAAGGCGGCTTATTTCATCAAATGTTAATATTTTTTCTCTGTCTTTATCATCGCACCAAACCAAAGCAATTTTATTTTTATCACATTTTGCCCATTCGTCAACTATATCAAACCCAAAATTAAAGTTTTCGGGTATATTAACTTTATAATTTTGTTTAAAATCCTCGTATGATGAAAAATCTATACGAGGCAAAAATTTTTCAAGCATTAAAACCCCTCCTTTTAAAAAATTATTCTGCAATAACCGTTAAAAATTTTGCAGTTTTGCCAATTGCCCGTTGACCATGCGGTATTAAAGGATTGAAATATATGCAATCTCCTTCTTTAAGCGAAATGCGTTTTTTGCTGAATGTAACTTCAATTTCACCTTCAAGTACCATATTAAATTCTTGTCCTTTATGCGTAACTAATGCTGGGCAGCTTTCGGAAGGCTCGACTGTAACAAGCAAAGGCTCCATCATTTTGTGGGCAAATTTAGATGCAAGACTTGCAAACGAATAGCCTGCATAGCGGTCGACGCTTGCTCCGTTGTCTTTTCTAACAACACAGTAGTCTTCGAGGCGTGCTGTGCTTCCTGTTAAAATTTCGGTTAAATCAACATTAAATTTATGAGAAATATGGTACAAAACGCTAATTGGTATATTCACGCCTTCGTTTTCATAGTTTTCATATGTTTTAACGTCAACATCAACTTCTTTTGCCATTTCTTCAATAGATATTTCGTAAATTTCTCTAAGTTCACGTATTCTATTGCCTATTTGTTTAATTTCTTCCCTCATTTCTAATTCTTTCCTTTCTTATAATGCAATAAGCATATTTAGATATTAAATTGTTACTTATAAACATTTATTCGATTTTAGACGCAACAATTATACTATAAATGACAAGAAATGTACATTACAATTCTATCATATTTTATATATGCTTAGACAATCTATACTAAGTCTATAGGCTTTGAACCTTAAAATTAGGAAAATAAATTCCTTGTTTTTGCGCGTAGTTGTATGCTATAATAAAAACTATTATCGCTAATGCTTTTAAGTGTATTTATTATTTAATAAATTGTTTGATTAATTGTTTAATGATTAGAGGTTTTAATATGCTTGAGATAAAAAATCTTTTTGTTTCATTTAATACCAAAGAAGGAGAATTTTTTGCCGTAAATGATTTGAGCTTTAAGCTTGAAAATGGAAGCACGCTTGGTATTGTTGGCGAAAGCGGAAGCGGAAAAAGCGTTACTTCTATGTCTATTATGCGCTTGCTTCCCGAAAACGCAAAAATTAGCGGCGAAATTTTGCTAGACGGCGAAAATTTATTAAATCTTTCTGAAAAAGAAGTTTTAAAAATTAGAGGCAATCGTATTGCTATGGTTTTTCAAGAACCTATGACGTCCTTAAACCCAATACATACTTGCGGAAAACAAATTATGGAAGTAATGCTTGTTCATAAAGCGTTTGACAAAGAAGCGGCAAAAAAAAGAGCGCTTGAGCTTCTTGGGCTAGTTGGCATACCTTCGCCTGAAGTTCAATTTAAACGCTATCCTCACCAAATGTCGGGGGGAATGCGCCAGCGCATTATGATTGCTATGGCTTTGGCTTGTGAACCAAACATTTTAATTGCCGACGAACCAACAACAGCTTTAGATGTTACAATACAAGCGCAAATACTTGAACTTATGAAAGAAGTTAAAAAGAAATTAAATACTTCAATTATAATGATAACTCACGATTTAGGTATAGTTTCTAATATGTGTGAAAATGTGCTTGTTATGTATGCCGGGCAAGCTGTTGAATATGGAAATATAAGAGATATTTTTAACAATCCGCTACACCCATACACAGAAGGATTGCTTAAAGCTATACCACGCATTCCTAAATCAGATGAATTAGGTGAATCGGAAAATGGAAAAGCTGAAAGGCTTGTTCCAATTGAAGGAACTGTTCCAAATTTTATGGAAATGCCTAAAGGTTGCAACTATAACCCGCGTTGCCCGTATTGTATGGACATATGCAAAAAAGAAAAACCAAAATTTTTAAATGCTTCAGATGTTTCAAATACAAATATTGGCAACGGGAGAATGGTTCGTTGCTTTAGAATTAAACAAGATTAGGGGGTGATATGTAAATGCCATCTGTTTTAGTTAAAACAGAAAATCTTAAAAAATATTTTGAAACACGAAATAATAACGGTTCAAAACGAATATTAAAAGCGGTTGATGACATTACGTTTAGCATATTTGAAGGCGAAACATTTAGCCTTGTTGGAGAAAGCGGTTGCGGCAAAAGCACATTAGGACGTTCAATTTTAGCGTTATACCCTCCAACCGGAGGAAAAATTTACTTTAAAGACAAAGATATAACAAAACTATCAGGCAAACAGTTAAAAGATTTTCGATACGATGCACAACTAATTTTTCAAGACCCATCCGCTTGCTTAAATCCAAGACGCACAGTTTTTAATATTCTTTCCGAACCTTTTATTATACACAACCTCTATGACAAACAACAGCGCACAAAACGAATTTTAAAGCTTATGGAATTAGTTGGGCTTGCGTCTTATTACAAAGACAGATTCCCACACGAAATGTCCGGTGGGCAAAAACAGCGCATAGGTATAGCAAGAGCGCTTGCACTTGAACCTAAGCTTTTAGTTTGCGACGAACCTGTTTCGGCACTTGATGTTTCAATTCAAGCGCAAATTATTAATCTTTTGGAAGATTTGCAAAAGGAATTAAAATTAACATATCTATTTATTTCTCACGATTTAGCTGTTGTGCATCATATTAGTAAAAGAGTTGGTGTTATGTATTTAGGCAAGCTTGTAGAAATTGCAAGCAGAGATAGCCTATACAAACATAAGCTACACCCATACACTAAAGCATTAATTTCAGCAATTCCAATGATTGATGATTACGACGGCGCGGAAGAAAGAATTATTTTAGAAGGAGATTCTGTAAGGCCTTCTTCTGGCTGTTCTTTTCATACACGTTGCAGTCAGGCGACCGAAAAATGCAAAACTGAAATTCCAGAATTAAGAAAAGTTTTAGATGAGCATTATGTTGCTTGCCACAACGTTAATATAAGTAAATCAAGTAATAAAATAGCAAATAAGGAGATTAAAGCATGAAAAAACTTTTAAAAACAGCATTAAGCTTAGTATTAGCAACATCTTTTTTACTAACTTCATGTAACAAAGCTGAGGATGTTAAAGCTAAAGAAAAAGTTGCTGTAGTTGGTATAGCAACGGATTTGGCAACACTTGACCCTGCGAACGCATATGAAGTTTATGCCGTTATGATGTTTTACCCTATGTATGATAATTTATTCAAACTTGTGGGCGAGAATATGTCTACACCTGAACCTTGTCTTGTTGACAGCTATGAAGTTGATGGAACAAGCACAACATACACATTTAAATTAAAAGACAATTTAAAATTTGCTTCAGGAAATGCATTAACATCAAAAGATGTTAAATGGAGCTTCGACCGTGTTAAAAATTTAAAGTCTAACGCTTCATTCCAAGCAGAAGGTGTTGTTTCTATTGAAACACCAGACGACAAAACAGTTATAGTTAAACTTTCAGAACCAGATGCTTCATTTTTTGCAAAGCTTGCCGGTAATGCATTTTGTGTTTTAGACAGTGAATTGTTAAAGAAAAACGGAGGCGATGATTCAGAAAACGCTTCAACCCAAGATAAAGCTAGAGAATATCTTGATAAAAATTCAGCTGGTTCAGGGCCATATAAACTTGTTAGCTGGACACCTAATACAGAACTTGTTTTAGAAAGAAACGACAATTATTGGGGAGAAAAGGCTAAACTTGATAGAATAATAGTTAAGGAAATACCAGACCCAAATACACAAGTTCAAATGCTTAAAGCAGGAGAAATTGATGTTGCGTTTTCAATTAATGCAAACCACACAGCTCCTCTTGAAAATGACAGTAATATAGAAGTTTATGCAAAGTCTTCAGCCGTTATTTCATTTTTAATGATGAACAACGACGAAACTATAGGCGGGCCTTTGGCAGACTCAAAAGTTCAACAAGCAATAAGATTAGCTATAGATTATGAAGGTTTGAAACTTTTATGTGGACAAGGAACCCTTCTTCCAATGGCAAACGTTCCAAAAGGTTTTGTTGGGGCATTAGAAAGAGAACAAGGACAAGATATTGATAAAGCAAAAGAGCTTTTAGCAGAAGCAGGATATGAAAATGGCTTTGAAGCTGTTTTTACAGTTGCAAATTATGACTCTGAAGGTATGCCGTGGTCTATTATGGCACAAAAAATTCAATCCGACCTTGCAAAAATCGGAGTTGTTCTTAAAATTGAAACTGCCGAAATTGGTGTTGTTATTGAAAATTACAGAGCAGGAAAAAGCAAGTTTTTAATTATGCACTGGTCCCCAGACTATTTTGAATTAAACAACCAGCTTGCATTTATTCCGGGAAATAACGTTGGCTTACGTGCAAATTGGAAAGCAACAGACAACCAACAACTTGTTGACCTTGCAAATCAAATTAAAGGTAACCTTGACCAAGCTTCAAGAGAAAAACAATCTCAACAAATGCAACAAATTTTAGCACAAGAAAGTCCATTTGCATTTTTACTTCAACATCCAAAAGTTTTTGCTGCTTCAACTAAATTAAAAAATATAGAATATAATGATATGTGCAAACTTCAGCTTTCTGTGCTTGATATGGCTGACTAATATATTTAAAGCAAAAAAAGCAGGGAATAATTCAACACTCGTTCCCTAATAAGCTTTAATATGCGGTTAGATATATGGCAAATATAGAACGCAACGATATGTGCAAACTTCAGCTTTCTGTGCTTGATATGGCTGACTAATATATTTAAA
>CAZHPA010000043.1:0-15202 GCA_964533945.1 uncultured Defluviitaleaceae bacterium
ATCACATCAATGAAAAAGCTATTCGGCGCTTTTGTTGCATAATTCAATAAAGCCTTCTATATATGAAAATATAAAAGCTTTTGCACTTTTGCTTACAAGTCTTGAAGAAAATTCTTTTTCAAGCCAAAGTTCGTTTTCCATATTTTTAATTTCCGTTATATCTTTTGTAACATTTGTAAAGCCAATTAATTCGCCGTCTTTTGAATATCTTGCAAAAGAAGATATTTCAGCATAGTAAACAGAACCGTTTTTCTTAGTTCTCCAGCCTTTCTCAACGCATTTTCCTTCACGCATAATAACATCTATAGTATTTTTCAGCTTGTCTTCTTTTAGTTCTTCTTGAGTGTGAATTAAGCTAATGTTTTTGCCCATTATTTCTTGTGCATTGTATCCATAAACGTTTTCTGCGCCTTTGTTCCAAGCAACAACAGTTCCGTTTCGGTCTGTTGCATAAATTGCATAATCTTTAATGCTGTCTATAATATCGTTTAAAAAGTGCGTTCTTTCTTGAACTTTCTTTTCCAAGTCTTCATTCAAATTTTGAATTAATCGGTTTTGAAATTTAAGCTCGTTTGTAAGTCTTTTTGTCTTTTCATATGTTATTCCGTTTCCAACGGCAACACCAACATAATATTTAATAGAATTAACCATTTCAAGTTGTTCTTGCGAATAATTATATACACTTGCAAACACCAAGACCCCTGCTATTTGTTCTTGATTAATAACAGGAATTACCATAATGCTTTTAGGCTTAATTTTTCCAAGAAATGTTCTAATAATGTAAACTGTGTCGTCTGGAATGTCATTTAAAATTTCTACTTCCTTATTAACAACAACAGAACCTATAAACCCTTCGCCAAGCGTTAAATCAAATTCGCTGTATATATTTTTACTAAATCCTAAAGAATGCTTAATTTCTAACTTTCCGCTTACGTAATTGGTTAAGTAAAATGCACCACAGTTACTTTTTGTTGCTTCAATTAATTTTGGCATTAAGTCTGTTAAAAGTTTTTCAAGTTCCATATTAACAGCAACGGAATTAACTATATTTCTAAGTTCTTCTTGTGTTTTTTCTTTCTTTTTTAAGCTGTCTTTAACATAGCCTATTGCAGAATACACATCGTGCATTTCATCATCGTTATTAACAACATATATATTTTCTTCGCCGTCTTTGGTAATACTATTTATTGCCAAAACAAGCTGTGCAGCACGGCTTTGCGCTTTTTTAGAATGCTTGTATCTAAGTAAGCTATATATATAGACGCTTGTACTTGCATTTAAAAATAAAAAGAAAAAAATTAATTGTTCTCTGTATAATATATATATTATAAAGCACCCAAAAGCTAATAAAAAAAACTCCAAAATCAAAACAGTTCTGTAAATTACGTCTTTATTGTTTATTTTCATAGAAATTTCGGGCAAAGAAGCCGCCAACTTTTAAATTTAAAATCTAAAATCTAAGATTTAAGGCGGCGATAGAATTTGTCCTTCGCCTCCGCTCTTTTAGTTTTTGTTTTAGCTTATATTCTTGCTAAGTCTTTACTTATAATTTTTAATATATGGTTGTCTGTTGGTGCAAAAATATATGAAACATTACGTTTTTTGCAAAATTCGGCAATGCTTTCTGTAAAAGCTTTAAGTGCTTCTTTATATTTGTTTAATATGTCGTTAGTTATAAAAATGTCCATAGAATTATTGGTTTCCGAATCTAAAAGCCGAACGCCATCTGAAACTTTTGGTAAAATTTCTTCTTTTGCCAAAACATGAATTAAAATAACTTCTTGCTTCCTGCTTTGCAAAAGTTTAATTGCATCTTCAAAGCCGTCCTGTGCAAAAAAATCAGAAACAATAAAGCTAACGCCCCCCGGCAGTTTTTGAATTTGCGAAATACTCTTATTTAAAGATGTTTTGCTTGTTGGCGATATATTGTCTAAAAATTTTACTACGGCAGGAAACAAGTTTTTTTGCGTTACATTTGTTTTTTCTATAGAAATTTTTTCGTCAAATGCGAAAATATTAAACTTATCGGCACTTTTTAAAGTTAAGTATGCTATTGATGCGGCGAAAAGCTTGGAATAATAGCTTTTGTTAATTTCTCCAAAATCCATAGATTTGCTTTTATCTAAAAATATGTTAACAGCAGTTTGCCGTTCTTCTGAAAATAATTTAACAAACAGCTTGTTAAAGCGTCCATAGCTGTTCCAATCAATTCGCCTTATGTCGTCGCCTTGAACATAGTCTTTGAAATCGGAAAATTCCAAAGAGCTACCCTTTGCATTTGAACGTCTAATGCCATTATACCCTGAATTAACTTTATTATTAATATTTAGTCTAATTGCATCAAGTCTTGACATATATTCTTTATTTAATGCACTTGAAATACTTTCCATTTTAAAACCGGCTTTCTATTTCTTTTTAGATTAGCTCTTTTAATATGTCATCAGCGCTAACACCTTCTGCCAATGCTTCAAAGTTTAAAAACATTCTATGTCTAAGCGTTGGAAATGCTGCTTTTTTAATATCTTCAAAAGCAACGTTAAACCTTCCATCTAAAAGAGCAAAAATTCTAGCAACAGTAATAATTGCTTGCGCACCACGAGGGCTTGAACCATAGCGCAAATATTTAGCTGTTATAGGCGGCGGATTGTCAAGTTCGGCATGGGTTTTTAAAACAAGCTCCATTGCGTATTCCCCAACAGGTTTTGAAATTGCAACAGAAGCTGCTGTTTTATTTAATTCAACAATTTTTTGTGCATCGCAAACTTTGTTTGGCTCTATAGTTTTTGTACCTGTTGTTAATTCAACAATATTATATAGTTGGGTTTTTTCGGGAAATTTGACATCAAGTTTCATTATAAAGCGGTCTAACTGTGCTTCAGGAAGCGGGTATGTTCCTTCAAGTTCTAGTGGGTTTTGCGTTGCAAGCACAAAAAACGGATTTGGCAAGTTATGTGTTATTCCGGCAATTGTAACGGTTTTTTCCTGCATGGCTTCAAGCAGTGCCGATTGGGTTTTTGGCGTTGCACGGTTTATTTCGTCTGCAAGCACTATATTAGAAAAGATTGGGCCTTTTTTAAATTCAAAGTTGCTTCCTTTTTCAGTTTTAACAAAAATGTCTGTTCCTGTAACGTCTGCCGGCATTAAGTCGGGCGTAAATTGTATTCTTGAAAATTCCAAATCAAGCACTTTACCGATTGTTTTAATAAGCTGTGTTTTTCCTAAGCCGGGTAAGCCTTCAAGCAAAACGTTTCCCCCTGCAACTATTGCTGTTAAAACGCCTCTAATAATTTCCTCTTGTCCAACTATAACTTTTTTAATTTCATTTTCGATAGCAGTAAAATCTTTAGCAAAATTTTTCATTTCATTTTGGTTTTCCATATAAGTTTTCTTCCTTTCGGTTCCGAAAGCTCCCCCAAAATCCCAAGTTAAAGACTTTAGGGGAAAACTTTTAAAGCGGTTTCATAGTTGGAAATAGCAATACGTCTCTAATTGAAGCCGAATTAGTTAAAAGCATAACAAACCTGTCAATTCCAAGCCCAAGCCCTCCTGTTGGAGGCATTCCATATTCAAGCGAAAGTAAAAAGTCTTCATCAATCATATTGGCTTCCAAATCGCCTGCTAGGCGTAACGCTTCTTGTCGTTCAAAACGTGTGCGTTGGTCTATAGGGTCGTTAAGCTCGGAGTATGCATTTGCAAATTCGCAACCGACTATAAACAATTCAAATCTTTCGGTATATGCAGCATTGCCCGGTTTCTTTTTGGTAAGTGGTGATATTTCTATAGGATGGTCTAGCAAAAATGTCGGTTGAACTAAGTTCTTTTCTGCAAACTGTTCAAAAAATAAATTTAAAATATCGCCTTTTGTGTGCTTTTCTTCATAGTGAACGTCATGTTCTTTAGCTGCTTTTTTTGCCTCTGCATCGTCTTTAATTTCGTTAAAATCAACGCCCGAATATTTTTTAACAGCTTCAACCATAGTAATTTTTTCAAATGGTTGCGAAAAATCTATTTCTATATCTTTATATTTAACGGTTGTTTGTCCGTAAACGTCTGAAACGGTCTTTTTAATTAAGCTTTCAATTAATTCCATCATGCCGTAATAATCTGTATATGCTTCATAAAGCTCAAGCATTGTAAATTCTGGGTTGTGGCGTACACTTAACCCTTCGTTTCTAAAAACTCTGCCTATTTCATAAACACGTTCCAATCCGCCTACAATTAAGCGTTTAAGCGGAAGTTCTAGGGCAATTCTCATATACATTTCAATATCAAGTGCGTTGTGGTGTGTTATGAATGGTCTTGCAGAAGCGCCGCCGGCTATAGTTTGTAAAACAGGCGTTTCAACTTCTAAATATCCTCTATTATCTAAAAAGTTGCGAATGCTTTTAATAATTTTAGAGCGCTTTAAAAACACATCTTTAACTTCAGGGTTTACTATTAAATCAAGGTAGCGTTGACGGTAGCGTGTTTCGTGGTCTTTTAAGCCGTGCCATTTTTCTGGCAAAATTTGAAGGCTTTTAGAAAGAAGTTCAATGCTTTCTGCTCTAACAGAAATTTCCCCTTTGTTTGTTTTAAACACAACACCTTTAACACCTACAATGTCGCCTATATCAAACTTTTTAAATTCTTCATAAACTTCATCGCCAAGTTCGTTTTTGCGTACATATATTTGAGTTCTTCCGTCTTTATCTAAAACATCACAAAACGAGGCTTTGCCCATAATGCGCTTTGTCATCATTCTGCCGGCAACAGAAACAGCGCTTCCTTCAAGAGCTTCAAAATTTTCGTGTATTTCCTTACTATTGTTCCTAACATCGAATTTAACACATAAAAACGGGTCGTTGCCGCTTTCTTGAAGTGATGTTAATTTATCTCTGCGTATTTGTAAAAGTTCGCTAATATCTTGTGCTTGTATTTGATTTTGAATTTCTTGTTGTGTATCTTTAGTATCCAATTAAATTCTCCTTTTAACCCCTAGTTGCCAAGAATTCTCCCACCTCTCAGGTGGGTGATGAATTGGCAAGGTCTTTTTTCTTTTTCTTGACAAATTATGCTAATTAGTACATAATAAGTTCATGGCACATTTGTACATTGCTTAGTTCATGAGAACTATCAAGTAAGAAGCTCCCGACTCTTTAGGCGGGTGAGTATGTCACTTAACTAATTTCTAAAATTTCATATTCTCCTGTTCCTTCAAGAACATCAATTTTAATAACTTCCCCTGCAACATGCCCTAATAATTCGGCTCCAAGTGGCGATTCATTTGATATTTTATTATTAAACGGGTCTGCTTCGGCAGAACCAACTATTGTATATTCAACCTTTTCATTATGTTCAACGTCTAAAAGCAAAACTTTGTTCCCAACGCTTATAGTATTTCTATCTAATTCTTCTTCATCAATAACTTCGGCATTTCTAAGCATTTTTTCAAGCACAACAATTCTTGCTTCAATTTCTGCTTGTTCTTCCTTTGCAGAATCATATTCGGCGTTTTCAGAAAGGTCGCCTTGTCCTCTTGCTTCTTTAATTTTATTCGCAACATCTTTGCGCCTAATCGTTTTTAGTTCCTTTAATTCTTCTTCATATTTTTCCAAGCCTTCATATGTTAAAATAATTTTTTTCTCTGCCATTTAAAAGACTCTCCTTCTAATTCTAGAACTTAGTTTAGAAAATTATATATTAACATTTACACATTGTCAATTAAACTTAGATTTTCATTCATGCATAACTGCGTTTTTTTATAAATATATTGTTATATACAAATTAGTCAAGGAGGAGTTTTTGTGCTGGTTAAAGAAAAAGTTTGTCTAGACCAAAGTGTAAATGCACAGACAACACAAGTTTTGCTTGAAGGCGATTTAATCGTATCGGATTCCAAGCCCGATATTAACAACTTACTTCAAACAGACTCCGAAATTTTTATAGAGCATATCGAAGTTTCAAATGAGCGTGTTAACTTTACGGGAAGTCTAAATATATCTATTTTATATTTGGCAAAGGACAGCTTAAACCCTGTTCACAGTATGAAAGTTTCGGCTCCCATAGATGATTTTATAAATATGGACAGCGTAACAAATGATATGTGGTTAGATTCAAAAGCTATAATTACAAACATCGATTTTAGATTAGTTAACGATAGAAAAATTAACTATCGTGCATTGGTTGATGTAACGTTTTTAGCGCAAGGGATTTGCGAACATGAAATTATAACAGATATTGATGATGTGCCTAAAAGTCAGCTTGAAAAAAGCAGCTTAATGTTAAATAGAACTATTGAAAACAAAGTTGATAATTTTATAATTAAAGGCGACGTTACAAAAGACAATTTAACAATTCCATCTGGTAAGCCTAACATACGTGAAATTTTAGATACAAAAGTTACAGTTTCAAATAAAGATGCAAGAGTTTTAAACGGCAGAGTTAATGTTAACGGCGAACTTAAAGTTGCTGTTATATATAGGGGCGACAATGATGCAAGCATTATTGAGCTAACAGAACACGAAATACCATTTAATGGAAATATAGAAATTCCTTCTGCAAAAGATGGAATGTTTGCCGATGTTTCTCTTTTTGTTCAAGACAAATATGTTAAAATAGTTCCCGACAGCTATGGAGAAGATAGGTCTTTTGATATTGAAGCAACAATTAAAGCGGTTGTTAAAGTAACACATAACCAAACTATTGAAATTTTAACAGATGCATATTGTATAAACAAAACGCTTAATATAAGTAAAGCACCTGTTGTATACAATAAATTAATTTGCCACAATAAAACTCAAAGCCCAATTAAAGATATGGAAACGCTAGACAACGAATATCCCGATATATTGCAAATTTTTTCTGCAAAGGGAAAAGCATTTGTTAGCGAAGTTAATGTTTTAACTGATAAAATTATGGTTAAAGGCAGAGTTGAAGCAGATGTGCTTTACGTTGCGCAAGATGATTCGTTGCCGCTTCATTCATTTGAAATTGAAATACCATATGAGCAAGTTATTGAAACAAAAGGCTCGATGCCAGATATGAATGTTAACCTTGATGCAAACGTTGACCATGTTAGTTTTAATATGCTTAGTGGACGAGAACTTGAACTTAGGCTGCTCCTTTGCTTTAATACAACCGTTACAGAGCAAAAAAGTGTTAATTTAGTTACAGATATACAATTTGATGAAATGGATAAGGCATTAATTGACAGCATGGCAAGCATAACCGTTTATACAGTTCAAAGACAAGATGATATTTTTACAATTGCAAAAAAATACAATACATCTATCGACGACTTGCTTTTGGTTAATGAGATTGAAAATCCGGCTAAAATTTTTGAAGGGCAAAAGCTTTTAATTTTAAAGAAAGTTGTGTAAGTTTATGTAGGGGAGGTATTGGGGGATTTCCCCCGCATCTCCTTTAATTGCTCTCCATTTGTTTTCCTAAAAACCCTGCCGCTGTTGTTACAAGCTTATTTTCAACTTCGCCCATTTTTTTATCGGGAGAAAGAAAAACAACGGCTCCTAAAACGTCACCCTCTGAAATTATTGGGGAAACATATTCGTGCTTATAGCTTTCTGCATCGTCGTCTTCTAAAATAGGAACAAAGCCTTGCTCGTTTCTTGATGCGTAAAATGTTGTTCTTGCTGCAATAGCTTTTTCAAGCTCGGCTGAAATATGTTTTTCCATAAAGTCTTTTTTTGCAGCTCCTGAAACGGCTATTATTTGGTCTTTATCAACAATACAAGTTATATGCCCCGAATTTTGAGCAAGCGTTTCGGCATATTCTTTGGCAAAAGCCCCCAATTCCCCTATAGGCGAATATTTTTTTAATATTATTTCGCCTTCTCTATCTGTAAATATTTCTAAAGGGTCTCCCTCTCTAATTCTTAATGTTCTGCGTATTTCCTTAGGTATAACAACTCTGCCCAAGTCATCTATTCTTCTAACTATCCCTGTTGCTTTCAAGTTAAATTCCTCCTTTTTATGTCTGTTAATTATAGTATTGAATTTATTAAAATTCAAACAAAAGTTTGTGTATATATTAGTCCGATATATCCTAATTTTAGTTATAATGCGGAAATATATATAAGTGCAAAAAATGGCATTTAGGGTAAGTATTATGCTCCCAAGTTTATTATTTAACAATATATCTATTTTTATGTAAAATAAAATTAAAAAAGCACCTTTTAAGGGTGCTTTTAACTATTCTGCATTTTTATACATTTGTGATGCTTCATCTTTTTTTGTTTGTTCTTTAATTGAAACAACTTCAATCTTAGTAGTATTATTTCCAAAAGAAATTGAAATTATGTCGCCAATTTTAACTTCACAACTTGCCTTTGCGGCTTTTCCGTTAACACAAACTCTGCCTCCGTCGCAAGCTTCATTGGCAACAGTTCGCCGCTTAATAATTCTTGAAACTTTTAAAAACTTGTCTAATCTCATTTTACTATTTGCCGTTAACAGCATCTTTTAAAGCTTTTCCAACTTTAAAGCGAGGAGCTTTTGAAGCAGCTATTGGCATTGGTTCGCCTGTATGAGGGTTTCTGCCTTCACGAGCTGCTCTTTCTATAACGTCAAAAATTCCAAAGCCAACTAATTGAACTTTGCCGCCTTTAGTTAATTCTTCTGTAACGCTTTCTTCAAATGCTTTTAAAAATTTTTCAGTGTCTTTTTTGCTCATTTCTGCTTTGCCTGCAATTGCAGTAATTAATTCGCTTTTGTTCATTGTTATGTCCTCCTTAGAAATTAAATATATTTGGATAATTATAAAACAATCCAGCCAGTATAAATCCATTAAAAAGCTTGATTCTACAGGTTATCTATTTATTTATAAACGTTTATGCACATTTTGTCAAGAAAATTGTTGTTTACTTTACAATTTATTTTATATTATATATAATTAGTTTAATTTTTATATGAGGTGGATTTTAAATGGAAAATAACTTAACGCTTTTAACAGATTTTTACGAATTAACTATGATGCAAGGCTATTATAACTCAAAAATGCACGAAAAACAAGTTGTATTTGATTTATTTTACAGAAAGAATCCTTGTTCAAACGGATATGCAATAACAGCAGGGCTTTGCCAAGTTATTGAATATATTAAAAACTTACGTTTTGAAGAAGAAGAAATTAGTTATTTAAAAAGCTTGAATTATTTTGACGACAACTTTTTAAGCTATATTAAAAATTTTAGTTTTACAGGAGATATTTATGCAATTCCGGAAGGAACTGTTGTTTTTCCGGAAGAACCGCTTTTGCGTGTTAAAGCGCCAATCATTGAAGCACAGTTAATTGAAGCCGCAATGCTTAATTTAATTAATCATCAAAGCTTAATTGCAACAAAAGCAGCTCGTGTTGTTTGGGCAGCAAACGGCGACAATGTTTTAGAATTTGGCTTAAGAAGAGCGCAAGGTGTTGATGCTTCTGTATATGGCACAAGGGCATCAATAATTGGAGGCTGTTATGCAACAAGCAATGTTCTTGCAGGCAAAATGTTTAATGTTCCTGTTCGTGGAACTCATGCACACAGCTGGATAATGAGCTTTAAAGACGAACTTTCAGCTTTCAGACAATATGCCAAAACATTTCCTAACGCTTGCATACTTTTGGTTGACACATACAACACATTAAAAAGCGGCGTACCTAATGCAATTAAAGTTTTTTCAGAAATGAAGCAAGAAGGCATACCACTTACAAATTATGGAATTAGGTTAGATAGCGGCGATATTGCATATTTATCTATTGAAGCAAGAGCAATGCTTGATGAAGCAGGCTTTTATGACGCAACAATAACTGCTTCTAATGATTTAGACGAATATTTAATTAGTAACTTAAAGCTTCAAAATGCAAAAATAAACGTTTGGGGTGTTGGTACAAGCTTAATTACTTCGAGAGATTGCCCGGCATTTGGGGGAGTTTATAAACTTGCAGCACAAACTGACGAAAACGGACAGTTAATACCAAAAATTAAGCTTTCAGAAAATGTTGAAAAGGTTACAAATCCGGGCTTTAAAAAAGTATTACGCTTTTACAATGCCAAAACAAACAAAATTAAGGCAGATTTAATTGCGCTTGACAATGAACAATTTGACAGCGCAAAAGACTTAACAATTTTTGACCCAAATGCAACATGGAAAAAAATGACGCTTAAAGCTAACGAATATAAAATTAGAGAACTTTTAGTTCCTATATTTTTAAATGGAAAGTGCGTATATAATTCACCTTCTGTTATGGAAATTAGCAAATATTGCAAGATTGAGCTTGATACGCTTTGGAGCGAACATAAGCGTTTAATTAATCCTCAAACTTTGCCTGTAGATTTATCATTAAAGCTTTATACGCTAAAACAACAAATGATTAACGATAAAAGCTTGTTGTAGTTCTAAAACAATTAAACCTTCGTATATTAATTATTATCCGCATTTAATATAATTAATGGACGGAGGGGTACTGCTTGTCAAAAGCTGTAAAAATAGCTTGTGTTTACACGGCAATAATACTTGGTGCCGGTTTTGCTTCGGGGCAAGAGCTTATGAATTTTTTTGTAAAATTTGAAAGCAACGGCTTTATAGGAATGATTATTGCGGGAATTATTTTTTCTTTTATTGGATTTTTGGTTCTTGATATTTGCCTAACACAAAATATTAGAACATATAATGGCTTTTTGAAACATGTTTTTGGGAAAAATATTAGTATTGTTATGGAAACTTTAGTTGCCATATTTTTATTTGTGCTATATTCAACTATGCTGTCCGCAGGCGGTGCTGTTATATATGAGGCTTTTTCTTTTAATTTTACTGTTGGCGTTTTAATAATTTGTCTTCTTTGCACATTAACGTTTTTTAATGGGGCTTTAGTTGAAATTAATACAATTTTAGCCCCTATTATGGTTGTTGGCGGAATTTTTATAGGGCTTTATACATTTTTTGCGCAAAGCACAGTAAGCTTTCTTAGTGCAAAGCTTTCAATATCAAACAATTGGCTACTTTCGGCTATAATATATGCAAGCTATAATGTTGTTACAGCAATTTCTGTTTTAGTTACAATAAGTAACCTTGCAGTTAATAAAAAAGTTGCTGCAATAAGCAGCATTTTAAG
The DNA here is from genome assembly GCA_964533945.1 of uncultured Defluviitaleaceae bacterium. Lineage (GTDB taxonomy): Bacteria > Bacillota > Clostridia > Lachnospirales > WRBF01 > CAZHPA01. The sequence goes on from CAZHPA010000043.1 coordinate 11,090, forward strand.
TGGCGCATCAATGACGCTTTTAGCATTTTGTATTGCGCTTCCGCTTTACGCAAATTATGCTTTTATATATAAATTTGAAATACCGCTTTTAAAAATAGTTGAAAAATATGGTTTATCCTTAGAATACTTTTATTTAATTATTTTGCTGTGTGCAATTTTTACAACGGCAACAGCTAACGGCTTTGCCTTTATTGAATGGCTTTGCTCTAAAGTTAAAATTAAAAAAAATTTATTAATTGTTATAACGTCTTTGCTTGCGGCATTAATTGCGCATTTGGGGTTTTCAAATTTTGTTGGCAAAGTATATCCGGCGTTTGGAATTTTAGGCTTAATTCAAGTTTTGCTTATATTAGTTTTCAGTTTTAAAAAGCTTGCTTATATATCCAAAAAATAGTATTATATAAAAGGGAAAATATAAAGCAAGGAGGGCTATTACTTGAGAGGCAAAAACTTGAACGTAATGCTTTTAGCTGCCGTTGTTGTAGTTATAGCCTTTTCGGCATACGTATACATGGAGCTTTCGCCATTTAGTCAAGATGTTAATAACAACACTATATTAAATAAAACAAAGTTTGCCACAATGGATTTTTCGCTTAAATATGACTTTGACTCAAACGCAAGCTTTTATTCTAACAATTCATCGGAATTTTTTTTCTGCACAAAAGATGGCATTAAATTAATGACTTCTTCGGGAAGACAAAAATGGGAAATGCCACTTAACATGACAACTCCTGTTTTAATTGGAAACGGAGGCATAGTTGCTGTTTGTGAATTAAGCGGAAGCGAAGTTTATGTATTTAACAAAGAAGGTCAAATGTATTCCCAAACGTTTCAAGGCATGAATATTTTAAATTTCACAGTTAATAGCACAGGCTATCTTTGTGTTATTTTGCAAAGAGGCGAGGAGTACGAAACAAGAGTATTCGATTCTTTGGGCGCTAACATTTGGGAATGGAAATATCAATTGCCGAATATATACCCAATAGCAGCTTCAATTTCAAGCGACAACCGCATTTTGGCAAGCTGTCTTATGGATGTTAATGATTTCTTAGCCTCTGATTTAGTTTTTGCATATTTAGATAAAAACGAAGCTAAAAATTATACCGATTCAATATTTAACACAAAGCGCAAAGAAGAACAAATAGTTGGGTTTATGAATTTTATGTCTAACAACAACTTAATTACTATTTCCGATACAGAAGTTACAGGGACGCTTTTTGGAGCTTCTATTTCGGAAGTGTTTAATATGGAAATGCCAAATAAAATAGATTTTGTAGGTTATTTGGGCGACAAAAATTTTGTTCTTTCTTTGGGCGATTCTTTAATTAATAAAGATGCAAAAAAATCCGGCACAATTGAATTTTATAATTTAAGTGGGGAATTAATCAGTTCATATGAATTGGCTAAAAAAGCTACATATTTGTCTACTTCGCAAGATGCCGTAATTGTTGGTGCCGGAAGAAGCTATTACGCAATTAATTCAAAGGGCAAGCTACTTTGGCAATATGATGCCATTTCTGATTTAAGACAAGTTATCTTTTTAGAAAATACCGACACCATATTGGTAGCTTCAAGCACAGAAGCTGTTATTATGAAGCGAAAAAGGATTGGAAATAATTAATAGTTGTTATAGAGCTAATTTTAATTGGTAATAATTGGTAATATAAACCTGTTAAAGGTAGGTCGATAAATAATGAATGCTTTAGATGTAGTTGCTTTAATAGTTTTTTTAGTTTGCGTTTATGGTGGATATAAAAAAGGACTTATAGTTTCAATGCTTGGTTTTTTTTCGGTTATATTGGCATTAATTTTATCTGTGCAAATATATCCTATATTTAGCAAATTTATTTTAGAAAAAACATCTGCAAGCGAAAGGCTCACAAAGTCAATCGTTAAAGTAATAAATTTAGAAGAAAACGTTAAAAAAACCGACACATTAAAGCAAAAAACAGAATTAATAGAAGCGCTGCCGCTTCCGGAATTTGTTACAAAAAACCTTATTAAAAATAACAATCCCGAAATATATAAGCTGCTTAAAGTGTCAACAATTGAAAATTACATTGCTAAATACATTGCGTTTTTGTGTATTAATATTATATCAATGATTATTGTTTTTATTGCTTCTTTAATAGTAATTAAAATATTAACAAAAAGCCTTGATATAGTTGCAAAACTGCCTGTTATAAATATATTTAATAAAGCAGGAGGGGCAGCAATAGGTTGCCTGCAGGGATTTGTTGCTGTTTTTGTACTTCAAGCTTTTCTATTAGTTTTAAGTTCTTCGCAGCAATTTTCAGATGTTGGCAAAATGCTTGATAAATCTGCGGTTTCGTCATTGCTTTTTGAACTTAACGTATTATTTAAGTTTATTTCTTAATTTTAATATTCATCTCAACCCTGCTTTAAGCAGGGTTTTAGTTTCTAATTTCTAAAAGAGCATTAATTTCGCTTCCAAGCAGCAAAACTATAGAAATTATGTTAAGCCAAATCATTAAAATCATAACAGAGCCTATGCTTCCATAAATTTTTGAATAGCTTGAAAAGTACACAATATACAAATTAAATGCTTTTGTTAAAATAGCCCAAAAAACAACAGTGCATAAAGCACCAGGCAAAACTTTAATAAAGCTAACTTTTTTGCAGCTTGATACTTTATATATTACCATTGTATTAATTAAAAGCATTGCAAGAGAAATTAAAACGGCGGTAAAGCTAAAGAAAAATGCCGAAAACTCAGGGAACATTTGTATTATTTTTTCTCTTAAAACAAAGCTAGATTTAGCAATAACGCCCGCAACCGACAAAACAATAGAAAGAGAAAACAAAATTACAAGAAACACACTAATTAACCTAACAACTATAAAGTTTCTTGTTTCTTTTTGCCCGTACGATTTGTTAATTGCACGAATAACGGCATTAAATCCAGATGAAGCACTATATATTGTGAAAATAAAGCTTGTAGAAAGCAAACCTATACTTTTTTTGCCTACAACTTCATTTATTAAAGTTTCTACAATTACCAATATATCTTGAGGTATAGAACGTGATAAATACTGTATTAATTCTGAACTATCTATATTTAAAAAGCCAAGTATAGTTAAAATAAATATTATAAGCGGAAAAATTGCAAGAAGTATTTTATAGCTAACTTCATTGGCAAGCGAAATTAATTCGTCTTTTTCCACTTCTTTAACAAGCATTACAATAAACAATATAAATTTTTGCATTTTTAATTCCTACACATTCATTAAGTATTTTCTTGCACTTTATATATTTATGGCTTTTGCGCTATTTCTATAATATATAAATTTGTACTAAATCTAACATATATTATTGTTTTATAATTTAATTATATTGCTAAGTTTGGTAGAAATCAAGTAATAAAAATCCATATTAATTACATAAATTGCCACCTCTGCAATTACAGCTTTCAGCGCATGTAAGCAAACTTGAAAGAAGTTTTTTAGATAATTCTGCTTCTTTGCCGCTAATAGAATAATAAGTCTACTTGTCATCTTTTCGAACCAACACAATGCTGCTTCCTACAAGAATTTTCATGTGGTGCAATAATGTTGGTTGCCCTACATTTACTTTTTCCAAAAGCACACATGCGCATTTTTCGCCCAATTACAGTATTTCCAAAACCGTTAAGCGAGTTTCATCGCAAAATGCTTTAAATATTTTTGATTTTCAACATATTTACTACTCAAAAATTACACCTCTCGTTTAAAATTCTAAAATATTCGATATATTTTAGTATATGTAACATATTGAAAAATGTAAATATGTAATTTAGCCAATAGTTGCTAAAATTCTTCTACTTACCATAGATGTTGTAGATGTTATAGATATTATAGATGCTATAAATGTTCTAAATGTAAAAGTATTGCTAATAGCTAAATGTTGGGATAAACTAAAGTAGGTTAAAATTATAAGATATAAGGCAGTTTTTGAGCTTTATATATTTCAATATATTGCATAGTTATTAGCCATATACGCTATTAGTAAAGGTGACAAAATGACTTCTAAAGATTGTTTAACCCCTAGTTGCCAAGAACTCTCCCACCTCTTATCTTAGAAGGGTGGGTAATGAATTACCAAGGTCTTTATTTT
>CAZHPA010000044.1:0-14941 GCA_964533945.1 uncultured Defluviitaleaceae bacterium
GTTCTTGCTTTTGTTGGACTGCTATTGAGGAGAATTTGAACAGGTTCTAATATAATCACTCAAGGTAAATCCACAGAGCATTGAAAAGTCTTTTTGAAAAAACGGCGATATAAGTGCATGCTTAGCAATTTTTTCAATAGTCAGCTTATCTGTAAGGTTTTCTTCAATATAGCTGATAGCTCGGCTGATACTTTCTATCCATTCCATAGCTTTCATCACCCTTCATCTGTGTATATATCATATCACTTAGAAAGAACTTTTTCCCGATTTATTGTGCTTTCTTCTGTCTGAAATATTAAATAAATTTGCCACTTTACAACAACATTTACTAATAATACAAAGCTTGCTCGTTATATTTATTTAACTATAAATATCGTAAATTAGTTTAGCTCTTTCTTTAATCAATATTTTTGCTTTGCTTGGTTCAATAATCTCCACAAAATTACCGAATGATAAAATATGCCCGACCATCCATTCATTAATAGGGTAATAAATAGTAACTAAGAAAAAGCCATCTTCTTGATGTTCAATATATCGTTCATCAAACTCATCAAAGACTTTATGTGCTATTTCTTTATGGAATTTCAATTTAAAAAGAACTAAATCATACGATTTTTCATAGTCGGGTTCTATTGATAATTTTTTTTGAATAGTACGTTTAAACTGTTCATCTGTTACTAATAGATTTTTTACACGAGACATTCTAAATGTGCGATTGTCATGCTTGTGCCTGCAAAAGCCTTGAATATACCATGTTTGAAACTTGAAAACTAATTGCAACGGCTCAATTATACGTTGTGTTTTTTTCAAATCCGAGTTAACATAGTCAAATGTAATAACACGTTTATCTAAAATTGCTCGTTCAATAGTATGAAAATCGTTACGGTTGCTATATCCCCACTGGGAAAAGTCTACGTCAATCCAATCCGGCATCATTGGTTTGTTAAAAATAACTTTCATCTTATTCAAGGCCCCATGTACATTTGGATATTGAACCGCCTTTAGAACTTGTAACCCTTGCAGTATGTCCTTCTGCTCTTTTTCAGACAACAAGGTTTTATCAATTCTGTATTCTTTCGAAATACCAATTCCGCCACCATTACCCTTGTTGGAATAAATAGGGATTCCAGCAATACTTAACGTATCAATGTCACGATAAATCGTCCGTCTGGAAACGCCAAAATATTCCGCCAATTGACTTCCGGTCATTTGTTCTCGGCTCATCAAAAGAAATGTTAATTGTATTAATCGGTCAATTTGCATAAACACATCACTTTCTTACGAAACATTAGAAAACACTTTTTTAGCGTATGCCATAATAAATATATTAACAGCAATCGACAAAAAAACAACCCAATAAGAAGCTTTGCCAAAAGATTCAAACAGTATGCCATAAATGGCTTGCCCAAACGGCTGTGATACCATGCAAAGAGAAATTATGTATGCAAGCACTTTTCCTATAAGCTCATTTGGGGTTTCCATTTGGATAAAGGAAAGCATCAGGATTGTAAATACACTACACAACCCCATAAATATAAATCCGGACACAATAATAATAACATAGGCATAAACTGCAGGTATTTGCAACATAAGAACAATTCCTATAGGCAATGTGGTAAATATAGTAAGCAAAAACAGCACATAGGATTTTTGAATTTTAAGTTTTGATGACATTACTGTGGCAAATATACCTCCCGCCAGCGTCCCAACAGACAGTATACCTTGTGCGACACCATATAATGTGCTGCTTAATCCGAAAAACACTTTAATAATATATGGAAGCCCGACAAACATCATCGAATAGAATACAAGATTGAACATTGTAATAACAACAGTTGTTTTAAGTAAAACAGGCTTAGTTTTTACAATAAAGCGCAAGCTAGTTTGTATATCGCTTCTTATCATCCGACCAATTTTTATCTTTTCTGTAGATTGTTCAAAGGGCATTTCAATGAAAATTTCCAATATGGCGGATAAGAAAAAGCAAACCGCACTAATGGTAATAATTGGCATTAAGCCCCAAATAGAAAAAGCAATGCCGCCTACAATCGGACCGATTAAATTTGCTAAAGCATTTACTTGACTGACTACTGCATTGGCTTTTACAAGATTATCTCTTGTTACAAGTAATGGAATGCTTGCCTGTACAGAGGGTTGATAAAAAGACTGTATTACTGCCAACAGCATCATTGTTATAACAATCGTTAGAATACCATTTATGTTTTCCATACGAAACCCCATAAAAAAGAGTATAAGCAGCGCCGAAGTTATAAAATCAAGTGCAACCATAATATTTCTTCTGTTTACTCTATCAGCCAATATGCCGCCAACTGGAGACAAAAGAATAGTTGGTATCATAGACAGGGCAAGAATACTACCAAATGCGGTTGCAGAACCTGTTTTATCCAAAACATATAAGGGCAAGGCAAATCGTAAAATAGAATTTCCGAAGATAGAAATAATTTGCCCCAAAATCATAAAACAAAAGCTCTTGTGAAATAGTTTTTTATTAATCATACATAATGCTCCTTAGGTTATTTTTCTTTATTGTAGCAAACCAAATGGAACATCTGTATGTCACATTAGAATTTATTTTTTCCTTAAATAAAAGCCAAGCGCAAATTAACGCGTTTGGCTTTATAGTTTTACTCTCTATTCAACAATAACTTTTTTAAAAATCTTTTTGCCTTTTTGAATTATTAAAGCGTTATCTTTAAAATCGTTAAGCGTTACAATATGCTCAAAACTTTCTATTTTTTCATCATTAACTTTAATTCCGCCTTGCAATATAAGCCTTCTTCCTTCGCTTTTTGAAGGAATTAGCGCTACTTCTGTAAGCAAAGAAATAATATCTATGCCATTTTCCAATTTTGTCTTTGAAATAATTGCCGTTGGAATTGAGCCTTCGTCAACGCCACCCGAAAATAATGCTTTGGCAGCGCTTTTAGCTTTTTCGGCTTCTTCTTCGCCATGAACAATTTTTGTAACTTCAAATGCCAAAACTTCTTTTGCCTTATTTATTTCGCTTCCTTCAAGTGCGCTTAATTCGTTTATTTGCTCCATAGGCAAAAACGTTAAAAGACACAAGCATTTTCTAACATCAGCATCATCTATATTGCGCCAATATTGGAAGAAATCGTAAGGAGGTGTTTTGTTAGGGTCTAGCCAAACAGCACCCTTTTCTGTTTTACCCATTTTTCTTCCATCGCTTGTAACAAGTAGTGAAAACGTCATACCATAAGCGCTTTGTCCCCCAACACGGCGAATTAATTCTACTCCCCCAATTATATTAGACCATTGGTCGTTGCCACCCATTTGCATTTTGCAATTATACCTTCTAAAAAGTTCTAAAAAGTCGTACGATTGCATAATCATATAGTTAAATTCAAAAAACGACAAGCCACGTTCAAAACGTGTTTTATAGCAATCGGCAGTGAGCATTCTATTAACCGAAAAATGAACGCCATATTCACGGATGAATGGAACGTACTGCAAGCCTAAAAGCCAATCGGCATTATTTACCATAATTGCTTTGTCTTCTGAAAAATCTAAAAACTTGGATAGTTGGGATTTAAATTTATTGCAATTGTGTTCAATTTCTTCCTTTGTCATCATCTTTCGCATTTCAGTTTTATCAGTTGGGTCGCCAACCATTCCTGTACCTCCGCCAACTACGGCAATTGGGCGGTGTCCTGCTCTTTGAAGATGAGCCATTGCCATAACAGGTACAAAATGCCCAACGGTTAGGCTATCGGCTGTTGGGTCGAATCCAACATAAAACGACACTTTTTCCTTTGCAAGCAATTCTTTAATTTCTTCTAAATGGGTAGTTTGTTCTATAAATCCACGTTCATTAAGTGTGTCAAATGCATTTTTCATTATGTTTATACCTCTAAATTAAATATTTTTATGATACCTTTTATCTATTTACTTATCTTTCTTGTTGCATTTTTAAACCAGCTTGTACTTTTTTCAAGCAAGAATCTGTTAAGCTATTTAATGTTACTTACTTATTTTTCTTGTTGCATTTTTAAGCCAGTTTAAACCTTCTTCTGAAATATCTGAGATGAAAGAAGGCGAAAGCTTTTCATAAACTTGTTCATGGTAGTTATTAAGCCATTCAATCTCGTTATCTGAAAGTAGCGAAACATCAACTAAATCTAAATCTATAGGACAGAACGATATTGTTTCAAACTTCATAAATTTACCGTTTTCGTTTTCATAGTCAAAAGTTACTAAAACAGTGTTTTCTGTTCTTATTCCATAAAGCCCTTCTTTATATATGCCCGGCTCGTTTGTTACTATCATTCCGGCTTCAAATTTAGTATCGTGTGCATTCATTCTAACATTTTGAGGTCCTTCATGAACACTCAAAAAATAGCCAAGCCCATGACCCGTTCCGCATTTATAATCAAGCCCATGTTCCCACATAATTTTGCGTGCAATTGTATCTAAATTTGCGCCCGTTGCCCCATATAAAAATTTAGCCATTGCAAAATTAATATGAGATTTTAAAACTAACGTGAAATCTCTTTTCATTTGCTCTGAAACGTCGCCAAGTGCTATTGTTCGTGTTATGTCTGTTGTTCCGTCCAAATATTGCCAACCTGTGTCAATTAAAAGCATGCCTTTAGGCAAAAGCTTTGCACTTTTTCTTTTAACGGGCGAATAATGCATTTGTGCGGCGTTTTCCATATATGCAGCAATTGTGCTAAACCCAACGCCAAAGCTGTTTTCTTGCTTTCGTCTTAATCCGCATAAAATGTCGTGTATATCAGATTCATAAACTTCATTAACTTTTACGGCTTTTTTAATCCATTTAATTAGTTTTGCAACTACAACGCCATCTCTTACTTGAGAATTTCTTATATTTTCAATTTCAATTTCATTTTTAATTGTTTTTAACTTTGTTGTAATATCTATTCCACAAGCCGTTTCAAGGTTTTTATTAAAAGAGTTTTTAAGGCTAATTGAAACTTTATCAGGGTTTATAAAAATTGTTTCTTCTTTGTCGTATTGACGTAAAAATTCGGATATTTCGTCATATTCTTTTAAAATTACGCCATCTTTTAAAAGACTTTGTTTAATACCGTCTTCAAGCTTTTGCGTATCTATAAATAAATATGCCTTATCTTTTGATATAAAGCTATATGCGTATGAAACAGGCGTATTTAAAACATCGTTACCTCTAAAATTAAAAAGCCATGCAATATCGTCAAGCGACGCAATTAAATAGCAGTCTGCTTCTTCATTGTCCATTTCGTGCCTCAACTGTTCAAGTTTTTCAAGTCTTGTTTTACCTGCAAACTTAATATCGTGTTCAAAGACTTTTTCTTTTGGCAGTTGCTCTCTATCTTTCCAAATTTCATCTATTAAATCAATGTCTGTTTTAAACTCGACTTTATTTTTTCTAAATTTGTTTTCAAATTTATTATATAGCGAAACCGAAACTGTTTTACCATCAAAACCAACGACGCAATTTTCTGAAAGCTTAGTTTTAATCCAGTCTTCAAGTGTTAAGGCACCGTCTATATTCATTTTAAGCAATTCAATTTCTGTTCCTTCAAGCTGGCGCTTGGCTTGTATAAAATATCTTCCGTCTGTGTAAAGCGCTGCCTCTTTTTGAGTTATTGCAAATATGCCGGCTGAACCATCAAAGCCTGAAATCCACTCTCTAGCTTTAAATCTGCTGCATGGATATTCGCTGCCGTGAGGGTCTGTATTTAAAACTATATATGCATCAATGCCTTGCTCTTTCATTTTAGTTCTTAGTGCATTTAATCTTTCTAAAACTTCCACTTGCAAGCCTCCTAATATTTAAATTTAAATTTGTATTAATACATTTTCTCAACATATGCATTAATTGTCAACAAAAAATTCCAGCCCGAAGGCAGGAATTATTAAAAGTTTACTTTTAGCTTGAATACGCCAACTAAAGATTTTAAAATATTTGATTGATTAGAAAGTTCTTCTGAAGATTTAGCCGTTTGTTCTGAATTTGATGAGTTTAGTTGGGTTACTTCTGAAATATCATTTAAGCCATAGCTAATTTTAGAAATTGCCGAAGATTGTTCTTCAGTTGCGCTAGTAATATTGCTTATTAGTTCAGAAACTTCTAATGTGTTAGTTACTATTTTTCCTAGCGCATTTGCCGTTTGTTTGGCTATTGACGTTCCTGTTTTAACTTTTTCTATAGAATCTTCTATTAAAGCAGTTGTTTCCTTTGCTGCATTTTGGCTTCTTGCGGCTAAATTACGAACTTCTTCTGCAACAACAGCAAAACCTTTTCCGTGTTGTCCTGCTCTTGCAGCTTCAACAGCTGCATTTAAAGCTAAAAGGTTTGTTTGGAACGCTATATCTTCAATAACTTTTATTATTTTAGAAATATTGCCCGAAGAATCTTTTATTCCATTCATTGAAAGCAACATTTTTTTCATTTCCTCGTTGCCGTTCATTGCATTTTCTCTTGAAACCAATGAAAGATTATTTGCATGCTTTGCGTTTTCTGCGTTTTTCTTGGTTTTGTCGTTTATAACATTTATTGTTGCCGTTAATTGCTGCATAGCTCCGGATTGATTTAAAACACCATTAGAAAGAGAATTACTTGTTTCTGAAATTTGAGAAGCCCGAATGGCAAGCTGTTCTGAAGAAGCGTTAATGTTTGCCAAAACGTCGTTAAATTTATAAATAATATTATTTATAGCTGTTTTTATATTTGAAAATCCGCCTACATAATCTCTTGTAATTTCAACATTTAAATCATTTTGTGCAATTTTATTTAAAACAAGCGTAATTTCTTCTGTATAAGAACTTATAGACAACATAGTGTCATTAACAGACGTTTTAATTTCGTTAAAGTAGCCTTGATAATTTCCCGACATCTTATTTTCAAAGTTTCCTAATGACATTTCTTTTAAAGCTTTAGTGCATTCGTATAGCGGATTTATTATAGTAACCATAAGCTTGTTAAGCCCTGATATAATAATTGCCCAATCCCCACTAAATGCAGATTCATCTGCTCTTGCACCTAAATCACCTTTAATTGAAGCGCTAACTAATTCGTTAATTTGTGTATTAACAGAAAATAAATTTTTTCTAACACTTTCCACAATATCATTTGCAGCTTTTTTCTTACCTGAAAAAGACCTTAAATTTGCATTAAAATTTCCGTTAGACATATTTTCTATACAAGCTAATATATCGAAAATTTGATTATTATTTTCTTGCGTTAAAAAATTAATGTCTTTTACAAGGCTTTGATAAGCGCCCATATATTTATTTTCGTCGATTTTGGCATCAATTTCTCCTTCTAACTGCTGTTTTATCATTTTTTCTAAATCGGAAATTAAGCTTATTAAAGTATTTACAACTTTGCCATAAGAAGAGGACAATATATTTAATTCATCTTTAGAATTTGAAACCATATTTACATTTAAATTACCTTTTACAATTTCTTCGGATGCATTAGTCATTTGATTGATTGGTTTTAAAATAGAGCGTGTAATTAAAGTTCCTATTATAACTGCCAAAATAATAGAAGCAAGCATAATAATACACATAATTAAAATACTTTGGCTAATGGCACTGCTATTTTTGCCGTTTGTGTCTTTGCTGTCATTAACATGAATATCCATAAGCTTAGTTATAATTTCACGTTTTACAGGTATGTATTGAGAACATTGAGCCATTGTTGCTTTAGCGGCTTCTATATCGTGTTTTTTTGCATTTTCAACTGTTAAATCTGTAAGCGGTTTTAGCTTGTTAAAAAATATGTCTTCCAGCTCGCTATACAAAGCCATTTCTTCTTTTAATACTTGGTGTTTTGAAATAGCGACTTTATAGCTATTTAAATCGTTTTTTATTTTATCCCAATAATCGTTGTATGTAGTCATTTGTTTTTCAACATATTCGCTGTCTTCATGAAAAAGCATAACGCTTCTCATACTAATACCCATAGATAAATCTTGCGTTGCAATTCTATCAACAATTACAATTGGCTCCATATTTCTGTCAACAGATATTTCGGAATTTTTTAACGTATTAAGCATAGTTAAAATAGCAAATGCTCCAACTATGCAAGTTATTAATATCATTCCCGTAAATGCAAAAAACAATTTAAGCTTAATTTTCATGCAATATCACCTCTTTAGATTTATTATTGTTAAATAATAACATATCTTAGGCATTTTAGCAATTAAACTATAGTTATTTTTGCATATTTGAAAATTATATTTAAAAACTGTAATGGATTTAATTTTTTAACGTATACAGTGGTGTAAAGCATTTGCTAAACAGAGCAAGAAAAGGAGGGTGATAAAAAATGGACGTTTATACCAGCAGGGCCCTTGATATAAACGCAGAAAGGCGGGAAGCCATAATAGACAACGAACTATTTGAATCAATTTATACACAATATTACAAAAATGTATATAACTATATTAGTTTTCGCATAGATAATCATTTTGATTCGGAAGAACTTGCAAGTACAGTTTTTGAAAATGTTATACGCAAATTTCATACTTACAAACCAAGTTATGCACCTATGGAAGCTTGGCTAATAGGTATCGCCAAAAACGTTGTAACCGATTATTTAAGAAGCAAAAAGCGTAAATTTTTTGCTCCGTTTGTTTCAATAGAAGATGTTTTAAGTATTGCTTCAAAAGGCAGTCAACCTGAAGAAATTATTGTCAAAAATGAAACTAATAAAGAGTTAATTTGCGCTATGTCTAAACTTAAAGACAAGGAAAGACAAGTATTATCTATGAAATTTTCGACAGATTTAAAAAATTGCGAAATAGCGAATATTTTGGGCATCAGCGAATCTAACGTTGGGGTTATTGTTCACAGAGCTATTAAAAAGCTTATGAAAATATTAGGCAAGGAGGGTGTTTAAAATGAAGCTTGATGACCAAAGCAAACAATTTTTAGAACAATGCAAAAAAGTAGACTTTTCATCCGAAAGTGTTAATCGTGAAAAAAATCTTGAAGCTTTAAAAATAAAATTAAAACAAATAGAAAGAGAAGGAGAAATTAAAATGAATAAGAAACTTAAAAAACCTTTTGCTGCTGTAGCAATTGCAGCAACAGTAGTATGTTTTTCAATAGCAGCTTACGGCGACGAATTAGTACGTATAGTTAAAAGTATAACAGTTGGACAATATGCCAATTACTATGTTATTGAAGACAATCGAGACCCAAAAGCTATTCCAATTCCACAAGACATAAAAGGGCAAGTTTTTGACAAAGACGGAAACGAACTTGTTTATTTCCCAGAAAATGGAATACTTTATGATGAAAGCGGCAAAGAAGTTAAAATTGTATACGATGACGGCAAAACAAGAATAATGACAGACGATGAAGCTAAAAAAGTACAAAAGTCTGAAACGTTTGAAGTTAGAAGCATTGAAGAAGGCTTAAGTTATTTTATAACTGACGCTTTAATGCCCAAATATTTGCCAAAAGGTTACGCATTTGATAGAATGGAATATTATAGAGACCCTGCAAACAAAGAAGAAAATAAGCAAGGTTCAAACAAGTATATAAACATATACTACAGTAACGGCAAAGATGAAATATATTCTCAAGTTCGCTATATGGATGAAGAAACGGCCTTTGGTACTTCTGTAAGCAAAGATGTTAAGCGGGTTAATATTAACGGGTATGAAGCAATTATTGACGGGAAGATGCTTGATATTCAAATTGGCGACGTTATGTATATGATTTTTGACAACGGTACTTTAGGGCATGAAGAGTTAATTAAAATTGCACAATCGCTTGAATAAAATATAAAATTAAATCTTACTTTTACTCAAAATAAAAACAACGATAAACATTTATTTATCGTTGTTTTTATGCTATAAAGCTATTTATGCTTATGCAACTTCTGCCATTATTTCTTCGTTATAATCAGCTATCTCTATGTCTTCTGTTTCTGGTGTTGGTTCAGCAGCTGTTGTTATAAAAGTGTTAGTTAATGTTAAAGGTGCAGACTTTAAGAAAATTGTGCTTTCCGCATCGGTGCCTACATACGCCTTTAATCTTATTTGTATTGATGTTGCGCCTGTGATAATGTCAATGCTAGTAGTGTTTGGTGCAGATGCTCTAACAACATCTATCCATGTTGCGCCATTATCTAACGAGTATTCATATCGTCTTGTTGTTAACGAATGGAGGCCAGAGAATTTAACAGAACCTTCTGCAGCGCCTGCTTCGAGCGTTATATTGTCTAGTGCATAAGCCATTACTCTAATTTTTTGCTCGTCGCTATTTGAAGTTGTAGTGCCGTTGCCGGTTTTTCTAATTGCAAGATATCTTCCGTTAGCATTTTCGGGCAATGCTACTTGTGCGCCTGTGCCTTTTGTCCATGTAGTATAAGGTACAACTGGGGCAAGTGCTGTAGTGTATGAAATATATTCATAGTCAGCAGTAACAGCTTCATTAGTAAGTCCAGTATCAATATTAACCGTAAAGTTAGGCATAGGTTCTTTTGGTAATGCTACAGGTACATATGTTATGTCTGCTGATGCCGATTGTATGAAATATGGCAAATCAGCAACACTGCTTGATTTAAAGCCTTTAAGTCTAATTTTAAGTGTAGTTGCTGTTGTTGCAATTTCTGCGCTTTCGGTAGCTGTTGCTCCTCTAGCTAAATCTAACCATGTTGTGCCATCTTCTGAATATTCATATATTCTAGTAGTTGTACTGCTGTTAAGTCCTGTAAATTTCTTTGTTCCTGCAGTTGCGCCGTTTACCAATTTAACATCTGCTGCAGTAGGTGCAGGGTATGCGTAAATTTTTATAATTTGTTCAGCACTGTCTGAAGTTGTAATTCCGTCGCCTAATTTTTTGATGTAAAAAAATCTTCCATTAGCGTTTTGTGGCGATGCTACTGTTGTTCCTGTGCCTTTTGTCCATTCTGTGTAAGGTGCAATAGGGGCAAGTGCTGTAGTATATGAAATATATTCATATTCAGCAGTAACAGCTTCATTAGTAAAGCCTGTTGCTGTATTAATTGTAAAGTTTGGTGTTGTTGCTGGAACTAATGGAGCAGATGTAAATGAAAGTACTTTGTGGTTTGATTGCAATACGCCGTTTCCGCCTCTAGCTCTTACCCAAATAGTGTCTTTTGCTGGTGTGAAATCATCACATGTACCATTGGTTAAACTGCTGCGTGTAATTTGTTTCCATGTTGCGCCGTCGTCGTCTGAATAGTCATAGTTTACATTATTCGACAAATTCGTAAGCTTTCTGCTTGTTTCAGTGCTGCCGGCAACGAGCTGTGTAGTTATAGGTACTATAGAAGCTTGAATTGGAAGCGTAAACACTGCGCTATCGCCTAAAGTGCCGTCACCTTTTGCTATAAAATATAGGTTGTATGTTCTGTTAGGGTCTAATGAAAGTTTCGCACCTGTGCCGTCTGTCCAAGGCCCTGTTGCGCTTTCGCTGTACTTAACAGTTGTAGGAACTACTTCTGCAGTTGTTCTACCAACGTAATCAATAGTAAATTTTGGAACAGCTTTGTTTGTAGATATTCTAACAGGTATAGCTTTAGGTTCTGAAGCAAACATTTGGGTTGTGTACTTAATTCTAACTTCAATTTCATTTAAACCGCTTGGTATGTCTGAAATTACAGAGCTTTCAAGTCCTGTACCTGTGCCGCTTGGTTTTCTTGCGTCTATCCAAGGGCTTGAAGAATTTAATCTGTATTGGTAATATCTAAAGTTTTGCAAGTCTTTAAACACAGCAGTACCATCTGCGAAGTATTCTAAATATTCAGCATCGCCAACAGCTGTAATCATAGCAGGGGTTACAGTTAACTCTTGAACTGCGCTTTCATATGCTAAATGGTCTATTTGGTTTTTAAAGTAATATGTCTTGCCTAACTCTGCTACTACTGGTATTAAGTTTGATGTGCCAACTGTCCAGTTAACGCCGTCAAGGCTATATTCTGCATTAAGTGGTATAGGACCGTTTATTCTCAACAATTCATAGTTAAAGCCAAAGTTTGGTTTTTCTGCTTGAGCTATTCTAAACACTATTTCTTTATCAGGTTTAGCAATGTAACGTACTTTAAAGCCGTTTGCAGCCTTAATGCCTTCTTCATATGCGGATAAATCCATATCATTTGTGCAAGGTGTATATGTTGTGCTGTTTAGCAAAGCCCATTCCATAGTTGAATTTGAACCTGTAAGTATGTAAGGATTTTTTATAAGTGAAAATGTAACGTCTGGGTTGCCTACTGTAAGTATTTTCAACGCTTCTATTTCGCCTAATACTTTATGTCTAATACTTGCAAGCGGTTTAAATAGTGAGCGGTAGTCAAATATAGTAAAGCCGCCTATTTTTTCAACGCTGCGAGTTTTTGCAATCATGCGTTTTAAAATTTCGTTTTCAGTCATCCATTCTGTTTGAGCAGGATGTGCGTCATTTCCCGGATATGCCCAACGGTCATAAACGCCTATTTTATATGCGCCAAGACCAATGTATAAAGCCACACTAGGTTCTGTAACAGTTTCAGCCCATAAATCTGCTGTTTCTGCAAATGGTGCTGTTTGATTTTGGAAGTTAAAGTAAATTTGCGGCATAATATAGTCAATGTATCCCGGTTTAGATGACCAAAGCTTAACATCTGCCATTTGAGTAAGATAATTATTGCCTAAGTTTCCTTGTGGGCTAATGCCAAACACTAAATCTTTGTCCGATGCATGTACAGTGTCATAAACTTTTTTAACTAAACGCGTTACGTTTTCAAATCTCCAGTCGCGTTGGCTTAATTGTCCGCCGGCATCTGTATATTCTTTGTAAGCTGCGCCATCAAAACTTTCATTAAGTGTTGGGTAGAAGTAGTCGTCAAAGTGAATACCATCAATATCGTAATTATCAATAACTTCATCAACTACATCTGCGATAAAGTCCATAACTTCTTCTCTTGCCGGATTCAAGCTAAGCCCCATATTTCCGTCTTCTCGAGGAAATTCTAAAGTACAGTCACTACCTGCTTGATACCAAATCTTTGCTTGATTGTTGTCTGCCAACAAGCTTAAATCTCTGTTTGTAGCTACACGATATGGATTAAACCAAGCGTGAATTTCCATATCCCTTGAACGTGCCGCATCTATCATGTATTGTAGAGGGTCCCAACCTGGGTCGTCGCCTTGCTTTCTATTTGCTGCATCTTTAGGTGAAACATAAATGGAGCGTGGTGATAATTTAGAAGGATATATAGCATCACCCATTGGGCGAACTTGAACAATAGCGGTATTTACACCTATTGATGCTAAATTATCAAATGCTTCATCAATGTTAGCTTTAGCTTGAGATTCTGTTTGTCCTTGAAGCAATGTATTGTAGCCTGCTCTTACTTCTGAATATTCCAAATAAGAAATCCAAGCTGCACGCATTTCAGGTTTATCAACTGGGGGTGGGTCAGTAGGTCCGGAACCAAGAATGATATTTTTCCAGTCAGCAATATAACGCAATAATTTTATTAAATCTAAGTCATCAATTTTGCCGTCTTTGTAAACATCTGCCGCTTCCAAATTTATTTCTGGAAGATTGGTATATTGCGCAAGATATTGCATTAATATTACTAAATCTCTAATATCTATTTTGGTATCTTTGTTAATATCTCCATATAAAACTTCGACATCTTTAACATCAATTTTTCCGTTAGTAACATTTCCTGTAACAAGTTCAAGGTTTTCGTTACAAAATTCTGTATATATCAAGTTAAGCGGAATTTCTGAAGCGTCTGTTTCGCTGTTTATTGTAAATTTAACTTTAACCACTTGACCATTGCCGATTGTATCTTCGCTATTTATCCAAACAAAAGTAACGAAATCAAGCTCGTCAATTGATGCGGCATTATCTATGTTTGACTCAAATTCACCTTCGGTTTTAAAAATTCCAAATGTTTCATAGGAAACAGGCGTTAGATTTAATTTATCGTAAGACATTCTAATTTTTGCAGAAGCAATTCCCGGGTTGTTTGCCAATGAAATTGGAACTTCAACAGTTGTGCCTTTTATGCCCGATACATTTTCTACTTTGATTTCGATTGACTTGGTATTTGCAGGTATTAGTTCAAAGTTAGTTGTTACTGCATCGTTGGGGCGGTAATCTTCGGAACCGTTACCTCTTAGTGCTTCGTTCCATTCGATACCATATGTACTTGCCCAATCGTCGGTTGTGTCAGCTAAAGCACTTACCGGTAATAAACCTATTAATAACGTAATTACCATGAAGATTGCAAAAATTCTTTGTTTTAATAGCTTCAAAGTTAAACCCTCCTTATTAAATTTAATCTTAAATTTTACCTATTAGATTAACGGCTTACTACCTCCCTAATAAAATAGGTATTAAAACTTTGCTTTTTTTACCATACACTTACAATTTGACGCTCCTTTCTTTAAGCTTAAACTATAATTTAATTGTATTACTAAATTTAACAAATATCAAGACAAAACTAGAATTATAATTTAATTGTATTACTAAATTCAACAAATATTAAGACAAAACTGGAAATTCTAAAACTTTATTTTAACAGGCAGAATGTGCAGCTTATACCCCCACGGTTAAAGCTAAGCAATGGCAACACTGCTTGATATAAATATGTTCAATATTTGGTTTTAGTTTTCTGACTTTAGCATATAAGAAATATACTTAATATTCCGGCAAAAACCACGCCGTGAAAAATATGTTTCTCTAACTATTCTTTAATCGTTAGCTACCGTAGGTTACCAAACCGTGGCGTAAAGCCCCCGGCTTTAGCCGTGGGGATATAAGCCAGGCAATTCCGTCTGCGAAAAAATAAAATTTTGCTTGAATTAGATAAATTCATATGTTAAGATAAAGCAGATATAAAGCGTCTTGAAACGGGCAACAAATCTGTTACAACAAATTTAAACAAAACTATACAAATATGTATATAAGTATAAATTTA
>CAZHPA010000045.1:0-13461 GCA_964533945.1 uncultured Defluviitaleaceae bacterium
GACCTTGGTAATTCATTACCCACCCGTCTAAGATAAGAGGTGGGAGAGTTCTTGGTAATTAGGGGTTAAAATCTTCCCGTCTTTCTATAATTAAAATATTAAGACGGGAAAACTTATGTTAATTGCTTCCACACTCAAAAGCATTACCTTGCAAAATATCCAACCCATGCATAACGCTTGGCAAAATATATTCAAGCACTTCACGAACTGCTTTTGGGCTTCCCGGCAAGTTTATTATTAAGCAGTTGCCCCTAATTCCTGCTTCAGCTCTTGAAAGCATTGCACGCGGAGTTATTTTTAAACTAAAAAATCGCATTGCTTCAGAAATTCCTGAAGCTTTTCGTTCAATAACTTGAAGCGTTGCTTCCGGCGTAACATCACGCTTTGAAAAACCCGTTCCACCTGTAGTTAAAATTAAGCCAATGTGTTCATTGTCGCACATTGCAATCATTTCATCTCTTAAAAGCTCTAGTTCATCAGGAACTATAGTTGCTTTGGCTACTTCAAGCTTTTCAAACTTAGAAACTATTTCGGCAATTGCTGCCCCGCTTAAATCTTCACGCAACCCTTTAGAGCATTTATCGCTTGCTGTTATTATACCAACTTTATACATTTTTACTTTTTCCTCTCAAATTTAATAATATCATATTTATTATTAAGCAAGTCTATAGTAAGCAAGCAATTTCTTAACGGTATACCGCTACCACTTAAAATTTTAATAACTTCGGAAACTTGAATTGAAGCAACCAGCGCCGGACTAAACGACGGATTGCCGCCTATGCCTTTAATATTTTCGTTTGGATAAATAATGTCAAGTACAGGATAATCTTCGGGCATAATTGTACAAGCTTGCCCAAGCCAACCAGAAATTGCACCATATACAAAAGGTACGTTTAACTGCTTACAAACATTTGCTAAAAGCTTGCGTGTTTTAACGTTATCAAGTGCATCAACAACAACGTTATGCCCTTCTACTATTTGCTTTGCATTTTTTTCTGTTAAAGCTTCGCATATTGGATTTATAACAACCTCCGAATTAATTGCTTTCATTTTAGCCTGAACAACAGTAGCCTTTCTTTCCCCAATTACTTGTTCATCTGAAAAAACTTGCCGGTTTAAATTCGATACATCAAATACATCGCCGTCAACAGCAGTAATATTTAAAACGCCAAAACGCCCAAGCATTTGAATAATATGCCCTCCAAGCCCTCCACAGCCTACAACGCATACTTTGCCGTCTTTTAATTTATTAAATTGTTCAAGTGAAACCGTTCCTATGTTTTTTGAATATCTTTCCAAATGTATACACACCTTTATAATCATATAGCATTTGCATTATACTACATTTTATGGTAATATACTTTTTGATTTTACGCAATAATTTTAGGAGGAGAATTTAAATTTTATTTTTCCGAGTTAGAAAAGCCTAAGGCATTTTAAAATGCTATGGCTGCTAACCGTTGGGTTTTTGCCGAAAGACAAATGCCTCCCATATTGGAAAGGAAAAAATGAACTATAGATTTGCAAACATAAAATTCGTTTGCTTAGAACTTTTAATTATTTAATATAATTTTCGTTCGTCTATTTGTCATGTCCTTTCCTTATAAAAGACATGATTTTTTTATGTTGTGCTAACGATATTTTATAAGGAGAGAAAAAATCCATGAAGAAAATCGCTTTATTGAAAATACTAATAACTTTAATGCTATGCATATGCGGCTGTACAAGCGCAAAAGTTTTTGAAAAACCTAAAGTCGAAAACATTGAAGCTGTTGAAACCAAAAAACCCGAAAGTATTGAAAATGTTGAAGATGTTAAAAAGGTTGATAACAAAACAATAATTTTAGCAACAACAACAAGCACAAACGATAGCGGTTTGCTTGATTATTTACTTCCCGAATTTACAAAAGACACAGGTTATGAAGTTAAAGTAATTGCCGTAGGTTCGGGCAAAGCTATTCAAATGGGTGTTGATGGTGAAGTAGATGTGCTTTTAGTTCACGCAAGGCAAGACGAGGAAAAGTTTGTTGCAGAAGGCCATGGGTCTAAGCGCTATAACGTTATGTATAACGACTTTGTTATTGTTGGCGATAAAAGCGACCCAGCGGCAATTAAAGGCTTAACAGTTGAAGAAGCGCTTAAGAAAATGGAACAAACACAATCAACATTTTTATCAAGAGGTGACGATTCGGGAACGCACAAAAAGGAGCTTTCAATTTGGAAAGCCGCCAACATTTCACCTGACGGTAGTTGGTATGTTTCAACAGGCAAAGGCATGGGCGAAGTTTTACAAATGGCGAACGAAATGCAAGGATATACTTTAACAGATAGGGCAACATATCTTTCAATGAAGGATAAGTTGGAAGTTGAAATAATTTTGGAAGGCGACCAAAATTTATTAAATCCATATGGCATACTTCCTATTAATCCAAGCAAAAATGAAAGTATAAATGCTGAAGGTGCTGAACAATTTGCTAAATGGTTTACATCTGAAAAGGGGCAAAAAATGATTGGCGAATTTGGAATTGATAAATTCGGAATGCCTTTGTTTTTTCCGCAGGCATAACTTATTTTTCCCCAATCTAAAAGGTTGGGTGGTAGTACAAAAAAAGGAGAACATAAATGCTAAACGAGGAATTAATACAAATAATTTCCCTTTCTCTTTTTGTTTCAAGCACCTCAACATTATTAGGTGCACTAATCGGAATACCTATTGCAATTTTGCTTAGCATAAATAATTTTAAAGGAAAAGCTTTAATATTAAGGCTAATTTATACGTTAACTGGAATGCCGCCCGTTGTTGTTGGACTTATTGTGTTTTTGCTAATTATGCGCCGTGGTATACTTGGCTGGTTGCATCTTTCTTTCACTCCAGCGGCAATGATTATAGCCCAAACTATATTAATTACTCCAATAGTAATAGGCGCATTATATAACTATTTAAAGGAAAAAAGCAGCATTTTAAAACAACTTTCAAAAACTTTAGGTGCAAACAAGCTTAATACGTTTTTTCTCTTTATATCCGAATCAAAACAAGGCATTTTAACTGCTATTGTTTCAGGATTTTCAAGAAGCACTTCCGAAGTTGGCGCTGTTATGATAGTTGGCGGAAACATTAAAGGCTACACAAGAGTTATGACAACATATATTTCCCAGCTTCAAAACATGGGTGAATATAGCAATTCAATTACAATTGGAATAATTTTGTTTTCAATTTCATTTATAGTAAACTCAATTTTATATAACTTTCAATACGAAAATAACGCAAAAGCCAACACAAAAACATAATAATCATAAAATATTTGAAAGGAAGGTTTAATGGAGGTTAATGTCGAAAATATTATAAAGACATATAATAATAAGAAAATACTGAATGTTGAAAGTCTTTTAATTGAAAAAGGTTCAATATGCGCAATCGTTGGGCAAAATGGCTCAGGAAAGACAACGCTTGTAAAAATTATAGCTGGTCTTTTAAAGCAAACAAGCGGAAATATATATTACAACAACCAAACAGCGCCTTGCTTTAACGACATAACACTTGTTTTTCAAAACCCATATTTATTCCAAACTACGGTTGAAAAAAATATATTGTATCCTTTAAAAATAAGAAAATGGGACAAAAAAGAAGCTAACAAAAGAGCTTCTGAATTAATCGAACAGCTGAATCTTTCAGGACAAGTTAAACAAAAAGCACAAAAGCTTTCCGGGGGAGAAGCACAAAAAGTTGCATTAGCAAGAGCTTTGTCATTTTATCCTAAGCTTTTACTTTTAGATGAGCCAACATCAAATATAGATATTGAAACGACACAAATTATCGAAAATATGTTAAAAGACTTTAACAATAAGCACAATACAACTATAGTTGTAATAACTCACAGTTTAGAACAAGCGCACAGACTTTGCAACAAAATTATTACTTTAAACAATGGAGAAATAGAAAGCATTAATATAATAGAACAAAAGCAACAAAAAGAAGCGTTAAGGAGGTAATAAATGTTAAATGTTGACACGATAGAACAAGTTTTTAAAAAATTATATAATTGCTTCGGAAATATTCAAAACAGCTTTGAAACTGTTTCATTAACAAATGCAGTTGGACGATATGTTCAAAGCGATATTTTTTCCGACATAGATTTGCCACAATTTAAGCGTTCAGTAGTTGATGGATATGCCGTTAAAGCAAGAGACACGTTCGGAGTTAGTGAAAGTATGCCTGTTTTTCTTAACGTTGTGGGACAAGTTGAAATGGGCAGACAATATATAGGAACGCTTAGTCAAAATGAAGCAATATACGTTCCTACAGGCGGAATTATTCCAAATGGTGCAGATGCCGTTGTTATGATTGAATATGTTGAAAAGCTTGACGATTTAACAGTTGCCGTTTATAAACCCGTTGCCCCAAACGGCGGAATTATAAATGTGGGTGATGATTTTAAAAAAGAACAACTAATACTTAAAAAGGGAACGAAGATTTCAGTAAAAGACATTGGCGTACTAGCAGCAACAGGAAATGCAACCTTAAATGTATTTAAAAAGCCTACAATTTCCATTATTTCAACAGGTGATGAACTTGTAGATATTAATAAAACGCCTAAATTAGGACAAGTTAGAGATATTAACACATATGCTATTGCAACTATGTGCGAAGAAATGGGCTGTGTTGTTTTAGAGAAGGCAATTGTTTTAGATGATTTCGACAAATTTAAATATGCTGTTAATGAGCAAGCTGAAAAAAGCGACATTGTAATTATTTCGGGCAGTAGTTCGGCGGGTGAAAAAGATATGACGGCACTAGTTTTAGATAATATTTTAACGCATGGTATAGCAATTAAACCCGGTAAACCAACAGTTATTGCAGAAGTTAATAAAAAGCCTGTTTTTGGACTTCCCGGACATCCTATTTCTGCAATAGTTGTTTTTCGTGCTATAGTTGCTCCTTTTATTCTAAAGCAGTATTTCAACGCAAAACCTAAATATGCAACAGTTGTTGCTAAAATAACGCAAAACATTCACAGTGGTTTCGGGCTTTTGGCTTATCGGTTTGTTCAGCTTGAAAAAACCGAAAGCGGCTACAATGCTATACCTATTTTTGCAAAATCGGGTGCAATTTCCCAAATTATGAAAGCAGATGGCATTGTTGAAATTAGTTCATCAAAAGAAGGTGTTGTTGCAGGGGAAAATGTGGAGGTTATTTTACTATGAGAAACATTTACTTAACGAATATAGATATGGAAGACGTTTTGCAACAATATATAGCCTTAATCGACAATTCTATAATTAAAACAACTTCTGTTGATATAAGACAAGCTTTAGGGCTTGTTACAAGCGAGCCTGTTTTTGCAAAAGTTTCATCTCCAAGCTACAATGCCGCCGCTATGGACGGAATAGCCGTTGTTTCAGCCAAAACTTACAGCGCAACGGAAAACAATCCCGTAACACTTGAAATTGACAAAGACTTTCAATATGTAAATACTGGAAATTTAATAGATGAGCGCTTTGATGCCGTAATTATGATTGAAGATGTAATTGCTTCTGATGAGCATACTGTTAAAATTATAGATTCCGCTGCTCCTTGGCAACATATAAGACCTGTTGGAGAAGATATAGTTGCAGGTGAAATGCTGCTTCCCGAAAACCATGAAATTCGCCCTGCCGACATTGGGGCTGCAATTGGAAGCGGGAATGTTAACATTAACGTTTACGAACGTATTAAAATCGGCATTGTTCCAACAGGAGCAGAAATAATAGATAACTATTCCAAAGTTGAAAAAGGTAAAATATTTGACACAAATTCATGGACGATTAAAGCACTAGCAGAGCAAAGCGGCGCAATTGTTAATAGAATTTCGCCTGTTGATGACAACTTAGAGCTTTTAAAATCACACGTTAAAGAAATTGCACAAAACAACGACATTGTATTAATAATAGCCGGTTCTTCAGCCGGAAGCAAAGATTTCACATCAAAAGTTATTGAACAGTTAGGGGAAGTTTTTGTTCATGGAATAGCAATTAAACCGGGTAAGCCAACCGTTTTGGGGTTTATTAATAAAAAGCCGGTTATTGGGCTTCCGGGGTATCCTTGTTCAACGTATGTCGTGTTTGAAGAAATAGTTATTCCAATAATTCACAAGCTACAAAAGAATATTAATGTCGAGAGCCAAAATATAGTTAAAGCAACTATTTCAAGGCGCATTGTTTCATCGTTAAAACATCGTGAATATATTAGAGTTAAATTAGGAAAAGTTTTCGACAAATTAATAGCAACTCCCCTAAATCGAGGTGCAGGAGTTATGACAACGCTTGTACGTGCAGATGGTGTTTTGGTTATTCCTAAAAGCAGCGAAGGTATTGAAGCCGGACAACCGGTTAACGTTACTTTAATTAGCAACATGAATAAAATTAACAATACTATTGTTTCAATAGGAAGCCATGATTTAATAATAGACATTTTAGGAAGTATACTTGCCAAAAAGTATGGCTATTTCATTTCATCAGCGCACACCGGAAGTATGGGCGGTATAGTGGCTATTAGAAAAAAAGAAACCCATATTGCCCCAACACATTTACTTGATGAAGCAACAGGCATATACAATGAAAAGTTTCTTCCCGAAAATGCTGTGCTAATTAAAGGTGTCAAACGGCTTCAAGGAATTATTACACAAAAAGGAAACCCTAAAAATATAAATTCAATTAAAGATATTGCAAAAGATGGTGTAACATTTATTAATAGGCAAAAAGGTTCAGGAACAAGAGTTTTAACAGACTTTTTGCTTGAAAAAGAAAATATAAGCACTGAAAATATAGTTGGATACAATAGAGAAATGACAACACATATGGCAGTTGCGGCAGCAGTTGAAAGCGGCATTGCAGATGCTACAGTTGGCGTATATTCGGCGGCGGCAACGCTTTCGCTTAATTTTGTTGAAATAGGGCATGAAGATTATGATTTTGCCGTGCTTAAAGACTTTTTAAACACTGATATGATTCAAGCGTTTATTAGCGTACTTCAAAGCATTGAGTTCAAGGCAGAACTTGAAAAACTAGGGGGATATTTAATTTGATTGACAGCTGCGGCAGAAAAATTAATTATTTAAGAATTTCGGTTACAGATTTATGCAACAACAGGTGCATATATTGTATGCCAAAAGAAGGCGTTTATAAAAAAGAACATAGTGATATAATTTCATTTGAAAACATAGAAAACGTAGTTAAGGCTTGCGTTTTGCTTGGAATAGATAAATTTAGAATAACAGGCGGCGAACCGCTTGTTAGAAAAGGAATTGTTGCGCTTGTTGAAAAACTTGCAAACATAAAAGGCGTTAAAGAACTTGCTATAACAACGAACGGCATACTTTTAAACAAATATGCGCAACAGTTAAAACAAGCTGGATTAACTAGGCTTAACATTAGCTTAGATACGCTAGACGATAATAAATACAGCTTTATTACAAGAGGCGGCAAACTTAGCGATGTGCTAATGGGAATAGAAGCGGCTAGTTTTTTTCCTATTAAAATTAACGTTGTGCTAATGAAAGGTTTTAACGACGACGAAATTTTAAACTTTGCCAATTTAACGCTTGAAAAACCGATTGACGTTAGGTTTATTGAACTTATGCCAATTGGAACAAATAAAAATGACTTACCATATGAGTTTATGTCGTGTGATGAAGCTAAACAAAAATTGCCTAAACTTACACCTGAAGTTAAAGATGATTCTGTTGCTTCATATTATAAACTGCAAAATGGAATTGGAAAAATAGGATTTATTAGCCCATTAAGCAACAGCTTTTGCAGTGAATGCAACAAAATTAGATTAACAGCAGACGGCAAATTAAAAGCTTGTTTGCATTCTAATGATGAAGTTGATATAAAAAGCATTTTAAAAACAAATGATGTTGAATTAATTAAACAAACGCTTGAGCAGGTAATTTTTAATAAGCCAAAAAAGCATTTGCTGCTTGAAGGGGCAAAACCAATCAACAGAGAAATGAACAGAATAGGAGGGTGAGCCATGACGCATTTAGATGAAAACGGTCGTCCTAAAATGGTTGATGTTTCTGAAAAGGAAAACACAAAGCGCATTGCAATTGCAAAAGGAACTATTTTTATGTCTAGGCAAACGCTTGAAGCAATACAAAACAAAACAGCAGCAAAAGGTGATGTTTTATCGGTTGCACAAACAGCCGGAATTATGGCTGCAAAAAATACATGGAATACAATTCCAATGTGCCATAACATTTTTATTACAGGCGTTTCTATGAACTTTGAAATTGATGAAGATAAAAGCGCAGTTAATATAGAAGCAAAAGCTACAACAACTTCTAAAACAGGCGTTGAAATGGAAGCTTTAAACGCCGTTTCTGTTGCTGCATTAACAATTTATGATATGTGCAAAGCTATTGATAAAAGCATGACAATCGGCAACATTAAGCTAACTTATAAGGAAGGCGGAAAATCTGGAGTGTTTGTAAGAGGAGAAGTTTTGTCTGTAAATATTAGCAAAGAAAAAGGAACTGTTAAAATTCCCGTTTGCGCTGAAGGGGCTGAATTTATTGAAAGCTTTGGAATTAAAGGAGATGCACACGGCGGTTGCGATGAAATAAAGCAAGTTAGCTTGTTGGCAAATGAAAGTATTGATAAAATGCGCTCAAAAGGGCTTGAACTTAAATGCGGAGATTTTGCCGAAAACATTACAACAAGTGGAATTAACCTTCACACTTTGCCTATTGGAACAAAACTTAAAATTGGGGAAACTATACAAGAAGTTTCAAGGATTGGAAAAGAATGCCATAAAGGCTGTGCTATTATGGAAAAAACGGGAACTTGCATAATGCCGAAAGAAGGCATATTTACAAAAGTTGTTGTTGGCGGCATTGTTAAAGCAGGGGATGAAATTGTTGCAATGTCTAGCAGATAAATTTGAAAACAACCGCTATTTTAAGCGGTTGTTTGTGTTTATATTATATTATCTTTTAGTCTTTAATTGCATTTTCAGCTCTTTCATGTTCTTGTTCACGATATGTTTCCATTTTTTTCTTAAAAAGTTCTCCGTTTGTTGGAGGTGTGAATGTTATTGCGTTTGCTCCTGCTGCAATTGTTTCAATAATTGTTTGTTCTGTTGGGCCTCCTGTTGCAATTATTGGAAAATCTGGGTATTTTTCACGAATTTTTCGTATAACTAAGGCGGTTTTTGAAGCTGCGCTAACATTAAAAATGTCTGCTCCTGCTTTAATTTTCTCGGAAACATCTGTTAATTCTGAAACAATTGTTAAAACTACAGGTATATCTATTGAATTTTTAACTGAGCTAATAGTTTCATTTGGAGTTGGGGCATTTAAAACAACGGCAAGCGCTCCTTGAAATTCGGCGTGAAGCGCAATGTTAACAGAGCGAAGCCCTTGTGTTAACCCACCGCCAACGCCGCAAAAAACAGGAATGTCTGCAACAGACATTATGGCTTGAGTAATTGCCGGCTGCGGTGTAAACGGATATACAGCAATTATTGCGTCTGCATTTGTGTTTTTAATTATTGCAATGTCTGTTGAAAAAAGTATTGAATATATAGTTTTTCCTAAAATTGTAATACCGCTTGCTTCTTTACGTATTACATCAGGCACTTTTACTATATTTTTACGAAGCACTGTCGTTAATTCGGGCGTTATTTGCTTTTCTTTTTTCATGCTATACCCCCTTGTTTTTCTTTAAACATTTTATAAATAAATTTCATTAACAATTAGAACTTATTAACACAACTTTATAGTTAAAATATAGCTTGTTTACCGTTTTATGTCAACATTATAATAGCAGTTCGCAATTAAAATCAGGGAATATTATTATAATGGCTGCAAAAACTAATGTTGAAATTTGCTTATTTTAGATGATTTGCATTTTTTAAAATATTGCATTATAATATAAAAAAGGAGGCGAGCCGCTATATACGAAACAGCCGAAAAACCCGAAAAATATATATTAATTGCCTTAGAAACATCAGAAACATCAGAAAAAGAAAACGGCGGCGTAGATGTTAATAAAAGCTTAGACGAACTTTCCGAACTTGTTGAAACAGCAGGGGCAATTTCAATTGCAAGGCTAACCCAAAAAAGAGAAACGCCCCACCCAACATTTTACTTTGGAAAGGGCAAGCTTTTAGAGCTTAAAGACCTAATAGAACTTCATAATGCAGACGGCATTGTTTGCGACGACGAACTTTCAAATGCACAGCAAAAAAATATGGAACAAGAGCTTAACACTAAAATAATTGACCGAACTATGATTATTTTAGATATTTTTGCAAAAAGAGCAATAACGGCAGAAGGTAAAGTTCAAGTTGAGCTTGCACAACTAAAGTACAACCTTTCACATTTAGTTGGGCTTGGAAATCAACTTTCAAGGCTTGGGGGTGGAATCGGAACAAGAGGCCCCGGCGAAAAAAAGCTTGAAATGGACAGGCGGCGAATTAGAGACCAAATTACAAGCTTAACGGCTTCGCTTTCGCAAATTGCAAAAAATAGAGAAACTATGTACAAAAAGCGTTCTAAAAGTCAAATGCCTATAATTTCTCTTGTTGGCTACACAAATGCCGGCAAGTCAACTTTAATGAACACTTTAACAGGCGCAAACGTTTTAGCAGAAAACAAGCTTTTTGCAACGCTTGATACAACAACACGAAAAGTTCGCCTATCTGAAAATAAATATGCTTTATTAACAGATACTGTAGGATTTATTAGAAAACTTCCCCATAGTTTAATTAAAGCGTTTCATGCAACGCTTTCAGAACTTAAATATGCAGATGTTTTAATTCATGTTGTTGATGCTTCTTCAGAATCAAGGGAAAAACAGATGGATGTTGTTTATAGCACGCTTTCCGAACTTGAATGTATTAACAAGCCAATTATTACGGTTTTTAATAAAATGGATAAAGAAGTTAGCTTACCTTTACCAATAGATAAAATATGTACATGTTCCTTAAATCTTTCTGCACTTTTAGCCAGCGATAAATCACAACTATTTGAAAAAATTGAGCAAGTTGTTGGAAATTCTGTCGAAATTTTGTAAAACTTGTATATTAAAAGCTTCTAAATGTATCTTTCAAGCATAAGTATATAGTTATATAATCTAAATGTAGTGTAAACTATATGACATGCTAAGGAGAGATGCAACTATGATATTTATGCAATTTATAGGAAACGTTATCATAAAAGACGCTTTAGACAATAATATAATTCTTAAATACCATATACTCAAGAAATTTTATAAACACAAAAGACAAAAAATTTGCTATGGAATTTGTGTTGAAAAATATACAGGCGATTTGGTTGAAAAAGAAACTATCGAAAATTTAACGTTCGATTCAGAAGCTGCTTATGAAATAGCAAACAAGCTGCTGGTGTCAACGGTTACCCCAATGACATTGGCAGAAGTATTAGATGATATGGAATTGGAAGTGTACGAGGTGCATACGTAACTATGCTTGAACGCTTTTTAACGCTTGAAAGCAAAGCGGTAATTGAATTAATTGAGAAAAAATCAAGATTTATTGCAACTGCTTCTCCTATTGAAGCCGAAAAAGACGCATTGGAGTTTATTGAAGTAATTAGAAAAGAACACAGAACAGCCAACCATAATGTTTTTGCATATCAAATAGGAGAAAGAAATGAAATACAAAGATTTTCAGACGATAAAGAACCAAGCGGAACAGCCGGTTTTCCTGCTTTTGAAGTTTTGCGCACCCACGAATTAAAAAACGCAATTGTTGTTATAACAAGATATTTTGGAGGCACACTTTTAGGAACAGGCGGATTAACCCGTGCATATGGGCGTTCGGCAAAAGAAGCCGTTTTGGCAGCAAAAATTATTGAAAAAACACTACATAAAGCCGTTTCTGTTGCTGTTGATTATGGAATTTCAAACAAGCTGCAATACGAATTGCAAAAAGGCGGCTTTAAAATTAAAGATACAATATATACAGAACAAGTTGAATTTGTTGTATTAGTTGAAAACATTTATTTGGACAAGTTTGTTTCAAATATTTCAAATATAACAAATGATATGGCGAAAGTTTGCATAAAAGAATTTGTATATACTTCACGATTAAAATAAGTTAACAACAAATTCCTCTGTCTAATAAAACAAAAAGACAGGGGAATTTTTGTATAAGGCTAAACCGCCAGTTTGTTTTAGAAATTCAAAGTTGACATTTAATTAAATGAAGGTTAAAATTATCAAGAGGTTTTGCTTATGAAGTTTATAATATCATTGTTGCTGCTTTTAATAATAGCAGGTTTATCATTTAACATTACATTATTGCTAAAAGCTAATAATAAAAACAACCCAAAATTAAATACATCGTTTTCAAAAAATATAACATTTAAAATTGAAAAATCAGCCAAAAACAAAGAAGCAGAAAACGTTGTTTTTCATGTATATGTTGACAACAAACTTGCACAAAGCTTTCAAATATATGAACAAGCTTTAGAGTTTGCAAAATCAAACGTACGCTCATATATTCGTCGTCATGATTCATACGATTGGCTTTGGGACAACTTTCCTCCGTTTATTGTTTTTACAAAAACTACAAAAAAAGATTATATTGAATTTAACACATATTTAGAAGCGGTTTCATTTGCACGCACTCAAGAACAAGCTTCTATATACTATCGCAAAAATCATGCGCTTGTTTTCACAAATGCAGACGAGCTGCAAAAAAGCCATAAAATTCAAGATGTTCCTCAAATTTATCAATTGCCTGAACTGGCTAGGGGCTGCGAGGTGACAAGCCTTGCAATGCTTTTGCAATACAAAGGAATTAATGTTTCAAAAATGACATTGGCAGATGAAGTTGCAAAAGATAATACGCCATACTCTGTTAAAGACGGCAAAATTTATTTCGGAAACCCAAATATCGGCTTTGTTGGCGATATGAAAAGCACTTCAAACCAAGGTTATGGCGTGTATCGTATTCCAATTTTCAACCTTTTAAGCAAATACGCCGAAAAAGGCGCAATTGACATCTCGGGTTGTGAGTTTGAAGATGGGGTTTTATTTTTTGTTGGCATGGATTGTCCTGTTTGGGTAATTACAAATGTAACATATAATGAACTGCCAGAATCTGAGTTTCAAACTTGGATAACAACCGAAGGCGATATTAAAGTTACGCTTAAAGAACATGCTGTTTTAATTACAGGGTTTGATGAAAACTTTGTATACTTCAACGACCCTTTGGGTAACAAAAATTACGCAGAAAAAGAAGGCTTTGTTAAAGCTTGGGTTCAAATGGGCAAACAAGCTGTAACTATATCGTAGTTGACAATGTTAAGTGTTAATGATACAATAAATAGTGTTGAGTAAGCCAGACAATCGCATAATTTGGTTAATTATGAGGAAAGTCCGAGCATCGCAGGGCAAAGTGCCGGATAACACCCGGTGGAGGCGACTCTAAGGAAAGTGCAACAGAAATAAACC
>CAZHPA010000046.1:0-13185 GCA_964533945.1 uncultured Defluviitaleaceae bacterium
CCGTTCCTGAACTTTTCCACATTAACTCCTCTTGTTGTTTTGTAGGGTATAACCTGATTTTAATTGCTCTTATCATCTTCAAGCAGCTCCTTTGCCATTTTCTTAGCCTTAGCAGCACGTTTTCCTTGAAGCCTGCAACTAAATACAGTTATTATTTGAACCAAATCTTCAACTACTTCTTCTTCACAAGTTTTTTCGGTGTTATCTATAATTTCTATTTCAACATCTTTATATGCACAAATGTTTTTTATTAATTCATAGCCAAAACGTACTAATCTGTCTTTATACAAGATGACAACTTTGCTAACTTGGTTTTGAAGAATTAGTTCTATTAGTTCATTCAACCCTTTCTTGTCGTAATTAATACCACTGCCAATATCTTGAATTATCTTGAATTGGTAGCCTTTTGCGATTAAATAAGCTCTTACGCTATCAACTTGCCTTTCTAGGGCTTCCTTTTGCTTATTACCTGAAACTCTGCAATAACCAATAACAATTTTCTTTTCAATGTTTGTTTGTCCATTAAATT
The DNA here is from genome assembly GCA_964533945.1 of uncultured Defluviitaleaceae bacterium. Classification (GTDB taxonomy): domain Bacteria; phylum Bacillota; class Clostridia; order Lachnospirales; family WRBF01; genus CAZHPA01. The sequence goes on from CAZHPA010000046.1 coordinate 530, forward strand.
CCCTCAATTGTTTATCAGTGTAATATCTGTAACCTGACTTTGGGTCTACATATTCAGGTTTTAATTTATCTGATTTGTCCCAGTTACGCAGTGTTTGCTCTGTGCGGTTTATCATTTTAGCAAATTTACCGATTGAGTATTTTTTCATAAGTATCACCTCTGTTTTATTATAACAGGGCTTGACTTTAAAGTCAATACTATTTACATATATTTTATAATCATTTTATAAAGTTTTCACCTTTTATTATAGAACGCTACTTCTATAACGCTCCACTCACTAACCTCAGTCCCAGCACTCCAATATCTAACCCAAATTCTACTATCTGCTGCTTTAAATAGCATTTGATAGGCTTGGCGTTGATGAAGGCTTAAAGCATTGTTATTGAAAGAAGTTACAGCAGCAATAGGAATGCTTAGTAATGCTGCATCTGTGTAAGTAGTTGTAAAGTCAAAATCTGAAGGAAAACCAGGTGTACCTTCTGTGGGATTAATAAAAACATGAATACCCGGAAGCCTGTATTCCCAAGTATTAAGCATTGTGTATGTAGTATGCACACGATAAACCATCTTCCCGGCTTCAAGTAAACTTATTGCTTTTAATATACTTGTTGATGGGTCGATGGCGGTTGTTGTATCGGTGTCTATTGAATAGTTGTATTAATTTTAGCGTATATTTCAAATGCAATAACACACTTTTCTTACCTAGATTATGTTTCATATATCCAATTACTTCAGGCAATTACAATAATTTGTTGCCATATTTAGTGATATTTATATACAAAAACCACCTATAAGTATTAGGTGGTTTTTTGAAGATTATTTATGAAATCTTGAATCTTTATTGTATAAGCGGTAGGACTAATGCTCATTTTATTTTTGTCCACTGCTGATAAAGTTTTATTTTTGCCAGCGCTTTAATGTAGGGAACCATTCTGTCATCATTTTTCTCGCCTCTTCTTCGCTCATTGCAGAATTATCAGAAACTACATGAGGCACACAAATTTCAATCATTTCTTCCATTGTTCCGTTAAATGTGAAAGCTCCGTTTTCAAGGCAGTATTTGCAATAATCAGTGCTTTTACTTCCATCAGTATTTGTTCCGTACATTTCATCAGCTTCCATAGGCATGCCACAGCACTCGCAAAATTTTGATGACTGAATTTTCGATTCCTCATCATGTAATGATATATAGATATAAATTTCTGCACTTTCCATGGTGCTGCCGCTTTGATATTCCTCGAAGTCACAGTCAAATTTACGGTTTATGTTTAATTTCCATAAATTGCACCAAAATTCACTAACAGCTTTTTGTATATGACCTTTTACAATAAATTTTGCATATTTACCCGCTGATATTTTTCTTATAACAACATTTTCGGGCTGATTTTCTTCATTTAAAACTTCACAACAAGCCGCTGCATCATAATCACCAAGGTGATTACTTTCGTAATTTGAGTAAAGACCAATCTGCTTATCATTTGCCTTATGGTTGATTAAAGTGTATATACCTTTCTCAAAAAATTTATTCCATAATGCATCAATATTACTTTGCATATTTGGGTCATTGTTATTTGTGCGGATAGTAATGCCTGCAACGATTTTTTCTTGCAACGTTACAATTTCATAATTCATAGTAGCAACCTCTTTCAAGTTAAATTATGAAATTAGTATATCATAATAAATTTGACAACATCATGTCATATTATAAATATTTTTTTAAGTTTTCTTCTAATTGCTCCTTGATAGTATTTTTAACATGCTCCGGTTCTAAAACCGTTGCAAAGCTACCAAAAGATAAAATATAACTGTAAACCCATTCATCCTTTATGAAATTCATTGCAACCGTATAACTGCCATCGTCATTTTGAATAACATCCTTTTCTAAAAAATCATCATAAATTCTATACTTTTGTGAGGCATCTATTTTTACAATGACTTTTATCTGAGAGGGATTGAATTGATTTTCATCAGTCTTTGTGATTATTTTTCTTGGTGCATAGTTTTTATCCGTACATATGACATTTCGCATTCGACTTAGGCGAAATATTCTGGGCTCTTGTTTGTCGAGGCAAAAGCATTTTAAGTACCATGTTCTTTCCTTAAACCATAACACATAAGGCTCTACTATTCGCTTTGTTGATTTGCTCTGTGATGAAACATAGTCAAACGAAAGAAGTTTGCGGGAAAGAATTGCACGTTTTGCAGTTTCAAATTGTTCTTTCATTAAACCTCCCCAATCACTGTAATCAATTTCAATAAAGCTTGTGTTGTTTTCTCCAAACAGTAAGCTTAGTTTTGAGAGTGTGGTTTGCACTGAATCAGTATCTACAGCATTTAAGCTTTTTAACGCTAACAGAATATTGCTTTTTTCCGCTTCTGTTAGTATGACTTTATTTAATATAAAATCAGGCAACAGACTAACACCGCCACCTTTGCCTTTACTCATAAAAACCGGTATTCCGGCAGAAGAAAGTATTTCCACATCACGGTAAATTGTTCTTGTGGAAACCTCAAAACGCTCTGCAAGTTCTTTTGCAGTTATCTTATTTTTATCAAGCAATATATATACGATTTCAAACAGCCTGTTTATTTGCATATTTTCACCCAACTATATTATACCAAACAAATACAAGATTGTATGTTGTATTTACTTGGAATGTTTTAAAAGTTTGAAAAGAAAGAAATACCGATTGAAAAAATCAATCGGTATTTTTATTTTATTATAATACACCTTTAAGTACTAATATAAAAAACACACAAGTCGCAAGCAAGAGTAAGGATACTAAAATCAAGCTTATGTACCTAGACTTCTGTTGTTCTTCTACCGTATTAATTAGATTGCTCTTTTGTAGTGCTGTTTGCATTGGTTTATATAAAAGTAAGGTAAAGGCGATATTTAATCCTGATTTAATTAAGTTAAACGGCAAAAAGACAGGAACGAGCATAGCAGCAACTGTTTCTCTTGGGTAGCCCATATAAATTGGAGTAATTAGATAATTCCATAAAAGCATAATTACTGTCATTAGTACACTGCCAAATACAAGCCCGATTATAACTCCTAAAATTGTTCGTTTTCTTTTGTAAACCGCCGCTGCTGTGCAAGCAAAGGCGCAAGTTGATATAATATTCATAACAAGCCCAATAAACCCTGTATCGCTTACGGTGAACATTTCAATAAGCGAAACAATGGTAGATATAATAAAAGCAGTAATAGGGTTAAACATATAGCCGCCAAGGGTTATTATAACATCTTTGGGGTCATACTTTAAAAACATAATGATTGGTATTCGCCCCAAAACCATTACAACGTAGGCAAAGGCGCAAAGCATTCCAATGGCTGTGATTTTTTGCGTTCTTGTATTCATAAGAACAGCCTCCTAAAAATAAATTAACACCCAAAAGAATGAAATTATCTTTCAGGTGTTAAATAAACAAGAGGTAGAAAAAAATCATTGTATCTCAAAGTACATGAAAATACTCTGCTTTTATTAACACATCTTCTTTCATCCAGACTTTAACTGTTGGTCTTGGAGTTTCACCAAGTCTGCTTTGTGAGATATGCTCACTTAGCTTGCGGACTTTACCGCCAATCGGGAATTTCACCCTGCCCTGAAGATATTTCGTTATTCAGTTGTTTATATATTTTATACCACATAATTTATGAAAAGTCAATTATAATGATGGGCGGTTGTCAAAAAATAAAAAAGACCTTGCCGATTCATCACCTGCCCATCCAAAATAAGAGGCGGGAGAATTCTTGATAAATATTGATTAAAAGATATGTTGTCATTAATACAATTACATTATTTCATTCTATTAGTATATAACAGCAACGTTAACATGCTCTAATTTATTTTTTATTTTGGAACAACTTACATTGGCATGTGTTTAATTTTTATTGTATAATATATTTAAATATTTTTAAAATTAAAAGATTAAGATTAAAAGAGGGGGCGTATTTAATGAAAAAGCTTTCAAAACATAGAATAATTGCAATATTAACAATATTTATTGCGTCAATTGTTTCGGCTTCTCTTTTATATTTGTATTTTTTCTCTGGCCAGGGTAAAGTTGAATATGTTAAATATACGCAATTTATTGAATCTGTTGAAAATGGCTCTGTTTCTCGTGTTAATATGCTAAATGGAAATAAAATAGAATTTTATACTGAAGATAACGATATTACTTACACAACTGATAACCCAAAAAGCGTAAACTTAAAAGAACAACTACTTTTAAAAGGCATTGAAGTTAAAGAAGAAAATTCTTTAGAGTCTTCATATATCTTTAGTACATTATTTTTTATTAGTGCAGCTTTTACTTTGTATAGAATAAGAGGCAGAAATACTTCAATAGCTTCAACAGCTTCGGCAAAAAGCAAATCATTGGCTTCAACACAAAAAGAATGTACATTTTCTGATATTGCAGGTAACGAGGAAGCCAAAGAAAGTGTTAAAGATATAGTAGACTTTATCAAACAGCCTCATAAATATGCAAAGTATGGGGCAAAAATGCCGTCAGGCGTTATATTTTATGGCCCTCCGGGAACAGGAAAAACATTAATGGCTAAAGCAATTGCTGGAGAATGCGGCGTCCCTTTTTTTGCGGTTAGCGGCTCCGATTTTGTTCAAATGTATGTTGGCGTTGGAGCAGGGCGTGTTAGAGATTTATTTAAAAAAGCACGTTCGGCAGGAAAAGCCGTAATTTTTATTGATGAAATAGATGCTTTGGGCAAAAAACGAAGTAATTCTCCTAACGGCGGAAATGATGAAAGAGAGCAAACATTAAACGCACTACTAACAGAAATGAGCGGATTTAACGGAAGCGAAGGAATCGTTGTTATTGCAGCAACAAACCGACTCGACACACTGGACGAAGCGCTTTTAAGAGCCGGACGTTTTGACAGACAAATCGAAATTAATCTTCCGGATTTAAATGCACGTAAAAGCATACTTAAATACCATGCCAAAAACAAACCTTTAGGTGAAGATGTTAATATTGATAGCTTGGCAAAAGAAACAGTATTTTTTAGCGGCGCAATGCTTGAGAATTTATTAAATGAGGCGGCAATTATTGCAGCAAATAACGAGGCTGACAAAATCGTAAATGAGCATGTACAAAAAGCTTATTATACAATTATTGCCGGAAGCGAAAAGAAAGATAGAAGCAATATTAAGGATAGAGAACGCCGCATTACAGCTTTTCACGAAGCTGGTCATGCTTTGTCAACCAAATTGTTGCTTCCTGAAACATCTGTTTCAAAAATAACAATAATTCCAAGTACAAAAGGCGCAGCGGGATTTTGTGTTAATGTTCCGCCCGAAAAAATGTACTATACTAAAAACGAATTAGAAAAAACTATAATTGTTAGTTTTAGCGGACGTGCAGCAGAAGAAATTGTTTTTGGAGAAGATAACATAACAACCGGTGCTTCAAATGATATTGAAAAAGCAACAAATATAATTAAAGACTATGTTTTAAAATTTGGAATGAGCAAAACAATTGGGCTTTTAAATGCAAATGCTTTAAACAGCAAAGAAGAAAGTGTTTTAAATGAATGCTACATAATTGCAAACAAATTATACGAACAAGCAAAGCAAATTTTAAGTAAAAATTACAGCACATTAGAAAATATTGCAAATGCGCTTATTGCTAAAGAAGTTCTTTGCGAAGAAGAGCTTGATAAAATAGTTTTTAATTAATTTACACTAACCCTCCTGTTTGCATATTGACAGGAGGGTTAATTTATTTTATCTGCTTACTAGTTTTGCAACTGCAACATATATTTCTGATATTTTATACCATGTTGCAAATCCAACAATTCCATCGGCAGCAAGATTAAAGATTTTTTGGAACGTTTGAACTGACTGTCTTGTTGCCTCTCCGAATATACCATCTGCTTTTAATTTTTTAATTAACGGGTAGTTATTTGAAATAACGTTTAATTGTTCTTGAATAGTTTTTACGTTAGGTCCTGTTGAACCTTTTTGTAAAGGATAGCCTGGGTACGAGCTAGGCACGCCACTTACTTTTGGTGCTTTTAATAAGTAAATGTTTTGCCCATAATATCTTTTTAAAATGTCTATATATGAGAAACCTTGGTCGCCTAAATATTTGCTGCCCCATTGGCTTAAAGCGGTTGGACACGTTGACCTTATACCATCGCAATATTGAGTAAATAAAGGCTGACGTATACCGGGTTTTGTAACATATGTTGTAAAAATATTATCAACAATTGTTGATATTTCCTTAAAAACATTTCTTCCATAAAAAAACGCTTGGTCGTATGCAGTTGAATATATTAATAAATGGTTAATACGTGCAACAACTAAAATTTAGATTTGTTCATCTCTGTCAGCAATTCTATTAATTCCCATAAGTTTGTATATGGGGATATGGATACATCTAACAAGTCCTTAACTCCGTTTTGATTATGGTAAGCTTTAAGACTTTTTGCATTATTTATTGCTATGTAAGTATATTTAGATATTGCCATATAAACATCATTGTTCTTTTGATAATCCTTCAAAATTTCATGTTTTGTCAATGACGGTCGTAAATCATTATAGTTTTTAAAAGCCTTTGTTGTATATTCAAAATGCAATAAATACCATAACTCAAAATAAGGACTTGATAGGGCTAATTGTATACCGTTTTTGTTTCCTTTGCTTAACGCCTTTTTAAGCTGTGTGTTTCTTGCCCGAGCAGAGCCTGGTGTATTGTAATCCACATCAGCATCAACAATACACCAAGCGATATTTCCATCTGCGTCTGATAAACCATAATCTTTTTTAAGCTTTATAGCTTCATTGACCAGACTTACATAATCTGTCTTTTTGCCCTTTGAATTATTTGACGGAACAATAATCAGTATACTCTCCTGCGATAAATGGGAGCGATGCTGTTGGTGTAGGTGGCGGAGCAGGTGGAAGCGGTGGGGCTAGCGGAGACAATATAGCTGGTGGAAAAGGCGGGGCTAGCGGAAGTATCCCTGAATTAAAGGTGTTTGGGTACGGAGAACCGGGCAGCGTTGAAACAAGGAAACCCAGAATCGTCATTATTGAATGGTAAAACAACAAAAATTATATATTTATGGCAAAAAACTAACATAAGCAAGCACTACAACCTTACAAGATATTCTTAATGTACTATAGTAAAATATATTCGGCGAACATATTATTTCTGCGCCTGTTAACGCAACTAGCATTAGAGCACAAATTGCTAAATACTCTTATTTCCAAAAACAAATAAAGCATATGCAAAATTAGCACTAACTTATTAGACAAAAAGTTTGAAAATAAATACTTTATTGATATTATGATTACAACATGTTATCACAGCGGAATGATAACGTGTTGTAAATATAATACCAAAAGTTCGATATCTTTATTTACAAAGACATACTCCAATCGTTGTGTTGGTGCTTTTATGTTGTACATGGTTTATATTCATTAAATTGGTAATTCTATGGTTGTTTTATGTGGAATGAAAATGAGAGTATTGAAGAAATAGTATTGTCTAATTCATAGATTGTCATTGTAATGCTTATACTCGAATTCACTGTTTGGATTTTTCGAAAATCTTTCTGTCATACTTGATGATTTTTATGAAGCTCAAAATAGTTTATTCTGTTTTGTTAATATTATTTAGCTTGTGTGTTCATACATTTAAAAATGTAATAATTTGTTGTATTTTTCCATATTTTCAAATATAATAAAATAACCAATAGTGCAAATTGGAGGTGCACCAATTATTAACATATAATCGTAGCGGAGTGCATTTTAGTGGAAAAAGTAAAGGATATTGGGATAGAGATTTACAAATGCGTGAAGAAGTTTTTTTATAAAATATAAAAATAACCATTCACAAAAAATATAAAATGTGGCAATATAAAGAGAGCCAATTGCATACTTTGCTTGAAACCTAATATTCCCATTGTAATAGTTGAAGCAAAAAACAATAAGAACAATATTGCAGTTGACTTAGAACAAGCGCTTTAATATGCTAAAATTTTAGATATCTCATTTGTTTTTACCATAGCAACAGACACAGTTAAAACGTATACCGCTTTCCAAATTATTTATCGTCTTTGGAAAGCTCGTATTAAAAAAGAATTTTGTTATTTAGCAAATAGAAATGTTCTCATAGACGACTCTATGCACAAAAATTTTATTTTTTAATGCTTATACAAGCAGTCGTAAAACGACAAAATACAAAACAAAGAAGTTGATAAAAGCATAATTATTATAGCTTTTTAGGAGATGGCTGAATGAAAAAAGAAAAATGGTTATTAAATGAGATTGATGCGTGGCTTCAAGATTCAATAATTAGCGAAGATACGGCAACCATACTAAGAACAAAATATACCCCTGAAAAGAATGTCAACACATTAATAATACTTTTCTCTATTATAGGTTCATTGTTAATTGGTGCAGGGGTTATTCTATTGGGGGCTAGAAATTGGAATTATTTTCCTACGTTTGTTAAAGTAATACTCGCCTTTTTGCCACTTATCACATCTCAGACACTTGCGCTATATGTTGTAAAACTTAAATACAGTAGTGTGGCATGGCGTGAATCAGTTTCATTATTTATGTGTGCCGCTGTTTTTACTGTTATAGCGATGGTTGGACAAATATTTCACTTGGCCGGTGATTTTAGCACATACGTGTTAACATGTGGATTACTTTCGCTCCCTATTATGTTCATTTTAAATTCTGCTTCGCCTCTTTTGATATATTATTGGACAATCCTAAATTGGGCATTGATAGAACGCTCTGGTATAAACGCTTTAGCTTTACTAATATTATTTGCATTTGGCGCATTGTTTGTATTTAAACAAAGGAAACAAGCAGACTCAAGGTTGTTGTATATGACATGGGTTACAGTTATAGCGGGCTTTGCAGCATCACTGATTTTGGGCGCAATGTTGGAAAGTAGTCTGTTACTAACGGCGTTATGCTATTTCGTTTTGCTGTTGTCTATAGAAGAATTGCCTGATTTGATACTCACTCCGTTCAAGGTAGTTGGGTTGACAGGCGCACTTGTGACCACTGCTATTTTAACTTATATAAAAATGTGGGGTTATATATATGAAAAGATAGAAACCGGAGGCGCGGTTTTAGTTGTCATAATGTTAACGGCAACATTGCTTCTTTTAACTCGAATATATAAACGAGATAAACTTAAGTTTTCATTTATTTTAGTTCTCCTTTTCTTGTGTTTAATGCGTTTTGTGTGGTCATTTATTAAACCTGGCTATGTGCCGTATGAATTTGCATTTATGGTTATCTCCAACATGGCTTTATTCATAATTGGAGTGGGATTTATCATATACGGAACAAAAAATATCAATCTGCTAAATACAAACATAGGCATGACTGCAATTTGTGTGCTTATCATTATGCGCTTTTTTGACAGTGGAATGGACTTTTTTTGGCGAGGTATAATATTTTTAATATTAGGCGTAGTTTTTCTTCTTGTTAATCTGAAAATTTTGCGGATAAAAAAACAAAGAAAGGAGAACGCATTATGAAAAAATTCTTGATGCCGGCGCTTATCTCATTAATTATCGTACAATTATTTATTCCGACTTATATGATTGCGAATAGATATATTATTCTTCGTACAGGACAAGAATATAAATTCAAAGTATATCCGATTGACCCATATGACGCATTCCGAGGTAGATATGTTAATTTAAACGTGATGGGCGGAATACAGGGCGAAGGTAAATATGGAGTGCTTAACACCGATGAGAAAGGGTATGCGTTTATTGAAAAGATAAGCCACGAAAAACCCAAAAACGAAACTTATATTAAAAGCAACAGCAGCAGCTCTTGGTTTTCGATGCCAATTGACAGATACTACATGGACGAAAAATTAGCACCACAGGCAGAAATACTAACACGACCAAATGGTTTGTCTGAAAACGAAGTATATGTAACAACAAAGATAAAAAATGGAAAACTCGTTGTTTCTGGACTTTTTATAAATGGTATGGCAATTGAAGATTATATTAAGAATTATCAAAGTGATTAAAATTATAAAAAGATTGACCTGAAAAGCTGGCAGTAGTAACTGTCGGATGTGCAGGTCTTTTTTATTTTATAGCAATTATTCTTGACCATAATATATAAATATGATATTGTATTTATGTTTTAATAGTAATCCTAAAATGGAGAATGGAGATGGTACAATAAATGGGCGCACAGGAACGTGGCACTCGGATTCCTTTGCAAAAAAGAAGCATAGCCAAGAAAAATGCCATTATGATAGCAGCAAAAGAAATGTTTCTTGAAAAAGGGTATCTTTCCACAAACACTAATGAAATCGCAGAAAGGGCTGGCATTTCTGTGGGAACTTTATATTCGTATTTTAAAGATAAGCGAGACATTTTTTTATGTATAATGGACGAGTGTAATTTGGAATTTCGCAAGGTATGCAGAAAAATCTTTAATGAACTGGATGTCAACGAAAATCCTAAAAAAACAATTGAGCAATTTTTTAACATGATGCTAACTGCATTAAATGTGTACGGTAGCCTACACGGAGAGTACATTAACTATGTAGCAAAGACTTTGGAAGAAATACGTGGTTTTTTTGCAGAGCAAAATAGAGAAATAATTCAATTTTTAAAGCATTTACTGGATTCTTGGGATGAAAACCTACGAGTCAAAGATAAAGAAGTTGCTGCCTTGATAATTTTTGAATTAGGATGCACAATAGCAGACCTTATTTCAGGTAAACGTTCCGCAATATCAGAAGACGTGTTAAGATGCGAATTGATAGATATGGCTTACCAGTATTTATTTCTTTAATAACAAAATAGGGGGTATTTTATGTTTACAATAAATCAAGTTGAAGCTTTAATAGAATCGGTTAATCTCGTGTTTGTGTTGGGATTTGTTTTTTGCATGATTCAAATGGTTACGAACTATTCCTTTAGGAAAAAGGCTCTCACAACAAATAACGCCAATTCAGAACGCTATCTTGCATTGAGAAAACAACTTATAGTCGGACTAGGGTTTCTGTTTCTCTGCTTTTTCGTAGCGCTAATGGTCATGGATTTTTTGCACAACTGGAACGGTAGCTCTAGTTCTGCTTATATAAATTCTGACCCACGTTTAATGAGAGAAGCAATAAATAAAGTAGTCGAATCCGTTAAGCTGATAGTTATTTTATGTTTTGTCGGTATAGGAACTAAGTTAGTTTTAAGTTATCGTGAACAGGTTGCTAAGCTGAATAGTAACTGAAAAGAAATTCATTATGAAAAAGGCAGACAAAGCTGATACCGACGAAGGGAAACAACATTATAAACGATTTATGACGTTAAAAAAACACTGCAGAAAGATAGATACACATACATAGTTTATATGCGTATCTATAAATATGTTTCTGCCGAAAGGGGAATCAATAATGTCTGAAAACCGACTAACCTATATTGACAATCTTAGGCTTTTAATGATTGTTTTTGTTGTTATTCAACATATAGCGGTTACTTATAGCGGAATAGGGGATTGGTATTATGTAGAACCCGAACAAATTGGAGTAATTCAAACTGTGTTTTTTGGGTTTTATCAAGCGTTTACACAAAGTTATTTCATGGGGTTTTTATTTTTAATAGCTGGATATTTTGTTCCTTCCTCTTACGACAAAAAGGGAACTAAAAAATTTATAAAAGACAGACTTATTCGTCTTGGAATACCAACTATTATATATATGCTCACTATACATCCAATTATAGTATTTGGTTTATTGGGTTATCGCATTGGGGACAATGGCTCTTTAGGTTCTTATATAAAGTACATAGTTACATTTCATTTTATTACAGAATCTGGACCGTTGTGGTTTGCCTTTGCTTTATTAATATTTACAATTATCTATGCCGCTTTCAGAAAATTTTCTTCACCAAAAGCAGTAACAAAAGAAAAGGATTTGCCAAGTTTGCCAAAAGTTTTTGCACTTATTTTACTAATAAGTATTTGTGCTTTTTTAATCAGAATCATCCAACCTATTGGCACAAATATAATAAATATGCAACTGTGTTATTTTGCGCAATATATAATATTGTTTATTGTTGGAATAAAGTGCAAACGCAATAATTGGCTTAAAAAACTTAATTATGCCACAGGCAAACCTTGGCTAATTTTAGCACCATCGCTTGGATTTGTTTTATTTTTAATTATTATGATTTCAGGCGGGGCATTAAACGATAACATTGATGCATTTTATGGTGGCATAACTTGGCAAAGTGCAGCCTACGCTTTATGGGAATCGTTTGTTTCAGTTTCTATGTCTATTGGACTAATTGCTTGGTTTAAGGAAAAGCACAACAAACAAAGCAAGCTAATTAAAACAATGTCTGATAACGCTTTTTCGGTATATGTTTTTCATGCTCCAATTATAGTGGTATTATCACTGCTTTTTGCTCCTGTAAGTTTAATTCCTATTATTAAATTTATTATACTTACGTTAATTGGTATTCCAATATGCTTTCTAAGTGTAAATTTTACAATTCAAAAAGTACCTTTTCTTCGCAAGCTATTTGCATAAAAATTTTTAAATCTTATAAAAAAAGAGGGCATTTGCCCTCTTTAGCTTTATTCTCCCAAAACAACCGATTTATAGCCTGCCAAGAATTGTAATAACTTAAC
>CAZHPA010000047.1:0-13131 GCA_964533945.1 uncultured Defluviitaleaceae bacterium
GTTTCTGTTGTTTCTGCTCCTGCATTGAAGGTTATTGTGTGGGTTTGTGGGTCTACAGGTAACTGGTTGGCTTTTGGAACACAAATAATCTGTTGAAGCTTAGGTACATTTTCTGGGCTATCCCAATTAAATTTAATTTCATAAACAAACTGTTCGTTAGAAACATCAAATGAATTGTAAAACTTATCAAGCGTTCCAATAGTTTTAAAGCCTTCGTTTGTTCTAATTGAAACTTGTGCATTTGAAGTTACATCTGGAGATTGAATAACGTTAATGCTAGACATATTGTTTATATTGTCTGAAAACTTATAGCTAAATTCGCCTAACTCAGCTTTAGGAACGTATGTTGTATCAAGTCTTTTGTCTTGCAAGTAAATTAAACCTGTATCTGCATCGGCTGTATTTACGGAAATTTCATTTATAACAAGCCAATATTTAGTTGATGTAGTAGTTACTAGCCTAATATACCTTGCTTGTTTGTTAATATTTTCAATAATTAACTTTCTGTATGGTGCTTCAAAAGATGGGAATGCTTCAGCCATGGTGTTTGTATTTGGAACTGTATAAACTGTTTCCCAATCTGTTCCGTTTTCAGAAATTCTTACTTCGCCGGCTCTAAAAAAGTCGCCTTCATTTTGCCCTACGGTTACAGTAATGTTTCTAATATTTGAAACTCTGCCTGTATCAACTTGAACATATCTTCCCGAATCTTGAGGATTGCCAAACCATGTTTTGCTTGCAAGATTCCCGTCGATTACGTTGTTTATTGAACCTTGATATATTGAAGGATAGTTATGGCTTGCAGAAACCGATGTATATAAAACTGTTGTTGCGCCTAATTTATTTAAATTAAATGTTACATCTTGCTCTGTTTTATTAACTAATCGTATATATCTTATCATGCTTGCAATTTCGGAATGTGATGAAGAAACAGCTTCCCATTCAACACCGTTTATTGAAGTTTCAAGTGTTAATGCATTGTTACCTGTTATAGCTTCAATATTAAATAGAGGAGTTATTGCAATAAAATCAATCCCTACATATTCGCCTTGCTTTAATGTTACGTTTGTTTTGTTTTCAATTGCTATTGAAGTGTTTCTTTGCGCAACTTCAACAGTTTTTAATTCATTAACGTTTGTATATACTTTTGGAGTTTTATCGTTTTTTGTGTTTGAATCGTTAACATCAAATTCTCTAACGATTGTCCAGTAATTTGTTTGGCGTGATGTTCCAAGTTGAGTTAAAATCATTCTAACATATCTTGCTTCATAGTTTAAGTCTTCTAAAAGAGTTAATTGTTGACTACTTGAAAGCGTATGTGTGTTGTAGTAGTCAATTGAATGGATAGTTTCCCAATTCAAGCCATCTTTTGAAATTTCAACATCTGCAACATGGAAAGCATCGTGGTTTGAAGAACCCCCATCTCCTTGAAGTATTTTAATTTTGTTTATAGGCATAACTTTTCCTAAGTCAACGCCGAAATAATCTCCAAGAACTTGGTCAATTCTAAAAGTTGTACCTGTTGCATTGTCTCCGTCTAGCATAAAATCTGTATTAAATCCGCTAAATGAAGTAAACGCTGTTACTGTGTCGCCGGCTTCAATATCTAAAATTTTAGCAATGTCGGCTCTTAGTAAGTCAATAATTTTATTTACAAAAGGCGATAATCTTTTTGAACCCGGTTCAACTTGAACAGGTGGGTCGTCTAACTTTGAAATTACTAAGCTTTTTGATTTTTGTAAATAAATAGGTGCATTTGAAATGTTTGAAATAGCGTTAAAGTTGTCGCCATTTTCAATATCTATTGCCGCTTGAACTACAAATTTTACAGCCAAGGTTAAATCTTGCAAAGTAATAAGCCATGGACGCAATTCATTTACAAGCTGCGGGCTTGCTTTTTCAAGCATAACTTTGCACGCTTCGTTTACTTCATTCATTTCGGCAATTACTCTGCTTCCAACTTCAATTACAGATTTATTTGTTTTTAAATTATTTTCAAAAGCTAGCAAGTCTTCTTTAATATTTTCAGATTCTAGAAGTGTTCCTTCAAAGCCTGTGCCAACATCGCTTAAATGTCTTGCAACTGCATAATATTCATTTGCAACTTCCGGTTCAACATATTTAAAGCTGTTTTGCCAACTTGTTGTGTCGTCAAAGTCAAATGTGTTCCATGTAAAATCGGCAATAGCAAATAATGAAACTTTAGAAGCTTCTGAAAATTGCATTGGGTTTGAAACAAGCCCTTTCATTAAATTGTTTCCTTTTTGAAGCATTTCGCCTTTTCCAAGAAGCATTTTGCCCAAAGAATAGTCGGTTACAGGCCAGTTTAACCACATGTAAGCTTTTCTTCCAATCAGGGGATTAACATATTCAAAGGTCGATTTTATTGCAGGGGAGCAAACTGCATTACCTGTCCACATAATTTCAAGGCTTGCGGGCGTTCTTTTTAACATATCAAGATACCCAGCGCCGCCAAAGCTTGTTACAAACCATCTGTTGTAGTATGGTGGGCAAAATATTAAAGGCTTTGTGTTTTCTTTGCTTTCAAGCCAACTAATTACATCTGTTATAAGTTTTAAATGGCTTTCTTTATCTCTTTGTGCATCTGATAGCGTTATGTCATCATATGAAAGAAGAAATTGCCTAACACCAACGCTATACAGCTGTTCAAATTTATTTAAAACTATTTGCAAGTCGGCGTTATAATTAGAATCAAATCTTATGGCATCATGCATTGCGGGGTGAATTGCCCAAACAAATTCGCATTTTGTTTCAATTCCTTTATCAACAAGTTCTTTAATCTTTATAAGCTCTTCTTCAGGATATGGCAATCTCCATTGGCTATTGTGATATTGGTCATCTTTCGGAGCAAAAATATAGGAGTTCATTTTAAACTTTCCGCCAAATTCCATTAAAGATTTTCTGCCTTCATGGCTCCATGGGTCGCCATAAAATCCTTCTATAAAGCCTCTAAATTTAACATCTGCATAGTCTTCATATTGAACAGATTTAATAAATTTGCCTTCTGTTTGTTCAAATATTAAAGCAAGTGTTTCTAATGCATAAAAAGCAGAATCTGTTGAATCGGCTAAAATAGCAATTGCGCCGTTTGGTGTTAATCTTTCATCTACAGAAAGTATGTACTTATCAAAAGTTTCGTTATTTTGAAAAATAGATTGGTCGTATGAAACGTTTTCGTTAAAAAATTGGTTAACAATTTGTTCAGAGCCGTTAATTCCTATTAAAACATTAGTTTTAGTTTGGCTAACTTCTTCTGAAACTTCAAAATCAATTGACTTGCCGTTTAAAAGCTTTTTAATGAAATTAACAGTTGGTTCATCAATTCCATTTTCAACTACAAGATTTACGCTATCTGTAATTGAAAATCCGTTACCTAAAACTTTCGAGCTTTGGGGAATTGGATATATTTCATAACCTCCCAAGCTAAAAGGCACAATTTCTTCAGCAAAAACAACTTTAGTAGAAGATATAAGCCCTACAATCATTGAAATTGCTAAAAACAATGACAACATTTTCCTAAACATAAAAATCCCTCCTTTTTATATTAATTGTATATTATTTTTCTTTATTCTGTCAAGAAATATAATGCAATTTATACAAACTTCATTGACAAAAAATAAGAAGTAATTGTATAATGTAGTTATTACATTTCAAGAAAGGTTGGTGTATTATGAAAAGAAAAATTAAAAAAATAGCAGCTTTTTCGCTAATACTCGGCTTAACACTTCAAGCTGCTTCAGTTTTTGCACAAAGCAGTTCATTAGATAATGAATTGACAGAAACTTCACAAATTGTTTCAGAAGTTGAAGAACAGCAGTTACCAGAAATTCAAGAAAACAACACTTCAATTGAGGAAGAAATAAGCACATTTGAATCAGACCCTGCTTCAAAAACAGATTTAAACGCCGTTTTGGCACGTTCACAAATTAAATATATTTTTGAAGGAGAAGAAAGAATTTTTGATGGAACAAAAACCGTTGAAGGAACAGAAGCAGATAAAGCGGCATTAAAAGCTATGAATAAAGGTTCTGTTATAATAAAATACAAAACCGGAGAAAAACTCGAAACTCCTCAGCAATATCTTCTTTTTGCTGCAGGAAAATCATCAACCAACGACCAGTTTGGCTCTATAGCAACACAAAATAATGGTATTAGAATTCGTTATCCTCTCGGAATGAGGGCAGCATTTGCAAATCAAAACACAGAAGATGGAAACTGGCATACGATAATATATAGCGTTGATGCAACAACTACTCCATATACTAACGACAACACCAAACCAAACAGAACAACTGTAAATATTGATGGAAGATACATTGGTGCATTTCCTAACTGGGCAGTTTGGTATAATGCAACTAGTGACATAAATGATATTCAGCATTTAACAATAGGCGGATTTAGCGCCGGTATGTTTGCAACAAACAATGATAATGCACCAACGAACTTTATTGGAGAAATTGGATTTGTAGCTATAGTTGACGAAGCATTCACGCAAGAAGAAGCAAACGCATTAACTTCCGCTTCCCAAACACCAATTATAACGCAAAATCTTCCGGCAGAAGTTAGCAGTTTATCGACGACAAAACTTGAAGCCAAAGCTGAAATTTCAGATGGCGGAACACTTACATATCAATGGTATAAAGATGATGTTGCTATTGAAGGAGAAACAAAAAGTGTATTAAGCTTAAAAGAAAACGGCACATATAAAGTTAAAATAACTAATACAAATGGTGCCAGAGTTGAACGTTCTATTTTTAGCAGCGAATGTACAGTTGCAATTAACTTAACTGTTAATGCAAGCTCAAAAGAAATTAAAACCGGAAAAGTAGCAAAGCTTACAGCGTCAGAAGGCGGAACAAGTTATCAATGGTTTATTAACGATGAAGAAATTACAGGCACAAATAGTAATATATATGAATTTATATCAGATAAAATGGGTGAATATAGTTTTTATTGTGTAGTTGATAATTTCAAAAGTAATACTGTAAGCATAAATGTTACAAAAGATGTTGAAGTTAAAGCACCTGAATCAACAACAATTGAAATTGGCGAAACAATTCCTTTTGAAGTTAACGAAGTTGAAGAAATACCAAATGCAACTTATGAATGGTATGTAAGCGCAACAAGCGGCACAGAAGGAGCAACTAAAGTTGGTGATTCCAAATCTTTCAATTTTTCCCAAAACAAAGCAGGGGCGTATTACGTTTATTGCGTTATAAAAAGCGAAGATGGTAAGCAAACCATAATAAGTGACTTTGTTTTTGTAAGTGTTGGAAAAACTTTATCTGTAATTACAAGCGAAGATACAGTGGAACCCGGTTCAATTGTTGACGTTAAAATTAAACTATCAGGAATTGAAAAAGGCCAAGGAGTTGCAGGCGCAAAGTTTAGGCTTAATTTCAATCCAGATAAGCTTACACCTGTTTTATATGAAAAGCTTGGAGCTTTTAATTCCGAAGGCGTATTTTCAACAGATATGAAAGGAAACTTAGATGAATTAAGCTATATCACATTTGGTTTTGTTGTCGACGAAAACTTTAAAACCGATGGTGATGTTCTTTCTATTAGGTTTAGGGTTAACTCAAATGCTTCCGATGAACAACTTTTGATAGAACTTGATGATGGTTTTTGTGAATTTATAGATAAAGATGAAAAAGACGTTACAATTGCACTGGGTAATGGTGTAATTAAAGTTTCTTCAAGTTCTTCTGGTGAAACTATTTACTATGGCGACGTTGATAATGACCAAAAAGTTACAACTAAAGACTTAACTAAGCTATTAAGACATCTTGCAGGATATACAGACAGCCAATTAACAGGTGTTTGGTTTAAAGCTGCCGATGTTGATGTAGACGGAAAAGTTACAACTAAAGACTTAATTAGATTATTGCAATACTTGGCGAAATGGAATGTTGAATTAGGGAAGAGATAATTTAGTTAAAAAGACCTCCTATCATTTTTAATTTATAGATAGAAGGTCTTTTTTGTAATATTTATCTTTTAAAATTTATTAGCTTTTAGGGGAGCTATAAAAGTTAAATTGCTGTGTGTGTAAAGCTAACGATTTTATCAACTGGTATTTCACAAACTGAACCTAACCAATTGTTGTATGGATAGTAAGCAGGAGCAACAGCTTCAGTTGCACCACAACTGCCATTACCTGGATAGTATCCCCAGCCATTATAAGCAACATCTACTGCAGCTGCAGTTTCTGCAGCAGCAACAGCGCCGGGGTATCCGTAGTATGGGTATGGGTATCCTGTACAGCTGCTTCCAATTGGGCAAGCAGGAGGTGCACCAATACAAGTAATTAAACGTACTGTGCAGCCATATACACCAGCTAATGTGCCTGTAAATCCACTTCCGGAAAGTCCGCCGCTTTCAGTGAAAATAGTTACGGTTTGACCAGTATACCTTAATAAACTTTCTATTAATTCAGACATTTTGTTCGCTTCCTTTCATATTTAACTTAATAACATAGTATGATAGGAAGTACAAGTTTGTTACAACTCGTCTATAATTATTATTTTGCATTTGACTAATTTTTAAGTTGAGCCAGAGCATATTGCCTTTGCTAGGTTTAGATACAACACCATAATTTTTATTATTAAGTTTGATAACTTTTTGAAAATATATAACCCTAATCCTGTTCTTGTAATGCTTAGCTTATACTTTTTGTTAACCTTATAGCATCTATCGCATATATAGGGGAGGTCTTATTATAAAATTCTCTCCTTGTTTATTATGTAACTTTAATTTTAACTAAATTGCTTGCTACACTTTTCCTGACATTAATTGCTTTATCTTTGCCGCTGTAGGTAATTGCATTAAGCAAAGAGATTATAAAAAACTTGTGTAGTTTTAATTTCACCTGCAAAAACCAACACATCATTATTATATTCAAAGCCAATTACATAACCATTATTTTAACAAGTTCTTCAATTCTGTTTACGGTTGTATTAATGCTTTTAGTTAAATTATACAAGTTAACCACTGCCATAGGCTTTGCAATAAATCAGATAGAAGACAACTATTTAATCAATAGCTTTTTTGCTTCTGCTACAATCTTCTTAACTTCGACATCAGAAATATCAGTTTCTGAATATCTAATGCAAAAATGCAGTTGGTTATTTTCAGTGATAACACCTATATTGATAAGATTGGCAGGAAACGCAGGAGGAATAAATAAAACACTATCGACAGCGAAGCTATTAAATTCACCTAAACTCTGTATGCCTAAATTGGATATACCCATACCTTTGTTATCTGCTGTTTCACCAAGTATTTTGGCAAGCTTCTTTGCATTCGGATTATTAAACTTTCCGTAGGCTGCAAATGGAACGGCATCTAAAAAACTTTTATTAAGTTCATTAAGAAAGTGAATTACTTGATAACGATTTTTAGGTATATTTAGCTTTTTAACAAGCATTTTCTTTATTGCTCTAGAATTTTCGGCAAACGATTTATTATCATCAAAACTTACAAGTACAGATATTCCTGTTGTATAGTTACCCATTGTATGTGAAGTTGGTGTTACCATTTCACCCCTAATATTTGCGGCAATGCCAAGTTTAATCTTATCGTTTTTATAATGTTCGCTTTCAAGTAAAGCTTTAACAAACGCCACAGATATTGCCTCGTTTACAGTAATACCGATTTCTTTGCACTTGGAAATAAGCTTGCTTAATTGGCCATTGTCGAGAGTTTCCAAAAACATATAAGCCTTATTTGATTTTCTGTAAGTGTAGAAAAAATCAATATACTCCTGTTCAGTGAAACGTTTTGAAGTATTTTGCCAACACTTATTGAGTTTCTTGGTAAAAGCAGAAGCAAGAAAACCGAGCCTTGATTTATCTTTTAATGCATTATTTGCAATATATTCTATTGCAGTCACTTTTCCATCAAGAGCCAAAAGAAAATCACGCATCAAGTTAAGAAACCCGATACCATCACCAATAATGTGGTGGCCAATAATAACAATATTAATACTTTCAACATTTCGGACTACACAGAATTTCGCAAGAGGTCCGTTAATAAAATCAAAGGGCTTTTCGTCTTCCTTTTGGTACCACTGCTGCCATTCAATATTTTCATATATCTCAATACTTGGTTTAACCTTATTGGGAATATACCAAACATTATTCTTTTCGTCTGTTTGCAAAACGCAAGTGAGTATTGGGTGTTTTTTGCAAATATCCGTTATAGCATTTTTGAATTGTTCGTCTTTGAAGTTTCCCTTAACTTTTACTTTTAAACAAACATTGATATTTGGTGAGCGATAGTGTAGCCGTTCGTTGCCCATTAATATTTTTTCCACTATTTATTCCCCTTTAATATATTGATTCTGCATATTGTTTTTAAATAAAAAAATATAAATTTCTCTTAATATATATACTATTAGGTATATTAAATGCATTTTATAAAGGGCTTATGCCCTTTATAAGTTATTTTAGTTATGCAAAACACCATGCAGAAAATTTTGCACTATGCTCCTGACTTTATTTTCATCAAGTTTTGTATGCCCCTGATACCAAAATCCTATATTTGCATTTATCATAGCAACAAAATGGCAAGCACATTCAAGTTCTTTGCCTATTAGATTGTGGTGCTGTACTGATATGTTCTTAAATAGTTCTATAACAATCTCATATTGCCGTGTGATGTATGGCTTTGTGATAATTGTCGTTTGTGCAGTTGGTGGTGCAAAGGATAGCGATAACAGCATTAAATAAAATATTTCGTTTTCTTGCGTAAAGCTAAAATAGGTATTCACAACTCGCGCAAGCACAGGATAAATATCTTCAAAACAGAATTCTGTATTAAGTGCATACGTGCATACGCTTTCGAGCAAACGGTTAAAGCACACATAATATTCTTCCAAAATAGCCTTAAAAACTCCCTCCTTGCTTTGAAAAAAATAATACAGCGTTGGTTTTGTAATGCCGGCTTGCTGAGTGATTTCTGTAATGCCGACAGACTCATAACCCTTTTTCCCGAATAACTTTAACGCACATTGTAAAATCGTGTCTCGGCTGTTTGTAGTATTGTTCATATCTATATTATATACCATTAGGTATATAAGTCAAGAGGGTTTGGGATATATTTGAGGTTTACTGTGATTTTTTGAAAATAGCTCTTGCTGAATCTTTTGTTAAAAGTAGTTTTGCCAAGCACATCAATACAGATATGACAACTTTGGAAAATGGAAAACATTATTTCCACACAAAAAAGCAGCTTGCATTTTTTTCAGAAACGATTAAGGAACAGATATATAGTTGCTAGTCCTTCGTATAAAAAACATTCACCACTCTGAGTTAGCTTGGCTCGAAGTGGTGCTACAACAAAATACAAAAAACACCCGCCGCACAAGCGAAAATAAAAACCGTTATTTGGCGGGGTACAGATATGTAATAAAGATGCACTATTGCCAAATGGCAGTTTGGAGATAACCATAAACAAGCCATAGAGTTTTTATATTTTATTCGAATCGCAACTTTGGACTGGCAGAAAGTAAACATTAGCTATAAAAGCCAAAGCGTCCATCTGTTAAAATTTAATGTGTAATTCAAAATAAGAAGTTAAGAAATCGTGAACGATAAAAAAATCATAGTACAATAATATTGTGATATAGAAAATTTCAGATTTAAAAGGTTGACAATCAAAATATATATTGATATAATGTAACTATCCAATGTTGGTTAATATTGTGGGAAAGAGGTGACTTAGATAATGTTACAAATTCTGATTCTGTATTACCTTAGCCTTAAGCCAACACATGGATACGAGATTCAGCGCTTCATTCAAATAAATGAATTGGACAAGTGGACAAAAATACAATCCGGTTCAATCTATTATGCAATTACTGCACTTGAGAAAAAAGGGTATGTAGAGTTATTGGATGAGCAGATAATTGGCGATGGCAACTATATTAGAAAAATCTATGCAACTACCTCATTGGGAAAAGAGAAATTAAACTTAATAATTTTGAAGGGAATCGGATTACCAATTTCAGCAGTTGGGTCTGATAAATTCTTTATGTACCCCTTTTTAACAAAGCTTGCTTGGACTAATCTTGAAGCAGCCGTTCATAAGCATATAAAACAATTGGAGGAACATAAGGAATATTTGCTGAAATGGCAGGCGGTGAAAATTTCACAAAAGAGCCTGGAAATAGAAAAAATTTCCTTCCAGATGATGTTGTCGCAGATTGAATTTCAAATGCAATGGCACAAAACCTTGTTAGATGAATATGATCAAATACTTGTAAAGCGCGAAAATATGGAATCGCTTATCAAGGCATTTGATTTTAACAAGGCAAGTGTCGTAGAGCCTGAGGGCATAGAAAACATTGACGAGTTGATTAAAAAAACATATGGCTTATAATTCCCCGCCTTCTGGCGGGCATATAAGCCGCAAACTATCCAATATTGGATTGTGGAGGAGACATATGCAAATTGCTGTTCTTATGGGGAGCCCAAGAAAAAAAGATACCTATCGAATTTGTCAAATGATAAATGAAATAATTTCGGAAAACACAGAGTGTACATTTGAGTACATACATTTGAGCGATTACGATATTATGGAATGCAAAGGCTGTGACCAATGCTTTCTTCGTGGGGAGGAACGTTGTCCAAATAAAGATGATGTCAATTTAATTAAAGAAAAACTGCTTTATGCTGATGGAATTATCTTTGCCGCACCAGTATATGCGTACCACATACCTGGGCAGCTAAAAATTCTGTGCGACCGCCTTGCGTATGTGTTTCACAGGCAAATTCTTGTAGGAAAACCAGCCATTATCATATCAACTACTGCGGGTGGCGGATTAAAACCCGTTATGAGTTTTCTAAAAATGATGGCTGTGGGATGGGGCTGTTTCTGCGTTGGGGAAATAGGAATTATTGCCCCTAAATTCTATAAAAAAAACAACTATGGCTCAAATGCCTATAATGAAGCGTATTTCCGAAAAAATGAAAAAGCAATAGGGAAATTGGCAACACGGTTGAGAACACAAATACAATCAAATAAAAAACCGATTCCGAATTTTTATGAAATCTATATGTTTCAAGGATTGCGAAGCAAAATCTATTCCTCTCAATATGATTATGATTTTTGGGCGCAAAAAGGCTGGATAGACGGCTGTTACTTTTACGAAACGAAAATTGGTCCAGTGAAAAAATTGTTTGGGTATTTTCTCAGAATGTCAATCGATTTAATGTTCAAGTCGAAAGTTAAGAAAATATCAAATGCGACAAAGACAAATGCCAAGTACTAGGGTATGCAACATAAGACAGAATACCTTTGTTCACCTTACCCCCGAAGTCACACTGACGTAGGGTTTAAACAAATCTTTTATTGCATAAAATAATTGCTCATACAGAAATTAATTTATATTTTGTATAATTTAAGTCGATAGAGTGATTAATAGTTACCAAAAACATATATAAACATGTTAAAACACCATTGAATATATGCTTAATAATAAATTGCAAGCTTAGACAATATATCATATATTTCATTTGTTAGGTTCGCATAAGAACCTTGATAATTGAATAGAGCATGGGTTGCAGATTTCAAGCATAATCTGCATAAAACTCTATGTGTCGTTAGTATATACGAAGATATACTTAATATTCCGGCAAAAGCCACGCCGTGAAAAATATGTTTTTCTAATGATTCTTTAGTCGTTAGCTACCGTGGGCTACACGGGAAGTTACGCTTGTGGACTGCTAATTATTACTACTCCTAGCGAAGCTAGGAGTAGTAATTTTAAAAACGTTATTAGGTTAGCCGAGAGCTGGCAGGTTGAAGTAAGAATTTTCTGGATATATACATTTGTATATATTTTCAGTAGCATGATATGAAGAACAAGTCTTGTTAATATTTCAAGTCCATTTATCCCCCCAATAGTACATTGCATTTATTATATTGTCTAATTCTTCTCCCTTTTCGGTAAGGGAGTATTCCACTGTTACAGGTACAGTTGGGTACACAGTTCTTGTGACAATGCCGTTTGCTTCTAAAGAGCGCAAACATGAAGTCAAAGTTTTGGGGCTTATATCGTGTAGTAATTTTCTTAACTCGCCAAATCTTTTTTTACCAAGGAACAAATTTTTAATAATTAAAAAAGACCACTTGCCACCAATTACATTTAGAGCTTTTTCAACGCAACATTCAACTGAACAACAAGAATGTAATATTTTTTCATCAATCATATAATATCCCTCCAATATCGCAATGCTACATAATAGATACTAATGATATATATAGGTTATTATATATCAAAAATGTAACTTATTGCGATTGTATACTTGTTGTGCTAAAATGTCAATATTATTTTATAGGAGGTTTATATATGACTTTTTTAGAATTGGCAAAGATGCGCAGTTCTGTACGTAAGTATCAATCCAAGGCCGTTGAACCTGATAAGATTAACATGATTTTAGAAGTAGCCAGAGTATCACCAACGGCAGGGAACAAACAGCCCAATCACTTCTTAGTTTTGACAGATTCACAGGATATAGAAAAGCTGAACAAGGGTACGAATTCACACGGAGCACCATTAGCAATCATCATTTGCGCCGACAAAAGCACTGCATGGGTGCGCCCCTTTGACAAGGCTTCGATGGCAGAAATTGATGCTACCGTTGCTACAGACCATATGATGATGTGCGTTGAAGATTTAGGGCTGGGGAGTTGTTGGCTAACATATTTTGACCCTGTTGTAATCCGTAAAGAATTTAATATTCCTGATAATATTGTACCGATAAATATTTTGGCTATAGGCTATCCAGAAGGTGAAACGGCTTCACCATCAAGACATTCAACTGAAAGAAAACCATTGAGTGATATGGTTCATTATAAATCTTTCTAAGAGCTTGTTCATAATCTAGCTAACCTTAAAAATATATAGTATAGTTACATAAAAACACAAGGAACGATATAAATGCATAATTATCTAAGTGATATAACAAGAGAGCGGTTCAAGATTATAAGAAAAACACTTGAAAATGCTAGAAAAATAACCAAACTAAGAAAAATGGATTTATATAATGTATTTTGTGGATTACTTTATATACTAAAAAGTGGTTGTCAATGGAGAATGCTTCC
>CAZHPA010000048.1:0-13108 GCA_964533945.1 uncultured Defluviitaleaceae bacterium
AAACGATAGCGAATATGGATATATTTGTTTAAAAATTTCTTGGCTTTACAAAATGAAGCAAGATAAGAAAAACGAATTAATCTTTACAAAAGAAGCATACAATGCGCTTATGGCGGCATTAACTTCTGAAGTTCCCCCTCTTTTTGGGCTTGATGAAAACACAGTTTTGTATTTATTGGCAATATCTTGTTATAAATTAAGCAATTATGATGAAGCATTAAGATTGTTACCAAAAATCATTCTTTCAAAATCTATATCACCTAGACTTAAAGATAGAGCAATTGATTTAAAAGATAAAATTATGGCTGAAAAAAGCGCTAAAAAATCTTAAAAATTTAAAAGTAGGGGAAGCAAATTCCCCTACTTAACACCTAAAACCCCTTTAATAATTGCCCCCAAAAATTTTGGCAATTTAATTACTTTAAATTTCACTTTAAAAACACCTCCGTTTTTATTCAAAGGCTCTAGCAGAAAAACAAGCTATAAAGTCCTACAACAACCATAATTGCTGCAGCAACAAATGCCCAGCCGGGAATAATTAAAACAATAAGCATTCCTGTTCCCATTGATAAAAGCACAATTCCAAAAACTCTTTTAAACATATTATCAAACCTTCCTATATTAATAATACTCTTTATATTTAAGAATAGTGCTTAATCCTGTTATCTTTCCCTGCTGTGTCTTGAAATGTTTAAAAGCACGCCCAGCAAAAACATAGTAATTAAAAGTGAAGTTCCGCCATAACTAACAAGTGGCATTGTTACCCCTGTATTTGGTATGCTGTTTGTAACAACGGCAACATTAATTATAACTTGCGCCCCAATCATTAAAACAATTCCGGCAGCAATAAGTGTTCCAAAAGTATCTGGGGCTTTAATTGCAATATTAATTCCACGCCAAATTAATATACCAAACAATATTAAAACCAAAGCAGCTCCAACAAGCCCAAGTTCTTCGCAAATTATTGAAAAAATAAAGTCATTATGGGGAAACGGCAAAAAGCTTCTTTGCCTGCTTTGCCCAATCCCAAGCCCAAAAGGCCCTCCTGAAGCTATGGCATATAACGACTGAATAATTTGATAGCCTGTTGACGATTGATAATCATATGGGTTACGCCACGCCAAAACACGTTCTATTCTAAAGTTTGGCATAGATATAATTGCAATAACGCCCGCTACCCCCATTCCTCCCATAACAATAAACCGCATTATATGAGGACTTGCGATAAAAATTGTTCCAAAACCTATAACAGCAACGATTATTGCAGAGCTTAACCCGCCAAGCAAAACAAGCCCAACAGTTAAACTAACAAGCCCAGATAGTAGTAAAAATCCGCCCCATGTTTTAAGAATGTTTTTGTTTTTATGAATTGCATATGAAACAAGTAAAATAATTGCAATTTTTGAAAGTTCTGAAGGCTGAAAGCGTCCTATAATAGGAAGCTGTATCCAACGTGCCGCACCATATGCCGTTAAACCGAAAAGCTTTACAACTACAAGCAAAACGTTACTTACTAAATATAGTGGCATAACAAATTGCATTAAGTATCTATAATTAAAGTTAGACATAAAAATCATAATGGCAAATGATGCAGCAGCAATAATGCTTTGTCTTTTGAAAAAGTAAAACATATCGCCAAAATCTTTCTCTGCAATATATATGCTAGAACTTCCAATCATTGCAATTCCTATTAAAAGAAGCAAAGTAATTGATAAAAGTAACGTATAGTCTATGCTTCCTATAGAAATAACCGTTGCTTCTTTTTTTCTCCCGGCTTTTCGCTTTAATGCAGCTACCATAAGCTTGATTCCTCGCCGTTGCATATTTCAAGCACAAATTCTTTAAACATATTGCCTCGCTGCTCAAAATTATCAAACATTCCCCAACTTGCGCAAGCAGGCGACAATAAAACACAATCGCCGCTTTGGGCTTTTTTATAAGCTAACAATACAGCATCTTTTAAAGAATTAACTTTATCAAAATTAAAATAATTATAAGCTTTAAGAGTTTCTATAATTTTATCTGAAACTTCCCCTAAAACAACTATATGTTTAACTTTTCCTTCAAAAAGCTTAACCCATTCTCCAAAATCAGAGCCTTTATCATACCCTCCGCCAATTAAAATAATAGGTTTGTCTATAGCTTCTAATGCTTTAATTGCAGAATCGGGGTTTGTTGCTTTAGAATCGTTATAAAATACAATGCCATTTTTTTCAGCAACAAATTCAAGCCTATGATAAACGCCTTTAAATTCAAGCAAAGTTTTGCGAATTATTTCAATGGGAACTTCAAGGCAAACCGAAAGCGCAATTGCAGCAAGCGCATTTTCAAGATTGTGTTTGCCTAAAATTTGAAGCATATTGGCTTTAATTATTGTTTCGTTTATATTTTTAAAGCAAACTTTTATGTTGTTTTCATCATCATTATCAACGAAAACACCTTTTTCAAGCTTTGTTTTAGTGCTGAAAAATACAACGCTTCCGTTGGTGTCATGTGCCATGCTTTTAGTTGTTTCGTCGTCATAGTTTAAAACGGTATAGTTGTCTTTTGTTTGGTTCTTAAATATTTTCTTTTTAATATCAATATAGCTTTCAAGCGTTTTGTGCCTATTTAAATGGTCGGGGGTAATGTTTAAAACAGCACAGGCAGCAGGGTTAAATTTATGGCTTGTTTCAAGCTGAAAGCTGCTTATTTCTGCAACAACAATACTTTTTTCTTTAAGAGAAACAACTTTTTTTGAAAACGGTATACCTATATTTCCAACAATTTCTGTATTGTTATTATAGTTTTTAAATATTTGTCCTGTTAATGCCGTTGTTGTTGTTTTGCCGTTTGTTCCTGTTATTGCAACAATCTTAGAATTAGAAGGGCAAACGGAGTACGCCAATTCAATTTCGCTCCAAATTGGAATATTTAATGAAGAAGCTTTTTCTAAAAACGGCAAATCCAAAGGAATGCCGGGGCTTATAACAATTAAATTTGTTTCGCTTAAAACTTTATTATCGGGATTTTTACCAAAACAAAGTTTAACTCCAATTTGTTCAAGTTGTTCAAGCAACGCCGCATCGGACTTAAACTTTTCTGCTTCTTTAATATCAAAAATTGTAACATGAGAGCCTAAATTTTTAAGAAGCCTAGCAGCAGCAGCTCCACTAATAGCCATGCCACAAACAACAACATTTAAATTTTTGTAATTCATTTATACCACACCCAATCTTATACCCCTAAAAACCCAACAAAACAAGCTATAGCTGTAACAACATAAAAAAATGTTACAACTTTTGTTTCAGACCAACCCGAAAGCTCAAATGCATGGTGAATTGGTGCCATTTTAAAAAAGCGTTGTTTTGTAAGTTTAAAATACGAAATTTGAATTATAACCGACATAGCTTCTATAACATAAACAATTCCAACAATGCCTAAAAATATTGGCATATTTGTTAAAAGCGCAACAGCAGAAACAAAACCACCAAGCGCCAATGAGCCTGTATCTCCCATAAACACTTTAGCCGGACAAGAATTAAAAAGTAAAAAGCCCAAAAGCCCTCCTATAACAGCACCTGCAATTGGCAAAGAACCGCTTTTTGCAGCGTAAGACATAATCATAAAAAACGTTGCAACCAAAGCCGTTACACCAGAAGCAAGCCCGTCAAGCCCGTCCGTTAAATTAACAGCGTTAGTTCCCCCAATCATAACGAAATATGCAAAAGGAATCCAAAGTATTCCTATGTCTATAGATTTTGAAAACGGAATAATTATTGACATTGATTCATTTGTAGTGTACACGTAAAATATAAAAATTGTAGTAACAACAAATTGTGCAATAATTTTTTGATATGCTCTTAATCCAAGCGAACGTTTTTTAACAACTTTAATGTAATCATCCATAAAGCCTATAAAGCCAAAGGCTAAAGTTGTAAACAGTGTAATTAAGCCATCGGTATTTTGCTTTAAAAAGAAAACAGATGTTAAAATAGTGCTAAAAATAAATATAACACCGCCCATAGTTGGCGTTCCGGCTTTTTTTAAATGCGTCTTGGGGCCGTCATCACGAACGTTTTGCCCAAATTTCAGCCTTACTAGATAAGGAATAATCGTTGGGCTTAATATAACGCTAAATGTAAAACTCATTAATGCAGCAATTGCTCCTGTTTTCAGCGAAAATTCCATAACCCACCACCTTACATACTTGAAAACAAATGCTGAACAATTTGCTCAAGCCCTGCACCTCTTGAACCTTTAACCAAAACAACATCGTCGGGCAAAATAACTTCTGTTAATTTTTCAATTAACTGTTGCCTGTTTTCAAAATAAAATGAAGTTAGGCTATTTTTAACAGCTTCATAAGTTTGGCTATTTTGTCCAACGCAAATAACACAATCAACATTTTTACTTAAAGCATACTGCCCTACTTCATAATGCAATTCGCCTGTTAATTGTCCAAGTTCTAGCATATCCCCAAAAATACATACTTTTCGTCCTTTAGTTTGCAAAGAACACAAAACATCAATTGCCGCTTTCATAGATTGAGGGTTTGCGTTATATGCATCATTAATTACAGTAATGTTGCGGTTTTCGTTTGTTGCTATATTCATTCTCATTTTAGAAGGCGAAAACGCTTCAATGCCTGTTTTAATTTCAGAAGGCGAAAGTTTTAAACAAAACCCAACGGCAGCGGCAGCCAAAGCGTTTAAAACCATATGCTCCCCCGGCGACGGAATGTTTACTTCAAAGCTTTCTAAATTTAAATTAGAGAAATTATAGTTTATTGTGCATTGCGTTGAGAAAAGCCCGTTGTGTTTTATATTGCTTGCGTAAATGTCATTTTCTTTACCAAAACCATAATATATTGTATTTTTAAGCTTATCTTTAAGAGTTAAAAGCAAATCATCTTCTGCATTTAAAATAGCAATTCCGTTTTGTTTCATGTAGTTAAATATTTCGCTTTTTGCTTTTAAAATGCCTTCTCTGCTGCCTAAGTTTGCTATATGTGCAACGCCTATGTTAGTTATAACGCAAATGTTGGGCTTTGCAATTTTACTTAAATTGTGTATTTCCCCGAAATTGTTCATGCCCATTTCCAAAACAGCGCATTGTGTGCTTTTGTCGATTTTAAAAACGGTTAACGGTAACCCGATTTCGTTATTTAAATTGCCTATATTTTTTTTCACATTATATTTTTGTGACAAAACAGAAGCAATTAAATCTTTTGTTGTTGTTTTCCCGCTGCTTCCTGTTATTGCAACAACATTCAAATCGTTTTCATTAAAAAGACCTAAATAATATTCGGCCAAGCTTTTAAGCGCTTCATAAGTTGAACTTACTTTGATTAAAGGTTTGTCACTAAAAATTTCCTGCTCTGTTAAGCAACAAACGGCTCCTTTTTCAAATGCCATATCTATATAATTATGTCCGTCAAATTTCTCGCCTTTTAGCGGAACAAATAAGCAGCCTTCTAAATTTTCCCTACTATCAGTGCTAACACCTTTAATGTTTATTTCTTGTTGGGGGGCATCATTAAGATTAAGCTGTCCGCAAACGGCATGTGCAATTTGTTTTATGTTCATAAATTCTCCTTTGCAGTTTCATAATCGCTAAAATATATAGTTCTGTCTGCAAAAATTTGATAGTCTTCATGTCCTTTTCCTGCAATAACAACAGAATCGGATGGTTTTGCAATTGAAATTGCACGGGCTATTGCTTCTTTTCTATCGGTAACTTTTTCATATTGGCAGTTTGTTTGCGAAACTCCAGGTTCTATTTCTTCAATTATAGATTCGGGTTGTTCTGTTCGGGGGTTGTCACTTGTTATAACACAGTAGTCGGAAAGTTTGCCGGCAATTTCCCCCATAATTGAGCGTTTTGCTCTATCCCTGTCGCCGCCACAGCCAAAAACCGTAATAAGTTTACCTTCTGTAAAATTGCGTACAGCCGACAAAACATTTAAAAGCCCATCGGGTGTATGTGCATAGTCGATAATAACGTTAAATCCTTTGTTATTAGGAACAGATTGTATTCTACCGGGAACAGATTTCATATTTTTCAAGCCGTCTTTTATAACTTCAACAGGAACGTTAAGCGAAACGGCACAACCTATAGCAGCAAGCGCATTGTATGCTGAAAATTTGCCTGCTATTGGAACAAAAAATTCATGGAGTTTGCCTTCAAGTTGTAGTTTAAATTGAACGCTGCTGCTTGAGTATTGAACATCTATCGCTTTTAAATCGCAATCCTTTTCAATACCATATGTTATAACTTTACTATCTTTATTAACATTTTCAATCATAAAGTCGGCGTAACAATCATCTTTATTAATTACGGCGCAATTGCACATTTTAAATAATTTCGCTTTTTCTTTGCTGTAATTTTCCATGCTGCCGTGTAAATCTAAATGGTCTTGTGTTAAATTTGTAAAAATGCAAGTGTCAAAATGCATACCGCAAACTTTTTTAAGCGCCAGCGCATGAGATGTAACTTCCATAACAACGCTGTTTGCTCCTTGTTCTTTCATTTGCATGAAAATTTTGTGAAGTTCTACAGGGTCGGGGGTTGTGCTTGTGTCGAACGGAATGTTTAGCTTTTCGCCGCCAATTCTAAGCTCTATTGTACCTATTACACCCACATTCTTTTTATACTGGTTTAAAATAGCTTCAATAAAATATGTTATTGAAGTTTTGCCGTTTGTTCCTGTAACTCCTATTAAATCAAAGCTTTTATATGCAAAATTATAAAAAGCGGCGGCGGCATATGCCAAAGCTTCTCTTGTATCTTCAACCTTTAAAACGGTTACGCCTTCAGGCAATTTGTTGAAATTTTCATGTTCAACAACAATTGCGGTTGCTCCTTGAGAAATGGCATTTTCTATAAATTTGTGTCCATCACTTTTAAAGCCTTTAATGCAAAAAAACATTGAACCGTTTCTAACTTTGCGCGAATCTATAACTATATTTTTAACTTCAGCATCTTCACCTTGCAGCAGCTTATATTTAACGTTAGACATTATTTCTAATAGCTTCATAAAATTCCTTCTTTCCTCTAAGATTCAAAGCTTAACGTTTTCCCATACTTCCAATGAATTAATAAAATTCTTTCTTTCATTAAAACATATTGTAATTATTTACCATTTTAATGAAAATTTTACTCTCCAACATATAAAATAACAGTTGCTCCTTTATTAATTTCGTCGCCTTCAAGCGGAAACTGATTTATAACTTTCGTTCCTTCGCCTTTAATAGAACATACAAGTTCTAAGCTTTCAATTTCGCTTTTAGCTTCAGCAACAGTTTTATCAACAAAGCTAGGTAAAATAATTGCTTTAACAATATCTAAATTTTGTTCGGCTTCTGTATAAACAGGCTTAATATTTAAATATGGAAGCGTATTTTCTAAAAGCTCTTTCATAACAGGTCCTGCAACTTGCCCCCCATAATATGTGCCTTTCGGTTCATCTATTAAAACTAAACCTATAACTTTTGGGTCGTCTGCCGGTGCAAATGCCATAAATGAAGCTATGTATTTTCCGCTGCGGCGGGGAAGCTTTTCGCTTGTTGCGGTTTTCCCGCCTATTTTATAGCCTGGAATGTATGTTTTGTTTCCTGTTCCTGCATATACAACACCTTCTAAAATTTCGCTCATAACTTTTGAAGTTTCGGGAGAAATAACTTGATTGCCTTGTTCAAATTCAAATTCGTGAACAATTTTTCCGTTTTCATCAATAAGTTTGGTTGCAAAATGGGGCGTAATTAATTTGCCGCCGTTTATAACAGATGAACCTGCCCTTAAAAGTTGTATTGGCGTAATTTGAAACGATTGCCCAAAGCTCATTGTTGCAAGCTCAACAGGTCCCACTTTATCTAACTTATGCATAATGCCTACGGCTTCGCCCGGCAAATCTATGCCTGTTTTTTCATCAAAGCCAAAAGCGTCAAGGTATTTATAAAATGTTTCTGCTCCAAGTGCTTCTGCAACAAGCATAAAAACGGGATTGCAAGAATTATAAACACCTTCTGTAAATGTTTGACCGCCATGCGCACGGGGAAATCTCCAGCATTTTATTTGCCGCCCTGCAACAACATGAAAGCCATTGCAGCTAAAAGGGCTTTGGGGTGCTACAACTTTTTCTTCAAGTCCGGCGGCTGATGTAAACACTTTAAATGTAGAACCTGGTTCATATGTATCGTTTATGCTAAAATTACGCCACATTTGGTTTAAGTAGTTATTTTTTTCTTCTGTTGTAAAGTGTTCCCAAGCCATTTTAAGTTCTGGAACGTTAATTTCAAATGGGTCGTTTAAGTTAAAATCGGGCTTGTTTGCCATTGCGTATATTTCGCCGTTTTGAGGATTCATAAGTATTATTGCGCCACGCTTTGCGTTTTTAATTTCCACAATTTTTTCAATTGTTTGCTCGGCATATTGCTGCAACACTACGTCAATGCTTGTTACAAGGTTGTATCCAGGTTTTGGCTCTACACGATATTCTTGCCCACCTTTTGCCTCTCGCCCTCTAACATCTGTTTCGGTTAAAATTTTTCCGCTTTCGCCTTTTAAAAATTCGTCATATTTGGCTTCAAGCCCTATAATTCCTTGGTTATCTTTGCCAACAAACCCAATAACATGAGAAGCAAGCGTATCATATACATAAATTCGTTTTATGCCTTCGTCAACAACAACACCAGGCAAATTCATTGCGCGTATTTCATCTGCAACTTCTTTGTCTACTTTCATTTTAATACGCTGCAAAGCAACTCTTTTGTTAACCTTTTCAAACACTTCGTTGTAATCTAAGTCAAGCTTTTGAGAAAGAACCGTTGCAACCGTTTCTTTATCTTTAATTTGATTATGTATGACGCTAATTGATGCAACGGTTTCTGTTTTTGCAATGCCAACCATATTTCTGTCTAAAATACTTCCTCGGTTTGGAGATATTACTCTATCTCTTGTTTGCTGCTCGTATGCTTTTTGCTGCAATGTTTCTCCTGTAACAAATTGTATGTAAAATACTCTAATAATAAGTAAAAATACACATGCTTCAAAAATTGCCATTACAAGAAGCATTTTCTTTTTTGATAAAATACCCGACCTTTCCATATATACACCTCAAATTTCTAGAAGTTTCTAGCTGTATATATTTTATTAAGCCTTGTGTATGTGTATGCAAATATTTAGATTATTTAACTTTGATTTTAACTTGCGTTCCGGTTTGAATTTTAGTTCCTGCGCTTGGTATTTGTTCAAAAACAGTTTTTTCTGCACTATTATTTCCATTTAATTCGAGTCTTCCGGCAGCGGTTTGCTCTTCTTCTGTTTCTTCTATTTCCTCTCCTATTTCCTCTTCAACATCTTCATCTTCATATTCGCAAACAATATTACCAAAATTACATGTTTCTAAAGTTTTAATAGCAGAAGATGAAGACATGCCAATTAAATTAGGCACAATTTCAAGAGAAACGTCGGTTTTGCTGTCGGAAATAGTTAAAATCACTTTCGAACCTTCTGAAAGTTTTGTTTCAGCTTTTGGCGTTTGCTGTTTAACAATATCTCCATTTCCTGAAATTGAATATTCAATGCCTAGTTCATTGGCTTCAACAACTACCGTTTTAATATCTTTTCCAATAAATTCGGGAAGTTCGGTACCATTATGAGAATTTACGTAAACTTCGTCTTTTGGGTCAACTTCGCCTGTTGGTCTAATTCTTTTGTTATTTATAATGTCTATAAATAATTTTTTAATTAAAGGGGCGGCTGTTGTTGAACCTTGCATATATTCTTTATATTCCTTGGGAAGATAAATAACTGCAAGCGCTATGTATTCAGGGTTTTCAACCGGTAAATATCCTATAAAAGAAACCGCATATAAATCATGGTCACGAGGAACTTGCTCGCCTGTTCCTGTTTTTCCCCCTATGTTATAGCCTTTAATTACGCCTTTTCTGCCTGTTCCGTCTGGCGAAACAACTTTTTGTAGTTCTTTACGCATAAAATCGGATGTTTCTTTTGAAATAACTTTCCGAACAACTTTTTCGCTGTTTTCATAAACAACTCTGTTGTTTTTATCAATAACTTGAGAAACTATATATGGTTGCATTAAGTTTCCCCCGTTTATAACAGCGGCAAATGCAGTAAGGGCTTGAATTGACGTGCAGTTAAACCCTTGTCCCATTGAGCCTGTTGCCAATTCAACAGAATTTAATTTTTCTATTGGGTTTAAAAGATTCGCTGCCGAAAATTCCCATGGCAAATCTATACCCGTTTTTTCTCCAAATCCGAAATCGTGTTGGTATTTAAAGAAAATTTCCCTTCCCATAACGGCCGAAATGTCCATCATTGCAACATTACACGAATTTGCAACAGCTTGCATTAAAGTTTGGTTTCCGTGCCCTTTTCTTTCCCAACATCTAATTTCTCTATCGCCAACATATTTTTTGCCTCCGCAATAATAAGATGAATGTTCATTAACAAGCCCTTCTTCTATAGCGGCAGAAACAAACATTGGTTTAAATATTGAACCCGGTTCATAGCTTTTTGAAATGTTAAAATTTGTCCAAACTTCAAAAAGACGCTCAATTCGTTCTTTGTTTTCAAGCGCTTCAAGTTCTTCTTTCATAGCTATATTTCCTAAAAAGTCTAAGTTTTCTGGGTCGTTTGGGTTAAAGCTTGGATATTGCGCCATAGCCAAAACTTCTGCCGTGTTTGGATTCATAACAATTACAGATGCATATTTAGGTTCAAATTCCATTCCGGCTTGCAAAACGGCTTCTTCGGCAAAACGCTGTATGTCTAAATCCAGCGTTGTTACTACTGAATAGCCGTCTTCCGGCTCGATTCTTGTTGTAACAACATTACTAAATGAATCATAGGTTTTGAAAATTCTTCCAGCTGTACCTGTCATTTCGCTGTTGTATTGAGCTTCAAGCCCCCAATATGCGTCGCCCCTTATTAGCCCTAAAGCTTGTGATGCTAGGTTATCGAATGAATACTGCCTTATTGAGCCTGTTTCAAAGCTTATATGTTTTGCGCCTGTTGCCTCTAAATCCATTGCCGTTTGTTTTTCAATTTTTTTGGCAATTTTAAAATAATGAGTGTCTTGTGCCGGTCTTCCTTCGCTGTTTAATTTAATATATGAGTTTAAAATTTCAATAGGTATTTCTAAATATTGGTTTAAACTTTTAATTGTAAATGTTTTTACTTCTTCATCGGCTTTTGCAAGCTTTCTAACGTCTAATATTACATCATAAACAGGGCGGCTTACTGCAAGTGTTTTTTCGTTTCTATCTAAAATGCTTCCTCTAATCGGATTTATATTTTTTTCAATGTTGTTTTGGTTAACTTGCTGCGAAACAGCAAGACGCTCATATTCTTCGCCATGAATATTTTTTATGCTAAATATTTGAATTAGCAAGCAAATTATTAGGGCAGTAAACGAAATACCAAGAAAAATTAGCTTGTTTCTGCTTAAAATCAATTCCTTTCTGGCTTTTTTAGAAATTTTCATAAAATTACCTTCTTTTTCTTTTTTTACTTAATTATCTTACTTTTAATATTTGCCAATTTTAATGCATAACGCCATAATTTTGCTTGGGAATTGTAATATAAATAATTTGATGAGGCTTAGGCGTTGTCATACCAAGTTTTGATGTTGCAATTCTTTCAATTTCTTTTAAGTCGATATTTTGCGAAATTTGAGATTTTAGGGTAGTGTTTATTTCTTGCACTTCTTTATATTCTTTGTTTAATCTTACAATTTCTAACCTTTTGCTTATAACAATTGTAATGCTGGTTACTATTCCCAAAATCCCAATAAAAACAATAAGGATTGTTAAAATGGTTTGAAACGAAAATTTTGCCTTATTGTCTTCAATTAATTTATAAATTAATTTAGGCTTACGTACCTTGCGTTTTTTAGGCGGTTGTTTTTTATATTCTCTTTTTTCCGCTTTTTCAATTTTTAAAGCTTCAGAAGTGCTTGAATAGTATTTTTTATATTTGCTTTTTAATTTACTTTGTTTAGTCAAGAGCATCGCTCCTTATAAAACTGCTTCGACAACTCTAAGTTTTGCAGACCTCGACCTATGATTATTTTCAATTTCACAAGAAGACGGAATAATTGGCTTTTTTGTTATAATTTCAACAACTTGTTTTTTATGACAAATACATTTATTATAATCGATTGGGCAAGTGCAAGGATTTTTAAGTGTTTTAAATGTATTTTTAACAATTCTGTCTTCAAGAGAATGAAAAGAAATAACACACAGTCTTCCTTCAAGTGTTAGGCATTTTGCTGCATCTTCTAATGCTTGCTCTAAAATAGAAAGTTCACCGTTAACTTCAATTCTAATTGCTTGAAATGTTCTTTTGGCAGGGTGTGGGCCGTCAATTCTTGCCTTTTTTGGAATTGCCGCTTTAATTACAGAAACAAGCTCGAATGTTGTTTTAATTGGGCTTTTAATTCTTTCTGCAATGATAAATTGCGCAATTCTTCTTGCAAAACGCTCCTCTCCGTAATTTTTAATTATAGTATACAGCTTGTCCTCAGCATAATAATTTACGACATCAAAAGCCGAAAAGTCGTTTTCTAAATTCATTCTCATATCTAAAGGAGCATCATGCATATATGAAAAACCACGGTAAGCTTCATCAAGCTGAAAAGACGAAACACCTAAATCAAGCAATATACCATCGACCTTTTCAATTTGCAGCTTAGTTAAAATATTTTTAATATTGCTAAAGTTTTCGTGTACAAAAATAGTTTTATTGCTGTATTCAGCCAAAACCTCTTTAACTCTTGAAATTGCCTCAACATCTTGGTCTATACATATTAACTTGCCGTTTTTAGACAATCTTTTTAAAATTTCTATTGAATGCCCACCCCCACCGACTGTTCCATCAATATATGTGCCATCTTCTTTAATTTTCAAGTTTTCTAAGCATTCGTAAAGCATTACCGGTATGTGCATATTTTCTCCTTTAAAATCTTCCTTGTAAATTTATTCTAATTCAAAAAAAGTTTAAAAACAAGCTAGAGTTTGCGACAAAAACTGTTTTAAAACTTCCCATGCTCCATATTCTCAAACTTAGTAAACTGAGAAAGCCAAACTAAATCAACAACCCC
>CAZHPA010000049.1:0-13106 GCA_964533945.1 uncultured Defluviitaleaceae bacterium
GACCTTGGTAATTCATTACCCACCCGTCTAAGATAAGAGGTGGGAGAGTTCTTGGCAACTAGGGGTTAAATAGTTAATAATATAGCAAAAAAGACGGAGACAAGCCCCGTCTTTTTGTTACTCGCCATAAGTTAAAAAGCCCATTAATTCAAAGAAATAATTCGGATAAGTTTTACCTGTTGCCGAGTCTGTATATGGATTAAGTGTAATTTCGTCTGTTCCTGCATATTCAGCCATTAATTTTTTAAGAACTTCAACGTCGATTTCTTCTTTGTTAACTTCGCCGTTAATCCATTTAATACCATATTCGGCAGCAGCAACTGTGCTCATCATTGCAGCCGGAACAGGCCATGTTGAAAATCTTCCAAGAACGCCTTTTTCTCCAAGGATTCTTTCAGTTTCAGAAATTATGTAATTAATATCTCCCATTTCTTCTCCTGTTTCAATACCAAGCGCTGTTGGGAAGCCGTGGTATGGGGAAGGGCAGCAAGGTTGAGGATAAATAGCAGCTTCGTCAACGCAAGCTTTAATTAAAGGAACTTGCATAGCGCAGTTTGTTGAGAAAAATGCTGTATCTTTGCCGTATTTTTCAATCATTTTAGGTACGTCTTCAAGAATAAAAAGTTGTGC
Source organism: uncultured Defluviitaleaceae bacterium (assembly GCA_964533945.1). GTDB lineage: Bacteria > Bacillota > Clostridia > Lachnospirales > WRBF01 > CAZHPA01. Next base: position 631 of record CAZHPA010000049.1, read on the forward strand.
GCCTGTTGTTCCTGCATCTCCCATTGGGTCTGGAGCTGTTGCATCAACAAATTCAATTCCTATTTCTTCGCATTTAGCTTTCATTAAATCACGTCTTCCCGAAAGAAGTGGTTGTGACATGTGGCGTGGGAATGAATAATGTACTAAAGTTTTAGCACCAAGCTTTTGTGCTTGAACAGGAACTAAGTTACCCATTTCTAATTCATCTGGCATTAAAATTAGGTCGGCTCTTGTTGAAACGTCTTCAGGGTTTTCTTGTGGAGTACAATAAGCTATAAAAATGTCGTCTCTTGTTTCTAAAAGTTTATCTACAGCAGCGTTTGTTCCGGGAACGGCTTGATTTATAACAAGTGCTTTAACTTGAGAGTCTGAAGCAAGTCTTGAAACTATGCTAACCATTTGTTCTTGTTCTGTCATAAAGTTATCGGGCCATGTAACGTGTATAACTTTGTCTGAGCCGTATTTTTCAACAACTTGTTGCGCCGAACGGTATTCTTCTTCATTTTGAGAAACCGTATTTGTAATAATGGCAATTTTACCGTCGATACCTGATGGTTGATTTTGTTCTGCATTTTGGGATTCGGCTGGCGGCGTTTGATTACTATTCGTTGGCACTTCCTGCTTACAAGCTGTTAAACTTAAAGTAAAACAAGCAGCTAAGAAAAAACTTATTAATTTCTTCATACATTTCTCCTCCTAAAATATTCTATTTTCCTTACATTCTTGTTAAAATCGGCATAAACCGATTAAATAGTATATGCTTTTAAAAGCATATAGTTCATAACCTATGTTTTTTATAATATCATAAGTTTTATGCCAATGCAAATAAAAATTTTAACATACCAGCTTTTTGGAAATTAAAAAAGCCAAAAAATATTTAATAAATATCTTTTGACTTTACCAATTAATTCTTTTAAGTAAAAGTAAAATTTATATAAAAAATCTTACCTTGGGCTAATTTTTCCCACCCCATCTGCGGATTTATTAACAGAAACAGGGTTGCCATCATAATTAATAACCCCAGCACCTTCTAAATTAGCTTCTAGATTATTTGATACATATATGTTGCATTTTGCTAAACCAGCCGTTTCAATTGTAGTGTCAACAGTTTTAAAATCATAAGCCTCAAGATTTAACGCCCCATCTATTTTAATATTACTATTAGCACATTCCCCAACTAGGCTAATATCTCCTAAGCCTTCAACATTTAACGTAAAGTTATCAAGGTTGCCAAAAACCATTTTACCACTATAAAGGCCATCTAATTCTACATTGCATTCTTTTACGGACGGCAAGTTTACGTCTAAATCGTATAGACCATATGTCTCAATATGATTTAAAGGAGTTCCAACTTGCAAAGTAAAGTCATCAGTTTTATAACGTTTTTCGCTATCGCCTTTAACTAAAATTGTTTTAGTTGAGTCATCAACGCTAATATCTATTGTATCTAAAATATTTTTATCAGTAGTAATCACAACCGCATCTTCAAGGCTTTCGTTAATTACTAACTTAGGGCTTTTTTTCTCATTAAAAATAACGTCTTCAATAACTAATTTATATATATCGCCTTCAAGCGTTACTGAATCAGATGTTTGTTGCCCATTTCCTTTAAAACTATTTTTGTTAATAAAACTTATACAGCCTGTAAGAGTAGTTGTTATTAGTGCTGCAAAAAATAATGTTTTAGCTAACTTTTTCATATTAATACCTCTCTTGAAATATTTTTGATATTATTTTATACGGATGCCGTTATATTTTGTTTGCTATATTTTGCATATCTTCTAATTTATATAGCTACATAATGTGCATTATAAAATATTTGGGTATTATTATAAATAAATTTTTTATAATTGTAAACCTTATTAATATAAATAGAATAAAAACCGAAACTTTTTTTAAAATTAATCGTCTTATAATTAAAAGCACAAACTATAAGGAGGAAGTAAAATGAAAAAATTGCTAACTTTAGCTTTAAGCATATGTTTAATGTCAACATTTTCTATATCGGCAAATGCTGAACAATTGTTAGTTGAATCACCAGATAATGCAGAAGTTGTTAGCCTTGAAGAGCCTAGCCCAATTTTAAGTTCATCTGCTATTATAAAAGATATTGCAATGGACGGAGAAGTAACGTTATTAACACTTACTACAAACAATGAAATGATACCCGAAGTTGTTGCAAAAGTTTACTCGGATACTGCAATTATAGATACACAGACAGGTTTGCCTGTATCTGTTGAAACTCTTAAACAAAATGATAAAATTTTGGTTTTTGTTTCATCTGCAATGACAAGAAGTATTCCTCCTCAAGCCAATGCAATTGCTATTATAACAAATATTCAAGAAGACAAGCCTTCTGCTAGATATTTTGAGGCATTGGAAGTTACAAAAAATGATGATGGAAGCGTTACTATTTTAAGCAGTGATAAAATGTATTTAGTAACTGTTTTGCCAAACGAAACCGAAATATCACCATATAAAACTAAGCAAATAGTTGGTATTAATGATATTAAGGTTGGAAGCAAATTTTTTGGCTGGTTTGATATAATGACATTAAGCATACCTGCCCAAGCAACGCTTACAAAGCTGGTTCTTTTGCCTGAAATAATTGAAGATGAAACCGATAATAAAACTATTTCTTTCAAAGATATACCAACAAGCGTAACAATTAATGACAGTAAAGTTGATTTAGGGGAATTAAAATTATTTATGCAATATGATGAATTAATGGTTCCTTTAAGACTTATATCAGAACAGTTAGGCTTTGCAATAACTTGGAATCAAGCAACAAAAACAGCAACGCTTGTTGATGGTACAATTAAATCTGAAGTTCAAATAGGATATGATAATTATGGAAAAACTGTTTCGGGAGATGAAATAATACCGCTTCATTTTGGGGTTACCCCAATGCTTGTTAATGGAACTACTTTTGTTCCACTTAAATATTTCGAGATGCTTTTTGATGAAGCTAGCATAGCTTCCATAATTAATGGAGCTTTATTTATTAAAACAGCTTAATTTAGTTTAATTTAATTAAAAAAGCCGAAGAATTTATAGATTCATTCGGCTTTTTATAACTTTTTTTATATTAGTAATTACTAAATATTTTTAAATTATATCTATCTATCAAATTCTGGGTTAAATGCATAAAAGTTTTTGCAATTTAGCCTGCTTTTAACTATTTCTAAAGCTTCGCCAAATCTTTGGAAATGAACTACTTCACGTTGTCTTAAAAATCTGATTGGGTCAATTACATCTGGGTCGTCAACAAGGCGTATGATATTGTCATAAGTTGTTCTTGCTTTTTGCTCTGCTGCCATGTCTTCTACTAAATCGGTTATAGCATCGCCTTTAGAAGCATAGCCGGCTGCATTAAAAGGTGTTCCTGAAGCAGCAACCGAATATATGCCGGTCGTGTGGTCTACAAAATACGTATCAAATCCGCTTCTTTTAATTTCTTCAATACTCAAATTTCTGGTTAATTGGTGTACTATTGTACAAATCATTTCTATATGCCCTAATTCTTCAGTTCCTATATCAGTTAGAACAGCCATTACTTCTTTATAAGGCATAGAAAAACGCTGTGACAAATATCGTAAAGATGCTCCAAGCTCTCCGTCCGGTCCGCCAAATTGTGTCATTATAATTTTGGCAGCTGCAGCATTTGGTCTTCTAATTTTAACAGGATATTGCAACTTCTTTTCATATTCCCACATAAACTATGCCTCCATTTCCCAAGGCCAAGGACAATTAATCCAAGACCATTTGTTCGAAACACATACATCGCTTGCTGTTATAGGTCCATACATTCTTGTGTATTCTGCAGTTACTTCTTGCAACATTTCTTTATGCCTTTTATAGTATTCAATGGCATTCATATCTGTTGGGTGTGTATCTAAATATAAAATAACATCTTCGACACAAAAACAAACTGCTTGAAGTCTTCTTAAAAGACGCTCCCTGTTATAAAAATTATTAGCCATATTAATCACCTCTTGCCTAGAAATGGTAAATACAAATCGGGAAAAATTGTTCCTTTTTCCAATGCCGTATCTGTGCAATACGTTTTAGTCCATGTTTGCATAGGAACATAGGAAATTGCAAGCGGAAATTGATTGTGCATTTCCCCTCCAAAATGTGTCTCACCGCAACCGCAACCATGCTTCATATTTTTTTGCCCCTTTCGATTTTTGCTTATGGTACATTCTATGCTAGACCAAAAAAATTGTGATTTATTTATATTGCTTTAAATGGCAATGCTGTAATATTGCAAGGTTACAAAAAAATAAATTTTACCCAAACTTTACATAAATACTGTCGTAGATTTTACATTTGTAAATTATAATTTGACTGCATTAATAAAAATGATGTAGTTGTTTTTTAATTATTAATTTAAATTATGGGGGTAAAGCAAATGAAAAGATGTTTAAGCATTGTGCTTATGGCAATTATAACTGTTGCTATGCTTGCAGGTTGTGCTGCAAACAATAGTGAGGCAAACATTAATGAAACAATTAACGTAATATCCCGTGAACCCGGAAGTGGTACTCGTGGTGCTTTTATTGAACTTTTTAAAATTGAAGTTAAAGACGCAAACGGCAATAAAAAAGATATGACCAGCGACGAAGCTATAGTTCAACAAAAAACAGATGCTGTTATAACAAGCATTACAGGCGACAAAAATGCAATTGGTTACATTTCGCTTGGTTCGCTTTCAGAAAATGTTAAAGCTCTTGAAATTGATGGTGTTAAAGCTAATGCTGAAAATGTAAAAAACAGTACATATAAAATTGCAAGACCATTTATTATTGCTACTAAAGGCGAAACAACAGAACTTACGAAAGACTTTATTAACTTTATACTATCAGCAGAAGGGCAGGCAGTTGTTGTTGCCGATGGTCGCATAGCTGTTGCTGATAACGCTTCTGCTTATAGTGGAAGCAAACCAAGCGGCAAAATTGTAGTTGGCGGTTCTTCTTCTGTATCACCTACAATGGAAAAATTAAGAGAAGCATATATTAAAATAAACTCTAACGCTACAATTGAAATTCAAACAACAGATAGCAGCTCCGGAATGACAGGGGTTTCGGAAGGTACTTTAAACATTGGCATGTCTAGCCGTGAATTAAAGGATAGCGAAAAAGAGAAATTAACAAGCATAGAAATTGCCCTTGATGGAATTGCTGTTATTGTAAACAACGATAATACTGTAAAAGAAATGACAAGCGAACAAGTAAGACAAATATTTACAGGAGAGCTTACAAAGTGGAGCGAAATAGAATAGTAAAAATTGAGCTAAAGGAAAAAATAATGCACGCAATTTTCTTTCTTGCGGCAATATCGTCTATATTTGCAGTTGCTTTAATAGTAGTGTTTCTGTTTGCAAATGGGCTTCCTGCTATTGGAAAAATTGGAGTGGTTAAGTTTTTGTTGGGAACGAAATGGAAACCTACTGATATACCTCCACTATTTGGAATTTTGCCTATGATTTTAGGCAGCGTTTACATAACGGCAGGGGCTATTGTTATTGGAGTACCTATAGGCATTTTAACTGCAATATTTATGGCAAAAGTATGCCCTAAAAGAATGTATAAACCACTAAAGCCTGCAACAGAATTGCTTGCTGGCATACCATCTGTAGTGTATGGATTTTTTGGCATTGTTGTTCTTGTTCCTTTTGTTCGCAAGCTTTTTGGCGGGACGGGTTACAGCATATTAACCGCTTCCATACTGCTTGGCATTATGATATTGCCAACAATTATAGGGATTTCCGAAAGTGCCATTCGTGCCGTACCTACATCATATTACGAGGGAGCATTGGCGCTAGGAGCAAGCCATTATAGAAGCGTTTTCTTTGCAGTGCTTCCGGCAGCTAAATCGGGAATACTTGCGGCAGTAGTGCTTGGAATAGGCAGGGCAATAGGCGAAACAATGGCGGTAATTATGGTTGCGGGCAACCAAGCCCGTATGCCAAATGGGCTGCTTACAGGCATACGAACACTAACTTCAAACATAATAACAGAAATGGGATATGCAGAAGGCTTGCACAGAGAGGCACTTATAGCAACAGGCGTTGTGTTATTCGTGTTTATACTTATTATTAACATTTCCTTTTCGCTGCTAAAAGAGAGAGGTGATAATATATGAAGCATAATAAACTTATTGATTTATTTCTCTCAACAATTGTTTGGGCAGCTGCAATTATTACATTTAGTACGCTTGTGTTTTTAATTGGATACATACTTGTAAAAGGTGTGCCATATATTACACCTTCGTTATTTGCATTGGAATACAACACAGAAAACGTATCGTTATTGCCATCATTAACAACAACTATTATTATGACTTTAATAAGCTTATGCTTTGCCGTACCGCTTGGAATTTTCACGGCTATATATCTTGTAGAATATTCAAAGCGAGGAAATAAAGTTGTTAAATTGGTTAGGCTTACAGCAGAAACTTTATCAGGTATTCCATCAATTATTTATGGTCTATTTGGGTTGTTGTTTTTTAACACTTATCTTGGCTGGGGGTATTCTATTTTATCAGGGTCGTTTACTCTTGCTATTATGATACTACCACTTATAATGAGAAGTTCTGAAGAAGCTTTAAAATCCGTACCCGACAGCCTTCGCGAAGGTAGCTTTGGACTTGGTGCAGGGCGGCTAAGAACCGTTTTTAAAATTACTTTGCCATCGGCAGGAAGCGGCATTTTGGCAGGAATAATTCTTGCAATAGGTAGAATTGTAGGGGAAACAGCTGCTTTAATATACACTTCCGGAACAGTAGCTCGCATTCCACAATTTTATAATGAAAAAACACAGCAATTTTTTTGGGAGCAATCGGCAAGCACGCTTTCAGTTCATATGAACAAGCTATCAAGTGAAGGTCAGTACACTAATCAGGCATATGCAACAGCTGTTGTACTTTTAATAATGATAATAGTAATTAATGCATTATCCGCATTTGCAGCTAAAAAACTTATTCAAAAGAGGGAGGGCGCAAATGGATAAAATAATAATAAAAAATCTTAATCTATGGTATAATGATTTTAAAGCACTTAAAGATGTTTCAATGAAAATTCAAGCCAATAATATAACTGCTTTTATAGGGCCTTCCGGTTGCGGAAAAAGCACACTTCTTAAAACGCTTAACCGCATGAACGATTTGGTAGAAGGTTGCAGAATTGAAGGCGAAATTACTCTTGATAAAAATAATATATATGAAAAAATGGACACTAACACGTTGCGTAAACGTGTAGGCATGGTATTTCAAAAACCAAACCCTTTCCCTATGAGTATTTATGACAACATAGCTTTTGGTGCTAGAACTCACGGCATAAAGGCAAAACATAAGTTAGATGAAATTGTAGAAAAATCTTTACGCAATGCCGCTATTTGGGACGAAACAAAAGACAGGCTTAAAAAATCGGCGCTTGGTATGTCGGGTGGACAACAACAAAGATTGTGTATTGCAAGAGCATTAGCAGTTGAACCCGAAGTTTTGCTTATGGACGAACCAACTTCTGCCCTCGACCCAATTTCCACTGGTAAAATTGAAGATTTAGTGCTTGAACTAAAGGAAAAATATACAATTATCATTGTTACGCATAATATGCAGCAGGCAACTAGAATAAGCGATAAAACAGCATTTTTCTTGCTTGGTGAAGTTATAGAATACGGCAATACTGATGATATTTTTTCCATGCCTAAAGATAAAAGAACAGAAGATTACATAACAGGGAGGTTTGGGTAATGAGAAACAAGTTTGACGAACAACTTTCTATTCTTAATAACAAGCTAATCGAAATGGGCGCTTTAATAGAAGAAAGTATATCGCTTGCAATTAAAGCATTGTGCGAGCAAAACATAGAACTTGCTAAAAAGTCTATTAATCTTGATACAGAAATAGATGATATGGAAAAAGAAATTGAAGCGCTATGCTTAAAACTTCTTCTTCAGCAACAACCCGTTGCTAAAGACTTACGTCTTATATCTTCTGCTTTAAAAATGATAACCGATATGGAAAGAATAGGCGACCAATCAGCTGATATTTCAGAAATTTCAATTATGATTAGCAAAGCACAATATATTAAAAAACTAGAACATATCCCGCAAATGGCAGAAGCAACTATAAAGATGGTAACAGAAGCCATTGATGCCTATGTGAAAAAAGATTTAGAGCTTGCTAATGCCGTAATTGCACATGATAATGTAGTTGATGATTTATTTACAACTGTTAAAAATGACTTAATTAATTTAATTCACAAAGATACATCAAACGGGGAACAGGCAATAGATTTACTTATGGTAGCCAAATACTTTGAACGTATAGGAGACCATGCAACTAATATTGCCGAATGGGTTGTGTTTTCGCTAACAGGTAATCACAAAGACAAAAAAATAATGTAGGGGATTTTATGCAAAGTATTTTTATTGTTGAAGATGATGAGAATATAAGAGAACTTGTATGTTATGCCTTAAAGTCTGCCGACTTTGAGGCTTTTGGTTTTGAAAGAGGGGCGGATTTTTGGGGTGAAGTAGAAAAGGTAAAGCCAAGCCTTATTTTACTTGATATTATGTTACCGAATGAAGATGGAATAGAAATTCTTAAAACTTTGCGTTCTAATATTTTATATAAAGATACCCCTGTTATTATGCTTACTGCAAAATCTTCCGAATACGATAAAGTTAAAGGGCTTGACTTTGGTGCAGATGATTATATTACAAAGCCTTTTGGGGTAATGGAACTTATTTCACGCATTAAAGCTGTATTGCGCAGAACAACAAGTCAAAGCGAAAGCAAAATACTTAAATACAAAAACATTTCACTTGATATTAATAAACGCATAGTACTTGTAGGGAATGAAACAATTGCATTAACTTATAAAGAATTTGAGCTGCTTACATATTTATTTCAAAACAAAAGCATAGTTTTGTCAAGAGATAAAATAATGGAGCGTGTTTGGGGTTTTAATTTTGAAGGAGAAAGCCGCACTGTAGATATGCACATTAAAACGCTTCGTCAAAAGCTAGGAGATAGCGGTAATTTAATTGAAACTGTGCGTGGTGTAGGTTATAAACTGGGATGATAATAATATGAGCTTGAAAAATAGAATATATCGCAATATGCTTGGCATAGTATTGTTTTCTGCTTGTGCTGTTGTACTTTTATTTTTTTATCAACTTAGTACAGAGCTTCCTGAGCGAATAAAAAATGAGCTTTCAGGAACAAGAATTACTATAGTTGACAACACAGGTAAAGTTACTTATGACAATTATTCAAACACAGCCAACATGGAAAACCACGGTAATAGGCAAGAAATTATAGATGCCTTTGAAAAAGGTTCAGGCAGTAGCCAACGTTATTCCGAAACTCTTGGCAAACAAACATATTATTTTGCAAGCAAACTAAATGACAATAAAGTAATTCGCCTTGCAATTACAACTGATGGTATTAACACTGTAATTTTAAGCGTTTTGCCTGGGCTTGTTGCTGTACTTGTTATCGTTTCTGCTATATCTGTATTTATTTCAAGCAGGCTTGTAAAAAAAATTGTGTCACCTATTAATAATATTAGCCTTGATAACGAAAATACAGAAATTTATGACGAACTTTCCCCTTTTGTAAGAAAAATTACCGAACAGAAAATGCAGCTATCAAGCCAGCTAACCGACCTTGAAAATAAGGCAAACACTATAAAAGCTATTACACAAAATATGAATGAAGGGCTTGTACTGCTTGATAAAAAAGGCGTTGTTCTCTCTGCAAATAAAAGTGTTTTATCTTTATTTTCGCACAACGAAGCACTTGTTGGGAAAAATATTTTAGAGCTTACCAGAAATACGCAAGTTATAGAGTGTGTAAAATCTGTTTTAAAAGGCGATTATAGCGACACTATTACCGAACTTTTAACTAAAACATATCATGTATTTGCAAGCCCTGTTGCAGGAAGCGGCGGGGTAGTGCTATTTCTTGATATTACCGAAAAAGCAAGAAGTGAAAAAATGCGCCGTGAATTTTCGGCGAACGTTTCCCATGAATTAAAAACGCCCCTAACTATTGTTTCTGGATACGCTGAAATGATAGAAAATGGAATGGCAAAAACCAAAGATATACAAAGCTTTGCAGGAAAAATAAAATGTGAAGCTGCAAGACTTATTGCACTTATCGAAGATATTATTAAGCTATCCGAACTTGATGAAAAAGGCAAACCTGTTTACACTGAACAATTTGACATAACTGAAGTTGCAAAAACCGTTGCAGAAAGACTTAAAATTGCATCTGATGAAAAAAACGTGACTTTATTAGTAGTTGGCGAAAATATTTTAATTAATGGAAATAGACAAATGGCTGATGAAATGCTTTTTAATTTGATAGACAACGGTATTAAATATAATAAACAAGGTGGCAGTGTAACAATTACACTTGTAAAAGAAAATGACAAAACTAAAATTACGGTTTGTGATACAGGTATTGGAATTGATAAAGTGCATTTAGATAGAATATTTGAGCGATTTTACAGAATAGATAAATCACGTTCTAAAAAGACAGGCGGCACAGGGCTTGGTTTGTCAATTGTAAAGCACATTGCAGAATATCACGGATGGAAAATTGGAATTGACAGCAAACCTAATGCTGGCACAAAAATATATATAATAATTTAAGAACACTATAATATAGTAAAATAACTCGAAAAATAATAATAAAGGCGTATATTAAAAGAAAGAGTTATGAAGAAAAATACATAAAAAGAACAATTGAATATAAACAAGAAGGTTATATATTAAAAGAAACAAGTCAAACTTTTAAAGTTAGTATATCAACAATAAGAAATTGGAGGAAAAACAATTAAGAGAGAAAGGAAATTTAAGTAAAAAATCATTAAGCCGTAGTTATAAGAAAATAAACCCAATAAAGCTTATTGAATGTATAGAACAACATTCTGATGCATGTCAAGGAGAAATAGAAAAAGAATTTAATTGTAGTCAAACTGCAATATGGAAAGCCTTAAAAAGATTAGGTATTATACATAAAAAAAGACAAAGCACTATAAAGAATAAGATTCAATAAAAGTAGAAAAATACCTTAATGAAATTGCAACTATTTCTACAAATGAAATAGTTTATTTAGATGAAACAGGTATTGATAATTATTTATATCATGAATACTCATGGTCTAAACGTGTGGCAATAAAGTATATGACAAGATAAGCGGTAAAATATATAAGCGAATAGGAATAGTTGCTGCACAAAGAGGAAAAGAAATACTTTCTCCATTGCAGTACAATGGTACAATGAACAGCATTTTATTTGAAACTTGGTTTAAAGACTATTGCCATACCTTCCCAAAAGCTCCATTATTGTAATGGATAATGCCTCATTTCATAGAAAGAGTAAGCTTATTTCTATTGTAGAGAAAGAGAGTTATGCCATTATATTTTTACCACCATATTCACCGGAATTAAATCCTATTGAAAATTTTTGGAGTTGGCTTAAAAGACATTTAAGAAAAATTCTTCCTAATTTTGATTCATTTGATAATGCTTTGTTTGATTGCTTTTAAGTTGTTTGAGTATAACAACCTGCCCTACGAAAAAATTTTAAAAAGAAAAAAGCGGTGCTCATTTTCTGAGCTACCGCTTTCATTGTCTATTACTGATTTACGCTGTTTTTATGGAGTGCAATTGCTTCTTTGGGCTGTGTGTGGGTGGATAAACGTAATTTTCAGATTCTTTTTGATTGCGTAATTCACCATCTGTACCAATCCGCTTTGTTCATTCTTGTCTTGGTCATAAACGACTAATAGATGCTGTGACTTGTCTATCATGTAACAATTGAGCCGTTTGTATGCCACAGGAGGATATTGACTGCTGATAACTTCCTTGTGTGTGCAATGGCTGAGAATACGCTGATTCCGTTTCTTCTGACCTGCTGTGAACTTATCGGTCTGCTCAGGAAACGCTATTACACAAATAAGCTTGATGTCGGAAAACTTCGTTTGCTTTTTGAGGTCGAGCAGTATTTCAGCAGTTCATACATCAACGCCAACTGCACAAGCCGACATAGAAAGTTTTTACGCCTTCCACGTATAGTCGATTTCTTCCGCTATTACTCCTTTATCGCTTGGCAAAGCGGAGCTGTTCAATTATATTTGAATTTGGACCTTTGTGGGTTACAACCTGTGATAACGCAAGATTGCTTGTCCATAAATATTCTCCTTTTATTGTGTATTTAGTCTGTTTGCACAATAGTGTCATTACATCGTGGTCGATTTGCACATACAATTTTCTCATATTCACTTATAGATAATTTCAACTAAAACAGTAACACAAAGCATCATCAAAGTTAGAATAGTACGGGAGAAGTTTGCGAAGTCTAGCCTTTAAAGTAGCCCAAAAATTTTCAATGGGGTTAAGTTCGGGTGAATATGGCGGTAGGAAGATTATTTGGTGTCCATAATTTTGGGCAACAGAA
>CAZHPA010000050.1:0-12682 GCA_964533945.1 uncultured Defluviitaleaceae bacterium
TTTAACATAAATAGTTTCCTTTCTGGTTTTTAAAAGCTTTTAGAATCGTAATCTTCGTGATAGTAAATTGTTTTGCAATGCTTACAAATGCCAAAATTAATAATTTTTCCATCTTTTCCGTGTTTTAACGTTAAATTGAAATCAACCTTTACATTTTCGCCCCCGTTTTTTTGGCAAATATGATTTTCATAATAAAAGTTTGACGTTTTAACGTATGCCTCTGCTTCATTTAGCATAGCTTTAACATTGTTAAGCATATACATTGCACCGCCTTGATGAATTGTGATATTATTATTTATACATTATTTTCATAAAATGCACAAGAAAATATTTTAAATCATCTATAATCAACGAAGCATAAAGAAAGGACAATTTAATGTATACATTATTAAAAACAGAAGGCAGAGCAAAAAGAGGACGACTTGAAACCGTTCATGGAACTATTGAAACCCCCGTATTTATGAACGTTGGCACGATTGCTGCGATTAAAGGTGCAGTTTCAACTGTAGATTTAAAGGAAATTAAATGTCAAGTCGAATTATCAAACACTTACCATTTACACTTGCGCCCCGGAGATAAAGTTATTAAAAAACTAGGCGGTATTCATAAGTTCATGAACTGGGACAAGCCTATTTTAACAGATTCTGGGGGATTTCAAGTTTTCTCTTTAAGTTCTCTTAGGAAGATTACAGAGGAAGGCGTACACTTTTCCTCACATATAGACGGGCGCAAAATTTTTATGGGTCCTGAAGAAAGTATGGAAATACAGTCTAACATAGCTTCAACTATTGCTATGGCTTTTGATGAGTGCGTGCCGTATCCTTCGCCAAAAGAATACGTTAAGCAATCGGTAGACCGCACGGTTCGCTGGCTGCACCGCTGTATAAATAAACTTTCAATGCTTAATATGCAAGAAGACACAATTAATAAAAATCAGCTTCTTTTTGGAATAAATCAAGGTGAAACATTTGAAGATATTAGAATTGAAAATGCCAAACAAATTTCAGAACTTAATCTTGATGGCTATGCTTTAGGTGGATTGGCCGTTGGGGAAAGCCATGAACAAATGTATTATATTTTAGAACAAACAGTTCCATTTTTGCCTCAAAGCAAGCCGACATACTTAATGGGAGTAGGTACGCCTCAAAATATTTTAGAAGCCGTTGAAAGAGGCGTTGATTTTTTTGATTGCGTCTTACCTGCAAGAAACGGAAGACACGCTCATGTTTATACTAAATATGGAAAAATGAACCTTCTTAACGCAAAATATGAACTTGACGATACGCCTATTGATGCTGAGTGCGGCTGTGAAGCTTGCAAACATTACACTAAAGCATATATTAGGCATTTATTTAAAGCTAAAGAAATGCTTGCAATGCGGTTGTGCGTTATCCATAATTTATATTACTTTAACGATTTAATGGAACAAATTAGAAACTCTTTAGATATGGGCAACTTTTCTGAATTTAAGAAAAAGGCATTGGATAGAATGTTAAGCCTAAAATAAGTTTTTGCTTTTTGTGCGGTATTAATGTATAATGAAGCTTAAGTCCCTAAATTTAGTAAATTAAGTTTGGGGAAGAAGCATTAAGGGAGGAAATGTATGGAAGAAAGCACAATAATTGTAGGTGGACAAGAAGCTCCGGGACAAGCTACTGCCCAGCAAGGAGAAACTCAATCATCAACACAACAGCAAACATCAACTTCAACGCCTTCGGCGCTTGGCGGCGGAACTAGTACCATTGCAGTAGTTGTAATGTATGCTGCAATTTTTGCAGCAGCATATTTCTTTTGGATAAGACCGCAAAAGAAAAAAGAAAAAGAAATGGTAAAAATGCGTGATTCAGTTAAGGCAGGCGATAGTGTTGTTACAACAAGCGGCTTTTATGGCAAAGTTGTTAACGTTTACAACGATTGCTTTTTAATAGAATTTGGTTCAAACAAAGGTGTTCGCATTCCTGTTAACAAAGCTGATGTTGTAGGAGTTAGAGAACCAAACATGACTGTTTCTGAAAAGAGTTGATAATATGTATACTCCGGAACAATTAAAAGCTATATATACAACAGATTGCGATTTACTTGTTGCTGCGGCAGCCGGTTCCGGAAAAACTGCCGTTTTGGTTAAACGTATAATTGAACTAATTACAAACCCTAAAAAGCCTGTTAATATAGACAGGCTTTTGGTTGTAACATTTACAGATGCTGCCGCTAAAGAAATGAAAGAACGAATTTATGCGGCGATTCTTGAACAGCTTGAAAACTTGGAACAATATGAACAATTTGAAAACGAAACAGAAACGTCTTCATATTTAAGCTTGGCAGAACATTTGCAAAAGCAAATACTTTTAATAAACAAAGCGCAAATTACAACAATACATTCGTTTTGCCTTAACGTTATTAGAAGAAATTTTAATTTAATAGGAATAGACCCAAGCTTTAAAATTGCAGAAAGAGCAGAAATAGAGCTGTTAAAAACTGAAATTTTGCAGGAAATTTTTGAAGCGGAATATGAAAATGAATCTTTTTTCGACCTTGTAGAAATATACGGCAGCAAAACAAGCGATGGCAGCTTGCAAAGCTTGGTATTAAAAATATATGACTTTTTAAGAAGTATGCCTTTTCAAAACGAATGGATTTACAAAAACGTTGAAGCTTTTAACATAGATGATGAAACGCCGCTTGATAGCACAATTTGGGCAAAAATTTTAAAAGAACAGTTAAAAACATCGCTTTATGGCGTTTTGAAAGCTTATGAAAAAGCTATTGAAATAGCAAGTTTAGAGCTTTTTAATTATTTGCCTGTAATTACACGTGAAAAGCAAAGTATTGTTAGTATAATTAATCTTTTAGAAGGTGAATGCTGTACGCTTGAACAATTGGAAAGCAGGTTTTTGCAGTTTGAATTCGGAAGGCTTAAACAAATTAGAGACAAAGAACAGTTTAAAGAACAGTTCAGCAAAATTAGAGATAATGAAATTAAAAAAACTATTAAGTTTTTAAAAGAAAAGTTGTTTTTTAAGCCTGTTTGTTTAATGAAACAAGACATTAAAAATACATATCCCGTTTTAAAAGAACTTTTTAGCATTGTAGTTAAATTTTCAGACGAATTTCAAAAAATAAAGCGTGAAAGAAATATTGCTGATTTTAGTGATTTAGAGCATTATTGTTTGCAAGTTTTGCTAGATGAAAACGGCAAATTAACACAAGCAGCATATGAACTTAAAGATAAATATCATCAAGTGCTAATAGACGAATATCAAGACATTAACTCAATTCAAGAACTAATTTTATCGTCTATTGCAAAAGACAACCCCCCAAACCGCTTTATGGTTGGCGATATTAAGCAAAGCATTTATAAGTTTAGGCAAGCAAAGCCCGAACTGTTTATGCAAAAATATAATGAATTTTCAGAAAATGATGATACGCTGTACCGCAAAATTAATCTTTCTAAAAATTTCAGAAGCCGTGGTGTTGTACTGGATTTTGTTAACTTTTTGTTTATGCAGTTAATGACTAAAGAGGTTGGAGAAGTTGCATATGACGAAAAGGCAGTATTGCATTTAGGGGCTAAGTTTGACGATAGCATAGAAAATGTTTCCGATAGCGTTGACGTTATTGTAATTGATTATAAAAAACAAGACGAAATTCAGGAAATTCAGGAATATGAAGCCATTTTAGAGCTTTCAAAAGCCGAAGTTGAAGCAAGGGCAGTTGCAAACAAAATAAATGAAATTATTAATAAAAAACTTCTGGTCTTAGATAAAGATAAAGGTGAATACCGTCCGGCAAAATACAAAGACATTGTTATTTTAATGCGCTCTCTTTCAAATACAGCAGATGTATTTTCCGAACAGCTTAAACAAATGGGTATACCAGCTTTTGTAAGCAGTGGTGGAGATTATTTTGCATCTATAGAAGTTATGACTGCACTTAGCTTTTTGCAAGTAATAGATAATCCACGGCAAGACATACATTTAATAACTGTTTTGTATTGCCCTGTATACAACATTACTAGCGATGAGCTTTTAGAAATTAGAGGAAACAATAAATGCTGTTTTTATGAATGTATTTTAAATTATGTTGAACATCCTGAATATTCTGAACATCTTGAATACAGAGCTTTAAATATTAATTTGCTTAAAAAACTTAAACGATTTTTAAGCGATTTGGATAAATGGCGCAAAATGTCTGTATATATACCAATTAACCAATTAATAGATGTTGTATATGATGACACAAACTATTATAATTATGTTGGCGCTATGCCGGCAGGAAGCATTCGCCAAGGCAACTTGCAAGCTTTAAGAGAAAGAGCCGTTCAATATGAAACAACAAGCTACAGGGGGCTTTTTCACTTTATGAAGTATATGGAAAAGTTGCAGCAAAATTCTAAAGATGAAGCTGACGCAAAAATTTTGTCGGAGCAAGACGATGTTGTTAGAATTATTACAATTCATAAAAGCAAAGGCTTAGAATTTCCGATTGTTTTTGTTAGTATGCTTGGTAAGCAGTTTAATGCAATTGACGAAAAAAGTCCGCTTATTTTACATAGCGATTTAGGGCTTGGGCCTATGTACGTTAATTTGGAAAAGCGTATCAAAAGCAATACGCTTGCAAGAGCTGCCCTTATTATCAAAATACATAATGAAAGCTTATCTGAAGAACTTAGAACGCTTTATGTTGCGCTAACAAGAGCCAAAGAAAAGCTAATATTAACAGGCTGTGTTTCTTCCAAAAAATTCTCCCATTTAGAGAATTTAGAAAAAACTGAATTTCCAAAACATTATATGCTTAGTGCAAATTGCTTTTTTGATTGGATTTTACCTGCACTTGCAAGAAAAGAAAGTAAATTTAAACAATATCCTGTTAAATTTAAAATACAAACTAAAAGCAGCGAAAATATTATTTTGGAATGTAAAACTAATGAAAATGTAATTAAACAACTTAGCTTTAATATTCCAAATGTTTCTGCTAAAGATTTAAGCCAAGTTGGCAAAAAATTTGCATGGAAATATACTTTTGCAGATGATTGCGGCATTCCAACTAAAGTTTCTGTTTCGGAAATAAAGAGAAACTATCAAAAATACTTTATTTCAAATAGCTCAGGTGATGCTGGCTTTAACTTATATAACACAAATATATACAGACAACCTAGTTTTTTAAGCGAACAGCAAAGCCCTTCAGGCGCTGCTATGGGAACGGCAATACATAGCGTTATGGAGCATATAGATGTTAACGTTCATAACAGCCTTTCAAGCATAGATAGCTTAATTAAAAAGCTTGTTAAGCAATTAATTTTAGATGAAGCAGAAGCGGATTTAATTTCACGCCAAAAAATACTTAATTTTGTTCAGTCGAAAATTGGGCAAAGAATGTCTAAATCAAACAATATACAAAAAGAGATGCCATTTGTTATTGGGGTTTCGCCGCAAGAAGTTTATATGAAAAACGTAAAAAGTAATTCCATTGTTTTAGTTCATGGCATTATCGACTGCTTTTTTTACGAGGAAACCGAAATTGTGTTAATCGACTATAAATCCGACTACATTAAAGATATTAACGACATTTCCCTAATAAAAGAAATAAAAGAAAAGTATAAAATTCAGCTTACACTATATAAGAAAAGTATCGAAAGAAGTACAGGCGCTAAAGTTAAGCAGTGCTTGCTGTACTTGTTTTCAATAGATAGTTTTGTTGAACTCGATGTTTAAAGTATCTATTTTTTAATGGATAGTTTTGTTGAAATACAATGTACACGCTATATAAAAGGAGGTTTAAAAATGAAGTTACTAATTGGCAAGGGAAGCTGCGGCGTTGCGGCAGGGGCTTCTAAAGTTTCCGATTATCTTTTGCAAAAACTTTCACAAGAACAATTAAATGTGGAAGTTGGCGTAACAGGCTGTATTGGTATGTGCTATTTAGAACCAATCGTTGATTTAATTGACGACAGCGGCAACAAAACAACTTACGTTCAAGTTACAGAAAAAATAATTGACGAAATTTTAAAATATATTAAAGGCGTAGAAAACGAAGCTGCAAACAGCGTTATTTCTCAAAAAGACGCAGACATATTAAGCAACCAAAAGAGGATTGCTTTAAGAAATTGCGGCATTATAAACCCTGAAATTTTTGAAGAATATGAAGGTTACAAAGCTATAGAAAGATGTTTAAAGGAAATGACACCAAAAGACGTTATAAGCGAAATTAAAACATCCGGTCTTTTAGGGCGTGGAGGAGCAGGCTTTCCAACGTGGTTTAAATGGCAAGCTGCAAGCAATTCTGTTTCCGACAAAAAATACGTTATATGTAATGCAGACGAAGGCGACCCCGGCGCATTTATGGATAGAGCAATAATAGAAGGTGACCCACACACATTAATTGAAGGTATGCTAATTTGCGGATACGCAATAGGTTCTGATGAAGGCGTTGTGTATGTTCGTGCTGAATATCCACTTGCAATTGTGCGTCTTCAAAAAGCAATTAAGCAAGCAGAAGAAAGAGGTATTTTAGGCAAAAATATTTTAGACACAAACTTTAACTTCACGTTAAAAATTAAAGCCGGAGCCGGTGCATTTGTTTGCGGAGAAGAAACGGCATTAATCGCTTCATTAGAAGGCGAACGTGGTATGCCAAGGTTAAAACCACCGTTTCCTGCACAAAAAGGCTATTGGCAAAAGCCAAGCAACATAAATAACGTTGAAACATACGCAAACGTTCCGTGGATAATTTTAAACGGAGGCTTAAGCTTTGCTTCAATGGGAACAGAAAACAGCAAAGGAACAAAAGTTTTCGCCTTAACCGGAAAAGTTAAAAACGGCGGACTTGTGGAAATTCCAATGGGTTCAACTATCCGCGACGTAATATACGGCGTTGGCGGCGGAATAAAAGATGATAGGGAATTTAAAGCTGTTCAAATGGGCGGCCCTTCCGGTGGTTGTATTCCAAAAGAATTGTTAGATACACTAATTGATTACAAAACACTTTCCGCAACAGGCGCAATTATGGGTTCGGGCGGAATGGTTGTTGTTGACGAAACTACTTGTATGGTTGATATGGCAAAATTTTTCCTTGAGTTCACAGTTGATGAATCTTGCGGAAAATGCACACATTGCCGTGTTGGAACTAAACGTATGCTTGAAATTTTAAATAGAATTACAGAAGGAAATGGAAAAGAAGGCGACATTGAACTTTTAATGGATTTGGCAGCAGACATTAAAGAAGGTTCGCTTTGCGGGCTTGGACAAACAGCACCAAACCCTGTTTTAACTACATTAAGATATTTTAAAAATGAATATGAAGACCATGTATACAATAAAAAATGCACAGCCGGTCAATGCATTGCGTTAATTTCATATAGCATAGATGAAGTAAAATGTATAGGCTGTACTTTGTGTGCTAGAAAATGCCCTGTTAATGCTATTTCAGGCAAGCTTAAAGAAGCGCATAAAATTGACAAAGAACTGTGTGTTAAATGCGGAAAATGTGAAGAAGCTTGCAAATTTAATGCAATTTCCCATTAAAGGAGGTTTAGGCTTTGATAAAAGTTAATATAAACGGTAAAGAACTAATTGGATATGAAGGACAAACTATATTACAAATAGCACAAAACAATAATATTCAAATTCCAACGCTATGCAATGATGAACGGGTTAAACCAAGCGGCGCTTGCGGAATTTGCGTAGTTGAAGTTGAAAATAGCCCTCGTCTTGTGCGCTCGTGCTCAACACTTGCGTCAAACGGAATGGTTATTTTAACCGATTCAAAAAGAGTAGCCCGTTCAAGAAAAACAGCACTTGAATTGCTTCTTTCAGACCATACGGGAGATTGTGTTGCTCCATGTAAAGAAGCTTGCCCGGCAAAAACCGACTGTCAAGGATATGTTGGGCTTATTGCAAACGGGCAACATGAACAAGCGCTTGAATTAATTAAAGATAAAATACCGCTTCCTGCAAGCATAGGCAGAGTTTGCCCACACCCTTGCGAAGAAGCTTGCCGCCGAAAATTAGTTGAAGAACCAATTAATATTGCACAGCTTAAACGCTTTGCCGCTGATGTTAATATTAATTCAAAAAACCCACTTATTGCAAAGATAAAGAAAGATACAGGCAAAAAAGTTGCCATTGTAGGTGGAGGGCCTGGCGGACTTTCTGCTGCATACTTTTTAAGACAAGAAGGGCATAATGTTTCTGTTTTTGATGCAATGGATAAAATGGGTGGTATGCTTAGATATGGAATACCTGAATACCGCTTGCCAAAAGCTGTTTTGGACTGTGAAATTGAAATGATTGAAAAAATGGGCGTTAATATGGTAAATAACGTAAAAATTGGCGAAGATATAACGCTTGAATTTTTACAAAAAAACTATGATGCCGTTATAATTGCCGTTGGTGCATGGAAAAGCATTCCTTTGCGTTGCGAAGGGGAACAATTGACAGGTGTTGTAGGCGGTATCGACTTTTTGCGTGAAGCAGCTGTAAACGGTGAATTTCCGTTTGGTAAAAAAGTTGCAATTGTCGGCGGAGGAAATACCGCAATGGACGCTTGCCGAACTTCTGTACGTTTAGGAGCTTTAGAAGTTTATAACATATATCGCCGTACAAAAGCCGAAATGCCGGCCGAAGACATTGAAATTTTGGAAGCGGAAGAAGAAGGAGTAGTATTTAAATATTTAACTAACCCTATTGAAATAATCGGAGACGAAAACGGCAAGGCTTGCAAAATTAGGTTGCAAAAAATGAAACTAGGCGAACCAGACGCAAGCGGAAGACGTGCGCCTGTTGCTATTGAAGGCGAAGAAGAAATTTTAGATGTAGACGCTGTAATTATTGCAATAGGGCAAACTTTAGACACAAACGGCTTTGAAAGTGTTGGTTTAACAAGAAAAAGAACTATTGCAGCAGACGAAAAAACATTTAGGACAAGCTTGGATGGCGTTTTTGCAATAGGCGACGCAATAAACAGCGGTGCAGGTATTGCAATTGAAGCAATAGGAGATGCAAAGAAAGCAGCTTTAACTGTTGACGGATATTTAAAAGGGGAAGTTGTAAGCTTTACGGAGCCGTACCTTGTAAAGAAAAATGTAACAGCACAAATGCTGCAAGACAAAAAGAAAATTGCACGCCAAAAAATGCAACATCTTTTACCAGAACAAAGAAACAACAACTTCCGTGAAATTAACTTGGGATATACGGAAGAACAAGCTAAAAAAGAAGCTAGTCGCTGTCTTGAATGTGGCTGTTTAGACTATTTCGAGTGCAAATTAATTAAATATGCAAACGACTATAAAGTTGTGCCGGAAAAATATGAAGGCGAAAAGCATGAAAGAGAACTTGACACAAGCAATCCTTTCATTAATCGCAATCCAAATAAATGTATTTTGTGTGGATTATGCGTTAGGGTTTGTGATGAATTGGTCGGAAAAACAGCATACGGTTTAGTTGACCGTGGTTTTGATGCAAGCGTTAAACCTGAGCTTGGTCGCCCATTAGCGCAAACCGATTGCGTATCGTGCGGACAATGTGTTACAGTTTGCCCAACAGGTGCAATTTGCGAAACTCTTGCAGTACAAAAAAGCGTACCTGTTCAAGAACAAATTACAACAAGCACTTGCTCATATTGTAGTGTTGGCTGTGGGGTTAAATTAACAACAAAAGGAAACTTACTTTTGCGTTCGCTTCCCGATGACACAGAAGACAAAGCGGCAATATTATGCCATAAAGGGCGCTTTGGGTTGCCTCAACTTCAAAACTTGGGCAGTAAAAGAATAGCAACGGCGTTAATTAGAAAACAATCAGGCAAGTTAGAAGCAGTTAGCTACGATGAAGCATTTATAGCAATTGCTAAAAAAGTTCAAGGCATTAGCGCTGTATATGGCAAAAACTCCGTTGCTGTTGCTATTTCCGATAAGCTTACAAATGAAGAAATATTTGAAATTAAAGAATATGCAGAAAATGCACTTAAAACTGAAAATATCGTTTCATTTAACGCAACAAAAAGCGGTTTAAAAGAAGTTTTTGGAACAGACGGCTCAACAGTTAAACTTGACGAACTTTCTGAGACAGAAGTTATTGTAGTTGTAGCAGAAAATATTTTCTCAACACATTCAGTTGCAGGTGCAAAAATAAAAAAAGCTGTTGAAAATGGAGCTAAATTAATTGTAATTAGCAAAGGCGAAAGCGATATTAATAAACTTGCAACATTAAAAATCACTGCTTCTGAAAATTTAAATACGCTTGAACAAATGGCTAAAGCACTTATAGATATGGGTAAAAAGCCTCTAAATAGTAATGTTGAAGGTTTCGACGAGTTTTCTGCTTACTTAGAAAATGTTTCTGTTAGCGACGACGTTAAATTGGCAGCTAAAATGTATGCCGAAGCTAAGAAAGCTATTGTAGTTTTCGACCAAAAAGTTTTAAAAGCATGTGCTGCTAAATTAATTGCAAACATTGCCGTTATTTCAGGGCATATTGGAAAGCAAAGAAGCGGAATTATATGCCTTAAACCAAATAACAACAGTCAAGGCTTGGCAGATTTGGGAATTACAAATAAACACTGTAAGCGAGTTCTTGACGGAATTAAAGATGGAAGCGTTAAAGCTTTACTTGTTTTTGGAGAAGATATACCGCATTTTGACTTAACAAAACTTAGCTTTTTAATGGTTCAAGATTGTATTATGACGGAAACTGCAGAAAAAGCGGATATTGTTCTTCCTTTAAACACAGCAGCAGAAACCAACGGAACTTACACAAGCACCGACAAAACACTTAAAAATGTTAATGCTGCAGTTTCTCCGCTAATTGGAATGAAAAACTGGGAGCTTATAAAACAGCTTGCGGCTGCTTCTAATTATAAAATGAGTTACAGGGAAGAAGCTGATATTTTATGCGCATACAAAAATGCTTTAAAATGCAATGACAGCAAAGCAATAACGCTTAAAGTTCCAAAATGCGAAGTAATGTTTATTGAAAATAACAATACAAATGCAGCTTTTAGTTTGCTTGAAAGAACATTTGAATTTTAATTAGTTATAGAAATGCAAAAGGCGGTTTTATACCGCCTTTTTTAATTTATCTGTTAATATCAATGCGTTGCGTTACAACAAATTCACCTAAAGGAGGCAATTTTCTAATGCCTTCTTTTTGCGTTAAGTCACCATTGTGGTTTACGCTGTCTGCAATTCCGCACCACGGTTCTAAGCAAATAAAAGGTGCTTCTGCATTTTTACTCCAAAGTGCCAAAAAGTCGAAGCCGTCAAGCGAAACATCAACGCTACGGCTGCTTTTTCCACTTCTATATGAAAGCACTGAAGACTTAAATGTTTTTAAAACTAATGCATCTTTTTCAAAAAGTTCGCCGGATAAATGCAATTTGCCATTATCTAATTTAATCGGGGAAGGTTCTGTTCCGATTAAAGCATTGCATACGGGGTAATTTTCGATTATATTATCGTTGTTAAAATTTATGTAGTAATCTTCTTTCGACAAACCATCTTCTAAAGGAAGATTAAAAGCGGGGTGTGTTCCTAAAGAAAAATACATGTCGTTGTTTTCATCTAAATTTTTAACTGTGAAAGTAATGGAAATTGTTTTGCCTTCTAACAAATACTTAACATCTAGACGGTATTTAAACGGATAGTTTGTAAGTGTTTGTTCATTATATTGTTGCCTTAAAACAAGCATGTTTGCAGCTTGTTCAATTAGTTCAAATTCCATATTTCTAATAAAGCCGTGCTGTGGAAGCTTATATTCTTTACCTTCATAAAAAAACTTGCCGTCTTTTAAACTTCCGACTGTAGGAAATAATATTGGAGCCGAACGTTCCCAAAAAGCAGGGTCTGAACACCACATATACTCGTGATTGTCATCAACCGTTACAATGCTTTTCATTTCAGCGCCAATTGAATTAACTTTAACTTTTAAATAACCATTGTTAATTTCCATGTTTTTCGCCCCTTTTAGTTGCAATAGGTATAAAATCTTCTTTTTTTCTAAAACGTTTTTCACTTAGCCTAATAAATAAATATGAAACGCCAACAAAAGCAAGCCCTAATATAGAAGTAAAAACGGAAGCAAAAGTTTCGCCCATTTTAAAAAAGTTTCCGCTTAAATAGCCTATTGCAAGCCCAGAAATTAAAGCAATGCACGGTATGCCATACATTATGGCAGCAGCTTTTAAAAAATTTACATTTTCAAGCTCAATGTCAACATAATCGTTCGTGTTAGCGTTACATTCATTTTTGGCTCTTAATATCATTTCAGAATCATTAAGCCCCGCCATACAAATTTTGCAATTGGCGCAAGCTTTTTGTCTTTTTAACTTAACGATTACAAATTGCCCGTCTACTTCGATAACTTGTCCTTGTTCGCTCAAAAAATCACCTGTTTTTCTTTTTGCATAGTAAATATTATACACAATATTATGTACTTTGCAAATAGCTTTTAATAGTTTTTAATAATTAACTTTTCAGGTACAATTAAGCTTTAATTAATTTAACTACATTAACCAGAACAACATAACAACTAAAGTTATTAAACTTAAAAGCATAACGCTATTTAAAATAAAATCAAAAGTGCTAATTCGAGGTTTAACTTTTTTCTTTGGAGCAACGTTTACGCTTGGTATTTTTTTATAGGGAAGTGTTTTTGTTTGCTGCCTTACAAAATAGCTGTTAACTATTCGTTCT
>CAZHPA010000051.1:0-12389 GCA_964533945.1 uncultured Defluviitaleaceae bacterium
ATTATGGAATATGTTTGATATGCTTGTTAAAGTACATTTTGCTGTAAAAACAGCTCCTGTATCAGCGTCACTCGCTTTTGGTATAGGTTTAATCAATTAACCCATTTGCGATTGCTATGTGGTTTTCCATGGCCAAAATAAACGATTCGCTCACCTAAACTACCAATCCTACGGGCACTTTCTATCACCCGCTTCTTGTTCAACAATATAAAAGTTTCCGTTGCCGCATTTTATACGCTGTATGTTCACTATTCTCACGTTCCTATTATTAAATCCATCTATGTCTACTGATGCTTTCGAAAATTGGACACGTTTTTCAAAGTTCCTTTGTTACCTTCCCGCCAATCTTAAATAGCACTGGTAAACCGACAACTAAAAGTACACCAACGACTACAGTAGAAAACAGCACTTGCATAACTGATACAATGCTAAGATGGGTTGCTGTAATGATGATATAGACATTGGTTGGACAAACAACCAATAGACTTGTAATCAATCCGGGTGCGTACCGTCTGAGCATGACAGCAGGAATTAAGTGCATAAACAAATTCAGTATCATAGCACCGCAAAGCCCATAGTAAAAACAGACCGCTATCAAGTTTTTAGGGAAAACGATATATGCAAAAGTAGCTAAGTATGCCAAGATTGTGACCATGATAACCGCAAAAACAAACTCATTTTGGGATATATCTCGCTTATATTTTCCTGCCGTTTTAAGCCATCTTGGCAGCCAGATAGCTTCTTCTATGTTATGCATAGATATTGCTACTACGAATAGCAATATAACACTATTATCAATAACCGTTCACTCCTTTTAGATAAAATTAATAATAATTGCCATATGACACTCACTTATAATGATTTCACCCCAGTACCTTTTGTGGTCATTTTTAAGCGAGACAAGCAGTATTCTGTAATTTCACTTGGATTCATTTGAAATCTCCATTAAAACTTTTTTAAAGCTTCTTCAAATGTTGCACATTTTGAATAACGCTTGTCCCACATCTTTTCATTATAGTAGCAATACGTCTGTTCGGATGTTAAAAACTCATTGTCCACTGTTGTATTGCAGTATGCCGGAACATTCATTTCGAACCCATGCTCAAAGCCACACTTAATTGTGGCATCAATACAATAATCTGCCTGTAAACCAGTAACCATAATCTTATTCTCGTTTTTTGACCGCAAATATTCTACCAAGCCAGTGTCCTTAAATGCACTATTTCTATGCTTATCAAAGAATTTTTCATTCGGCATAAGTGCAAATTCTTTAAAAATCTCAAAACCTCCTTAAGCAATGCGCAGTCCGCATCTTATCGTTTATCAGCTATGACTTTCCCGTAATTTACAAGTGATAAAACCAATTATGGCAAAATCTATAAAAATACGGACTTGCTATAACTTTGTTTTTCAAAGCTGGAAAATTTCAATTTTTAGTCTTAAACCCGTTCCATGTTAACGCCACTCTAAGCTTAGTACCATTCTCAAGTGCTTTGAAGTGCTGTTCGCCACAATGGATTTTGAGCTGTTCAGTAGTCCCCAGGTTAAATAAGTTCTACGTACCCTTAGTTGTTATAATAACAGCTTTCTGTTCAAAAGCGTTTGGATTTTCCTTTGAAATATGCTTGTTCCAATCGTCTTTATTCATAAGCACGATATAAGGAACAGTATAACGCTCCTCAATCATTTCCACCCACTGACATAGTAAATCGGCATTGGGGATAGCAAGCAAAATCCTTGTACGCCTTTCATACCATTTATGCACAATAACAAGCATAGCTTCATGGCTCTTTCCCATATCATCCTCGTCACAAAAGATAACGCCTTTTTGATAAGGAGAACGTAAAGCGAAGTTAGCTGCAGCAATATGAAACGGATAAATCTTTATATCAAAGGACGCAAAAACTGGTAACAGCTTTTCATCATCTGCCAGACTTTCCAAAACACGGGCAGCGTAAAATGCGTGAAATGGTGTTTGTTGCATGGTGTATCCTCCTTTCTAAAATTTTTCTATATTTATAGAGATTTATAAAAGGCTTTTAGCTCAGATTTTGTTTCTTTCGAAAGCCCGTACCAACGTATACCTTGTATCGCTCCCTCAAGCGCATGCAGCAAGTTAAGACAAGCGGTATTATCAATCAATCGGATTTTTAAGAATGCTTCCTTACTTCCTATTTTCATCAACTTTTCGGGAGTATCAATTCCGGACGCTACTAGCTTACCGGCAATTATCTCACTGATATTCGGCAACTTTTTTAATTCATTTGTCATATCATCTTTCTTTCGAGGATATGTCGGCTTTACAGCATCTTAGGAATAAGCCAAACCCTACTCATTTTTATTACGCCGTCAATTCTTCCCTCTGTACAATACTCTTGCACACGCTGACGCTTTATGCCCCGCTTTTCCGCTACTTCGTTTGGCGACATATATTCCAAAGTGCTTTCCTCCTTGATATAATGCTATATTGTATTATACACTATCAAAATTATATAGGCTGCAACATATATATGCTGGCAAACGTGGGATTGGTAGCCCTGCTTTTTAAGATTTTGAAATTTTAGAATTTATATGTTTTAAAATTTTATGTAATATGCCTAGTTTATAATTGATTCCGTTAGTAGAAATGACTAAGCAGCCATTAATACACAAAAATATCATAAATTTATTATATATTAATAAATTTATGTATGTCAATGTAAAAAATGAAAGAAATTGCTCAATTTTAAGCCTTAAAATTTAGAGGTATTTATTACAAATTTTAAAAATAATATAATAATTTTCTATTCATAGTGCAATAATATATGTGTAGTAACAATTAAGTGGTTTATATATTGCTTTTTATGAATGGAGGAATTGGCAATGCCTGATAAAAATCAAAAGTCAAAAGGCAAAAGTAAGAAGAGTAAAGAAGAAAGCCAAGACATGGGAAGACAATAATAGTAAACTAATAAATTAATTTAATAAAAAGCGTAGGAAAAACAATAAGAACGGAGGGGAAAATAATGTCTGACAAAAATCAAAAATCTAAAAGCAAAAATCAAAGAAGCAAAGAAAATAGCGAACAACCTGAGTAAGTGCATAAGCAGTGCGTATAAGCACTGCTTTTTATTTTTAATGTATTTATAATTTTATAATTAGGCAAACTATAAAAAACAAACATGCTATAAACATAGCGGCAAAATCAGCTGTTTTAAGCTTTAATTGCTTCATTTTAGTACGCCCAATATCTCCCCTGTAGCAACGGGCTTCCATAGCAACGGCAAGTTCTTCGGCACGCCTAATAGATGAAATAAAAAGGGGAACTAAAATTGGTATTAAGCTTTTAGCTTTTTCAATAAGCCCGCCTGTATCAAAATTTGCTCCCCTTGCCATTTGCGCTTCCATAATTTTATTCGCTTCTTCAAAAAGCGTTGGAATAAATCTTAATGCTATAGTTAACATCATTGCTATTTCATGGGAAGGAACACCTATTTTTTTAAAAGGCTTTAATAAAAATTCCAATGCATCTGTAAGCTCTAAAGGTGACGTTGTTAATGTTAAAATAGATGAACCCATTATTAACAAAACAAGGCGCAAAGAAATTTTTATAGCATGTATTAAGCCTTCTTCTGTTAGTTTTAAGCTTGCTGTTTCAAACAAAACATGCTCTCCTGGTGTGAAAAACATATTAATTAGTGATGTAAAAATTATTATTGCAATAATTCCTTTTAGTCCTTTAAGTATATATTTTAAAGGAACTTTAGAAAGGCGAATAACAATACATAAACAATTAATTATGAAAATATATCCCAAAAAGCTTGTTGATATAAATAAAGCTGCAATATATATCGTTGTTAAAGTTAATTTAACTCTTGCATCAAGCCTATGAATATGTGAATTTATTGGATAATATTGACCAATTGTTATATTTTGCATTATTTTCGCCTAACCTTTCGCAAAAACATCATACAATTTTGATGTTGCTTCTTCAACCGTGAAAATATCTGTATTAACATTTATATTTGCTTTTTTCAAGTTATCCATTAAATAGCTTATTTGGGGGGCGGCAAGTCCAATTTTCTCTAGTTCATCAACTTTTTTAAACACTTGTTTTGGCTCATCAACATATTTTACGCTTCCGTTTTCCATAACAATAATTTTGCTTGCGAGTTTTGCTATATCTTCCATGCTATGAGAAACAAGAACTATTGTAATTTTAAGCCGTTTATGCATATTGCTAATCTGACTTAAAATTTCTTCTCTGCCTTTCGGGTCAAGCCCTGCCGTTGGCTCATCTAGAATTAGAATTTCCGGTTTCATGGCTAAAACTCCGGCAATTGCAACACGGCGTTTTTGTCCGCCGGAAAGCTCAAAAGGCGACTTTTCAAAGTCTGTCTCATCTATTCCAACAATTTTTAATGCTTCACAAACAACTTCTTTAATTTTGTCTTTTTCAATTCCAATATTTAAAGGCCCAAAAGAAACATCTTTAAATACGGTTGTTTCAAAAAGCTGGTTTTCTGGATATTGAAAAACAAGCCCAACTTTTTTCCTAACGGACTTTAACGTTTGCTTGTCTGTAAAAATACTTTTGCCTTCTATTAAAACTTCTCCTAAAGTTGGTTTTAACAATCCGTTTAAATGTTTAACTAAAGTACTTTTGCCGCAGCCTGTTTGCCCTATAAGCCCAACAAATTCGCCGCTGTTAATTGTAAAGTTAACGTCTTTAATAGCTTTTCTTTCAAATGCTGTTTGGGCGTTGTATATATAAGTTAAATTTTTAACTTGAATTATAGGCGCTGAAGGCTTAGAATTTAGTGGCAAATTTTCAGAATTTATGTTATTTATATTGAGGCTTTCGGGTTTTGCTTTTGCTTTAAAAGCTTTATTGTTAAGTATTGATAACGCCTCGTTTGTAAATTCGTTAACGTTTAAAATTCCCTTTTTAAAGGGAATACCCATATTTGCCAAATTAAATGCAATTTCTGTAACTTGAGGAACAGAAAGCCCTACACCTTTTAATTTTTCAACCTCACTAAATACGTGCTTTGGCGTACCTTCTGCAATTATCTTACCCTTTTCAATAACAACAACTCGGTCTGCAAAAATTGCTTCTTCCATAAAATGAGTTATTAAAACAATTGCAATATTTTCATCTTTGTTTAATTTAATTGCTGAATTTAAAACTTCTTTTCGCCCGATTGGGTCTAGCATTGCCGTTGATTCATCTAAAATAATACAATCGGGTTTCATAGCTAAAACCCCAGCAATTGCAATTCTTTGCTTTTGTCCCCCTGATAAAAAGTGGGAAGCTCTTGTTTTAAATTCGGTCATATTTACGCAACTTAGCGAATAGTCAACCCTTTTTATTATTTCGGAAGGCAAAACTCCTAAATTTTCAGCCCCAAAAGCAACATCTTCTTCAACTATTGAAGCAACAATTTGATTGTCGGGGTTTTGAAAAACCATTCCACAAGTTTTTCTAATTTCCCAAATATTTTTTTCATCTTTTGTATTTAAACCTTTAACCAAAACAGCACCGCTTGTTGGAATTAGCAGTGCGTTTAAGTGCCTTGCAAACGTTGATTTACCCGAGCCATTATGCCCTAAAACTGCAATAAATTCGCCTTTGCCAATATTTAAGTTAACGCTATCAAGTACTAACGGAAACTCGTTTGAATATTTAAATGTTAGTTCTTTTGAAACAATTATTTTAATGCACCTCTGTTTTAACGGGCAACAGCTTCAATAATTCCATTCGCTATTTTATCAAGCGGCAAAACTTTTGAAACAGCCCCAATGTCATATGCAACTTTTGGCATACCATACACAACGCTTGATTCTTTATCTTGCCCTATAGTTTCGGCTCCGGCATTGCGCATTTTTAAAAGCCCCTTTGCCCCATCCGAACCCATGCCTGTTAAAATTACGCCAACAGCATTACTTTTAACAACATTTGCAACAGATTCAAAAAGCACATCTGCCGCTGGCATAACACAATTTACTTTAGCGCCTTTAAAGCATTCAACCATTAGCTTAGATTCACGCTTAACAACAGTCATGTGGTAGTCTGCAGGAGCAATTAAAACAACGCCTTTTTGAACATAGTCGTTATTTGAAGCTTCTTTAATGTTCATTTTGCATACCGAATTTAATCTGTCTGCGAAAAACTTTGTAAATCCTGATGTTATATGCTGAACAATTAGAATTGGAGCAAAATCATAAGGGAAAACTTTAAGTATTTTTTCTAAAGCTTCCGTTCCTCCTGTAGATGAACCTATTACAACTATTTTTTGATTTAAGCTAACTATTTTTTGCGCTTCAAAATAATTTAATTGTGGCGTTTGCTCAATAAACGCAGCTATTCGTTTTAATAACGAATTTGCGTAAGTATAAATAAAAACATTATTTCTTGGTTTAATTATAAAATCCTTAACATTTTCGCTCATTAAAGGCAATGCCGGTGTTGTTGAACTTGCAGTTAAAATTATTAACAAGCGATATTTTTCAACAAGCATTTTTAAATATTGCATACTAAATTGACCCTTATCAACATCTAGTACAATTATATTAGTTTTACCTTTAGTAAGCTGCCTTTCAATACCTAATAAATTTGTAACATTTGTAATTTGATTAGTAGTTTGCTTTGCTAGTTCGCCATATATTAATTTATAAAATTCAATATCTGTAGTAACTATTGTAATTATAACTTCGCTAACTGCCATAAAGCC
The DNA here is from genome assembly GCA_964533945.1 of uncultured Defluviitaleaceae bacterium. GTDB lineage: Bacteria > Bacillota > Clostridia > Lachnospirales > WRBF01 > CAZHPA01. The sequence goes on from CAZHPA010000051.1 coordinate 6,714, forward strand.
CCACCCCGCTAACATCAAAAAAGCGCAAGCTCCGCCTTAAAAAGTTTTCAAAAGCTTTGAATTATAAGACAAGGACTTTTAAAAAGCCCTTGTCGATATTTTAACATTTTTTGTTGAAATTACAGCATTTTTCTTGCTGTATAATGAGTATGCAAAAGCTCGTGTGCTTTTTCCCCATAAAATTCGCCTAAATACTCTTTATATAATTTTATGACATCTTCATTTTCGTGTGACTTACGTTTTGGTTTGCCTTCATCTTCACGATAAATTGCTTCGGCACGTTTTTTAATAATTTCAACATCACCATGATGATATGGTTGACCGCCGCCGCCAACGCATCCGCCTGGGCAAGCCATAATTTCAATAGCATCGTAATGTTTTTCGCCGGAACGTATTAATTCAAGAAGTGTTCTTGCATTTCCTAAACCATGAGCAACGCCGATTGTAAGTTCCATATCTCCTATATTAACTTTTGCTTCACGAACACCGTCAAGCCCTCTAAGTTGCTTAAACTCAACGTTTTCAAGCGTTTCTTTTGTAATCCATTCGTAAGCTGTTCTAAGAGCAGCTTCTATAACGCCGCCTGTTGTTCCAAAAATAACGCTTGCGCCTGTAGATTCGCCTAATGGATTATCAAATTCGCCGTCTTCTAACGTTTTAAGGTCTAGCCCTGCTTCTTTAGCCATTGCTGCAAGTTCTCTTGTTGTTAAAACAATATCAACGTTTGCAACGTCATCATTTGCAAGTTCATCTCTTGCTGCTTCATACTTTTTAGCAACGCAAGGCATAATTGAAACAACAACTACGTCTTTTGGGTCAATTCCTGCTTTTTCAGCATAATACGATTTTAATACAGCGCCCATCATTTCATGTGGAGATTTGCATGACGAAGGAATGTCTAAAAGGTCTGGGAATTGATGCTCAAAAAATTTAACCCACGCCGGGCAGCAGCTTGTTAAAATTGGAAGTCTTCCGCCATGTTCAATTCTATGAACAATTTCAGAAGCTTCTTCAATAATTGTTAAGTCTGCTGCAAAGTCTGTATCAAAAACTTTATCAAACCCTAATTTACGTAAAAGTGTAACCATTTTACCTGTAACAATTGTTCCCGGTTCGTAGCCAAAAAGTTCGCCTAAAGCAACACGAATTGCAGGAGCAGTTTGAACAACAACATGTTTTTTAGAGTCGTTTAAAACTTCCCATGTTCTTGATATGTTGCAAATTTCAGTTAAAGCTGCAGTTGGGCAAACAGCAACGCATTGTCCGCAAAATGTACACATTGTGTCAGTCATTGGGAGAGAAAATGCCGGTTGAACAACTGTATCGAACCCACGCCCAATAGCTGAAAGTATGCCGCAAGTTTGAACTTGGTTACACATAGTTTCACAACGGCGGCATAAAATACATTTATCTGGGTTTCTATAAATAGCTTTGCTTGAAGCGTCCTTTTTATATGTTGATTGTTCGCCTTTATATTTTAAATCGCCTCTAATTCCTAAATGAGCTGCAAGTGTTTGCAAATCGCATGAAAGATTTTTTTCGCAAGTTAGGCAACTAAAAGGATGGTCTGAAAGTAAAAGTTCAACCATTGTTCTTCTTGCTAAAACTGCTGTTGGCGTATTAGTTCTAACAACCATACCCTCAAAGCAAACGGTTGCACAAGAAGGTACTAAATTGTTTCTTCCTTCAACTTGAACCAAACAAACTCTACAGCTTGCAACTTGATTAACTGCTTTTATGTCGTGCAAATCAAGATGACATAGCGTTGGTATTTGAATGTTTAGCTGTCTTGCTGCTTCTAATACTGTTGTTCCTTTTGGAACGGTTGTTTTTATATCATTTATTGTAATGTTAACCACTTTATTTTCAACTCCTTCTCTAAGTTATCTAACTATTGCGCTAAACTTGCATTTTTCAACACAAGCGCCGCATTGAATACAAGCTTCTTTATCTATAACGTAAGGCGATTTAACTTTTCCCGAAATAGCGCTAACAGGGCAAACTTTTGTACAAAGACTGCAGCCCTTGCATTTTTCAGGAACTATTTTATATGTTAACAACGCTTTACAAACGCCTGCCGGGCAGCGTTTATCTGTAACGTGTGCCATATATTCGTCTTTGAAATATCTAAGCGTTGATAAAACAGGGTTTGGCGCTGTTTGACCTAAGCCGCAAAGAGAAGAAAGCTTAATTAAATGACTTAATTGTTCAAGAGTTTCAATGTCTTCAACAGTGCCTTTGCCTTCTGTAATTTTCGTTAAAATTTCAAAAAGACGCTTTGTTCCAACACGACAAGCTGTACATTTTCCGCAAGATTCGTCAACTGTAAATTCAAGGAAAAACCTTGCAATGTCAACCATACAAGTAGTTTCGTCCATAATAATTAAGCCGCCGGAACCCATCATAGAGCCAACGCTTATAAGTGAATCGTAGTCTATAGAAATATCTATTAATTCTGCAGGTAAACAACCGCCGGAAGGTCCCCCTGTTTGTGCTGCTTTAAATTTACGTCCGTCTGGGCAGCCGCCGCCTATTTCATAAACTATTTCTTTAAGAGTTGTACCCATTGGTATTTCAATTAAGCCTGTGTTTGTTATTTTTCCGCCCAATGCAAAAACTTTTGTTCCACGGCTTTTTTCTGTTCCGATTGAAGCAAACCAATCTGCACCTTTATTAATTATAACAGGAATGTTTGCATATGTTTCAACGTTGTTTATAACGCTTGAATGACCCCATAAGCCTTTTTCTGAAGGGAATGGAGGTTTTGTTTTAGGCTCGCCACGGTTGCCTTCTATTGAAGACATTAAAGCTGTTTCTTCACCGCAAACAAATGCGCCTGCACCAAGCCTTATTTCTAAATCGAACGAGAAATCTGTTCCAAAAATGTTTTTGCCTAAAAGCCCGTATTCTCTTGCTTTTTTAATTGCAACATCAAGACGTTCAACGGCAATTGGGTATTCTGCACGAATATAAACATAACCCATATCCGAACCAACAGCATATGCAGCTATTGCCATAGCTTCAATAACAGAATGAGGGTCGCCTTCTAATATACTTCTATCCATAAATGCGCCCGGGTCGCCTTCGTCTGCATTACAAATAACATATTTTTGGCTATCTTGAACTTTAGATGTTATATCCCATTTCAAACCTGTTGGGAAACCGCCGCCTCCGCGTCCGCGTAAGCCAGATTTTTTAATTTCATCAATTAGTTGTTCTCTTGTCATTTCGGTTAAAACTTTTCCAAGCGCCTGATAGCCGTCCATGGCTATGTATTCATCTATATCTTCAGGATTTATAAGCCCGCAGTTTCTAAGAGCAACTCTAAGTTGTTTTTTATAAAATCCTGTTTCATTTATAGAAGAAACGCCGCTTTCGGAAATTGTTTCTTTGTGTAGAAGTCTTTGAACTAAACGTCCTTTTAAAAGATGTTCGTTTACTATTTCGGGTACATCTTCAACGGAAACTTTATTATAGAATGCGCCTTCAGGATAAACTATAATGATAGGCCCAACTTCGCAAAGACCAAAACAACCTGTTCTAACAACTTTAACTTCATTTTCCAAGCCTTTTTCGGCTAATTGTTCGTTCATTAGTGCAATGATTTTTTCGGCATTGGAAGAAGTACAGCCTGTCCCTCCGCAAACCATAACGTGGCTTCTGTAGTTAGCCATTAGCAATACCTCCTTAAATAATATTAGTTATTATATTTACTTAACATAGGCTCGACATCATCAAGCGTTAATCTTCCATGCACATCTTCGTTAATTGTTAATATAGGAGCTAGACCACAAGCACCAATACAACGTGTTGCCGCAAGAGAAAACTTGCCATCTTTTGAAGTTTCGCCAACTTTAACGCCTGTTAGTTCTTCAATCTTTTCAATAATTTTATTAGCACCTTTAACATAACAAGCTGTGCCTAAGCAAACGTTAATTTGATATTTGCCTTTCTTTTCTAAGAAAAATTGAGTATAGAACGTAACAACGCCATAGATATTTGCCAACGGAATGTTCATTTCTTCTGCAATCATGGTCTGAACTTCCATTGGAAGGTATCCGTATATAGCTTGTGCGTTTTGCAAAACGGGAATTAACGCACCTTTATGGTTTTTGTTTTCTTCAATAACTTTTAGCAACTGTTCTTTTTGCTCTGGTGTTCCAAACATTTATTACTCCTCCTTAATTTCATTAATAACTGCTTGCACTTTTTACGTATATTAATATAACACATAATGTTATTTTAAGCAAAGGGAATTTTTTTACCTTGCCTTATATTGCCTTATCTAATAGAAACAGCCAAAGTCATTGTGTATATATTTTTAGCTTTAGCTTCTATTAATGTTCTCGACAATTCGTTTAGTGTTGAACCTGTTGTATATATATCGTCAACGATTAAAAAGCTTTTGTTTTCGGTTAAGTTAGGATTAACAACTTTAAAAGCTTGCCATACATTGTCTTTGCGTTCATTTGGTTTTAAAGTGCTTTGTTTATCTGTATTTTTAGTTCTAATAGCAAAATTTAAAGCTAATTTAATATTAAAAATCTTTGAAGCTTGCCTTGCCAAAATTTCGGATTGGTCGAAACCTCTTTTATTTTTCCTTGCCTTATGCATAGGAGCTGGCATAATATAATCAATTTCACTTAAGATGCTAAGCCCTAAAAATTTATTTGCCATTAAAATTCCAAGTTTGGCGGCATATTCGGGGTGATTTGAATATTTTAACTTGTGGATTATGTTTTTTACTGTATCATCATATAAAAAAGCGGCAAAGTTTTGTTTAAAATAAAAAGTGTCATCTTTGCAATCATTGCATAAAGCATTGCCTTTATTTTCATGCCGTCCGCAAATACTGCATGTTGGAGACTCTATATACTTTAAAAGCTTTATACAATCTAAGCAAACTACATCTTTGCAGCTTATAGGCAGTACTTGAAAACAGAGCAAACATTTATTAGGATACAGCCAATTAATAATGCCATCAAACATAAATTTCACCCTAAGCTTTTCCATATTATTTTTACTTTAATTTTCAATTTAATTATAGCATTTAGTTTATTTTAGTACAACCAAAATTTTTTTAAACTTGCAAATTTTAGTAAAAAGATGTATAATTAACTAAAACTCTTGCCTAAAAACTGCAGGAATAGAAAGGACGTATAGATTTGAGAGAAAAATATGTTGAGATTTACGAAGCATGGCTTAATGATGAATATTTTGACGAAACAACAAAAGGAGAGCTTCTTCAAATTAAAGACGATATTAAAGAAATCGAAGACAGATTTTTTACTAATTTGGCTTTTGGAACAGGCGGATTAAGGGGTGTAATCGGGGCAGGAACAAACCGTATAAATATATATACCGTTAGAAAAGCAACGCAAGGGCTTGCAAATTTCATTTTAAAGCATAAAGGAGCTTCAAAAGGCGTTGCAATAGCATACGATTCAAGACGAATGTCTAAGCAATTTGCAACAGAAGCGGCTTTGGTTTTAAACGGCAACGGCATTAAAACGTATTTATATGAAGATTTAAGAGCAACACCACAACTTTCATTCGCTGTAAGACATTTAAAAGCTATAGCCGGAATAGTTATAACAGCAAGCCATAACCCACCCGAATATAATGGATGTGCGACACGTTGCATAATGAAAAGTTATGCCGCATAGCGAAATAAAT
>CAZHPA010000052.1:0-12031 GCA_964533945.1 uncultured Defluviitaleaceae bacterium
TGCTATTTAATGCAATATATTTTTAAGGGGAGAATTTAACATGAACTTTAAAGGCGTTTTTGTAGCTTTAAACGGCTGCTTTAACAAAGATGGAGAAATTAATTTACCTGCTGTTAAAAAACTATGCAGATTTTATAAGAATTTAGGGATTGAAGGGCTTTATATTTGCGGAAGCACAGGCGAAGGATTTTTAATGAACATTTCTGAACGCATGAAAGTTTTAGAAGCTGTAATGGAAGAAGTTGGAAATGAAATGACTACTATAGTTCATGTTGGAACGCCAGCAACCCATGAAGCGGTTTTGCTTGCACGCCATAGCGAAAAAGTTGGGGCTTCTGCAACTTCAGCTGTTCCAAGCGTTTATTATAGGCTTCCAGAAGCAAGCATACAAAGACATTGGGAAGAAATTATTAATGCTTCTTCTCTACCTTTTTTCATATATAACATTCCTGTGTTAACAGGGTATAGCTTATCTATGGATTTGTTTAATAAAATGATTAAAAACAAGCAAGTTATAGGAATAAAAAATTCTTCTGAAATTGCACACGATATTTTAAGGTTTAAAGCAGCAGGCGGAGAAGATTTTATTGTTTTAAATGGTCCCGATGAACAATATTTAGCAGGGCGTTTAATGGGTGCAGATGGGGGAATAGGCGGAACTTATGGCTGTATGCCAGAGCTTTATTTAAAAATCGAACAATACATTGTAAGCGGAAATATAGAAAAGGCAAAGAAACTTCAAAATACAATAACAAACTTAATATATAGGCTTTGTTCTTTCCCTTCAATGTATGGCGCAGCAAAGACAATTATAAAAATGAGAGGCGTTGACATAGGAAACCCAAGGCTTCCTTTTCTTCCTGTTTCTGAAGATTACCCAGGGCTTAAAGAATTGTATAACGATATTATTAGCGCAATCGAAAGCGAAAAGCAATAATAAGCTAAGGAAGTGTTTATATGAAAATTTTAACACTAGACGTTGGAGGCACGGCAATTAAAAGCGGAATTTGCACAGAAGACGGAACATTTTTGCAAACAGATGAGAGAGAATCTTTTGGAAAACAGGGCGGCAAAGTTTTGCTTTCCAAAATATACGAAACAATTGAAAGCTATTCCGGATATAACAAAATTGCAGTTAGCACAACAGCACAAGTAAATTCGGAAGAAGGGGTAATTGTATATTCGAATCAAAATGTTCCCGATTATACAAATACTCCTATTAAAAAACTTCTTGAACAAAAATATAGCGTTCCTGTTTGCGTTGAAAATGATGTTAATTGTGCAGCATTAGGGGAAGCGTTTTACGGCGCAGGGAAGAATTATAATGATTTTATATGCATAACTTACGGAACAGGAGTAGGCGGCGCAATTATAATTGATAGAAAGTTATATAAAGGCTCTAAGCACGTTGCCGGTGAAGTTGGGCACTTTACAACTCATGCAAGAGGACTTAATTGCGGCTGTGGTTTTAAAGGGTGTTATGAGCAATATTCTTCAACAACTGCTTTGGTTAGAATGGCAAAGCAATACGATGAAAGCTTAGTTAACGGCAGGCTTATTTTTAAAGCTTTTCATCTGGGAGATAAAAAAGTTATAAATATAGTTGATGGCTGGATTGACGAAATTGCAATCGGCATATGTTCTTTAATACATGTTTTTAATCCGTCTGCAGTTATTTTGGGTGGTGGAATTTTAGAACAAAGCTATATTTTAGATAGGCTTAACAACATAGTATATGAAAATATAATGGAAAGCTTTAAAAATGTTGAACTAAAAAAAGCGTTGCTTGGCAACAACGCCGGAATGCTTGGGGCCTTGCATTTGTCGTTAACTATCTAAAAATGAGTTAAGTTAGTTAAAATGCTAAATATTTCTTGACTTATTGTTAAATTTAACCCCTAATTACCAAGAATTCTCCCACCCCTTATGTTAGGTGGGTGGGCGATAAATTGGCAAGGTCTTGACATAGGATTGCACTATATGATATGATAAATAAACCATAGTGTTGTAGTGCAACACACTAAGAAGCTCCCCCCTCTATCTTAGATAGGTAGGCGAGTATGTCGCTATATAAATCTGACGTAATAGGTGTTTGAAAATGACTACTGAACTTTTCTCTAAAATTCATGCAATGCTTCCTTTGTTTACAAAAGCCGAAAGACTTGTTGCCAACTTTATTTTATCCAATCCACAAGATGTTTTATATATGTCTATAACAGACTTGGCGGAAGCATGCAAAGTTGGAGATACTAGTGTTTTCCGTTTTTGCAAAAAACTTAAATTGCAAGGCTATCAAGAATTTAAGCTTGCTCTTGCAAGTAATATTAATCTTGAAGGAGATACCCCCCAGCTTTTAGGCGAAATAACACAAGCAGACACAGCATTTGAAGTTGCGAGAAAAGTTCTTTCAACAAACCTTTCAGCGCTAAATGAAACATTTGCGCTAATTAACCCTGAAGATATTAAAAAAGTTGTTGAACTTATGACAAATGCAGCTAAAATTTTCTTTTTTGGTGTTGGTGCTTCATTTATAACTGCCGCAGAAGCACGAAACAAGTTTATGCGAATTATGCCTAATGTTGACTGCACATTCGATAGTCACTTGCAAACTATGACGGCTTCATTATTAAAACCTAAAGATATTGCAATTGCAATTTCATATTCGGGTTCAACCAAAGACACTGTAGATATTGCTAAAATTTGCAAAAAAACAGGCTGCAAAGTCGTTTCAATAACACGGTTCGGTAAATCTCCGCTTGCAAGCTATTCAGATGTAACGTTGCTTTGTGGTGCTAATGAAGGACCTTTGCAAGGCGGTTCATTATCGGCAAAAATTTCTCAGCTATATTTGCTTGATGTACTTTATGCCGAATATTTTAAGCAAACGTTCGAAATATCGAAGCACAACAAAGATATAACTTCTTTATCTGTTGCAGATAAGCTATATTAAAAATTACACTTTATATTTAGAAAGGTTTGGTTAAATGCTTACTAAATCACCAAGCGGAGCATTAAGTCCGTATTATTATAAAGGCGGATATTTTCATGGCATTCATTACGGCAGCTACTTTGATGATGTAGAGTCATTTTTATCAATTATGCTAGAGGAAGAAAATTTTATTCTATCATCCCCACAGCGTCGAAGAATTATAATTGATTTATATGAAACAAACTTAACAAAAAGCACTCTTGATAAATTTGTGACGCATATTGAAAGAATTAAAGAACGAATAGTTAAGCTTGCTATATCATGTGAGAAAAAGAAATTGCTTGAAATCAAAAAGGCATTATATTGCAGCAGTTCATTGGAAAAAGGTTTAATGTACTTTACACCAGATATGGAAGACGGAAAGACATGGCTTGTTAGTGACCGCGCTTAACAAAAATGCATAAAACAAACATGGTTTTTGCTTGCAAAAGTGGCTGTTGAAGCTTAATTTATTTAAACAGCCACTTTAAGCACTATTTTAGAAAATAAAATTGTTTAAAATTCTTTATCTATAAGCTCTTCAATAAGTTGCGCTATGTCCGAAACTAATGTTTCGCAGTTTTCGCCATTCTTAAGCTTTGATTTTAAGCTTTTGCAAGATAAACAGCTATGTTTTTTTTCAAAATTTTCCAGCAGTTCCATTCTCAGCCTTTTAGTTGTTGCATTATCAAATAATAGCCCAAATATCATAATGCCAGCAATTAATACAGAACACATATCTCCTATTCCAAATCCCGTATTTATTCCAGAACACATATTAAAACATTGTTTTGAAATTGGCAAGGAATATTTTTTTTCAGCAGCTTTCAAAATACATTGCGAACAATTATAACCTTGTGCATAATATTGCAGCGCAAGTTTTTTCATAAAAACACCTCCTTGTTTATATTATTGTACGAGCAGCGTGTATGTTACCAAAAACGGCGTAAACTCTCAACTTTAACCAACAAGTAAAGATATGCCAACTCTGGTTAATAAAAATAACTTGTAACCATTCAAAACACAGTTTATAATATTTGTAATACGTGGGTCGGCATTATACCATAGTTCATATTAAGGGAGGAATTTTATTAATGCATGAAACGCTTAAAATAAGCGGCATGACTTGTGCCGCTTGTGCTTCAAGGATAGAAAAAGTTGTTGGTAAAATCGACGGCGTTAAGTTTGTTTCGGTAAACCTTGCAACAGAAAAGTTAACTTGCGAACTTGACAATAGCAAAACAAATATGGTGGCAGTTAAGGCAGCTATTGAAAAAGCAGGATATAAATGGGCAGAAATTGCAGCAAAAAATTGTGTTGATGAAGATAAGTTGCACAAAGAGAAAGAAATTAAAATTCTTTGGACAAAGTTTATAGTTTCTGTAATTTTCACCATTCCGCTTTTATATATTGCAATGGGGCATATGATACCTGGCGTTAAGCTTCCTATTCCATCTATTATCGACCCGATGAAGTACCCGTTGAATTTTGCTATTGCCCAAATACTGCTTACTATTCCAATTTTAATTGCCGGGCATCGCTTTTACTATGTGGGCTTTCGTGCAATAGCTTTGCGTTCACCCAATATGGATAGCCTTATAGCTATTGGAACATCGGCGGCAGGATTATATAGTCTATATGCAACATACAAAATTGCACAAGGGCATTCTATGTTTGCTGAAAGCTTGTATTTTGAAACGGCAGGGGTTATTATTACGCTAATATTACTTGGCAAATCATTAGAAGCTGTTTCAAAGGGCAAAACAAGCGAAGCTATTAAAAAGTTAATGGGTCTTGCTCCAAAAACGGCTATTGTAATTAAAAATGATATTGAAATTGAAACACTAATTGATGAAGTGGTTGCAGGCGACATAATACTTGTTAAACCGGGTTCAAAAATTCCTGTAGATGGAGTTGTAGTTGAAGGTGCAACAGCAATTGATGAAGCAATGTTAACAGGTGAAAGTATGCCTGTTGGCAAAAAGGTAGGCGATAAAGTATATGCTGCAAGTATTAATAAAAACGGCTTAATTAAATTTAAAGCTACAAAAGTTGGTGCTGACACCGCCCTTGCACAAATTATTAAGCTTGTGGAAGATGCACAAAGTTCTAAAGCCCCTATTGCACAAATGGCAGATATTGTTTCCGGATATTTTGTTCCTATAGTATTTAGTATTGCCGTAATTGCTTTTATTGCTTGGATGTTAAGCGGGCAATCGCTTGTGTTTTCCTTAACAATATTTATTGCAATTCTTGTTATTGCTTGCCCTTGTGCGCTTGGGCTTGCAACGCCAACAGCTATTATGGTTGGAACAGGCAAAGGTGCAGAAAACGGCATACTAATTAAAGGCGGAGAAGCTCTTGAAACAACGCATAAAATTCAAACAATTGTTTTCGATAAAACAGGAACAATTACAGAAGGCAAGCCGGAAGTTACAGACATTGTTACCGTAAACGGTTTCGACAGAAATAAATTGTTGCAGCTTGCAGCAAGTGCCGAAAAAGGCAGCGAACACCCACTTGGTGAAGCTATAGTTAGGTGTGCAGAAAAAGAAAATTTATCTATACTTGCTGTATCAGAATTTGAAGCGTTAACAGGCAGAGGCATTAAAGTTAATATTTATGGAGCAGAAATTCTTGCCGGCAATATTAAATTAATGAACGAACAAAGTATTTCTGTAGAAAATATGGAAGCTCAAGTTAGCCTTCTTGCAAGCGAAGGCAAAACGCCTATGTATATTGCCATTGATAAGGAAATTGCAGGAATTATTGCCGTTGCCGATGTTGTTAAACAAAGCAGCGCAAAAGCAATAAGCAAACTAGTTGATATGGGTATTGAAGTTGCTATGATTACAGGCGATAATAAGCGTACAGCAGAAGCTATTGCAAAACAAGTTGGCATAACAAGGGTTCTTTCAGAGGTTTTGCCAGAAGATAAATCTAATGAAGTTAAAAAGCTGCAAGCCGAAGGCAAAAAAGTGGGAATGGTTGGTGATGGTATTAACGATGCCCCAGCACTTGCACAAGCCGATATTGGAATTGCTATTGGAAGCGGAACAGACGTTGCAATAGAATCTGCCGACATTGTACTTATGCACAGCGATTTAATGGATGTTCCAACGGCAATTTTGCTTTCACGTGCTACAATACGAAATATTAAGCAAAATCTTTTTTGGGCGTTTGCCTATAATGTTGCCGGAATACCCGTTGCAGCAGGAATACTTTACCTATTTGGCGGACCGCTTTTAAATCCTGTTTTTGCGGCGGCAGCTATGAGCTTGTCTAGCGTGTCGGTGCTTTCAAATGCATTAAGGTTAAAACGGTTTAAAGCTTAAAAGTAATTGCATTATCGCCCTAATGCGAAAATCTATATTAGACATATGCTTTTTATATGTCTAATTTTTTTACAATTCTTTAAAAATAAGGCTTTTGCAAACTTAAAGTTTAAAAAGCATTTACAAATTAAACGTTTTGGTATAAAATTATATACACTATCTTAATAAGAAATACGAAAATAGGGAGGGAAAATTTTGCCTAAAACGAAAACAAAAAAGAAAACTACAAAGAAAAAAAGAGCCTTGAAGCTTGCCGGCAAATTGACTTTAACCATGTCATTGAGCATTGTTTTAGTTACAACAACAATTGTCGGCATTATGTCTTTTATAATTATATCTTCTACAGGAAAAATAACCGATGATTTGGCAGCGCAGATTGGAAACAGATACGCAAACGAAGTACGAGGAGACCTTGGTGATATATTTAATATTCTCCAAACAACACGCTCGGCTGTAATTGCAAAAATTAAAAACAATGAAGCAACAAGAGAAGAAATTGCAAGCATAATTGAAGAAGTAGCTAAAAGTAGGAAAAATATTTATGGACTATGTATACTATATGAACTTAATAAACTCGACAACAAAGATTCCGAACATATGGGTAAACCATTCGGTTCTACAAAAACAGGAAGATTTAACGCATATTACGGGCGATATGGCGAAGGAGTTGTGTTAAACCCTACTGCCGGAGATTTAATTGATGAAAACGAAAGCGTAGAACTTTACTATTCAGTACCTAAAGAAACAAAAAAACCATATATTACACCTGTTTATTATTTTAATGTAAACGGAATTAATGTTCAAATGATAACAGTTTCTGTTCCTATACTTAGCGAGCAAGGCGAATTTTTGGGAATTGTTGGTGCCGATATAGCTGTTTCCGATTTGTACGAATCTTTTAGCAAGCTTTCATATTTTGAAACAGGGTTTTTAACAATAATGAACGAGGAATTAGAAATTATATATAGCCCTAATAAAGATTTTATAGGAAAAAATTATATCCAAGTGGGAGTCGCTCATTTAGTTGAAAAATTAAAACAATCCATTGCAACCGATGAAACGATTTTTGAAAATATTACTACAGCAACAACAGGCGTTAAAAGTAGGGTAACAATATTGCCAATCCCAATTAATGAATATGATAAAAAATGGGTAATTACAGTTGTTGCTCCTTTAAAAGAAATTAGAAAATCAACAAGAGATATGCTAATTTTAACAATAGTAATAACAGATGTTCTTCTTACTTTATTGGTTATAATTGTTTTCTTTCAAATTAAAAAAATAATTCGCCCTATTACAAGCCTTGTTACTACTGCAAACGAAATATCTAAAGGAAACATTGATGTTGAAATTAGTTCCAATGAACAAGATGAGATAGGAGAACTTTCAAGAGCATTTGGAAATGTTGTTAATACAATTAAAACACTTCTTAAAGACATATCTTATGTTACAAGCGAAATTTCAGAGCATGGCGATATAGATGCAAGAATTGATGAAAACAAATTTCAAGGAGGCTACAAAGAAGTCTCAAAAGGCATTAATATAGCATTGCAAGATTTAATAGGCGAACTGTTAAGTGTTGTTAATTGCATGAATGAATATGCAAAAGGAAATTTCCATGTTAATATTAAACAATATCCAGGCAAAAAAGCTGTTGTTAACGAATCTGTTAATGAATTGCGCTCTAATTTGCAAAATATTGTTACAGATATTAATAATTTAGCGCTGGCTATTTCAAAAGGCGATTTAAACGTTAAAATTAATAATGAAAAATATTCAAACGATTGGGCAAAAATGGCAAATGGCTTAAACGAAGTTCTTTTAAAAGTTGTTACGCCTTTGTATGAAACAATTAATGTTTTAGGCTCAATAAGCAAAGGTGACTTATCTTTAAGAATGACAGGCGAATATGAAGGAGAATTTAACAATATTAAAGTTTCGTTAAATAATACTCTTGATTCAATTTTTAGTTATATTAAAGAAATTTCATATGTTTTAAATGAAATGTCTAATGAAAACTTTGATTTGGAAGTTAAAAATGAATATTTAGGAGATTTTAATTTAATTAAAGATTCACTTAATAAAATCATTTTATCTTTTAACAAAATTCTTAAAGAAATAGGTACTTCTGCAGTTCAAATTTCATCTGGTGCTTCTTTAATATCAAATTCAAGTATGAGTTTAGCACAAGGGGCAATGGAACAAATGCAATCTGTTGATGCTTTAGTTTCAACAACAAATCTTATAACAGGCGAATCTTACAAAAACTCTGTTAATGCAACAAAAGCAAATGATTTAGCAGTGAAAACTAAGGCTGAAGCACTTACTTGCAGCGATGAAATGCAAAATATGATGAGTTCGATGGAAGGCATAAACGAAGCATCTGCAAATATTTCAAAAATCATAAAAGTAATTAACGACATTTCATTCCAAACAAACTTATTAGCATTAAATGCCGCTGTTGAAGCAGCAAGAGCAGGGCAGTATGGCAAAGGCTTTGCCGTTGTTGCCGAAGAAGTTCGTTCTTTAGCATCAAGAAGTCAAACTGCAGCAAAAGAAACAGAACAATTAATTAACACAACAATTGAAAAAGTTTCTGTTGGTTCTGAAATATCAGTTAAAACTTCTAAAAGCCTTCAGGGCATTGTTTTACATATTGCAGAAATTTCCGAACTTCTTTCAGATGTTTCCGAATCTTCAAATATGCAAGAAAAAGAACTTAGCAAAACATCAGAAAATATAAGCCAAATTTCCCAAGTAACACAAAAAAGTACATCAACTTCACAAGAAGTTGCTTCTGCATCACAACAATTAAATACGCAATCCGAATTATTTAAAGAGATGGTTTCAAAATTTAAACTTAGAAACTAAAAACAAGTTTTTTCAAATGTGTTCGACTTATGGCCGAACACATAATTTACTTTATAAACTTTTTGACTAAAATTTTTATGTTGTAAGCATTACCATTAAAAAGGTAACACATATATTCAAAAAACAACCTGTATCTAAGATTTGAAAGATTTAAGGGAGAGAAATTTATGCTTAATAAACTAAAATTAGCCGAAAAGCTAACATTATCTATATTAATAACTGTCGCAATATCTATAATGGCAATAGTTATTATTATGTCTAATATAATATTAAAATTTATGGACGAAAGCGCCAATGAAATAGGACTTGAATCTGCGCGCCGCTATATAAACGAAACTGCCCTTAATTTTGATGGCGCAATTAATGTTGTTGAAACGGCACATGCAACAACACTTTCTCTTATGGAAAAAAGTGACTTAAACAGAGAACAGCTTGCCCAAACTTACATAAAAATACTTGAAAAAACAAAAAATATAAGCAATATATGGGCTATATTTGAGCCCAACGCTTTCGACGGAAAAGACAGCGAGTACATAGGAAGTGCCTTTGGAGCCCCTAAAACAGGAAGGTTTGTTGTTTGCTATATTGGCAGTGGCAATGAAATTATTTCGGATAGTGTTTTAGGTGAATATGCAGAAACCGATGAAGACAGTATGGAATATTACACCGTTCCTAAAAAAACAGGCAAAATGCATTTCACGTCTGTTTATTCATATCCTATAGAAGGCGTTGACGAATATTTAGTTTCGCTTGGAGTTCCTATATTTCATGAAGGAAAATTTATTGGGGTTATTGGTGCCGATTTAACTGTTAAAGATTTAAGCGAATCTTTTAAAAAGACAGCTCATTTTAAATCAAGCTCTATGATAGTAGTTAATGAAAAATTTGATATTATATATGATTCAAACATTGATGACCCAAACAAAAACTTAGTTGGAGCAAATTTTACTCAAATAACCCAATCAAATAAAAAAATGCTTGAAGGTGTTTTAAATTCATTAGAAACAGATAACCCATTTATAGTTGAAACAAAAGCAGAGAATCTTAATGCTAAAGTTAGAACAGTTTCTGTTCCTTTTATTCTTAGAGGATACGATAAAAAATGGTTTACATTAGTTGCAACCCCTGTAGAAGATGTAAATAAAGCAACGTTTAGCGCAATAGGGCTTTCTGTGTGCATTTCACTTGTTTTACTTATAGCTTCAATGTTAAGTATATTTTTTCAAATTAAAAAAAGAATTAAACCTATTTCAAAACTTGTTGAAATTGCAAATAAAGTTTCTGAAGGAAATATTGATATTGAAATTAGTTCTAATGAAAGTGACGAAATAGGAGAGCTAACAAGAGCTTTCGGAAATGTTGTTAATGCTGTACGAATGCTTGCTACCGACATAACATATGTAACTGATGAAATTGCAAAAAATGGAGACATAGACGCAAGAATTGATGAAAATAAGTTCAAAGGCGGCTATAAGCAAGTTTCTAAAGGAATTAACATTGCTTTAGAAGGTTTAATTGAAGAAATGCTTGGCGTTGTTAAATGCATGAGCGAATATGCAAAAGGCAACTTTAATGCAAATGTTAAACGCTATCCTGGAAAGAAAATTATTGTTAACGAATCTATTAACGAATTGCGCTTTAATTTGCAAAGTATTGTTAAAGATATTAATGAATTGGCATTGGCAATTTCCCAAGGCGATTTAAGTGTTAAAATAAATGATAAAAAATATTTAAACGATTGGGCAAATTTAGCAGTTGGTTTGAATAAAATTCTTACAACAATTTTAAATCCGCTTAACGAAAATGTTTATGTTTTAATTTGCATGAGCAAAGGTGATTTTTCATCTAGAATGAACGGGGAATACGACGGCGACTTTAGAAGAGTTAAAATGACATTAAATAATATGCTTGATTCGGTATCGAGTTATATTGTAGAAATTTCTTCTGTTTTAAACGAAATGTCTAACAAAAATCTTAATGTTGAAGTTAAAAATGAATATTTAGGGGATTTTATAGCAATTAAAGATTCGGTTAATAAAATTATTTCTTCGTTTAATGAAGTAATGCAAGAAATAGATGAATCGGCAAAACAAATTTCTTCCGGTGCTTCTATTATATCTAATTCAATTTTAAATTTGGCACAAGGAGCAACAGAACAAATGCAATCTGTTAATGCTTTAGTTTCAACAACAAGCTTAATAACAGACGAATCGCATAAAAATTCTAAAAATGCATCAAAAGCAAACGATTTAATAATAGAAACAAAACAAGGCGTTTTAGTTTGCAGCGAAGAAATGCAAGAAATGATGCATTCAATGCAGGCTATTAACGAAGCTTCAGCAGGAATTTCAAAAGTTATAAAAGTAATTAACGACATTTCATTCCAAACAAACTTATTAGCGTTAAATGCTGCTGTTGAAGCATCAAGGGCAGGGCAATACGGCAAGGGGTTTTCGGTTGTTGCCGAAGAAGTTCGTTCTTTAGCATTAAAAAGCCAAGTTGCTGCAAAGGAAACGGCTGAATTAATTAACACAACAATTGAAAAAGTTTCAATGGGTTCTAAAATATCGGTTAAAACTTCAAAAAGCCTTGAAAGTATTGTTGAAAACATTGCAGAAGTTTCAGAACTTTTGGCTGATGTTTCGGCTTCATCTAAAATGCAAGAACAAGAACTTAGCAAAACATCACTAAATATAAATCAAATTGCAGAAGTAACTCAAAAGAATACATCAACTTCACAAGAAGTCGCTTCAACATCGCAGGAACTAAATTCTCAAGCAGAATTGTTTAAAAATATGGTTTCAAAATTTAAGTTTAGAAGAAAACTATAAAGCTATTTTAATATTTTAAAATCTGA
>CAZHPA010000053.1:0-10465 GCA_964533945.1 uncultured Defluviitaleaceae bacterium
GTTTCTGTTGTTTCTGCTCCTGCATTGAAGGTTATTGTGTGGGTTTGTGGGTCTATTGGGGAATTAACATTTTTAAGCATTACTACTATCTCTTGCACTGTTGGTGCAATTTGTCCCCATTCAAACTTAACTTCATAAACCATTTCTTGGTTTGAAACGTCAAAGGAATTATAAACTTCACTAAGTGTTCCAATAGTTTTAAAACCTTCGTTTGTTCTAATTGAAACTTGTGCATTTGAAATTGTCAATGGCGATTGAATAATATCAATTCTTGACATGTTGCTCAAATTATCCGAGAATTTATAAGTAAATTCATTTGTGCCTTCTTCTGGAGTAAAACTTGTCATTAAGTTTCTGTCAATAAGTTGTTTTGTTGACACCTCTTTAAGAAGTGAATTTCCATCATTAACTTCTATTTCACTTAATGCAAACCAAGCATCGTGATTTGCTGTTGACATTAATCTAACGTATCTTGCTTTTTCGTCTAAGTTATCAACAACAAGTTTTCTATAAGGAACTGCAAAAGTAGGGAAATTTCCTTCTCTGCCTGCATTTGCGAAAGCATGAATTTGTTTCCAATTTACTCCGTCGATAGAAAGCTCTAAGTTACCTTCACGTAAATAATCATTTTCTCTTTCATGGATAATAACGGCTACTTTATTAACATCAATTACGCCGCCCATATCAACTTGAACGTATTTCCCAACTTTTTGATAATCTGAAAACCAAACTTTAGTTTCAATGTCTTGGTCATATATATAGTCTGCTTTGCCTGAATAAATGTCTGAATAATTATGGGAAACAGAAGGAGCAATAATTTTATTAACACTTATTGTAAGTTTGTTTAAGTCAAAAGTTATGTCGTCTTCTGTTTTGTTAATTGCTCGCACATATCTTGCAAAAACTTTAGAATTTGAATTAACTTGTTCCCATTCAACAGCATTTACAGAAGCTTCTAATGTTAAGTTTTCGCTGCTTGCATCTAATTCAATGCCATATAATTCTTCTAATGAAGAAGCATCAATTCCTATGTATTCGCCTTGTTTTAATGTTATGTTTGGTTTATTTTCTATTTTTGAAGTTATGCCTTCAGTTACAACAGCTGTATTCTTCAAGCTTTCAACGTTTGTAAATATAGTAGAACCTGTAATTTGGGGAGAATTTAAACCGTTAATATCAAACTCTCTAACAAATGTCCAAAAGTTAACTGTTGAACCTGCACCTGTTGCAGTTAATCTTAATCTTATAAATCTTGCCGAAAAATCTAAACCTTTTAAATCAATTAAAAGCTCATCGCCTTGTAACAAACGCTTATCATAGTTTATAGAGTGGCGTTCTGTCCAGTCTTTTCCGTTTTCTGAAGATTCTAAAACTGCTTTGTGGAAAACGTCATGGTCTGAACCGGGAGCACCTTGGAATATTCTAATATTTTTAATTGGAATAACTCTTCCCAAATCAACACCATAATAGTCGCCAACTTTTTGGTTTACAGTATATGAAACAAAAGTTGTGTCGTCTCCATCAAGCATTTTGCTAAAATCAGCCGAATATGATGTATATGCCATAGGCATAGGTCTTGCATTAGGGTTTAATATGCTTGCTATTTTGCCTTGAAGCATTGTAATTAAAGTAGTTGTAAAAGGAGATAATCTTTTAGAACCTGCTTCAATTGTAGTTGGAGCTTCGCTAAGTCTTGAATATGTTAAGCTTTTTGATTTTTCAAGGTAGGCAGAAGCAGCAGATGTACTTTTAGCAGCGTTTAAATTATCACCATTTCTAATGTCCATGGTAGCTTGAATTGCATATTTTGTAGCTTGTGTTAAATCACCTAATGCTATCATCCATTTTTCAATGTCTTTACGCAAAAGTGGATTCATTCCATCTAACATTGTTTGTGTTGCGTTGTAAACAACTTGCATTTCTTCAAGTATTCTACTTCCCGATTGCTCTATTTCTCCATCATTTTTAAAGTTTTCTAAGAAAGTTTCTAAATCTTGTTTAATGTTTTCGGATTCTAAAAGATTAACTCCGTGTCCGTTTGGTGATGGGTCGCTTAAATGATTTGCAACAGCAGAATATGCATCAGCAACTTCAGGAGCAGTATATTTAAAGCTATCTTTCCAACTTCTGTCTTCATCAAAAGCATCAACATTCCATGTAAAATCTGCAACAGCAAAAATACCAACTTTGGAAGCTTCGGAAAATTGCATTGGGTTTGAAGCAATACCAATCATTTTTTTGTTGCCTTTTTGCATAAATTCGCCTTTGCCAATTAACATTCTGCCTGGTTTAAAATCGCTAACAGGCCAATTCATCCACATATAAGCTTTTTTTCCTAATGTTTGGTTTATGTATTCAAAAGCTTGTTCTGTTGCACGTCCGCAAACACTTAACCCCGTCCACATAACCTCGATGTCTGTTGTTCCAAGCATTTCTAAATATGGGGTTGAATCATAGTAAACATATTCTTCTTCTATTTTTTCGTAACCTTCAACCCAACTTCTATTGTAGTTCGGAGGGCAGAATATCAATTTTTTAACATCGCCTTTTTCGTTAACCCAATTAACAATATCGTTCACAAGTTTTTTATGCGCATCTTTTGCTATTAAAGCTCTGTAGACCGAAACGTCGTCGTATGCAACCATAAATTGCCTAACGCCAATGCTATATAATTGGTCAAATTTGCTTAATAAAGTTTGCAAATCCGCTTGATAGTTACCGTCAAATCTTATACCGTTGTACATTGCAGGGTGAATTGACCAAACAAACTCGCATTTTGTTTCAATTCCTTTATCAACAAGTTCTTTAATTTTTGCAAGTTCATCCGCAGGATATAATGTTCTCCATTGGCTGCTGTGGTATGGGTCGTCTTTTGGAGCAAAAATGTAGGAATTCATTTTAAATTTTCCGCCAAATTCCATTAAAGATTTTCTGCCTTCAAAGCTCCATGGGTCGCCATAAAATCCTTCTATAAAGCCTCTAAATTTAACGTCTGCATAGTCTTCATATTGAACAGATTTAATAAATTTGCCTTCTGTTTGTTCAAATATTAAAGCAAGTGTTTCTAATGCATAAAAAGCAGAATCTGTTGAATCGGCTAAAATAGCAATTGCGCCGTTTGGTGTTAATCTTTCATCTACAGAAAGTATGTACTTATCAAAAGTTTCGTTATTTTGAAAAATAGATTGGTCGTATGAAACGTTTTCGTTAAAAAATTGGTTAACAATTTGTTCAGAGCCGTTAATTCCTATTAAAACATTAGTTTTAGTTTGGCTAACTTCTTCTGAAACTTCAAAATCAATTGACTTGCCGTTTAAAAGCTTTTTAATGAAATTAACAGTTGGTTCATCAATTCCATTTTCAACTACAAGATTTACGCTATCTGTAATTGAAAATCCGTTACCTAAAACTTTCGAGCTTTGGGGAATTGGATATATTTCATAACCTCCCAAGCTAAAAGGCACAATTTCTTCAGCAAAAACAACTTTAGTAGAAGATATAAGCCCTACAATCATTGAAATTGCTAAAAACAATGACAACACTTTTTTAAACATAATTTCTCCATTCCTTCCTTCCTTGATTTTTTTGAGTTAAACATTTTGCAATAAAAATCAATGTTTTTATAAATTAATTTTATCCACATTTGTGTAAAATGTCAAGAAACATTTACGCTTTTACCAATTAGGATTGCAAATGCAACAATATTTAAAGCATTTAAATCGTGAAGTATGAAATCATTTTTGACAAAGCTTCAGATTGAGAAGTTAGTTCTTCTGCTGCAGCGGCCGATTCTTCTGAGGTTGAGGAGTTACTTTGAACAACTTGCGAAATTTGGTTAAGCCCCACGCTAATTTGAGAAATTGCTTCCGATTGCTCTTTACTTGATTTATATATATTATTTATTATACTTGAAATAGAATTGGCATCGTTAACAATGGTATCAAGTGCAGAAGCTGTTGTTTTAGCTATTTGCGTTCCGTTATTAACTTTTAGTATAGAATCTTCTATTAAAACTGTTGTTTCTTGCGCTGCTTGCTGGCTTCTTCCTGCAAGATTTCTAACTTCTTCTGCAACAACGGCAAATCCTTTTCCGTGTTGCCCTGCTCTTGCCGCTTCAACAGCAGCGTTTAAAGCAAGCAAATTAGTTTGAAAAGCTATATCATCTATTACTTTGATAATTTTAGAAATATTACTTGAAGCTTCTTTTATTCCGTCCATAGATACAAGCATATTTTGCATTTCTCTATTTCCTTTTTGAGCATTTAAAATTGATTTTTCGGATAATTCGTTGGCAACTTGCGAATTTTCTGCATTGGTTTTTATTTGTTCGTCTATTGTTATTGCCGAAGATGTTAACTCTTGAATAGAACCTGCTTGCGAAGAGGCGCCATCTGCTAAATCCATTGCGCTGGAAGAAATTTGTTTGGCTCCTAATAAAACGTTTTGAGCCGAAATGTTAATTTCGGTTATAATTTTATTAAGGGTAGTTGTTATTGTGTTAATTGAAGTTTTAATTTGGCTAAATTGCCCCACATATTCACGATTAATTTGAATACACAAATTTCCCTTTGAAATTTCTGTTAACGATTTGCTTATTTCATCAATATATGAGCCTGTTGACAAAATCATAGTTGACAAAGACTTTGCCATCTTTTGAAAATTACCATGATATTTTTTGTCAATTGATATGTTAAAATTACCTTTAGAAAGTTTTTCAAGTATTTCGTTTGCATCGCTTATTGGTTCTGAAACAGAGCATAGCAATTCGTTTAAGCCTTTAACTAATTGCTGCCAATTGTTGTTATATTTATTAGCATCTACTGTTGCTTCAAGTTCTCCTTGTATTGCTGCGTTAATTAAATAATTTAAATCGTCTTTAACGCTTTTTAAATTAGTTTGTAAGTTTTGAATAGAATTAGTTGCAATAGCTTTTTTGCCCGGAAATTGTTTAACAGGGAAATCGAAATTTCCATTTCCAATTGAATTTAAGCATTCAGTTAAATAAAGCGTATCGTCAACTATAGAACCAACCATAATGTTAATATCTTTAGCAACATCTTTATATTCTCCGTTAAAGTCATCAATATTAATTCTTGAATCTATTTCGCCGCATTCAAAAGCTTTATATAAACTATCTATTTTGCTTGTAAATGTTTTAAAAACATCTGAAACATCGCCAATACTATTAGACAAAACGCCTATTTCATCTTTTGCGTTAGTTCTAAATGCTATATTTAAATTTCCCTCTGCAAGTTGTTTGGCTTTTTTAACAATTTCAATAAGAGGCTTTGTTAAAGCATTAGCCATTGAAAAGGCAATTAGTATTGAAATAACAATTAAAATTCCCCCTACAATTTGAACTATTATCATTGCCATTTTTGAAGTTTTTGTAGTTTTTGAAGTTTTCTCTATAGTATATGTATTTAAAGCTTCAATTCTTTCATCAATCTTTTGATTAATATAATCTGGAATTTGACCCATTTCAGCTACATTTCTTCTAATTTCGTCAATATCATTGTTAAGTGCTGCTTGTTTAACTTTTTGCGCATCAACAACATAATCGTTTACAACTTTTGAAGTAATATCGTCTGCCCAATCAAAGCGTTCCTTTTTTTCGGCATCGGTATATTCATCATTAGCTTCAACTGCATTTTTATAATTTTTTAATTCAGCAACTATTTCATCTGTAAATTTAGCTATGTCTTGAAAATTAGCTTCTATGTACTCCTTATTTCCTGCAATTAATGCGGTAGCGGTAACTCTGTGCCTAATCCTTGAAAAAGCTCGGCCTACTGCCAAAACAGCCCTTCTTGATTCTAAGGGTGCTTCAATTAAATTTGTATACTTTGTATCAACGCTTCCAATTGTTGAAAAGCTATACATTGTTGAAATAACAGCAAGCATAATTACAATACCAAAGCCAAACAACAGCTTAGAACGAATTTTTAAATTATTAAACCATTTTTTCATATTATCCCCTCCCTAAAATAATATATTACTATAATGTATAATAATTCATTGGGGATAAATAGTCAATAATAAAATATAATTTATAAAAAAGCTACTAAAATTAACAAAAATTTTAGTTAAATATACTATAACTTAATTAATTATTTGTCAATATAACCAACGTATAAATAGTTTAGGTATTTTTTTTAATTTTGTTTAACATTGAATATATACATAATTTTTACAATAATTATACTATTTATAATATAAAAACAAAAACGGAACGATTTAAAAATCGCTCCGTTTTTTAATTTAATTTAAGTTTTAACCTGCTCTTAATTCAAGTCTTAATCTATCGGCAATTAACGCTATAAATTCGCTGTTTGTGGGTTTTCCTTTATGGTTATTTATAGTGTAGCCAAAAAGATTGTCAATTGCTGTAACTTCTCCACGACTCCATGCAACTTCTATTGCATGCCTTATTGCACGTTCGACACGGCTTGGGCTTGTGTTGCATTTTTTAGCTATAGACGGGTATAATTCTTTTGTAATGTAGTTTAAAACATCAATATCTAAAACGGCAAGCATTATTGCTTCCCTCATGTAATTATAGCCTCTAATATGTGCTGGTACACCAATTTCAATTAAAATGTTAGTAACACGCATTTCTAAATCCATACTATTTGATTTAAGAGAAAATGTTGTTTTATTTCCTACACCAACTTGTTCTTTTAGCTGTCTTATCCGTGCAATTAATGCTTCCATATCGAAAGGCTTGGCGATATAGTAGACTGCCCCCAAATCAAGTGCTCGCCTTGTAACTTTTTCTTGTGTCATTGCAGAAAGCATAATGCAAAGAGGTTTTTGTTCGTTCGATGGTATTTTATTAAGCCGTTCCAAAACTCCCAAGCCGTCTAATCTTGGCATTATTCCATCTAATATAGCAACATCTGGCTTTGTTAAAATAATTTTATTATAAGCATCAATGCCGTCATATGCCACTGAAACAACCTCAACATCTTCTTGCTTGTTTAAGAAGCTTTGCAGTACATCACAAAAGTCTTTGTTGTCGTCCGCTAACAATACTTTAATTTTTCTTTCGCCCATGTAAAAATAGCCCTCCTTAGTAATGTTTTGCAAGTTATGGAAAAAAATGAATTAGTTGGTATTATATACCATTATTTTGAATTATAGTGCTTATTGGAAAAAAGTGCAAGCTATTTTTACCGCAAAATTCGCAAAATTTAAAATTTTTTTATTTATTTTAAAATAATGATGCTAAACTTGAAAAAATTAGGCAACTTAGTATTCCCATAGCTGTTGGAACTACAAAAGAAATAGCCGTCCACTTTAAACTTCCCGTTTCTTTTTTAATAGTTAAACAAGTTGTGGAGCAAGGCCAATGCATTAATGAAAATAGCATTACACTAACAGCTGTATTAAACGTCCAACCATTATCTAATAGCAGTTGTTTTAATACAGAAAGATTTTCAACTTCTAAAATATTCCCTTTAGACATATAAGACATAATAATAATTGGAATAACAATTTCATTTGCAGGCAACCCCAAAATAAATGCAAGCAAAATAACTCCGTCCATTCCAAGCATTTTTGCAAATGGGTCTAAAAAGTTTGCGCAATGTGTTAAAAGAGATAAATTTTCAAACGAAGTATTTGCAAGAAGCCATATAACAAGCCCAGCAGGCGCTGCAATAGCAATAGCTCTTGAAAGTACAAAGAGCGTTCTATCGAAAATAGAGCGAACAATTACTTTTCCTATTTGCGGCTTTCTGTAAGGCGGAAGTTCTAAAGTAAATGATGACGGAACACCTTTTAAAATTGTTATAGATAAAAGCTTTGATATTGCAAATGTCATAAAAATTCCAAATACAATAACTAATGTAAGAAGAAATGCTGAATATATTGATTGGATAAACCCGGAAGATGTTCCTATAAAAAACATAGTTAAAAGGGCAATTAATGTTGGAAATACGCCACCATAGATAGGGTAACTTTTAATTTTTACATTATACAACTAACAGATTGCTGATAACGATTTATTCACCGTATATAAAAATATGAATATCATGCCCATCCCACTTGATTTTCTGAACCAACATTTTAATGAGTGTTCGCTTCTCTTGAGTATTCAATTGTTTGAAATATGTCTTTAGACTGGTTAAGGCATTTGAAATTATATCAAGTTGAATTTCCTTGTTATATATGAGGTTTAAACTATTTTGCAAACCCTCCTTTTCAGATTTAAGCCGTTCTAGTTCTACAGAAAGTTTGGCTACTTTAGCATTCACACGCTGTATAAATGCTTGTGTCAAATTTGGTTGCGTTAAAGAATTTATTAGGTTATCCATATCAAATTCTAGCTTGCTAATTTTAATGTTAATATTATCTAATGGGTTTATTTTGTCTTTGCTTTGCAAATCTTTCTTAAGCTTTTCAAGCAGCTTATATATATTGGAATTATCGTTTACATATTGCATAAGGTAATCGCAAACTATGCTATCTGTTTGTTGCCCATTCAAGTTTTGGCAATCACAGACCTTTGTACCACCTTGCAACTTGCTATCACAGATATAATCATACAAAGTATTTGCACCTTTTCTTTTGCGAAGTCTAGCAAACATTCTTTTGCCACATTTACAGCACAATATTGTTCCTGATAGAAGCGAATAGTTATTATGTGTATTTGTTTTAGAACTTGAGGATTTATTGGATTCAAAGATGTTTTGTATAGATACCCACTGTTTCCCGGTTACAATGCCTTTGTGTTTTCCTATAGCAATAATCCATTCAGACCTTTCTTGACGAGGCGCATGTTTCTTTTTATAGTCACGTTTATTATAAGACAGCAACCCTAGTTCATTTGAACAGTTTTCCTCTCCAAAACATACATCTGAACCTTGTGCAACAAAATACTCTCTTGCATCTTTATCAGCTATGCAGTAAACAGGATTTTCCAAAATTTGCTTAATGCCTATTTTAGAATACCATTTGCCAGTTCTTGATTTAATATTAACATCCATGAGATATTTATATACGCCTGAAACTGAATAAAACTCCAAAAATTTATTAAATATAACTTTAACCCTTTCAATCTCAATTGGGTCAAACTTCAGTTTACATGCGGTTTTTATTTTTCCGTCAACATCAATCCTTTCTGTTTTCTCAGAAACAAATCCTGTAGGTGGCGTTCCGCCAAGCCAACGACCCGTGCGAGCTAACATAAACATATTATCACGGACGCGCTCTGCCAAAGTTTCCCGTTCTAATTGTGCAAATACAGAAGCAATAAACATCATAGCTTTACCCATTGGACTTGATGTATCAAACTTCTCCTTTATGCAAACAAATGATACGCCAAGAGCATTTAAATTATCAATTAAAATAGCAAAATCGCCCACATTACGGCTTATTCTGTCAAGACGATAGCAAACCACATAATCATACTTCTTTTGTTTAATTTCTTTAAGCATCTTTTGAAACTTAGGTCTATCCATATTTTTTGCTGAGAAGCCCTCGTCTTCAAATATAGTAATATCATTTTCCGATACATTATTAATGTTTGCAAATATGTATTGCTTACACATCTCTATTTGATTATCAATAGATTCACCCTTACCGGTGTATATAGATTTGCGGCTATATATTGCAACTTTCAAGTGCATTCACCTATTTTCTTTCTAACTGCTGTAATTTTAGGCTATTTATTTTTGCATTGATTGTTTTACTTTGAAAAGCAATAAGTTATTTTATTGTATTGCTCTTATGTTGTTTTCGTAGATTAATTTTACCATATGTTTAAGGCATTAACAAGACATAATGCACCATTTTACCAGTACAATTTGTTTTATTTTGCTTACATAAATTAATCAAATATACCAAATGGCAATTATAGCTATTTTAATACAAACAAATATAACCACAATCGCATATGGTTCATCTAAAAATATATTTGTTATAAAACATACTTGGTTTCTCATAAGATTTATCAATTAAATTAACAAAAGGGTAGAAATATTATGAATAAAACGCAAATAAGAAATATTGTACCCCATTTTGTTCATGACGTGCAGCCTCATTCTATATTTGATAGAATTACAGATTTTCATGTCCAAATTATTGAACACAGACTTAACCAACTAAACCTTACGATAGAACAGAAGCTTATAATAATTGACCAAATTATCGCAAACTTAAAATTCAAAGAAATTTAAGACGTTATTTAATAATATCATTATCCTTGGCGTGTTTTTTAAAAAGCTTTCTAGTAAGTTCCGTTTGCTTGACTTTATTGAGCTTTAGATAACAAGTTGCATATTTTTGCACTATTATTTAAGCGCTGGATTGTAGAAAGAAGCTTTGTTTGGCTAGAAAAATGTCGTAGGCTATGGAAGAATTATGAACGTAGATTCGAAACAAGCTTACAGATTGTAGTTTTTGATTTTTTAGGTTGCTTTTGAAGCGAGTTTAAACAGACCATAAAAGAAAAAAGGTATTA
>CAZHPA010000054.1:0-10279 GCA_964533945.1 uncultured Defluviitaleaceae bacterium
GATTTTAGGCACTCTTAGCGTTCTTTCTTTTTTCTTTTTAAAAAGAAACTAAGCAGAAAGCAAAAAATTACTTTTTAGCTGGTGTCTTTTTAGGTCTTTTAGCACCATACTTAGACCTTGCTTGCATTCTTTTGGCAACGCCTGCTGTATCCAAAACACCTCTAATAATATGATAGCGAACGCCGGGAATGTCTTTAACACGACCACCCCTAATTAAAACGACGCTATGCTCTTGCAAATTGTGACCTTCGCCGGGAATATAGCTTGTTACTTCCATTCCGTTTGAAAGGCGAACTCTGGCGATTTTACGTAATGCCGAATTAGGTTTTTTTGGTGTTGCTGTTTTAACTGATGTGCATACCCCTCTTTTTTGAGGACTAGACATAGTTGTTGTTTTGCGCTTTAATGAGTTTAATGTTTTTTGAAGCGCAGGTGCTGTTGATTTTTTAACAGCAGTTTGGCGTCCTTTTCTAACCAATTGATTAAATGTTGGCATTTTTGCACCTCCTTGTAAAATACATTTGCCTTTTAATTTTGTTTTTTGCCATACTTTGAAATTCTAGCATTTGTTTTTTAAATTGTCAAGGTGTCATTAAAATATTAAGTGAATAAAAAACATTAATTTTCAAATAATATTTTTAAAGCCGCAAAACCAAAAAAGTTTTTGCGTTGCTTTTGTTACAATTACATTACATGGTAATAACATGACAATGACAAATCGAAAAATCACTTGAATTGTCTTTTGTATCGTGCTATATTTGAAAAAAGCGTTGCCAAAGATGAAAAAAATGAAATTAAAAACTTATTATTTCAATTCCATTACAATACGTTTAATCGTGTTGACTTGCAAATTTCGCAATGCTATAATTAACTTTGTTATTGGGAAGGAAATTTTACCCAAGCAAATTAACTATTTAAGGAGGAAAAAAAATGAAAAAAAAGATTGCACTAATTTTGGCATCTGCAATGGCTATTTCCACTGTTTTGCCAATGAACGTTTTCGGTGCGGTTGTTAACAGCGGGGTAACACCTAGCCAAGGTCCAATCCCTAAAGAAACATTATTATATGACCGTCTTCTTCAAGACATAGACCCTGAGCTTCAACCAACTCCATTACCTGTTCCAACTAATGTTACTAACAGAAAAGGTAGTGACTTGAATTTAAGGCTTGATTATGAATTAAAAGATGGAAATGCAAATACTTTCCAAGTAAATTTAGAAAAAGCAGACTGGGCTTTTGAGAATGAAAACACTGCAACAGGCGCTGTTGAGTTAAACTATAATGATACATTCTCATACTATAACTCATCTACAAAAAGATATACGTATGCAGGTGCTTCATATGGTATTCAAAGAGCAATAGTAGAAGCTGTTAAAGCAGCAAACGGCATAACAACAACTGCAGGTGTTAATATTCCTGATGTTAAGCAAATTGATGCTGCATTTGCAGGAATAGCATATCAAGAAGCTATTGAATCTCCAAACTCTACAACATATAGCCATACACATGAAAATCAAACTCTTAACAACAGAGTAGAAAATAACGGTGTATTAGGTACTCATACGAGCAATACCCCTGTACCTGTTGCTTTTGGCTATGTTGAAGACCCAGCAAATCCTGGCACTTATATATTTGAAACAAGCACAAGCCGTTCATACTATCCAGGAACTGTTGATCATGCTGTAGACGACATTATTAAATCATTATTTGTAATGTACAACAAAGTAGGTACAGCACAAGATTTAGGACTTAGAATCTTAACGGTTTACAACACGGCTGGCGACCCAACAAGCGGAATAAATGAATTAGAAACATTAAAGAATTACGATAGATTCCATACTGCAATTAAAACTGGAATATATCAAAAAGCAGGCGTTTATGGTAGCGCAGACTACTATATGGATATATCAGGTTTATACAAAACAACTGCAACTGTAACAATTTTAAACAAAATTTCTCAACAAGTAATCAACGAAATGAATGGCAACTACTATAACACATATAATGCATTCGTTAGAATACCACTAGTTGCCAAAACTCATAAAGATGCATCAGGCGACATTAAAGTTAATGCAACAAGCGTAGGAACAAATAACACTGTAATAGTTGGCGGAACTTTCACATTAGGTAGCCTTCTTGATGCAGCAACTTCTGTAACAGTTTCTGTTGGAGAAGTTACTACAGAAAGAGATACTTTTATTATTGATAAACTTATTTTAAAAGAAAACTTAATTGGTTCTATTAGAGGTAACAGAGGTAAAACTCCTCCAACAGGATATACAGATTCAGACCCAGACTTTAGCAGAGAAGGCAATCTTGGAAATAATGAACTTGGCAACGAAGGTCCTATTATGATTACAGCTCCTGCAGGCTATAAGTTTTTAATTCCAGACCCAGATAAAACTAAAAAGACAACAGACGGTAAAGTTCTTGTTGACGGCGGCTTAATTAAAACACCAATCAACGTAACATTTGAAGATAATGGCAGAACTTACACTAGAAAAATTGGAAACTTTGATGCAACAGGCGATTTAAAAATTAATAATTCTCCTGTTCCAGCAAATACTACTACTAATATTACTGATGCTGGATACGGTAAGCTTGCAAACGGTGGTACTATGTCATATGGTTACCATGTAACAAGCGGCGCTAATGCTTATCGTTCAATCGTTATTACAACAGGCGCAGATTTCCAACCTTCAACATCACACACAGGTACAATGTTTATTGAAAACCTTCAATTAATTAACTACGGCGGCGACATTAACTACGGCGAAGACGTTAAAATTACAGTTAGAGGCGGCGGCGTTAAAGAACAAACTATAACAGTTGGTAAACGTGTTGACAGAGGCGTTAGCTTAAGAATCGACACAGGTTCAGGTCATGCTCCATACAATGCAGTTACAAACTTAGTTTCAGGTCGTTTTGAACCATATACTCTTAACCCAGAAACTATGACTAACGACCGTGTTTACACTAACGTTAATGCAAATGACAAAACACACAGAACAGCTCGTGTTATTTTTGAAGAATTAACTTCAAATTCATGGTGGGCTGAAAGAAAAACAACATTCACATTACCAGAAGGCGTTAAATTTATTAAAGTTGATGTAATTGATTCTTCTTTAATCTATGCTAATTCTAAAGAAAATAACAGCACAGTTGTTATTCCTGGTATTTCTAAAGGCGTTGTTCCAAACTTAGGCGAATATGTTACTAAATCAGGCAACAATTCACATGATAAAGTTTGGGTTGATGACAATGTTTTAACTATTGAATCAACAACAAAAGACAGAGTTGGCAAAGCTAAAATCGTTATGGATATTTGGGTATCTGTAGAAGCAGATTATGCTCCTGGTGCAGATAAAAAAGACATCACTTTAACAGTTGATGGCGACTTCTCAATTCCAGCTAACGAAGAAGCACCTGCTCCACTTGTTATCGCAACAGCTCAAGCTCCTGTAACTGTAGATGCTAAAGTTACAAACGTTAAAATTGGTTTCCAAGTTGTTCCAACTGCAGACGTAACTTTAACTGAAAACTTTGCTGGTGCATTACAAAAAGACAAAACAATCGTTCTTTCAATGGATAAATTCGTAACAAGCACGGGCGGACTTATTTTAACAGACGATTACAAAGATAACTTTACAATTTCAACTGGTAACATCACTCTTGGCAAAAAGAGCGGAAACGTTATTGTAACAAAAGCTTCAACTACTGCTTCAACAATTAAATTCTCTGATGTTGCAGTAAGTATTGACCGTACAGTACCATTCTCTAACAAGAATGCATACAAATTAATCGCTGGTGGTTCTGCAATTGCTGCAAACTCTCATGCTAATGATTCAAGAATTTCTAAAGGCTTAAATGGCGACAACCGTGCAACATTTGGAACTAAAGGTATTGCTGTTGATTACCTTAAAGTTGCAACAGGTTCAAGTGACGTTTTAACTGAAGAAGTTAAAGTAACAATTGGCGAAAACACTTACACTATGAACGGCGTTGAAAAAGAAATGGACGCTGCTGCATATTTAACAGAAGACGGAAACACAATGGTTCCAATTAGATTCGTTGCTAACGCTTTAGGTGTTCAAGACACAGATATCGTTTGGGACGACAGCATTAAGAGAGTAACAATTTTCTTAGGCGATTCAGGACGTTCTGTTCAATGGACAGCAAACAACGATACAATGAAAGTTAACGGCGCTGACATAACTATGGTTGGTGCAAACAACCAAAAAGTTACTCCAGAAATCGTTGATTCAAGACTTTATATCCCATTCAGACAAATCGGTAGAGCATTTGGCGTTACTGTTGATTGGGATCCAGCACCTCCAGGAACAGCAATTTTCAACCCAACTCAATTAGTTGAAACAGCTGCTGCTGCTGAATAATTTTTATTCGAAAAAGTGTCGCTTAGGCGGCACTTTTTATTTTAAATATTTAGAATTAAAACGTCATTTAAACGACGTTTTTTTAATTCCATTGACAAAATAATATATAAGTCGTATAATCATATGCGTGTTGCTTTCATAGCGTTCGCCTGATTTTTAGATTTTAGAAAGGGTGCTTTTTTATGGCAAAAGTATTAAAATCAAACGGAATGTCAAGATGTATAGGGTGTTTCACTTGTTTAAGAATTTGTTCAAGTGTTAATCACAAAAGTTATACCGATAATAAAAGTGCAATTAAAGTCAGGACGCTTGGGGGCTTGTCCGGAAAGTTTTTTGCAACCCATTGTTTAGCTTGCGATAAAGACAGGGCTTGTATGGACGTTTGCCCAACAGGCGCACTTTCCGCACGTAATGGGGGCGGCGTTATATTATCTCCCAAAAAATGCATTGGCTGCCGAAAATGCGCCGATGCCTGCATTGTTAAAGCTATATATTTTGTTGGAGAAAATACACCTCCAATAATTTGTAAACATTGCGGTGCCTGCACTAAATATTGCCCTCATGAATGCTTGGAAATGGAGGAAAAATAAAATGCTTGGCGAAAAATATATTAAAGTTTTAAATATAAACTTAACAAATGGAAAAGTTAGAATTGATTTAAGGGAAGACTTGAATCAATATTTAGGAGGCGTTGGCGTTGCTTCTAAATTGCTCCTTGAAAATATGAAGCCAAACCTTTCGCCTCTTGATGAGCAGCAACCAATTATTTTTGCAAAAGGTGCATTAACTGCCATTTTTCCTGTTGTAACAAAAACTGTCGCCATGTTTATTTCTCCTGTCACTGGAGAACTTGGAGAATCATATGCCGGTGGTAGATTTGCATATACTATGTTTAATGCCGGATTTGACGCTTTTGTAATTACAGGAAGAGCAAATAAGCCATCGTACATTTCAATTTTCAACAATTTAATAGACATTAAAGACGCAAGAGCATATTGGGGTTTGCAAGCTAATCAAGTTGGCAATCATATTAGAACAGTTGAAGGCGGAAGTGGCAAGCGTTCTATTATTCGTATTGGCCCAGCAGGAGAAAATCTTTGTAAAATAGCCAATGTTAATGTTGACACGTATCGCCATTTTGGCAGAATGGGGCTTGGGGCTTTATTTGGAAGCAAAAATTTAAAAGCTATCCAAGTTACAGGAGATAACACAAAGCAGATTGCAGATAACAAGAAATATTTTTTAATGTATAATGAAATATTTAAAAAAATTACCGATACACCTATTATGTCAAAATATCATGATTTAGGAACTTCAATTAATGTTAACGTACTAAATCATATTGGCGCATTACCAACAAGAAATTTGCAACAGAGCAAATTTGAAGAAGCAGAAAAAATAAGCGGCGAGTATTTCGCAGAACATAATTTAATTAGAAAAGTTGCTTGCGTTGGCTGTCCTGTTGGTTGCATTCACATAGGGCAAGTTAGGCGAGAATTTGGTAAAGGTCACGAATATGAATGTTTAGATGTTGCATACGACTATGAGCTTATAGCAACTATGGGTTCATATTTGGGAATTAGCGACAGCAATTCGATTTTAGAATTAATTGATGAAGTTGAAGAACAAGGGCTTGATGCCGTTTCTTGCGGAGTTTGCCTTGCATATGCAACAGAAAGCTATGAAAAAGGTTTAATTTCCTTAAACGAAACTATTGTTCCGCTTGAATTTGGAAATAAACAGAACTATGTGCAAGCTATTAAATATATGTCTAAAAAGAAAAATGAATTTTACGATGCACTTTCCGATGGTTTAGCTGTTGTTACGCAAAAATATGGCGGCGCTGAATTTGGCGTTTCAATAGCTAAAAACGAAATGCCAGCATATCACACAGGTTATGGCGCAATTGTAGGATATAGCTGTGGTGCAAGACATAGCCATTTGTGCAATGGCGGTTATTCGTATGACCAAACGCATTTAGATTTGTATAAAGAAAAACTTGTTAACGACTTATTCGAGGAAGAACTTAAGAGATGCGTACTTAATTCTATTGTTATATGCCTTTTTGCAAGAAACGTTTATGATAACGAAACAATTTTAAAAGCATTTGATGCTGTAGGTATTGAAGGTTATGACAATGAAAAATTAGGAGAACTTGCACGTAAAATATATAAAACAAAGCTTCAAATTAAAGAGGCACTTGGCTTTGATTTGTCAAAAATTCAAATTTCCAAAAGAGTATTTCAAACACCAGCAATGGGTAAAGTACTTGACGAAGGCGTTGTACGTGAAATGATTGAAATGTTTAAGCAAAAAAATATAGAACTTTTAAACTCTGAAAATAACTAGAAGAAATTAAAAATAAGCTTAAAGAATCAAGTGGATTTTTATTAAGTAAAAATCCAACCACCATTTTTTAAATAAAACGCATAAAAACTGCGCCCAATATTTAGGGTGCAGTTTGTTTTTGGAGCAAGGGTAAAGCTTTTATAAGTTCTAGTAAGCTTACTTGAAATAAATGCAAAGGTTTATAATGAGTTTAAAACAATGGCAAAGCTTCAATAAGCTCTGAAATAGTTGGGCTTTTGGCGTTTTTAACATAATAGCCTGAAGTGCAAACGCCTAACGTTAAGGAACTTAAAGGACTTAACCCCAAAGCTTGCCCAAATGAGAATCCGGCATTAAAATTATCTCCTGCACCTGTAGTTAGTTTAGGCTTTTCGCAATAAGGTCCTTTAGTTATAAAAAATTCAGAATTAACAACAGCAACAGCTTCTTTTATAGGGTGGACAACAAGGCAATATATAGAAAGCTTTTCATAAACCGCTTTTGCCGCATATTCTAAAAATTTATATCTCTCCGATTCTGTAATGGTTAAATCGTAAACTCCCATAACTTCAAACATTTCTTTCTCATTTAAGCCCAAAATAACATTAAATTTATCTTGGAATTTGCCTATTAAAGATAATGCGTGTAAAATATCTTGCCTTGTACGTTTTTCAGGGTCGGCAAGGTCGAAAAATATAAAAGGTTTTTTATTTTTCGGGGTTAAAAGCGGGAAAACTTCTTCTATTATACCTTCCCAAATTTGACTCATATACGGCATCATAGTCCAGTTTTCAAGCCCAACTAAACAGCATTCATCAATTATTTTGGCAATATTAGAAGTGCCACCCATAGCGCTTTTAATAGCTTCCCAATCAATTTCTTTAAGAGAAGCATGCTTGCCAAAAATTAACTTTCCATCATAAAATTCGACAGCATCAGAAAATCCTGGGTCGCAAATGGAATATACTGCATCACATTCGTTTGCCATACTTTGGAATACAGGACTTATAGCATCTTTTCCTAAAGCTCCAACATATGTTATTTTATTTCCGTAGTTTAAAAGCGCTTGTGCAAAAATTGGACCATTGCCACCAAGCTTTGTTGCAACAGGTACAAGCTCAATATTTGTGCTTAATCCTGAGGCACGAGTTATTCTGTTTCCAAATTCGTTTATAGTTCCAACTCTTGTGAAACTTGAAAAATTTTCTCTTGTGTTAACAACATGAACAATATGGTCAACAAAGCCATCTATGCCAATTAACATTTTCCGCTGCGTCTTAATATCTTTCGAATTAATTTCTTCCAAAAGCCTTGAGATATTTGAAGATAAATCCATATATTCCCCTACTTTCTATACTAAATCATCATTGCTTCTAGTTCCAGTTCCGGGCTGAAGTTTTCGTGTTTTATATTTATATCTATAAACAGGATTGCTGTAATACGATTTTTCATTTCTTTTTAATATAAAAATAACAGCAAGCACTAGTGCAATTATACCAAAAATGCCAGCATAAATCATTACTTTTAAACTGAAAACTGCAGCTTTTTCGAATTTGCCCTCATTGGTTGGTTCGGTAATTTCAGCAACAATATTGCTTTCTTGTCCTATATTTTGGTTTACATTTACATTTGCGTTTTGGTCTGCTAGGTTTTCTTTTGAAACTATATTAAGTGAATTTATTTTTATATTGCCACAAAAAACTTCCAAATTTCCGACCACATCTCCCTTTGATACTGGAAGATTGACATTTCTTAAATTTAATTTCGTTGTCAAATTGTTTTGGGCAACTTTTGGTAAGTTCATAATTATATCTGTGCTACTTTCAAATTCAGCATTAATTGACTGACCACTTAACGTTTTAACTTCAGGCTTTTTAATGTTTTTAAAGTCAACTACTTTAATGTCTTTAAATTGTTCGAATGAATAATCTAAAAGCGCTGCTGTATCAGTATATATTTTATTTTTTTCATCATGCAGAACAGATACTATAAGCTCAATGTCGCCACGTTTTGCATATGTGACAAGCGTATGCATTGCTTCATTTGTGAAACCTGTTTTGCCGCCGACAACATCTTCATAGTAAAATTGACTTCCTCCGAAAATCATTTTATTTGAATTGTTTAAAGGGCGAACTTGCTCTTGTTTTTCAGTTGGTGGAATTTCATAACTTTTTGTGCTAATTAATTTAACAAAAAGCGGTTCTTTAATTGCTTCTTTCATAATTAAAGCCATATCGAAGGCTGTTGAATAGTGATTTTCGTCATGTAATCCATGCGGATTTGTGAAATTTGTGTTATATGCCCCTATTTCTTTTGCTGCCTTGGTCATTTCGGTACAAAACTGCTCAGTTGTTTGCGAAACATGTTCCGACAAAGCATTGGCAACATCATTGGCAGAAGCTAACATAAGCCCGTAAAGTGCCTGTTGTGTTGTTAATGTTTCGTCTTCATTCATTGCAATATGGCTTGTTCCGTATGGAAGGCTGAAAACTGCATTACGTGAAAAATAAACTTTATCGTCAAGGCTTTTTGTGTTTTTAATAGTTAAAAGCGCCGTCATAATTTTTGTTACACTTGCAGGATAGTTTTTCTCATGCATATTTTTATCATAAATAACAATACCGGTTTTTGCATCAATAACAACAGCGGAAGGAGCTATAATTTCCGGTGCTTTATTTTGTTCTGTTTGTTCCGCTTCTTGCATTTCTTGCGCTTCTTGTATTTGTGTTGCAAAAATAGTTTTATTTAAAAAAGCAACTTGATTAAAAATAATTAACAAAAGCACAATTGCCAATCTAAGTTTCATATTTTTTTTCCTCTCGTTAATATTAACCATATTATACCAGACTTTAATAATAATTTCAAGCTATAAATTCTAAAATAAGTTTACTATTATTGTAATATAGTGAAAAATATGTTGTAATATAATATAAGTTCATTATAATTTGAACAAAAAGTCTTTTAAACTTTTAAAACTCAACCTAAAATTATTTTACAGAATTTTTGTATTTTATACTTTAATTTTAAAAAATGGTATAGAATTTTGTAACGTTTAGAGGGGACAAATATATGAATTATGTAAACACGGCAAGCTTTGGGTTTGAAAATCAAATATGGAATTTTGTCTGCGTTTTACATATAGGCATTTTAAAGTACAATGAGTATAGTAAAAAAAGCCATAAAATAGGCTTTGTAATATCTTGTGCTGATAAAGAATATATATAAA
This sequence comes from uncultured Defluviitaleaceae bacterium, assembly GCA_964533945.1. Classification (GTDB taxonomy): domain Bacteria; phylum Bacillota; class Clostridia; order Lachnospirales; family WRBF01; genus CAZHPA01. The sequence goes on from CAZHPA010000054.1 coordinate 9,950, forward strand.
AATTTAAAACTATTATACCTACCGAAGGGATTTTAATTAGATTTTCCAATATTGTTAATTTATCAATGGTAGTGCAATACCCCGCTTCGACCATGGCGATATAAGCCATGCATTCTGTCTATAAAAAATAAAATTCTGGAATTTCTAGTTTTGTCTTGATTTTTGATTTATTCATTTATTGTGATATAGCAATGCAATGTTGACACTGGCATGTCCTTTAGGGTTGGAGAGTATCAGTTGGATAGCAAACTATAATTATATCTTTGGAAGTGTTAAAAATAATCAATCTTATGCAATACTAACAATAACAAAAGATGTTGATATTATGCG
>CAZHPA010000055.1:0-10089 GCA_964533945.1 uncultured Defluviitaleaceae bacterium
TCGGGTAATAGATGTTGTTTAATGCTTTTACAAACTTCAAAACTACTATTTGCTAAAATGAAAAGAATGCGCTTTATAGGCTCGATTTCGCTGCCATTTTCTTTTTTGCTTAAAGCAATTTGCTTTTCTTTATTATAAAATGGGATTAACTGTTGTTCTTTAGGTTTATCAATTTCCGATTTTATTGCAGAATAAGAAATACCTGTTAAATCAGCCGTTTCTTTTATGTAGGCGTCTTGTTCAATGGCGTTTTCTAAATTTGCAAGAAGCATTGCGGCTTCTTTTGTGAATTGAACTTTTTGTTCGGCTTTTTCAGATTCAATGTTGTATTTATTTTTTAAGCAATTAATTTGAAACGAAATATAGTTTTCGGCGTTGTTTAATTCATATGCAAATTTTTCTGCTCCAAATTTTGAAATAAGTTCGTCGGGGTCTTTTGCAATAGTTTGATTTAAAACTTTAACTGAAAGACCGCTTCCAACCAAAATTGGAATTATGCGCAAAGTTGCGTTTAAGCCTGCTGTATCGTTATCAAAGGCAATTATAACAGTGCTGAAATGGTGTTTTTTTAAAAGCTGAGCATGTTTAACGGTAAACCCTGTTCCCAAAGAAGCAACGGCATTTTCAAATCCGTTTTGAAATAAGCTTAAAACATCTAAATAGCCTTCAACCAAAATAGCCTCTTTATTATTTTTTGACTTGCGAGCAAAATTAATTCCATACAAATTATTACTTTTATCAAAAAGCGGTGTGTCGGGGCTATTTAAATATTTAGGTTCTGTTGAATTTAAAGTTCTTCCTCCAAAACCAATAACATTTCCCAAAGCATCAAATATCGGAAACATTAAACGCCCTGTAAACCTATCGAAATATTCGCCGTTTTTTTTGCTTTTAACAATTAAGCCAAGTTCAAGCATATTTTTTTCATCGTAGCCGCATTTTAGCAAATAGTTATATAAATCATTTTTTGAAGTATTAAAGTCAAGGGAATATCCAAGCCCGAATTTTGTAATTGTATTTTTAAAAACTTTGCGCTTTGCTAAATATTCGATTGCCTTAGAATTACTTTTATTCTTTAAATTATTATAAAAATATTTTGCCGCAACTTTATTTATTTCAAGCAGGCGGGCTTTATGTTCCGCCTTTTTTTTAAATTGTTCGGAAGCAGGTTGCTCTGGCAATGCATAGTTGGCTCTTTGCGCTAAAAATTTTATTGCTTCTTCAAAGTTGCAATTTTCAATTCGCATTATAAAGCTATAAACATTGCCACTTGCGCCACAGCCAAAGCAGTAATAAAACTGCTTATCTTTACTTACCGAAAAAGACGGCGTTTTTTCATTGTGAAATGGGCAACAGCCAAAATAGTTGCTGCCCTTTGATTTTAATTTTATATAAGATGATACAACTTCCACGATGTCGTTGTTTAATCGTATTTCCTCAATAACTTCGCTTGGATAACGCAAAACAACATATCACCTAACCTTACTTTAAATTTAATTCGACACTTTGTATCAAAACCCTTTTTTTATTTTCTTAAAACTCCTAAAGTAACGGTTTCTCCATTAATGCCCCACTGTTTACTAAACCCAAGGCAATTATTAGATTGGCAGCAAATTATTTCATCTGCCAAAACCTCGCCTTTAATAGTTTCGGTGTTTTGCTTAAATATTTTGTCAATTACTTCATTATTGCCAATATAGTATACGTTAATTCTATCAAGTACTTCAAAATTTGTTTCTTTTCTCATAGTTTGAAGTTTGCTTATAATTTCACGCACAAAACCTTCTTCAATAAGTTGTGGTGTTAGGGTTGTATTTAAAACAATGGTAATATTTTTGTCGGTTTCTGCGATAAAGCCTTCTTTTTGCGCTGTTTCAATTAAAACATCACTTTCTGAAAGAACAACTTCTGTTTCTTCAACTATAAAGTTAACATTGCCTGCTTTAAATTTTGCCATTAATTCATTGCCGTCAAAGTTATTTAATGTTTCTGCAATTTTAGGAACAAGTTTACCGTACTTTTTGCCTAACGTTCTAAGTTGAGGTTTAAATTTATATGTTGTAAACTGTGAAGCATCATTAATAAATTTTACACATTTTATATTTAATTCTTCTGCAATTATTTCAATATACGAAGCCGAAAGTTCTGTTTCGCATTTAACAAACATTTCGCCTATAGGCTGACGGTTTTTAATGTTTGCACTATTTCTTGCAGAACGCCCTAAAACAACTACATCTAAAACCAAATCCATGTCAACTTCCAATTGCTTGTCGATTTGGTTTTCATCTGCAACAGGAAAATTACATAAATGTATGCTTTCAGGTGCTTTTTCATCAACTGCTTTAACTAAATTTAAATACATTTCTTCTGCCATAAACGGAACAAAAGGTGCAATTAATTTAGCTGTTGTTGTTAAAACAGTATATAGCGTCATATATGCGTTAACTTTAGTTTGCGGCATGTCATTTGCCCAAAAACGCTCACGGCTTCTTCTAACGTACCAATTACTAAGTGCATCAACAAAGTCGCTTATTGCTCTTGTTGGTTCGGTTAATTTATATTGCTCTAAACAATTATCAACATATTTAACTAATGTATTTAGTTTAGATAAAATCCATTTATCCATAGCAGAAAGCTTTTCAAATTCAAGCTTATAGCTCATTGGGTTGAAATTGTCTATATTTGCATAAAGTACAAAAAATGCATATGTGTTCCAAAGTGTTCCCATAAATTTACGCTGTGCTTCGTTAACTGCATCAACATAAAAACGGCTTGGAAGCCAAGGTGCCGAGTTTGTCATAAAGTACCAGCGAACGGCATCTGCCCCTTGCTTATCTAAAACATCCCATGGATTAATAACATTGCCTAAATGCTTTGACATTTTGCGCCCGTCTTTATCTTGAACATGCCCTAGCACAATTACGTTTTTATATGGCGATTTATCAAATAAAAGCGTTGAAATAGCCATAAGCGTATAAAACCAGCCTCTTGTTTGGTCTACGGCTTCTGAAATGAAATCGGCAGGGAAATTACTGTTAAAAATTTCTTCATTTTCAAAAGGATAATGTAATTGAGCAAAAGGCATAGCACCCGAATCGAACCAGCAATCTATAACTTCTGAAACTCTGTTCATTTTGCCACCACATCCGGATTTAGGGCAGTTTAAAACTACATTATCAATATATGGTCTGTGAAGTTCTATGTTTTCAGGAACATTTTCGCCCATTTCGCAAAGTTCTTTAATGCTTCCTATAGCGTGCCTGTGCTTGCATTCGCCGCATTCCCAAATTGGAAGCGGTGTACCCCAGTACCTCTCCCTGCTTAATCCCCAATCAATTACATTTTCTAAGAAATTACCAAATCGTCCTTCTTTAACATTTTCGGGAAACCAATTAACGGTATTGTTATTTTTAACTAAGTTTTCCCTAACTTTTGTCATTTCTATAAACCATGTATCTCTTGCGTAGTATATTAAAGGCGTATCGCATCTCCAGCAAAATGGGTAGCTGTGTTCATATAGCTGTGCTTTAAAAAGTTTGCCGCTTTGTTCTAAATCTTTAATTATTAACGGGTCTGCATCTTTAACAAATATATCTGCATATGGTGTAGCACAAGAAACAAAGTTGCCTTGTTCATTAACAAGCTGAACAAATGGCAAGTCGTAAACTCTTCCAACTCTTGCATCGTCTTCACCAAATGCGGGCGCTGTGTGAACAATTCCCGTTCCATCTGAAAGCGTAACATAATCGTCGCAGCAAATATAATACGCTTTTTTGTCTGGAGAATAGAAGTTAAAAAGCGGTTCGTATTCCATTTTTTCAAGTTGTTTTCCCTTAACAACTTCAATTACTTTATAGCCTTCTCCTAAAACTGTGTCTAAAAGCGCTTCTGCTAATATATATATTTCGTTGTTAAATTTAACTTTTGCATAATTTTCATTTGCATTAACAACAAGCGCAACATTTGAAGGAAGCGTCCAAGGTGTTGTTGTCCATGCTAAAAAATATTCGTTTTGTGCTTCTTTGATTTTAAACTTAACATATACAGATTTTTCCGAAACATCTTTATACGCTTGTGCAACTTCGTGGCTTGAAAGTGATGTTCCACAACGTGGGCAATATGGAACAACTTTGTGTCCTTTATACAACAAGCCTTTATCCCAAATTGTTTTTAAAGCCCACCAAACAGACTCTATATATTTGTTATCATATGTTATATATGGGTTATCCATATCTGCCCAAAATCCGACTCTATCGCTCATTAAGCGCCATTCTTCCTCGTATTTAAAAACACTTTCTTTGCATTTTTTAATAAAAGGCTCAACGCCGTATTTTTCAATTTCAGGCTTGCCGCTAATTCCAAGCGTTTTTTCAACTTCAAGCTCAACAGGAAGCCCGTGAGTGTCCCAGCCTGCTTTCCTTAAAACATAATATCCTTTCATAGTTTTATAGCGTGGTATTATGTCTTTAACAACTCTTGTTATAATATGCCCTATATGCGGCTTACCGTTTGCTGTTGGGGGCCCATCATAAAATGTAAATACAGGGCAGTTTTCACGCAATTCTATGCTCTTTTTAAAAATATTGTTTTGTTTCCAAAAATCTAAAACTTCAAGCTCGCGCTTATTGAAGTCTAAATTCGTATCAACCTTTTTAAACATATTTCCTCCTTGTTTATCAATATACTAGATATTAGTCGAATTTTAGAAGCTTAAATCATTATAATGTAAAGTGTTTGCAATGTAAATATAATTTTGCTATAATATAAATAAAGCATTTTTTAAAAGGTGGATTGCGGGCTTATGAAAAATTACGAATATGAAAAAGAAGGTGTATATTACACTCCCACTTCATCATCACGCCAAACACAAACAAGCGGGCAGTTTAACGGGCAATTTAACAAACAAAAAGTGCAACGATTAAAGCCGCAAAAATCGCAGCTTACGTTTTTTTATATGACAACAATAATTTTAAGCTTGGTAGTTTGTATTTTAACTTTTGCTATTGTAGCTTTTGCTATTAATTCAAGAGGGGCTAAAACATATGCAAACCTTCCCGAAGAGCCGGCTAATGAATTTGACCAAAACCAAACATCTAATTCTTTAGAGGGTTTACTTGGTCAGCACGAAGTAAGTGAAATTACGGGGCTAATTCAGCAAGTATCTACTAACACAAACCAAGTTAAAATTATGGATGTTGAAACGGGAAAGCAATACAATTTAATCGTTGAGGAACAAACAATGTTAAGCGATAAATACGGAAAACCAATAGTTTTTCCGGAATTAACATCGGGAAACATTGCGGTTTTTAAGTTTGAGGCAAAAACGGGTAAGTTAATATCATTAGTTATTAGCGCTAATGCATGGGAATTTAAATCTGTTAAAAATGTGAAAGTAGACAGTGAAAAAGAAACAATAACATATGGAAACGACACGTATAAATACGACACAAGCTTAATAACCCAATATGAAGACAAAATGTTTGATGTTTCAGCAATTAAACCTATAGATGTTTTAACAATAAGAGGATACAAAGAAAAAGTTTTTTATGTTGAACTTTTAAAAAGCCATGGAACGTTAAGCATAATTAACAAGGAAAAAGTTGAGGGCGGCTCAATAGAAATTGATACAAATATTTTTAAACCCATTGAAGCTCAAAATGAATTCGAACTTTTGGAAGGCTTACACAAAGTTGTTGTTAAAACAGCTTATACAGAAGTTTTTGTAAAAGAAGTAGACATAATGCATGGCGAAACACAAATTATCGACTTAAACGAAGTTGTGTTAAAAAAGGGAACACTTGTTGTTAGTGTTAATGTTCCTGACTGTAATTTTTTTATAAACGATAATGCATCAGAAAATCCGACTTATTTAGATTATGGAAAATACACATTAAAGGTCGAAAAAGAAGGCTTTATTACTTACGAACAAGCTTTTACATTAAATACCTCAACAAAGAATATTAATGTAACGCTTGAACAATTGCCAATTGCTACCGAAGAACCCATATTCCCAGAGCAACAAGGCATTGAAGGTGATGGCGTTAATAATGGCGGAAGCGGTAGTGAAAAGCCAAAAGAAAAGGTTAAAAACGGAAAGCTTATTATTACATCCGAGCCAAAAGGAGCAGATATTTATATCGACGGTACAAAAGTTGGGCAAGCACCAACACAAACAACTATTGAATATGGTATGCATACAATAACAGTAAGTCTTGAAGGTTATATTGAAATTTCAACAGAAATTGAAATTAACGACAGAGAACATAAGTATCTTTTTGAACTGCAGCCAATTCACGAAACCGTCACTCAACCTCAAATTTTAGGCTCTGAAAATTCTGAAAATTCTGTAACAGAACCAAACACACAAATTGAAATTGAACCAGAAATTGAACCAAAAGAAACAGAACAACCACAAGAAACTATTTATTAAAGGAGTAGGAATAACAATGAAAAAGTATAACGTTGCAGTCGTTGGAGCAACAGGCATGGTTGGAAGAACATTTTTAAAAGTTCTTGAAGAAAAGCAATTTCCACTAGACCTTGACAATTTTTATGTATTTGCATCAAAAAGAACAGCAGGTTCAACACTTGAATTTATGGGAAAACAATATACAGTTTTAGAATTAACAGAAAGCTCTTTTAAAGATAACAAAATAGATATTGCTCTTTTTTCGGCAGGCGGCGAAACAAGCAAAAAATTTGCCCCAATTGCAGCAGAAAGCGGCTGTGTTGTAATCGATAACAGCTCTGCATGGCGTATGGACAAAACAGTTCCGCTTGTTGTTCCAGAAGTTAACCCAGAAGATGTTAAATGGAATAGCGGAATTATTGCAAACCCAAATTGCTCAACAATTCAAGCCGTTGTTGCGCTAAAGCCGCTTCACGACAAATACAAAATTAAAAGAATAGTTTATTCAACATACCAAGCAGTTTCAGGCGCAGGAATGGGCGGCGTTAAAGATTTAGAACAAAATACAGCAAATACTTTTAAATATGAAATATCCGGAAACTGCATACCTCAAATTGATGTGTTTTTAGACAACGGTTACACAAAAGAAGAAACCAAAATGATTGAGGAAACAAGAAAAATACTTCATTCCGAAAACCTTAAAATTACAGCAACTACTGTACGTGTTCCTGTTGTAGTTGGGCATAGCGAATCAATTAACGTTGAATTTGAAAATGCCTTCAACTTAGACGAATTAATAGAAACTCTTAAAAATTCAAAAGGTGTTGTTGTGCAAAACGATGTTGCAAACTTTGAATATCCAATGCCAACTAAAGCAGCCGGACATGATGAAGTTTTTGTTGGAAGAATACGTCGTGACTTTAGCGTTGAAAACGGAATAAATTTATGGGTTGTTGCCGATAACGTAAGAAAAGGTGCAGCTTCAAATGCTGTGCAAATTGCAGAATTATTAACTCTCGTTCCATAAAAGAAAAGGAAGGAGAAAATGGGGGATATAATATATGACTATGTTTAAAGGTTCGGGCGTTGCAATTGTAACGCCATTTAATGAAGATGGAACTGTTAATTTTGAATGTTATGAGCGTTTAGTTAACTTTCAAATTGAAAACGGAACAGATGCAATAATTTCATGCGGAACAACAGGAGAAGCCTCAACGCTAACAGATGATGAGCAAATTGAAGTTATAAAATGCGCTGTTTCTGCAGCGAAAAAAAGAGTTCCTGTAATTGCCGGTGCAGGCTCTAATGATACAGAACATGGAGTTAGGTTATGTAAAGCTTCGCAGCAAGCAGGAGCCGATGGCTGTCTTTTAGTTACGCCATATTACAACAAAACTTCACAAAGAGGGCTAATTAAACATTTTGAAACTTTAGCTAAAAGCATTGACATTCCTATTATGTTATATAGTGTTCCAACAAGAACAAAACTTGTTATCGAACCAAAAACAATTTATGAATTGTGTAAAGTAGACAATATAGTTGCAATTAAAGATGCCAACAATGATATAGTTAAAACAGCAGAAACTGTAGAACTTTGTGGCGATAAAATAGACATATATTCAGGCAATGATGACCAAATAGTTCCAATTTTATCATTGGGGGGAATTGGTGTTGTTTCTGTTTTGGCAAACGTTGCGCCAAAACAAACCCACGATATGGTTATGTCGTATTTAAACGGTGATTTAAAAACAAGCTTAAAGCTGCAAATTGAAGCTTTAGAACTGGTTCGGGCGCTGTTTATAGAAGTTAGCCCAATGCCTGTTAAGGCAGCGCTTAACCTAATGGGCTTTAATGTTGGAAATTGCAGAATGCCTCTTGTTGATTTAGAAGAACGTAATTTGCAAACATTAAAACAAGCTATGGAAACATATGGAATTAAAACTTCCTTCTAATTGCATTTAAAATACACTCAAAAACAAAACAGTATACAAAGGAGGAAGTTAAAATGGTTAAAATAATAGTACACGGATACGTCGGGAAAATGGGTAAAGTTATTTGTGATTTGGTTAAACAAAGAACAGATTGCGAAGTTGTTGCGGGCATAGATATGGCTTCAACTTCTATGCCTTTTCCAACATTCACAGAAATTGATAGCTGCGACATGCCTGCCGATGTTATAATTGATTTTTCAACAGCAGTGGCAGTTCCTAGGTTAATTAATTATGCCGTAAAGAAAAAATTGCCAATTGTTGTTTGCACAACAGGGTTTTCAGAAGAGATATTAGAGCAAGTTAAACAAGCTTCAACGGAAATTCCAATTTTTCGTTCTGCTAATATGTCGATTGGAATAAATTTAATTGCCGGGCTGCTTCAAAAAGCATCTAAAATTTTACATGAGGCAAGCTTTGACATTGAAATTATAGAAAAGCATCATAACCAAAAAATTGATGCCCCTAGTGGTACAGCTTTAATTTTAGCAGATTCAATTAACAATTCGCTTAACAATCAATTAAACTATGTTTATGACCGTTCTAAAGTTAATGAAAAACGGAACAATAAAGAGTTGGGCATTCATACTATACGTGGTGGAACAATCGTTGGGGAACATAGCGTTATTTTTGCAGGTAAAGATGAAGTAGTTGAGTTTACACACATTGCACATTCAAAGGAAGTATTTGCAATAGGCGCTATTTCGGCTGCCAAGTTTTTAGTTGGCAAAGATGCCGGTTTATACAATATGAATGACTTGCTAAATCACTATTAATATGCATTTGTCAAAAAGACTTGAAGCAATAGCAAACCAAATACAAGCCGAAACTATAATTGATGTTGGAACAGATCACGCCTACATTCCGATATTTGTAGTGAGCAAAAACATTGCAAAATACGCCTATGCATTTGATATTAGTAAAGGTTCCCTAGAAAAGGCAAAAAAAAATATAAGGCAATATGGATTGGAATCTAAAATCGAAACAAAACTTTGCAATGGGCTTTTAGGGATTACAGCACAAGAGGCGCAAAATGCCTGTGCTGTAATTTCCGGAATGGGCGGAATGCTAATTATAGAGATATTGCAAAACAGCCCAGAAATTGTTTTGGGTTTAAATCAACTTATACTTTCCCCGCAGTTAAATGTATGTGAAGTAAGAAAATATATTCATTCAATTAATTTTAAAATTAAAGAAGAAAATTTGGTTTTTGAAGACGGAATATATTATAATGTTATAAATTGCTGCAAAGGAACTGATGTTGAATACAACGAAGCTGACTATGCTTTTGGGAAGCTTACAAAAAAACATGAACTTTTTAAAGATTATGTTAAACTTCAGCTTGAAAAGCATATTGCAATTAAAAATAGCATTGAAAACGCAGGAATTAAAAACAATCGGCTTGATGAGATTAATAATATAGTTAAAATTTTGGAAAATTTATGTTAATTATAACCACTACTTAGTGAGTGGCTTGACTTTAGCCCTATAACGGCATTGGTGCTACGCAAAAGCCTTAAGGCTTATTGAAGTTTTGCCAGCTGCACATATTTTCTAACTACCACTTAAGCGGTAAGATTATAAGCTTTTTTGAACCACTGGCATAGCCGGTGGTTTTTGTTTTGAAATATAGAGTGAAAAAAGGGAAGATGGAACTTCTGTTTTAGAAGAAGTTTTAAAAAAATTATAGGA
>CAZHPA010000056.1:0-9709 GCA_964533945.1 uncultured Defluviitaleaceae bacterium
TGTTATAGCGCTTATATTAACGGTTTTCTTTTTGGCAATTTTTTACATGTATAACTTTTATAAAACAATTGCTTCAAATAAAAAAGAAGCTCTTTTAATTTTTTCGCTATATATGACAGTAATATTTTTCTGCTTTTTGCTTGGAAATATAAGCTATTTTTTTCTGCCAATTATCGTTGTAACGCTTTTGGTTTCAGTTTTAATAGATTTAAGACTTGCAATAGTATTAAATTTTTGCATAACACTTATTTCAATGTTTATTTGCAAAGGCGATATTGAATTTACATTGTATTTTTTCCTATCCGGAACTTGCACTGCTTTAATTTCAAAATATACAACAGAACGTAATAAAATTATTTTAGTTGGTATTTTTTCCAGTATTTTAAACTTTGTTATAATTTTTGGCGTTATGCTGTTTTTTGAGAAAAAATATTCTGTTGAAGTTTTGTATTCGGGGCTTTTTGCAGCTGCTTCAGGTATAATTTCAGTTATCTTGGCAATCGGAAGTCTTCCGATTTGGGAAGCAGCATTTGGAATTGTTACAACAATAAAGCTTTTAGACCTTGCAAACCCAAATAGTACACTGTTAAGACGATTAACAATTGAAGCACCGGGAACATATCATCATAGCCTAATTGTTGCCAATTTAGCCGAAACGGCCGCCTATGAAATAGGAGCAAATCCAAACCTTGCCCGTGTTGGAGCTTATTATCATGATATTGGAAAACTTAAATATCCGGCATATTTTTCAGAAAATCAAGTAGGGGAAAATCCTCACGACGGCTTAGACCCATACAGCAGCGTTCAAGTAATTGTTTCTCATGTAACATATGGGCTTGAATTGGCAGATGCATATAAACTTCCAAAAGCTGTTAAAGACATTATAACTCAACATCATGGTACAACATTGGTTAAATATTTTTATCATAAAGCAAAATCAAAAAATCCTGATGCTCAAGTAGAAGAAAAAGACTTTAGGTATACTTTTGAGCCTCCGCAATCAAAAGAAGCAGCAATAGTTATGATGGCAGATACAGTTGAAGCGGCAGTTCGCTCTATGATGCCTTCCGGTAAAACTATGGAAGAAGTTGAAGTATTTGCGAGAACATTAGTTAAAGATAAACTTGATGATGGGCAACTTACGGACAGTACGCTGACGCTTAGAGATATTGATACAATAATTAAATCGTTTATGCGTGTTTTTAAAGGTATGTATCATGAAAGAATACCTTATCCTAAAAAATAGGGTATTCTTTATGCAAAACCATTAAAGTTAGAAAGAAGGTATTTTATGGAAATATTCATTGACTACTTAAATGATGAGCTTGAAAATGAATGCCACAATATTTTTGGTATTTCTAAACTTGAAAGCATAGTAAACCGTGCTGTTACCGAAACGCTAACATACGAAAACTTCCCAACCGAAAACGTTGAAGTTAGCATTTTAATTGTTGATGGGCAATATATAAAAGAATTAAACAAAAATTATCGTAACATAGATAAAGTAACAGATGTTTTGTCTTTTCCGCTTCTTGATGAGATTAACGAAAACATAAACAGCTTTAATAGTGAGCAGCCAATAGCACTTGGGGATATAGTAATTTGCCTTGAAAAAACTATTAGCCAGGCAGAGCAGCTTTGCCATAGCGCAGAGCGTGAATTAGCTTTTTTAACGGCTCATAGCATGTTACATTTACTGGGCTATGACCACATGGAAGCTTCCGAGGAAGAAGTTATGCTTGAAAAACAAAGGGAGATTTTAAAATGGACAAGCTAAGAAAATTTATACATTTTGTACAAAATTCTAATGCAAAATATATTTTTGGGGGAATATTTTGTGGGCTTTTTGTAGGCATTGTTGCTATTTTAATTGCAAGTCTTTTTATAGATAAAGATAAAAGTACAATTGCAACTGTTGAGCCAGCAACCCCTCCCCCAACCGTTGCACCTTCTGAAACGCCCAAACCGGAAAATCCTGAAGAAACAGAGCCGCCAAAGCAAGAAGAACCTGAAGAAAACTTAGAAGGAAAAGCAAAAAGCATTTTAACTGGATTATATATTGATGAAGATATTGTAAATAAAAGACCCGTTGCCGTTGTAATTAACAACATGAAAAAAGCACTTCCCCAAAGCGGATTGTCGCAGGCAGATATTATTTATGAAGTACTTGCAGAAGGTGATATAACAAGGCTTGTTGCAATTTTTCAAGATTTTAATTCCGATAAAATTGGACCTGTTAGAAGCGCAAGAGATTATTTTATAGATTTTGCTTTCGACAACGATGCTATTTTTGCTCATCATGGCGGAAGCCCGCAAGGCTATGAAACAATTAAGTCTTCAAAAATACCTAATCTTGACGGCATGGAGCTTGAAGGTACAACATTTTGGCGTGATAAAGCACGTTATTCAATATCTTCTATGATAGAGCATAGTTCATATACAGATGCAAGTAAAATTGAAGCTGCAATTGAAAAAAAAGGATATAGGAACGCAATTAAAGAAGACTATAACAGTATGTTTGAATTTTACAATGAACCACAATCTCCAAGCAGCGGAGAACAAGCAAGTGAAGTTATAGTTCCTTTTTCAGCCAACTATACAGCAAAATTTAAATATAATGATGAAGAAAAATTATATTATAAATTTGAACGTGATAATAAACAAATAGATGAAGAAACAGGAGAGCAACTTGCAGTTTCAAATATTATTGTGCAATTTGTTAAAATGCATATCATACAAGGAGATACGTACGGCAGACGCTCGGTTTCTCTTGTTTCAAGCGGCGAAGGATACATTATAACAAACGGAAGTTATGCACCAATTACATGGAGCAAAGGCAGCAAATTTAACCCAACACAATGGTTTGATGAAGACGGCAATAAACTTACCCTGAACAAGGGAAAGACATGGATATGTGTATATAATGGAGATGTTCAATTCAATTAATAGCTAACATCTAAGTTCTAAGGCTGTTGCTTTCCGAAACTTCGGTTTGCAGCGGTTTTTTTGTTGTATAATAATAAAAAATAAAAATTTGCAAAGCATACTTGACAAATAATGCAAAGTATGCTATTCTAAAAATGCAAAGTTTACTATACTTTAAAACTGTGGGGTGACTGCGTGAAAACCAAAATACCACAGCTACGCAAGCAACATAAGCTTTCACAAGAGGAGCTGGCGTTTGCTGTTGGCGTTACAAGACAAACCATTACTTCAATAGAAGTTGGTAAATATACGGCATCACTTGTATTGGCTTATAAAATTGCCAAATATTTCGGAAAAAACATTGAGGAAGTATTTGATTTTTCAGAATTGGAGGAAATATAAATGGAGGAATATAAGAAAAAAATAAAAAATAGACAAATTTTGTTAAATACTGCACTTTTAGGTACTTGTTCTTCACTCTTGCTAACTCGCAATTTTGGAAACGGAACAAGAACTTCCGACTTCATTGCAGGGTTTCAAACGGGAATTGCTATTGGCTTATTAGTATTATTAATTGCTTTTATTGTTAAGTATTCCGTTGCATTAAAAAAAGAAGAACAACTTAAAAAGTTATATATTTCTGAAACAGACGAACGCAAATTGCTTATTCATCAAAAATCAGGGTCTATAGGAATGAATATAACAATGTTTGGATTGGCAACGGCAACTGCTATTGCCGGAAACTTTGATGATATAGTATTTTTTACACTGCTTGGTGCTTGCCTATTTGTTTGTTTAATTCGTGGCGTATTAAAAATATACTATTTTAAAAAATATTAATAACACCATTAATTAATCCATGCCAACACGGCATGGATTAAGTTTTTGTATCAAATGACATCCCTAATGCTGTATTTTTATTAGGCAAAGTGTTGGTTTCAAAATTATTTACTTCCAATATTGTTTTAGGCGGCTCATTTTTGGCAAATGTAAAGCTTTCAAGTATATATCCTTGTTGTTTAAGAGCATTTGAAAGAACACCTATATTTTGCCTAACAAGTACTTCCACTTCATCATTTTCTAAATTAAACCTACAGCTAACGGCTTTGTTGTCTTTTTGAACAAACGCTTCAAACCTTCCTAGGCTTGCTGTATCTAAAGCAATTAAAGCACTTACGGCATCTCCTTTAGCTTTTTTCTTTCCTTTTTTATCTTTAAAAATAAAAAGCTCGGCATTTGTTTGATGATTGTTAATTACTAAAGGAATTTGCAAAAACAAATTGGTTTTTAGCTGCGAAACAAAATTCATATTTTGTTCTATGCTTTTAACTGCCTGCTGTATATTTTCTGCAACAGTTTTAGAAAGTGCTGTTTCAGAGCTTGCTTTTTCAATAGTTATCTTCGTATTATTAATTATTTGTTTAAGCTCATTTAAAAATAAATTTAGCTGTTTACTTGTTGTTTCCTTTGGGTTAAACATAAGTTTTTTAACTAATTCAGCTTGGTTTATTTCAGGTTCGCTGGGATTTGATATATTATTTTTAATAGTTTGTTCAATAGAATTTTCAATAGAGCTTTTGGAATTTTTAGTAGAGTTTTCAGCAGAATTTTCAATGGCATTTTTAATGATATATTTAATAATGTCGGTTAATTTTGTAAATTTATCGCCTGTATTTAATTTAAAATCTAAATTATTATGTTGAGAAATAAGCTTTTCTAAGCTTTCTTCTAAAATATTGTCCTTTAAAATGTTATTTAAATTTTCAATTGCTAACTTGTCGCTTTTTAAAAATGTTACTATCTTGTTTTTTAAAGCATCTTTTATAACTTCTTTTATAGTTTCTTTTTGAACTTCATTTTCTAAATTTTGCAAGCTGATATTTTTAAAATTGCTGGTAAGTTCATTTAAATTTTTTAAAGGCAGTTTTTCAATTAAATTATTAGCTATATTTTCTGCTAAATTGCTAACAGTTTTGTTATTAAGTTGTTTGTGTTCAACTGATTCATTAGATGCTTTTGCTGCTTCTATTAATTCAAATTGCGGCTGTTGTTTAACTTGCTCTTTATTGTCATTGCTAATTGCTAGTTTAATTTGTTGTTGAATTAATTGCTGTTTAATTGCCTGTTCTTTAGGCTGCTGTTCATTAGAATTAGTATTAAGCGGTTTTAAAATTGCATTTGTAATTGCTTCTCTAACATTTTCATCTTCAATGCTTAAAAGTGCGTTAATTAAATCGCCAACTTGATTTGAAATTTTATTTTCTCCGGTTATAAATTTATTTAGTTGTTCTATGTTTAACCCTGTTGGACGTATTTCATTAGCAACAAAAAATAGTGCCTTATCTAAATTGTCTGAACCAAAAAGCTTAAGTGTGTAATTTAATTTAGTTAATGTTTCCTTTGTAATTGGCATTTGGTTTATAAAAAGCAACTGTGCAAGCTCTAAATTTTCAGCCGTTGGTTTAAACCCAGAAGAAACTAACGCTTGCGAAATAGTCTTTGAAATAGCTTGTTGTTTTATCATTTCGTGCTCGGTTTTGTATTCACTTACAGGCAAATGGATTTCACCTTTTAGAGCTTCGTTTTCAGTTTCGCTTTTAACTTCTTCTTTTGAAGATGTTGAAGATGCTGAATTGAACTTGTATTCAGATGGAGATGTTGTTTTTATTTCCATAAATACACTTCCTTAAAACTAAAACTAAACTACAAAATAATTATCGTCAACTTTAAGCTATAATATTACCCGTGGTTCACAATTAGAGTTTTACAGCATATATATAATATTAGTACAAAATTAGGAGGATTGGCAAATGTATCCGTATAATAAAAACGACCGGGAAAACAAAAGCGAAGAAGGATTTTCAAAAAGACCTTCGCCTGCCGACCGCAAAATAATAGAAATGCTAATTGAAGCTCTTAAAGACGAAACTATGGATTATAACTATTATGGAAAGCTGGCAAATTTAGCAAGAACTCAAGAAGACAAAGAAATTATAAAAGGCGTTCAAATGGACGAACAAAAACATTTTTTGCTTATTTCAGACATATATTTTAAAATGACCGGAGAAAAGCCTAAAGTTGAAGCTGGAGTTAAACCAATTAGCCGGAATCTTTTGCGTGAATATGAAAAAAGCATTTTAAGTGAAATAAATGGTATGGAATTTTACAGAAAATTATATTTTTCATTTTTAAATGTTCAAATTAGAGATATGATTTTTGAAATTTTAACTGACGAACAGCAACATTCAACTAAATTTACTTATCTTTTTGCTAAAAATAAATAATAAAGCCAAGGATTGAATCTTACTTAATAAGTACGACTCAATCCTTTAATTTGCAAATTATTGCTGCGTATTATTTTTGTAGTACGCTGCTGCATTTGAATTGTATCTTTCTCCTAAAGCATTTATGTTTTTGATAATAATGTTTATGCCTATAAACGCTCCTATGCCACATAATAAAGAACCGAGAATTAACCACAGAAGAACGGTTGTACCATTTTCTTGAAACGATAAGCCGTATCTTGGCGCATTGGCTTGCAGACGGTTTCCAATTTTATAAAACCAATAAAACATATAAAATCCGCAAGTAATTATAGATAGCAAAAATGCTATTATATATTCTGTTGTGCGTTCGCCGTCACCATCACAAACTATATTCATATCTTCAGCAAGCTTATAATAAAAATATAGCGGATATATTCCACACGTAACAATAGACAGCAAAATAAACATGAAAATATTTCTTTCCTTAATAATAGTCATAAAGTTAAATTCCTTTCAAGGAAGATAAAATTTCAAAAAAACTTTATATAAAACAGAACTCTTAAAATCAATTGTAACAACAGAAGATTTTAAGACAAACAATCGATACAAATAAACTAGTAAGTATAGCATAATCAAAGTAAAAACAGCAATATTTTCGGTTTTTTTGCTAATTTTAATTTTGTCTGCAATAAACATGAAGTATAAAATTGCCGGGATTGCTGTAAAAAAAAGAGGGTGGTAATAAAAAGCTGCTTTAAAGTTTAGTTTAAGCAACGACAAATGCGCTCTTGTTAAGCCGCAGCCCGGACATGAAATGCCTAAAAAATATTTTATTGGGCATTTTAGAAAATCTGTTACAGCAATTAATATAACTATTAAAAAAAAATTTGATATTTATGTTTCAAAAAAGCACCTCGCTTAAGCGATAACTTCATTATATAATACCATAAAACTATAAATTTGTCAATATATTTTAAAAATATGTTGTATTTAAAGAAAAAGGAAGAAAATGTTAGAATTGATTTAATATTAGTATATAATAAATGTATATAACTAAATTTAATCTAAATTCATGTTTGCAATAATAAAGATGTTCAACTAATATAATATATGAATTAGCACTCAATCTTAATGAGTGCTAATAATTAGAGAAAACAAGGAGGCATTGCTATATGAAACTAAAACCTTTATGCGATAGAGTTGTTGTTAAGCAACTTGATGCAGAAGAAAAAACAAAATCGGGTATAGTTTTACCAGGTCAAGCAAAAGAAAAACCACAAGAAGCAGAAATTGTTGCTGTTGGCCCTGGTGGAATTGTTGATGGCAAAGAAGTTAAAATGGAAGTTAAAGTTGGCGAAAAAGTTATTTATTCTAAATATTCAGGAAATGAAGTTAAAGTTGACGGTGTTGAATATATAATTATAAAACAAAGCGATATTTTAGCTGTTGTTGAACAATAGGAAGGCAGGAGGGAAAATTATGGCAAAACAAATTAAATTTGGCGCTGAAGCAAGAAATGCATTGGAATCTGGAGTTAACCAACTTGCCAATGCAGTTAAAGTAACTTTAGGCCCTAAAGGACGTAATGTTGTTTTAGATAAAAAATACGGCACGCCATTAATAACAAATGACGGCGTTACAATTGCAAAAGAAATTGAACTTGAAGATGCTTTTGAAAATATGGGAGCACAACTTGTTAAAGAAGTTGCAACAAAAACAAACGAAATCGCCGGAGATGGAACAACAACGGCTATCGTTTTAGCTCAAGCTATGATTCAAGAAGGGCTTAAAAACATTGCGGCAGGCGCAAACCCAATAATTTTAAGACGTGGTATGCAAAAAGCAACAAATGCTGCTGTTTCTGCAATTAAAGAACAAAGCCAAAAAGTCGATGGCAAAAATCATATTGCTAAAGTTGCCGCTATTTCAGCAGGCGATGAAGAAGTTGGCATTATGATTGCAGATGCTATGGAAAAAGTTTCAAATGATGGCGTTATTACTGTTGAAGAATCTAAAACTATGCATACAGAGCTTGAACTTGTTGAAGGTATGCAATTCGACCGTGGCTATTTATCGGCATATATGGCAACAGATATGGAAAAAATGGTTGCAACACTTGATAATCCTTATATTTTAATAACAGATAAGAAAATTTCAAATATTCAAGATATATTACCTCTTTTGGAACAAATTGTTCAAGTTGGAGCTAAACTTTTAATTATTGCAGAAGACGTTGAAGGCGAAGCATTGGCAACTTTAGTTGTTAATAAATTAAGAGGAACTTTTACTTGCGTTGCTGTTAAAGCACCTGGCTTTGGCGACAGACGTAAAGCTATGCTTGAAGATATTGCTATTTTAACAGGCGGCAGAGTTATTGCAGAGGAACTTGGTCTTGATTTAAAAGAAACTAAAGTTGAAATGCTTGGACGTGCTAAAACTGTTAAAATTGAAAAAGAAAATACAATTATTATTGATGGTCAAGGTTCTAAAGAAGAAATTGCAGCAAGAGTTAAACAAATTAAAATGCAAATTGAAGAAACAACTTCAGATTTCGACCGTGAAAAATTGCAAGAAAGACTTGCTAAAATGTCTGGTGGCGTAGCTGTTATTAAAGTTGGCGCACCAACCGAAACAGAGCTTAAAGAAAAGAAATTACGTATGGAAGATGCATTGGCAGCAACACGTGCAGCTGTTGAAGAAGGCATTATTTCAGGTGGTGGAATTGCTTTTATTTCTGCTATAGGCGATGTTAAAAAAGTTGTTTCAGAACTTTCTGGAGATGAAAAAACAGGTGCTGAAATTATTTTAAAATCTCTTGAAGCACCAATTAGACAAATTGCTCAAAATGCAGGAGTCGAAGGCTCTGTTATAGTTAGCAAGTTAAAAGAAGCTGAAAAAGGCATTGGTTTTAATGCAATTTCAGAAAGCTATGTTAATATGATTGAAGCAGGAATTATAGACCCAACTAAAGTTGCAAGAAGCGCATTACAAAATGCAACTTCTGTTGCATCAACGCTATTAACAACGGAATCCGTTGTTGCAGACATTAAAGAACCCGAACCTCCAATGATGCCTCAAGGTGGCGGAATGGGCGGAATGATGTAATTTTTTCAATTTAAAATCACGCTGGGTTTATGCCTTGCGTGGTTTTTGTCTTATTTTTTTGGTGATAAAAACTCTGGATTCTAAAAATAAAAAAATCTAAAAAACTATTGACAAATTATATATATAATAAATACCAAAGTTAGATATTAACATTAACCAAGCTTTTTAAGAGTGATTTATTAAAAAGATTTAGATTTAAATTACACAGAAACAAACTTTATTTTTGAGGGTGTCAACTAAATAATGTTGCACCCTCAAATACACCATTAACCCAAAATTTAGCATATAATATTATAGTCAAATCTACCATTAGTAATAAACGTGAAACAACATACGTCTTTCTTCTAAAACGGGCAAACAAATGTCTTTGTATTGAATTATTACTTTCTATTCCAAATGTTTCGGCTTTTGTT
>CAZHPA010000057.1:0-9002 GCA_964533945.1 uncultured Defluviitaleaceae bacterium
AAACAATTTAAAGAAATTGCAGCTACATATGAAACAAATGCATCCGATGCAACATCTAAAGTAACATCTTTAGCAACAACATCAGATAAAAATATAGGAGTAAACAGTGTTGTTCCTATAGTTAAAGAAGTTGCAGACAGTGTTGTTAGCATTAATGTTGTTTCATCAACTAAAAACAGATTTAATCAAATTTTTAGCAGCCAACAAGCAGGTTCGGGAATTATATTTTCGCAAGACAGCGAAAAAATTTATATAGTTACAAACAACCATGTTATTGAAAACGGAACAACCGTTACTATTTCTGTTGATGATGATAAAGAAGCTAAAGCAGAATATGTTGGAAGCGACCCACAAGCCGATTTAGCCGTTATAGCTGTAACTAAAACAGCGTTAGCCGAAGCGGGGATTGATAGCTATAAAATTGCACAGTTCGGCGATTCCGATTCCTTAGAAGTTGGGGAACCTGTTGTTGCCATAGGAAATGCGGCAGGGGAAGGCAAGAGTGCAACATACGGCATTATATCTGCTAAAAACAAAACAATTTCAGTTGATTCATATGCAATGAATATGCTTCAAACAGATGCAGCAATTAACCCCGGAAACAGCGGCGGCGCATTAGTTGATTTTTCTGGCAAAGTAATTGGTGTTAATACAGCAAAGCTTGCAGCCGGCGGAATTGAAGGCATGGGCTACAGCATACCTATTAATGAAGCATCAATAATAATTGACAGGCTTATGAAAGGCGGCGACAAAACGGTAAATGATAGACCATATTTAGGAATACAAGGAATGGACATTACAGAGGAAATTAAAGAATATTACAGTATTGTTTCAACTGGCGTTTATGTAAGCGAAGTTTATGAAAACAGCGGAGCGGCAGATGCAGGACTTAGAGCAACAGATTTAATTATTGGTTTTAACAACAGCAAAATTAGAAACATGGAAGATTTATCAGCAGCTCTTACAGCGTCAAAAATTGGAGATAAAATTAAGCTTTATATATATCGTGACAATGCAACACAATTAGTTTTAGATGTTACATTAAAAAAACTAAATGATAAGTTTTAGGAATTTATAGTTTTATTCTTTTAAATATTGGTGTAGAATAATATAAGAATGAAATTCAGGAGGGAATTTTAAATGTGGGACGATTTTGATAAAATTCAGTCAGAGATTGAAAAAGATTTACTAAAGGAAAGTGAAATTAAAATACCTGAAAAACTTCATGAAACAACTTATGAATTAACTAAAGGAACGGCTGACTTTGAAGCATTTAAATATGATGATGTTGCAGCAACTTCAATACCGCCTATTGAATATGCAGAATCTGCTAAACCAAGCTTTTTATCAGAAGATAGTGAAGATGCAAAAGAAGTAAAAGAAGAAATAATGGAAAAAGATACAGAGCGTATTGAATACGAAGGATTTAAGCCAAATAACAACGGCAAACCCCCGTTTGTATTTAACGAAGAAGTTAAAGTTAAAGCGAAAGATAAATTTAAAAGAACAGTTGCTGCTGCATGTATTGTTAGCATTTTAGGGGGAAGCAGTCTTGGAATTGGTGTAGGTGTTATATCTCCTGTTATAAATGGTTATATTAATAAATCTCAAGCGGCAGAAGAAGCACCAAAGGCAGAAACTGTATTTGCCGTAAATGATATAGAAACACCAAACATTAACCCTGTTGTTATAAATCCTTCTTTTTCTAACGAACTTGCCATTTATGATTTTGTAGGCGTGATAGAAAAGGTTGAGCCTTCAGTTGTCAGCATTGTTTCAGTTTCTCAAACAACCGAAAACTTTTTTGGTACTCAAATGGAGCAGCCAAACGCCGGCTCAGGCATAATTTTTAAAGAAGATGATGAAAATGTTTACATTGCAACAAATTACCATGTAATAGGAGGGGCAAGTTCGGTTAAAGTTTCGGTTTGTAAAAAAGATGTTGTGCCAGCAAAATTAGTTGGGCGTGAACCAAGTGCAGATTTAGCAGTTATTTATGTAAGCAAAGCCGATTTAAAAAAGGTTGGAGTTGATAAAGTTACACTGGCAACTTTTGGCAATTCAGACAAAACACAAGTTGGAGAAGTTGTACTTGCAATAGGTAACGCATTAGGAGAAGGAAATACAGCAACGAACGGCATTATAAGCGCCAAAGATAAAGAAATAAATGTTGAAGGAAAGACATTAAAAGTTCTTCAAACAAATGCCGCAATTAACCCCGGCAACAGCGGTGGGCCTTTAGTTAACATGAACGGTGAAGTAATTGGAATTAATACAGCAAAGCTTGCAAGAGGGGGCGTTTCTTCAAGTGCAGTTGAAGGCATGGGATATAGCATACCTTCAAACGTTGCAAACCCAATAATTTCCCAGTTTATGAATCAAGGTTCAAGACCATTTTTAGGAATTATGGGCGGAGATGTAACAGAAGAAATGGCTAAAATGTACAATTTACCGCAAGCAGGAGTGCTTGTTGAAAGTGTTGTTAAAGATAGCGCTGCCGAACTTGCAGGCGTTGAGCGTTATGATATTATAACATCATTTAACGACAAACCAGTTTTTACATGGGAACATTTAACTAAAGCTATATCTGAATGCAAAGTTGGGGATAAAGTTAAAATTAATGTTTTGCGTGACGGCAAAGATTCGGTTAAGCTTGAAGCAACGCTTAAAACAAACCCTGATAATAACTTCTAAGGTCTAAATTCTAAGAATAATATAACATTAAACCATACGTTTAATAGCGTATGGTTTATTTGTTTTAGGGGCTTTAACTTGACAATTATAGCTAATTTATATATCCTATACTAAATTAAATGTTTTAAAAGATTTTTAATAAGTTTTAAAGGAAAAAAGAAAGGGCGGGTTTCCGCCATTAATGGTGATAAAAAATGACTGAACTTAAACTTGAAATTAAAGAGCAGATAGAACTACCTATTATACCTTTGCGTGGAGTTGTTGTTTTTCCAAGCTGCGTTATAGCTTTTGATGTTGGAAGGCAAAAATCAATACAGGCAATGGAAGAAGCAATGTCTAAAGATAATAACGTTTTTTTAACGGCGCAAAAAAATCCAACAACAGAAGAACCACCAAATGATGAACTTTTTACATTTGGAGCCGTTGCTAAAATTAAGCAAATTTTTAGGCTTCCCGGCGGCGTTGTTCGTATTATTGCAGTTGGAATAGATAGAGGAATAATTAATTGCTTCACCCAATCAGACCCATATATTAAAGCTGAAATTAATGTTGTTGCTGCCATTGAAGAAACACCTGAAAGCATCGATGAAAGCATTATTGCAACAGTTCGTGTTGTGCATGAAGCTTTTGAGCAATACGTTGCTTTAAATCAAAAAACAACACCCGATGTAATTATGGAAATTTTAAACTGCGAAACCCCTGCAAAGCTTGCAGATTTAGTTGCGGCAAATACCCAATTTTCCATCAATGAAAAGCAGCTTATTCTAGAAGAAACAGAATCTCTTAAGCGCCTTGCTATGGTTGCGCATTTGCTTCATAGAGAAATTGGCATTTTGTCCATTCAAAAAGAAGTCTTACAAAAAGTTAAATTTAATATAGACAAGCATCAAAGAGAATATTACCTTAGAGAGCAATTAAAAGTAATTCAAGAAGAATTGGGAGAAAAAGACGGCATTTTAGCAGATGTTGAAAAATATAAAGAGCGTTTGGAAAAACTAACGCTTCCTGATTATGCTGTAGAAAAATTTGAATTTGAATTAAACCGTTTAAAACGAGCAAGTTCAACATCTCCGGAATCTGCCGTTATCCGTGACTATTTAGATTGCATTCTTTCACTTCCATGGAGCGAGCGGAGTGAAGAAAGCAAAGGCTTGAAAAAAGCACGACAAGTTCTTGACAAAGACCATTATGGGCTTGAAAAAGTTAAAGAAAGAATAATTGAATTTTTAGCAGTCCGTCAAGTTGCAAAAAAACTTGATTCCCCTATCCTTTGTTTAGTTGGACCCCCCGGCGTTGGCAAAACATCAATTGCAAAATCAGTAGCAAAAGCTTTAAACAGAAAATATATAAGACTATCACTTGGTGGTGTTAAAGACGAAGCCGAAATTCGAGGCCATAGAAAAACATATGTTGGAGCAATGCCAGGAAGAATAATTTATTCAATGCGTCAGGCGCAAACCCTTAACCCTTTAATTTTGCTTGATGAAATTGATAAGTTAAGCAGTGATTTTAGAGGCGACCCATCATCGGCGATGCTTGAAGTTTTAGACCCCGAACAAAATAATGCATTTCGTGATAACTACTTGGAAATTCACTATGATTTATCTGATGTTTTGTTTATATGCACAGCAAATAGCATAGACACAATACCATATGCTCTAAAAGATAGGTTAGAAATTATAAGCTTAACAAGCTACACCGAAGATGAAAAAGAAAATATTGCAATAAGGTTTTTAATAAATAAGCAGCTTAATAAGCATGGGCTTAAAAAATATCAGCTTAAAATTAGCAAAGAATGTGTTTGCAGCATAATTAAATATTACACTAAAGAAGCTGGCGTTCGACAGCTTGAACGTTGTATTGGAGAAATTTGCAGAAAATCCGTTAAAGAAATATTAACAGAAGGCAAAAAGAAAACCGTTAATGTTACGCATCAAAATTTAGAACTATTTTTAGGCAAACGTAAATATCATATAGGCAAAATAAACGAAATTTGTGAAATAGGCGTTGCAAAAGGACTGGCGTGGACGGCAGTTGGCGGCGACACTTTGTCGATTGAAGTTAACGTTATGCATGGAAGTGGCGAACTTTTGTTAACAGGAAATTTGGGCGACGTTATGAAAGAATCAGCACAAGCTGCAATAAGCTATATTAGAGCAAATTTTGAAAGATTTAGATTAGAGCGTAACTTTTATAAAAACATTGACATCCACATTCACGTTCCAGAAGGCGCAACACCAAAAGACGGTCCTTCTGCAGGAATAACAATTGCAACAGCAATGATTTCGGCACTTTCCCAAACTCCTGTTAGAAATGACGTATGTATGACAGGTGAAATAACAATACGTGGCAGAGTATTACCTATAGGTGGGTTGAAAGAAAAAGTTGTTGCTGCAAAAAGTCAGGGAATATTAAATGTTATTATACCGCTTGAGAACGAACCCGATTTAATGGAGCTTCCAAAAAATATACGTGAAGGCGTTTCGTTTGTGCTTGCAGATAATATGGAAACTGTTTTGGCTAATGCGCTCGTTATTTGATTTGTTAAAAGGAGGTTTAATATGATATTTGAACTTAAAGATTGGCATATTGATTATGCGCAAAGCATTGCTAAATATGCAAATAATAAAAAAATTGCAGACAATTTAAGAAATGCTTTCCCATATCCATATTCACTAGAAAATGCAAAAGCTTATATAAGCGATTGCATAGAAGGGGATAATTCAAATAGAATTGTTAAAGCTATAGTAATTGACGGGGAAGCTGTTGGAAGTATTGGGGTTTTTATTAAAGACGATGTGTACGAAAAAAGTGCCGAAATAGGCTACTGGCTTGCCGAGGAATTTTGGGGCAAAGGCATTATAAGCAGTGCTGTCATTCAAGTTTGCGAAATAGCATTTAAAACATTTGATATTGTTCGCATATTCGCTGAAATTTTTGCATACAACATAGGTTCTCAAAAAGTTTTGGAAAAGTCAGGGTTTGCTTTAGAAGGGATTAAAGCGAAAAGCGTATATAAAAACGGGAAGATTTTTGATTCATGCATATATGCTTTAATTAAAGAAGAAAGTGATATTAATGCTTCTTGGCTCTAAATGTCGTGCAATGTTAATAAGTTATTTGCAAAAGGAATTATCACTGAAAATAGGATAGCTTATAAAAATGGAATAAGTCAATAGATTTAAAGTATATTTGCAGAGATTGAAATAGAACTTTCTCTGCAAATAAACTAAAAACTAGTAAAGGAATAAAATATTAAGCCAAATTAATATGTCTTAATAATGATGAAATTTGTAATAAGCATTCAATTAAGCAAACTAAAAGCGCAAAATTTCATTTTGAATTTATTATGCTAAAAGCTTTCTATAGCAACCGCATGAGCAATTGCAGGAATAGTTTCTCCTTGTAATGTACTTGTTGGACTCATTAAAGCACCTGTTGGAATAAAAAGCAAATGTTTTATTTTTCCACTAAGTAGCAAATCATAAAAGTATCCGGAAAACGTAACAGCCGAACAGCCACAACCGCTTCCTCCAGCATGCGTGTCTTGCTTTTGGCTGTCAAATATAAGCATTCCGCAATCTTTGTAATTTTCGCCCATTTCATATCCTTCTTTAGACATTAGTTGTATAACAAGTTCGTGTCCTACTTGCCCTAAATCTCCTGTTGCTATAATATCATAATAATCTGGGGTTCTTCCTGTATCTTTAAAATGGGAAATTAAAGTATCTACTGCTGCTGGTGCCATCGCCGCCCCCATATTATTGCTATCAGTAACACCCATATCAATAATTTTACCTGTTGTAGCATGTGTAATTGATATTCCTGTACCTGTTCCTTTAGTTAAAATAGCCGAGCCATTGCCTGTAACAGTCCATGATGCCGTCAATGGTCTTTGTGTTCCAAGTTCTAAAGGAAACCTAAATTGTTTTTCTGCAGCACAAAAATGACTGGAAGCGCCAACAAGTACATTTTCGGCAAACTCGCCGTCAATTAATGCTGCACCTAAACTTAATGCCTCCCCCATAGTTGAGCAAGCACCAAATACGCCAAAAAAAGGAATTTGTAAATCTCTTATACCAAAATTGCTGCTCATGCTTTGGTTTAGTAAATCCCCTGATAAAATATAATCAATGTCACTATTAGCAACATTTGCTTTTTTTATAGCAAGCTCGAAAGATTGTTTTGCAACAACACTTTCAGCTTTCTCCCATGTATTCTCGCCTGAAAGCATATCTTCTAATATTACATCAAAATAGTCTTTAAGCGGCCCTTCTCCTTCTTTAGGGCCAACTACAGACGCTGTTGCTAAAACATTAACAGGTGTGTTGAATTTTATTGTGTTTCCTGTCTTTTTAAGCATTTTAACCGCCTCCTAACGCATAAAGTAATATATAATGCCAACCAAAATAGATGTTAAAGTTCCATACAAAACAACAGGGCCGGCAATTATAAACATTTTAGCGCCAACGCCAAAAATAAAACCTTCTTTTTTAAATTCGATTGCCGGAGCAGCAACGGAATTAGCAAAGCCTGTTACAGGAACTATTGAGCCGGCGCCTGCAAACTTCCCTAATTTTTCGTAAACTCCAAGCCCTGTTAAAAGAACGCCTAAAAATATTAAAATTATTGTTGTGTACATTGAAGCACTATCTTTGGACAAACCATAATTCAACAAAATATTTGTTATAAATTGACCCAAAATACAAATAATGCCTCCAACTATAAATGCTTTAACGCAATCTACGCCCAATTTGCTATTCGGGGAAGCTGCTTTAACCATTTCGCCATACTTCTTTTGAGCTTCTTTTGTTTGCTCCATATTTTTCTTCCTCCTTTCGTAATTGTTTTAAGTTTATATTTATTGGGGAGTATAAAACCCCGAAATTGCAAAATATAAAATAGAGCCAACAAGTTTTCCAAGCGCAAGCGATAAAACAAAGTAAAACATTCCTTGCTGCATTCTAATTCTTCTTGCTAGTATTGGTATAACGTTTATAACTTCTGCCAAAGAAACCGCAAGACAGCCGTAAAAAATACCGGCACAAAATCCAACAAAAATAGCCAAAACTTTACCAAGCGGCATGTTAAAATCTAAAAACATTGTTAACGTTCCAAATATACCCCCAACTATAATTGCTTCTTCATAAAGCTTAATATATTGAGTCGTTTTTGTTTTTTGAGCTAGTCTTTGAACGATACCTATTATAGAAATAAAAGCAAAAACAGCCCCCGAAATGACAACTCCCGAACCAAAGCCTATAAGTATTGAAAGCAAGCTTTTAGCCGCAATCATTTAAAATTACCCTTTAAGTTTTTTAGTTTTTTAGTCATGCCCGTTTTTTTGCCCTTCTTTTTTATGGACTTGTTCGGTATTTAACGTATCAATCATTGTGTCAATTACATTTCCTTCATATGTTGTCATTTCAACTTCTATAGGGGTTGGGTCATCGGTTATTTTCTTACCTATAAAATGATTAAAAAATACAATTATTCCTGAAGCAAGCCCTATTGAATATGGTATTTCAATAATTAAAGGACGGCTTGATTCCTTGTTAAATATAATTGAATAAAACTTTTCAAAAACTTTTCCCATTTGAGCATCTGTATGAAAACTCATTATTGCAGATGCAGAACCAACAAGCAAAACAATTGACACAAACGCTACTTTTAGCCATTTTAGGGTGCTGTTATCTTTGCTTTTTTGCGCTTTGTATTCAATTAGTGTATCCATTTCTCCAAGATTGTTTACTGTATAATCGGGATACACTTTTTTAATCGCCTTAACTATTTCAGAAACAGAAATTAAAAAGCTACCTTTATCTACATTTTCATCTATATTTTTACTTATATCAAGAACTTCAAGTTTTTTAACTTTATCCGACACATCTTTTGTTGCAACAATTTCCGTAAAGTCTTCAATAAAAACTTTAGTTCTTTCCGTTACAACGGCTTTTTTAGCAGGTTTTATATAAATATCCAGTTTTACCACCACCCACATTATTATATACATCTAAGTTTAATTTTTCTGCTTTCAAAAACAATGCATTGGCGCTATATGTTTTTTCCTTGTTAATATTAAATAAAATAAACCAACTAACAGTGCATACGATAAGTATTAGCAAAACAATAATTTTAATTAGTGTAACTTTTTTACAACTCATATTACACCTCCTAATTTTTAATAGAATTTAACAAAGTTGTTTACTTTTATATTGCCACCCCTTTTATGGTCTTTTGGCATTCAGTCAAACCGGCCGGCGA
Source organism: uncultured Defluviitaleaceae bacterium (assembly GCA_964533945.1). GTDB lineage: Bacteria > Bacillota > Clostridia > Lachnospirales > WRBF01 > CAZHPA01. Next base: position 8,959 of record CAZHPA010000057.1, read on the forward strand.
TTCCAGCGCTGGGTCCGCCGCCCGCCTACCCGCCCTGAAGCGGC
>CAZHPA010000058.1:0-8283 GCA_964533945.1 uncultured Defluviitaleaceae bacterium
TACACCCTATAAGTATTCATAAGGGGAATATAGAAGGTATGAATTTTTAGCTATAAAAAATTGAATAATACCAACCGCTATGGCCTGATTAATTTTTAGTCAGGTCTTATTTATTATGATAAACTTTGCGAACTCGCTTTTTATTTTTAGGGTATTTTATAACAGCACCTTTTTAATTCGGCTTTTTTGAAAGGTGGTAGAGGGGCTTGGGAGGCGAAAGCTTTTTCACTGTTTAAAAAAAGTTTTCACCCTCTTTCTCAATATTAAATTCATAAAAATTTGTCATCAGTGCAATACGACTAAACCACAATATCATTATATTGAATTAGTTGTGCTTTTTATATAATATTAGTATAAACAAAAAATGAGGGGGACGATTTTATGAACAAATCAGGTGCACAGCAAGCTGTTCAAAAGTTCGGACGCTTTTTAAGCGGAATGGTTATGCCAAACATCGGGGCTTTTATTGCTTGGGGTTTTTTAACAGCGTTGTTTATCCCAACAGGCTGGCTCCCAAACGAATCTTTTTCAACAATAGTTGGCCCAATGCTTTCTTACCTTCTTCCACTTTTGGTTGCTTACACAGGTGGTAAAATTGTCGGTGACGTTCGTGGTGGAATTATTGGTGCGGTTGCTGCAATTGGTGTAATTCAAGGTGCAGATATTCCAATGATTTTGGGTGCTATGATAATTGGACCACTTGCTGGTTTAGTTATCAAAAAGTTTGACAAAGCTATGGACGGAAAAATTCCAACAGGCTTTGAAATGCTTGTAAACAATTTTTCCCTTGGAATTATCGGCTTAATTTTGTTATTACTTGGTTACTCTCTTGTTGGTCCTGCAATTGCTTTGATAACAAGCTTCCTAGCAACAGGTGCCGATATAATTTACAACGCAGGGTTGCTTCCATTAATTTCAATTTTTGTTGAGCCTGCAAAAATTCTTTTCTTAAACAATGCAATAAACCACGGAATTTTAGGCCCTATAGGCGTTGAACAAGTGGCTTCAAGTGGCAAGTCAATTATGTTCCTTATAGAGTCAAACCCTGGCCCTGGGCTTGGAATTTTGCTTGCATACTGGATTTTCGGTAAAGGCTCGGCAAAACAAAGTGCCCCTGGTGCTGTTATAATACACTTCTTAGGTGGTATCCATGAAATTTACTTCCCATATGTTTTGATGAACCCACTTCTTTTGATTTCTGTAATAGCTGGTGGTTCAGCAGGCGTGTTTACCTTTGTTGTAGCAGGTGCTGGCTTGGTTGCAACCCCTTCACCAGGAAGCGTTTTTGCACTTGCAGCAATGTCGCCTAAAGGTGGTTTAGTGCCTGTGCTTGCAGGCGTGTTTGTTGCAGCGGCAGTTTCATTCGTTGTTTCAATGTTTATTGTTAAGCGTTCGGCTGGTGCTGACGATGAGGCTTTAGCAAAAGCAACTGAGCAATCAAAACAAAATAAGCTTACATCAAAGGGAGTTTCTGCAACACCTATTAAAAAAGAAGGCTTAATCATTTTTGCCTGTGACGCTGGAATGGGCTCAAGTGCTATGGGCGCAACAACATTAAGGAAAAAGCTTGAAAAAGCCGGCGTTGAAATTACGGTTAAAAACTCGGCAATTGATGCTATTCCACTTGATGCAACAATCGTAATTACACAATCAACATTAACTGAAAGAGCAAAAAGCAGAGTTCCAAAAGCAAGGCATATTTCTATTAAAAATTTCATGAATGCTCTAGAGTATGATATACTTGTAAATGAATTAGCTGAAAAATAAGGTTTAGAATTTTAATACATACTATCCTATGGTATTTCCGATTTTAAGAGGAAATGCCATAACAGTTGCACAAGGAGGTAAAACGTATGTTGCTCACTTCTCGTCAAAAGCGGATACTTGGAATTATAGCAGAGCGTGAAGGCTTTATCACAATAAACGTGCTTGCGGAAAAAACTGCGGCAAGCAAAAGAACCGTGCAACGCGAGCTTGAAGTTATCGAGCTTTATTTGCAGGGCTTTAACGCTTTGCTTACAAAAAAGCCAGGCTATGGCGTGAAGCTGTCTTTAAATGACAGCAATATGAACCTCATTGTAAAAAGCATTTCGGAAAACTCAAAAACGGTGGCGTATGTAAAGGACGAACGCTGCAACTTCATTATAATGTGGCTTTTAAAGCAAAGTGAGCCAACAAAAACATATTTTTTTACAAAACGCTTAATGGTAACAGAAGTGACAGTTGCAAACGACCTTTTAAAATGCGAACAGTGGCTTGCTCAAAATGGTATAAAATTAATTCGCAAGCAAGGCGTTGGTATTTTTATTGAAGGCACAGAAATTTGTATTCGCAGGGCGATGCGTAGGTTACTTGTTTCAACTCTAGACTGGAGCACAATTACTGACAAAAAAGACAAGAAGCCGCTGTATCAAAAAATTTTATCACAAGACACTGCATGGCTAATTGTAAAGGAAACATTTCAACAAGTTGTTGAAATAGCAGGCAAAGTTAAGCATAAATATGTTGCATTTGCAAATGACCATGCGTACATTAACTTTTTGATAAATCTTTACGTTTTTGTTTTTAGAATTCAAAGCGGCAAAAGCGTAATACTTGACAATGATATATTTATTGACTCAAACATTTTAAACGAAACAATTACAGCAAAGGAAGTTGCGCAAATTTTGGCAGAAACTTTTAACATTGAGGTTTCGGCCAACGAAATAATTTATTTAACAATGCTTTTGATTGGTGCAAAAGGCTCGGACAACAGCGAAACAGACGAGAAAGTTAAGCTGGTTGCGGACAAAATGATTAAGCTTGTTGAAGAAAAAACGTCACTTGTGCTGACAAAAGCTTCAAGGTTTTATGAAAGCTTTTTATCACACTTTACGCACGCTTACAAGCGGATTTCGTTGGGGCTTGAAATTACAAATCCGCTTTTGGAAAACATTAAAGAGCATTATAACCACGTGTATAACTTGGCGGCTTTGTGTACCGAGTTTGCGGAAAAGGAGCTTGAAATTTCAATTCCTGCTGAAGAAGTTGGTTTCATTGCAATGCACCTAGGAACAGCACTTGAGGATAAAGAGGTTAGCAAAAGCCGAATGTTTAAGGTAGTTGTAAGCTGCCCTTCGGGAATGGTCTCATCAAGGCTTTTGGCTGCACGACTTTTGCGTGAGTTTAACAGCATAACAATTGTTCAAAACATAGCAACTGCAGACTTTGACCTAAAGTGTTTGCTTGCAAGTGGCATTAACTTCATTGTTTCAACAGCGGACATTAATACTGAAAGTATTCCATGTATAAAAGTTTCACCGTTTTTGCTTGAAAGCGACAAGGCGGCAGTTGAAAAACTAATAAACGAACTATCATAGAGGTGAAGAAAATGGGCTTATTTGGGTTAGGAAAAAAGGAAGAAAACCAAATTTTAAACATTGATGACGTAATCACTGGGCTTGAAACGGTTGATAAGTTTGAGGCAATAAAAATGGCTGGGCAAATTCTTTACAAGCGTGGTTGTGTCGACGAAAGTTATATTAACGCAATGGTTGAGCGTGAAAACATCGTTAGCACATATATGGGGGAAGGGCTTGCAATCCCTCACGGAACATCAGAAGCAAAGCAATTTATTAAAAAAACAGGCATTTGTGTTCTACAGTTTAAAGATGGCGTAGATTTTGGCGACGAAAAAGCGTATTTAGTCGTTGGTATTGCAGGCATAAACAACGAGCATATGCCAGTGCTTGCGGCAATTTCTGAGCTTGCAATGGACGAGGAAAAGTTTAATGGCATAAAATTTTCAACAAATAAAAAGCACATTTATAAATGTTTTACAAGCTTGAAGGTGGATTTATGATAATTACATTTACACTTAACCCTGCTTTGGATAAAACTGTTGAAATTGCTAACTTACAAGTTGGTGAAGTTAACCGAATTTCTTCAATGAGGCTGGACGGTGGCGGAAAGGGCATTAATGTTTCAAAGGTTTTGAAAAGCATGGGGCAGGAGTCCGTTGCAATGGGAATTGTTGGCGGCAACAACGGAAACGCAATTAAAGAATATTTGGCTAAACTTTTAATTAGCAATGAGTTTGTTCAGGCAGATGGAGAAACAAGAGTGAACCTGAAAATAATTGACACCGTAAACGGCACAAACACTGATATAAACGAAAGTGGTTTTTTTGTTGGTGAGGAAGTTGTTAACAAGGTGAAAGAAAAACTTGAAGCCGCTGTAAATTTGAGTGACATTGTTGTTTTTGCCGGGAGTATTCCTAAAGGAGTAAGCACAGATATTTACTTTACGCTAACAAACCTATGCAAGAGCAAAGGGGCAAAAGTGTTTTTGGATGTTGATGGAGAAATGTTTAAAGAAGGAATAAAAGCTGTGCCTTACTTAATTAAGCCAAACATAAACGAGCTTGAAGCATACTTCGGAAGAAAGCTTGAAAATGTTCAGCAAATTGCAGAAGCTTGTACACAGTTTATCGAAATGGGCATTGAAAAGGTTGTTGTGTCTTTGGGTGGTGACGGTGCTTTGTTCATTACAAAGGATAAAACGATTTTAGGAAATGGTGTGAAGGTGCGGGTTAAAAGCACAGTTGGTGCAGGGGATTCAATGGTTGCTTCGCTTGTTTTAAGCGAAATAAAAAACCATTCACTTGAAGAAACTGTGAAGATGGCAATTGCAACAAGTGCGGCAAACGTTACCGTAAGTGGCACACAGCCAGCAGAATTTAGCGAAATATTAAAGCTCACAAAGCTTGTAAGTTACACTCAATTAAATTAATTAAGGAGTTGGGAAAATGAAAACTAAAGCGGTTAGGCTTTATGCGGCAAAAGATTTGCGGCTTGAAGAATTTGAGTTGCCTGAAATTAAAGATGATGAAATTTTGGTTGAAGTAGTTTCTGACAGCGTTTGTATGTCAACTTATAAATGTGCAACACTTGGTACAGAGCATAAGCGTGTGCCGAAAAACATTGCAACAAACCCAGTTATTATGGGGCATGAATGTTCAGGGAATATTGTTAAGGTTGGAAGCAAGCATAAAGATAAGTTTAAGGAAGGAACAAAATTTGCTTTGCAGCCAGCTTTAAATTATAAAGGTTCAATGTGGAGCCCTGGATATTCTTATGAATATTTTGGTGGAAATGCAACGTATAACATTATTCCGCCAGAGGTTATGGAGATTGATTGCTTGCTTAACTATGACGGCAAGTCCTATTATGAGGCTTCACTTGCAGAACCTATGTCATGCATAATTGGGGCGTTCCACGCAAACTATCACACAAAAATGGGAAGTTATGAACATAACATGGGAATAAAAGAAAGCGGAAAGACTGCTCTCTTAGCCGCAGCAGGACCAATGGGGCTTGGGGCAATTGACTATGCACTTCACTGTGACCGCAGACCAAGCCTTTTGGTTGTAACTGACGTTGATGACAACCGTTTGGCAAGAGCAGAAAAACTTTTCCCTCCTTCACATGCCAAAGAAATCGGAATTGAGCTTGTGTATGTAAACGTTAAAAATGAACAAGACCCAGTTAAAAAACTTCTTGAAATTTCAGATGGCGGCTTTGATGACGTTTTTGCATATGCACCTGTGCATGACGTTGTTGTTCAGGCTGACAAGGTTTTAGGCAGGGACGGCTGTTTAAATTTCTTCGCTGGTCCAACTGACACAGGTTTTTCAGCACCGATAAATTATTACAACGTTCATTATAATATGACACACATTATGGGAACAACAGGTGGAAACACTGACGACTTGAAGGAGTCACTTAAACTTTCAAGCGAAGGTAAAATCAACCCAGCTGTAATGGTAACACACATAGGAGGGCTTGACTGTGCGGCAGAAACAACACTTAACTTGCCAAACATTCCAGGCGGCAAAAAGCTTATTTACAACCATATAAGCATGGAGCTTACAGAGCTTACAAAGCTTAGGGAAAAAGTCAAGCAAGATGAGCGTTTTGAAAAGCTTGCTGACATTGTTGATGCAAACAACGGCTTGTGGTGTTATGAAGCGGAAAAGTATTTGCTTGAAAACTTTAAATAATTGAGGTGGGAATTATGCTTTCATTTACATATACAATTCAAGACCCAGAAGGAATTCATGCACGCCCTGCTGGGCTTTTGGTGAAAAAGGCTCAGGAGTTTAAAAGCAAAATAACAGTTGAAAAGGGCGAAAAAACAGGTGACCTTAAAAAGGTTTTTTCCCTAATGGCACTTGCTGCTAAAAAGGGTGACGAAATTAAGCTGACATTTGAGGGTGATGATGAAGAAGTTGCTTTGTCTGCTGTGACAGAACTTATAAAGAAAAACTTGTAGTACTTGATTTTAAAGAACATGTCAAGTTGCAAATAAAGCAATTCCATTTCACATAAGCACCTCCGCACGTCGAAAGCACGTTGAAGCGTCGAGACTTTCGACGCACGGAGATGCAAGTAAAACAAGGAATTGCTATATAATACCCAGATTTTGAAAAGAACGGAGGGTATAAAATGAAAATTATTGAAGGAAAGTCAGCCTGCGGCGGAATTGCTATTGGCAAGCTTTTGTTTTTCAAACGGAGTAGTGGCGAAATTAAGCGGTATCATGTCGAGAACACTGGTGCAGAGCTTGAAAGGTTTGAGAGTGCAAAGACAACTGCAATTGCAGAACTTGACATCATATATGAAGCGGCAGTAAAAGATGTTGGCGAAACAAACGCCATGATTTTTGAGGTTCACAAAATGATGCTTGAGGACGAAGATTTTTGCGACTCCATTAAAAACATAATTAACTTGCAAGCCGTAAACGCAGAATATGCCGTTGCGGTGACATGTGACAACTTTTCATGCATGTTTTCAGCAATGGACGACGCATATATGCAAGCAAGAGCCGCTGATGTAAAGGACATTTCCGATAGGTTGTTAAGCGTTTTGCGTGGCACAAATAGTTCCGTAAAATTAACCGAACCAGTGATAATTACCGCAGATGACCTTGCCCCAAGCGAAACGGTTCAGCTTGAAAAAGATAAGGTTCTAGCTTTTGCTACAATACACGGCTCAACAAATTCACACACGGCAATTTTGGCACGGACAATGAACATTCCAGCAGTCATAAGCTTGGGCGAAGATTTGAATAGCCAATTCGACGGAGCGTTGGCAATTGTTGACGGCAAGTTGGGGAGAGTTTTTATTAACCCAGATGAAGAAACTCTTTTTGAATATAGGAAAAAACAGGAGGCCGAACAGGAAAAACGTAGGCTTTTGCAGGAGCTTAAGGGTAAGGAAAACGTTACTCTTAGCGGAAAAACGATTGACATTTACGCAAACATTGGAAGCGTAAACGACATTTTGCATGTTTTGCAAAATGATGCTGGTGGTATTGGGCTTTTCCGTAGTGAGTTTTTATATTTGGAGGATACTGACTATCCAACAGAGGAAAAACAATTTGCGGTTTATAAAAGGGTTCTTGAGTCAATGGGAGGTAAACGTGTTGTAATTCGCACGCTTGACATTGGGGCTGACAAGCAAATTGATTATTTTAATCTTCCAAAAGAAGAAAACCCAGCACTTGGGTTCAGGGCAATCCGCATTTGCCTTACACGCAAGGAAATTTTTAAAACCCAGCTTAGGGCATTACTTAGGGCTTCTGTTTTTGGCAAGCTTGCAATTATGTTTCCAATGATAATTAGCACACAAGAAGTTGAACAAGTTTTGCAAATTGTTGAAGAAGTGAAACAAGAGCTTAAAAAAGATGGCTTGCCGTTTTCAGAAAACATTGAGCTTGGTATAATGATTGAAACACCAGCCGCTGCAATTATGAGTGACGAGCTTGCAAAGCTTGTTGACTTTTTCAGCATTGGCTCAAACGATTTAACACAATATACACTTGCAATAGACAGGCAAAATTCAAGCCTAGACCAGTTTTGTGACACAAGACACCCTGCACTTTTACGCCTAATTCAAACCGTAGTGGAAAACGCACATAAAAACGGAATTTGGGCTGGCATTTGTGGTGAGCTTGGGGCGGATATGTTGCTTACAGAATTCTTTCTGTCAATTGGTGTTGATGAGCTTTCAGTTTCACCTTCGATTGTGTTGCCTTTAAGAGAGATGGTTAGGGCAATTGAATAGGAAAAAATGGCTGTTCATCTGTGCATACATAAAAATTGGTTTTAAATACTTTAAAAGAATGTGGTATAAAATATAATATTTACCTCCCTATTCACCAGATTTGAATCAAATGGGGTTAAATTTGGGTGAATATGGCGGTAGGAAGATTATTTGGTGTCCATAATTTTGGGCAACAGAA
>CAZHPA010000059.1:0-7317 GCA_964533945.1 uncultured Defluviitaleaceae bacterium
GGCTTTGATAAAGCCGAATTTACGCCCTTGGAGTGTTATACCAAACCTTAGTAGCAATAGCCAAAGGGGACACGATGAAAGAGGAAGTAAACTTTACTAAATATTGAGTTTTTACATATTTTTATAAAGTTTTCATATCAGTGAGTGATATTTTCATTGAGAAATACCTAATGGATGATTTTTGCAATAAATTCATACGTATAATGCACGTTGAGCAATATAATAATTCTGAAATACAACATCTTTATACGAAATGGATGATTGATATGCCACTGCAATTTCAAAGTAAAATTTTCAGTAAGATTAGTTTACCAGTACTCTCAAATACAATTGATTATGAGTATTTGGCACTAAAGTTTTACTCTCCAATTTACCTCTATACCGATAGGTACCTTTTAAACGGCGAGTTGACAAGAGAAAAAAAGAACCTTTTCCGTGTGGCTGTCGGGAAGCATATTCAATTTTTCATGCAAGAAATGGGGAAAGAAATAAATGTCTAGTATTATCATTACTGGTGCAAATCAAGGTATTGGATATTTTATGGTGTTACAGTTATTAAAAGATGGAAACATGGTTGCAGTACTTGATTTAAAGATAAGCAATATCGAAAGCCTCAAAAACGAATATAGGGGACAATTGCAGGCAATGATCTGTGATATGCGTGATACAGTTTGCGTTGAACGGTGTATTGCTGAAATTTACAAGGAATTTGGAACCATAGATATAGCAATACATAACGCTTGTGTATGCACCTTTGGCTGTGCCGATGAGACATCGGAGGGTATTTATAAAAATGTCTTTGATGTAAATTATTTTGGTGCGCTGCGTCTTACAAAAGCGGTAGTTCCTTATATGCGTAAAGGTCGCAAAGGCAAAATTATTTTTACAAGCTCTGGAGTAGGGGTTATGGGATTTTTTAATATCAGCCCATATGCTTCCAGTAAGGGGGCAATTGAAGCCTTGGCGAAATGTCTTAACATTGAATACCAAAAGGATGGTATTAATTTTCACATTTTTCACCCACCGCTAACAAAAACAAAATCGTCAGAACCGTTGCCTGTACCAAAAGAAATTTTGGCAGCGCCAGAAACTGTTGGTATAGGGCTTGCTAAAAAAATCAATTCAAAGCAATTTATCATTTGTCATAGTCTTGGACAAAAATTACAAGTTATGTGCTGTTATCTTTTTCCAATTATGATTGGGAAGTTTATGAGCCACAAATTATTGTAGCTTGGTCAAAAAAACAGCAACTGATTGGAACAAACAAAATAAGCATAATATTACGCTTAAACAGAACCTTTCTGTATAATAAAATCAATACAATCCCAAAGTTATATAAAAGCCGTCATTTAATTTTGACGGCTTTTTGTTGAAGTATGTCTTGGTCTTACCCTAATAGCGCCCCAAGAAGAAATTGAAAGCTTTTAAACACTATTTTGTGCAAATAAAAACTTTTGTAGCTTATAATAAAGTTCTATAAACCCCTTCAAAAATAAGACCGCAAATAAACCAAACCGGGGCATAATCCCATCTAATTATTCCTTTTACATTGTATTTGCTATGGCTATAATCCCAAGGGCAAATGTCTGCCTTTTTTAAAAGATTTCCGGTTGCATATTCAACGATAAAAATGCAAATAACATAGACACCTCCCCTAACAACAATCGGAAATGCTTTAAAAGTTAAGTATATGGGTTCTAAAAAGATTGCCAAACCATATATAAAAAACATCCAAATAGAAGTATTAGCCATTAGCCTAAAGTCTTTGTTTAAAAAAGAATGCAGCCCTGTCCACAATATTTCCATGCACCAGCCTATAACGCCGTATAATAAAAATCTAAGTATCATAAAAATATTGTTTGCCTAATTATATTATATATACCATTTTGCAATGAAGTCTTCTAATTTCTTTGTTATTGCTTAAACTTTAGGCAATTACTTTTTACGAAAACTTTTTGGTAATTTTTATTTTACAGTAGAAATGGTCTAAAATTTAAAAAACATTACATTACAAATTAACTTTTATGGAAGCCTTATAATTTCTGTTTCTGGGTAGTAATGATTTAAAATTTGAGAAACATTGTATCCTAAGTCAAGCATGCCCTTAACTCCACTTTGACTCATTCCAACCCCATGACCGTTTCCCCCGCCGTAAAACGTTATAGATTTTATCTTGCCGCTTTCGTCATAGCTTTTATCGAACGTGTAAAAAGCGCTTGGCATAATTACATAGTTTTCAACTTCGTTTCCATCTTTTAATTTAACGGCAATGCTGCTTTTACCACTTACTTTTTGAACAGGGCTAATTAGTGTTCTAACGTTATATTCTGCAGAAACCGAAATTGTTGCGCTTGTTCCTTTAATTATCATTTCCATTATATTGCCGCCTTCGCCTCGGCTTTTAATTTCAACGTCAACCAATTCCCCTATGCTGTCAATGTTTTTACTTCTAAACACGCCATCTTCTTGCAAAGTTTTAATTAAATGGGGAGCGGCAGCATATCTTGCGCCTAAATTAGAATTAACAGAAGCTGTAATTTCATCAGCTGTCATTGCAACGTTCCAGCGAAACCACGGGAAGCTGCTGTCAAACGCTTTAATATTTACGTCTTTAAAAAATTTAGCAGCATTTTCTTCAACTTTTAAATCGCCGTATAGTTGCTGTGGATTTTCTGCTACAGTTTGCCAAACAGAACGCAAATATTCACTTGAAAAAGTCGGAAATTCTTTTGTTTCCGAATTTGCCCAAACTTCGCCGCTATTAGCTGTTTTTCCGCTTGATGTTGAGAAAAAGTTTGCAGAAACAATATTCCCTTTATATGCCAAAAATTGTCCTTTTGTTTCATTAACAGCTGCAATAGATGTTTCGTTTTCGGGTATGTTGTTATAAACTTGCGAATTAACCGAATCGTCAACGTTTGCCCCGTATTTGTAAAATCTGTTTGTTAGATATTGATTATATGCATAACTTCTTGCCGTAATAGCCTGAACTTTTGCTGCTTCCGTTCCAAAGCTTGTGTACATTTCACTTGGAACAACAGCCATTAAATATTTCTCGAAATTAACTTCATTAACAACAACATATCCACCATCGTCTTTTGAAATTTCAATCGTTCCGTAATATTTAGGGCTTTCGTTGTTAGGCCAGTTGCGTTTGATGCTTGTTAAAACAATTTTTCCTTCGGGCTCTGTTGCAACATAAAGGCGGTTGTTTTCTGAAAACATTTCATCTGTTATAGTAACAGGTTCCCATGCTTTGTACTTAATCTGGTTGCTATTTGATGATATTGTGAAATCTCTGGTTGCCGAAACAGAAACCGTGCTATGTATTAAGCTTTTGAAGTTTGTTGTGTTTAACACAACTCTAATTTTTTCCGGATAAACGTTTTTAACGATTATAGCAGCAACTACTTTACCGTCTTTAATGAAAAAGTCGGAAGCATCTGTTCCAACAAGAAGATTGTTAATTTGCCGCCATTTAACAGCTTTATCTGCCGTGGAATAAATTTTAACTTCATTATCCATAACCATTATTCCTTTTTCCTTCAATTCAACTTCGCCATAAGAGACTTTGTTTATAACATCGTTAATTTTTTCGCTGTAAAATGTTACATCAATACAATTTCCTTTGTCAATTTTTACATCGCAAATTTCACCTTGTCCGTTTGGAATAGAATTTGCGTATTTATATGAGCGTTCTGCTCCTCCTGAAAATATTGTAATATGGGCTTCGCCTTTATTAACTACAAAAGCGTTTTTAATCGTTGGCATTTCATTAGTAACGGAAAGAACAGCCAAAACATCTCCGTCTTTTTGCAGTACTTCTATTTCTTTATCTATATAATTTTTCATTTTAAGCCCGTAAAATGTTGCTGCTCCTTTGTCGGTTATCATATCATAGTTTTTAAGCATTGTGTTGTTGTCGGGAGTTGCTAAAACTATAAACTTGCGTCTTTCTATGCTAAAGCTTTCTTTAATGTTTTTTCCGCTTGACATATTTTCCAAAAGCTGGACATAAAACTTAATCCATAAATCATATGATATTGGCTTATCTTTTGTTTCGTTTGTAATTTGAACTTTAATTTTATTTTTCTTGTCAAGCTTGTCCAAAAGAAGTTGTGCTTGTGATAGCGTTATTGGGGAATTGGGCATAAATTCGCTTCCGTTTCCTTGCATAATGCCGTGTACATATGCCGCATTAATATATTTATCGAACCATTTTTGTTTATCTGTATCTGAAAATGTAATTTCTCTGTCTGTTGCGTTAATAGACTGCAAATCGTAAAGCGCCATTGTTAGCATTTTTGCAACTAATGCACGAGTTACAGGTACGCTATCGCCTATTTCTGCTTCAAACTGTTGCTGTGCAACAACTTTCATAGCTTCAACAACGGCTTCTTTGTCATTTTCCCCTTTAGAACAGCCACAGCAAGCCATAACTAATATAAAAAGCATTAGCAATGCTATAATCTTTTTTAATTTCAATTTACATTCCCCTAACCTATTTGAATTAATAACATTATATTAAATATTATTCCAATATATTCCAACTGAAAAGGGCATGAAAAACCCCAAAATGCCGGTCCTAAAATTTTGACACCTAGCCTTTGCTAGGTGGGCTTTTGCAACAAATATCCCGCCTTCCGCTGCCCAAAGGGAATTAGCTTGCGGTCTGACGTTTAATTTATATATTAAAAGCCCTTAAATATGCTGTAGGTTCAAAATAGTAGGTTATCGTACATTTCAGGGTTTTACAAACTTAGTATAATATATATTTAAAAAAATTGCAATAGAAATTTATTCAAAATATAATTTTTATGTTAAATTTTCACATACAGTAATTAATTTAATAAGCACTTTAATTACAAAACATTTAAATACAAGCGTTAATATAAGCAAATTATATAAAAAACGCCATGCAAACATTTCGTATTGAATTTTAACATTATTACTGTTCAATGTCAAGGGCTTTTAAAAATAAAACTGAAAAACCAAAAATTATAGCGCCTAAAGCAACTGCAACATCGGCAATGTTAAAAACGGGCCCAGGCTTAATATGTATAAAATCGGTAACATATCCACGTTTAATTCTATCATATATATTACTTAAACCTCCACCCATAGTTAAAGCAAGGCAAACTTTAAATATATTGCTGTTTTTGCTATGCTTAATTAACGTAACAAATAATGTTAAAACGCTAACAATTGAACAAACGGACAGAAAATTAAGAAGCTTTGGTTTGTTTTTAAGAATACCGTAAGCAGCACCTTCATTTTTTACATTGGTAATTTGAAATTTATTTTTAATAATTGAAATAGTTTGAAGCGGTTTAACTTTTAGTTCAACAATTCTTTTTGAAGCTTGGTCTGAAATAAAAACAAAAGCAGCTAAAATTAAATTACGCACAACACCACTCCTTAATTTTATTTTAATAGTACCACACAATTTTATAATATGCAACGGCTGTACATTAAGCTATTTTTTTGATATAATAATTTAGCTTTTTAAAAGTATTTTATGGGGGTGTTATGCTATGGACTATATCAGTTTTTTAAATAAAGAATTAGAAAAAGTAAATTTCTTCAATAATACGATGAATCCAATTGACTGTAAAAAAGCTTGGGCTGCATTTAAAAGCTTTTCAAAGCAACTTTTAACACATGTAACGCATGAATCTAATTGCACAGATTTTGCACTGCTTTGGGAAACGGGAGTTTATAATTTTACAGGGGAATGGTTTTTTAATTATTCAATGACAGCGCAATTTTCATATGAAATCAATGGGGAATATAGCCATATGGAGCAGCTGCATTTTATAATTTATTTTGAACCTAATGATTTGCTATATGATTTAGAAGATTGCATATGGTCGTATGATTTTGAAAATTTTGACGAATTTTTTGAATGCATAGAAAGCACTGAATCGTTTGAAATACCACCGCTAAAATTTAAACCAATAAGCTATAACATATATTTTGGGAGGGTATGAAAAATGCCAATTAAAATTCCGGATAATTTGCCGGCAAAAAATGAATTAATTAAAGAGAACATATTTGTTATGGACGAAAGCAGAGCGTACCACCAAGATATTCGCCCACTTAAAATATTAATTTTAAATTTAATGCCTATGAAGCAAGTAACGGAAGTACAACTTCTGCGTCTTCTTTCAAATACGCCGCTTCAAGTTGAAGTTGAATTTTTACATATGGATAGTCATGTTTCTAAAAATACTTCACAAGAACATTTAACAACTTTTTATAATACGTTTAATGAAATAAAACATAAAAAGTTTGATGGAATGATTATTACAGGAGCGCCCGTTGAGCATTTGGAATTTGAACAAATTTCGTATTGGGATGAAATAAAAAAGGTTATGGAATGGACGACAACAAATGTTACAAGCACGCTTTATATTTGCTGGGGAGTTCAAGCGGCATTATATTATCATTATGGAATTAAAAAATATCCGCTTAAAAAAAAGCTGTTTGGTGTTTTTGCTCATAAAAAGGTTAAGGAAAATGTTAATATTTTGCGTGGATTTGATGAAATATTTTATGCTCCACATTCAAGGCATACTGAAATGCGCAAAGAAGACATTTTAAAAATTGAAAATTTAGAAATTTTAACAGAATCTGAAGAAGCAGGAGTGCATATTATAGCTTCAAAAGATGGACGACAAATTTTTGTAACAGGACACTCTGAATACGATGCAAACACGCTTCTTTTAGAATATAAGCGTGATTTAGGGCAAGGACTTTATATTGAGCCGCCTACAAATTATTTTGAAAATAACGACCCAAACCGTCCGCCTATTTTAACGTGGCGTTCGCATGGAAGTTTATTGTTTAGCAATTGGTTAAATTATTACGTGTATCAAGAAACTCCATATACTTTAGCTGATACCGAAAGTTAATTAAATCCCCCCCGTTTTTAAACAGGGGGAATTTTCATTTTTTTAACCCCTAATTACCAAGAACTCTCCCACCTCTTATTTTAGAAGGGTGGGTAATGAATTACCAAGGTCTTTATTTTATTGACAACCACAACCAACTTATGTATTCTATAAATAAATAATTATAAACGAGGTGAAAAGCAATGAATAAAGCTTATAAATTTAGAATATATCCAACTAAAGAACAAGCTATATTATTTGCCAAAACCTTTGGTTGTGTTAGATTTATATACAATAAAATGCTAGAAGATAAAATAAAGTATTACAAAGAAACTAAACAAATACTTAAAAATACACCAGCTCAATATAAAAAAGAAAATGAATTTCTTAAAGAAGTTGATAGTTTAGCTTTAGCAAATGCACA
>CAZHPA010000060.1:0-7007 GCA_964533945.1 uncultured Defluviitaleaceae bacterium
TAATTTTTATTTTAAAGCTTTTATTTTAAAGTGTTTTTAAATTTGTTTTAAAGTTGTTTTAAAACTTTATTATAAGCCTTTAGCATGTATAAAAACAGTTTTTGACGAATAGGATTATAACAACATTATTAATCTTTGTCTATACAATTGCGGGAGGTCGGAAAATGAGTATTGTAAACGGTGCAATTATTTTAACTATAGCAGGAGTTATAACCAGAATATTGGGTTTTGTCTATAGAATATATATGTCTAACGTTATGGGCGCTGAAGGTATGGGGTTATATCAACTTATTATGCCGGTATACGGGCTTGCATGGAGTATTGCTTGTTCGGGCTTTACAACAACGGTTTCAAAATTAACGGCACAGGAAAAAGCAAAAGGCGAAAGCGGAAACATTAGGCGAATTTTAAAACAAAGCACAATAATTACAACTATGCTTGGCTGCTTGCTTGGGGTTTTAATGTATTTTTTTGCAGAACCTATGGCAGTTTTAGTTTTTAAAGATGCAAGAACGGTACTTTCTTTGCAAATATTATCGTTTGCATTACCGTTTATGGCTATGGGAAGCTGCATTAGAGGTTATTTTTTTGGAATACAAGAAGCCATTATTCCGGCAATTAATCAAGTTTTTGAGCAAACCGTTAGAATGATTGTTGTATATTTTTTGGCAGGAACATTTATGCCTTTAGGGCTTGAATTTGCTTGTGCTGCTGCAATAATTGGTATAGTTGCAGAAGAAGCAATTTCTTTTATATTTGTATTTATAGCATATAAAAAGTATAAAGATAAAAAAACAGCAATACGCCGCCCAACTTATTCGGGCATGTATACGCTAACGCTTATTTTTACAATGGCACTTCCTTTAAGCGCAACAAGGATAACGGGTTCGCTTTTAGGAACATTTGAAAATGCACTAATACCACAAAGGCTTCAAGCATATGGTTATACGGCAAAAGAAGCGATTAGCATATTTGGGCAAATATCGGGAATGGCAATGCCTTTAATTTTTTTTCCATCGGCGTTTTTAATGTCTTTGGCAATTTCTTTAGTTCCGGCAGTTTCTGAAGCACAAGCTATGAATAATCTTTTAAGAATTAAAAATACAGCTTCAAAATCAATGCTTTTTTCCTCTGTAATTGGTTTTTTTGCCGCCGCAGGGTTTATAGTTTTTTCAAAAGAACTTGGCACTGTAATTTACAATCAAGATATTAGCCAAATGTTAATTTTACTTGGAATTATGTGTCCGTTTTTATATATGCAAGTTGTTCTTTCGGGAATATTAAATGGGCTTGGCTGTCAAGTATTTATATTTAGAAACAGCTTAATTTCATCAATTATAAACATTGGATTTATATATTTTCTTGTTCCAAAACAAGGTGTTAATGCATTTATTTTAGGTTGGTTTGTTAGTTTAATTGTAGTTTGTTGGTTTGAAATTGAAAAGCTAAGGCAATCTGTTGATTTAATTTTTGAATTTAGAAATTGGTTTATAAAGCCTGTTATATCGGCGGCGGCTTCGTCACTTATGGTTAAGCTTTTAGCAAATAAATTAATATTTGCAGTATTTGGGGAAAAACTTGGGTTAACATTTGCAATTGCGTTGCTTTTTGCTTTATATATGGTATTTATTTTATTAACGGGCTGTTTAAGTACTTCTGATATAACAGAAATAATTAATAGAAGGAAGCTTAAAAGCCAAGCGGCTTGATATATACAATTTTTTGCAACTCATCTTTAGGCGTTGGGAATTGCTAACAACGGGTTGCTTAAACGCTTCTAATATAACAGAAACAACTTTAAAAGCAAACAACATAAACAAAGCCCCTTATAACAAGGGGCTTTAGCTTTATTTCACAACAAAATTAACGATTTTATTTGGAACATAAATTTCTTTAACAATATTAACATCTACAAGCCTTTCTGCAACTGCTTCCTTTGCCGCATTCAAAACATCTTCTTTATTAGAATTAGTAGGAACTTTTATGCTTTTACGAAGCTTGCCGTTTACTTGTATTGCAATTTCAATGTAGTCTTCTTTCATTTTTTCCGCATCATATACAGGCCAAGTTTCTTTGAAAACGCTTTCGTTATGCCCTAAAATTTCCCACATTTCCTCTGAAACATGAGGAGCAAAAGGAGCAAGAAGTATAACTAACGCTTCTAGTGTGTTTTTATCAATGCCGCCGGCTTTTTTAACAACATCTGTTAGTTTGTTTGTATGTTCCATAAATCCGCTTACAACTGTATTTAGTGTTAAGTTGTTTAATCTTGTTGTTATGTCGTAAATCATTTTGTTTCGTGCAATAACAAGCTCTTTTGTTTCGCCAATTATTTTGTCTTTATATTCAAAAACAAGCTTCCATGTCTTATTTAAATATCTAAATACGCCGTCGATTCCGCTATCGTCCCATTCAGAATCAAGCTCAGGAGGCCCAACAAACAGTTCATACATTCTAAGTGAATCGCAGCCATATTTATTAACAAGCCCATCCGGAGAAACTACGTTTCCTGCCGATTTACTCATTTTTGCACCGTCTTTATTTATCATACCTTGATTAAACAGCTTTAAAAACGGTTCATCAAAATTAACAGTACCTATATCAAATAAAAACTTAGTATAAAATCTTGCATATAACAAATGAAGCACAGCATGTTCGATTCCACCAACATAATAGTCAACAGGAAGCCATTTTTCAAGCGCTTCTTTAGAAGCCAATTCTTTGTCGTTGTGGGGGTCTGCATATCTTAAAAAATACCATGAAGACCCTGCCCATTGAGGCATTGTATTTGTTTCACGTTTTGCAAACCCGCCGCAGCTTGGGCAAGTTGTGTTTACCCATTCTTCAATGTCTGCAAGCGGAGATTCGCCTGTTGATGTTGGCTGGTATTTTGAAACATTAGGAAGTAAAACAGGCAAATCTTTTTCATCAACAGCAACAACGCCGCATTTTTCGCAATGAACAACAGGTATTGGTTCGCCCCAATAGCGTTGACGTGAAAATACCCAATCTCTAAGTTTGTAATTTATTGTTCGTTTGCCAATGCCTTCTTGTTCTACATAATCTTGCGCTTTAACTTTTGCGTCTTTAGTTTTAAGCCCGTCCCATTGTTTAGAATTAATAGAAATGCCGTCACCTGTAAACGCTTCTGTTAATTCATCGTCTGTTCCGTCTTCTTTTTTGATAACAGGTATAATTGGTAAATTGAATTTTTTCGCAAATTCAAAGTCACGTTGGTCATGCGCCGGAACACACATAATTGCGCCTGTTCCGTAATCAATTAAAACGTAATCGGAAACCCAAACAGGCACTTTTTCGCCATTAATTGGATTTACGCAATAACTTCCTGTAAAAACGCCTGTTTTTTCCTTGTCGGTCATTCTATCAACAGAAGATTTTGTGCTTGCTGCAAAAACATATTTTTCCATCTCTTGTTTTTGGGAAGGTGTTGTTAGTTTTTCTACAAGCGAGTGTTCAGGAGCAAGTACCATAAATGTTGCGCCGTAAAGCGTATCTGGGCGTGTTGTAAACACTTTAACTGCTTCTATTGAATTTTCGATTGGAAAATCAACTTCTGCGCCGTAGCTTTTGCCTATCCAATCGGACTGCATTTTTTTAACTTTTTCAGGCCAATCAAGTTTATTTAAATCTTCAAGCAAACGTTCTGCATACGCTGTTATTTTAAGCATCCATTGGCGGAGCATTTTTTTCGTAACTGTTGTACCACAACGGTCGCATGTGCCACTTGCAGCTTCTTCATTTGCAAGAACGCATTTACAGCTTGGACACCAGTTAAGCGGCATTTCTTTTTCGTATGCAAGCCCGTTTTTAAACATTTGAATAAAAATCCATTGTGTCCATTTGTAGTAACTTGGGTCTGTTGTGTTAACTTCTCTATCCCAATCGTAAACGGCGCTAATTTCTTGAAGTTGGCGTTTTGCGTTTGCAATGCTTTCTGCTGTACATACAGAAGGGTGTATTCCAACTTTAATTGCGTAATTTTCGGCAGGAAGCCCGAAAGCATCCCAACCCATAGGGTGCAATATTTCATAACCATTAAGTATTTTATATCTGCTTAATACATCACTTAAAACATAGCCTCTCCAATGCCCAACATGAAGGCCACTTGCCGAAGGGTATGGGAACATATCTAAGCAATAAAACTTTTTTTTATTTGAATTTTCTGTATTTTTAACATCCTTATTCTGTATTGGGTTTTCTTTCCAGTTTTTGCGCCATTTATTTTCTATTGCGCGGAAATTGTAATTCATTTTTTAACCTCACTTTAATTTAAATCTGCTTACCATGTCTTTCAAGACATATGCTTGCGTTGTCATTTCTTCACTTGTTGCTGCACTTTCTTCTGCAGCAGCACTTGTTGATAGCGTTGCTTTAGAAATTTGTTCTGTTCCATGTTCAATTTGTAAAATTGTTGTTGCTTGTTCCGATGAAGATTGTGCAATTTCGGAAGCCAAATCAACAGTACTGCTTATGCCTTCTGCAACTTTTGCAAGAGCATCTTTTGTATCGAAAGCAATTAATGCACCGTTTTCAACTTTTGCCAAAGAGCTGTCAATCATTTCGGCTGTTTCTTTTGCTGCAGAAGCGCTGCGTGTTGCTAAATTTCTAACTTCTTCGGCAACAACGGCAAAGCCTTTGCCGTATACTCCGGCTCTTGCTGCTTCAACAGCAGCATTTAATGCCAATAAATTTGTTTGGAACGCTATGTCGTCAATTACCTTAATAATGTTAGCTATGTCATTTGAAGAAGCTTTAATAGTTTGCATAGCTTCAACCATTTCTGCAATTTGCCTATTTCCGTTTTCAACGTCTTTTTTAGCTTTAGCAGAAAAATCCCTAACTTTAGCGGCACTTTCAGCATTTTCAGAAGTTTGTTGTGAAATTGTGCTAATTATTGAATTAATTTCTTGAACAGCGCTTGCTTGATCTGAGGCGCTTTGGGCAAGAGTAATACTTTCATTTGCAACGCTTTGAGAAGCATTTTCAACTTGAGATGCTGCGCTTATAATTTCTGAAAAAGTTTCATTTAAGTTTTTAACAATAACATTTATTGAATCTTTAAGAGTTTTAAAGTCACCCATGTATTCTCTTTCGATATCTGTTGTTAAGTCTTTATTTGCCATAAGACCTAAAATATTTGAAAGTTCTTTAATATAGCTTTTGATTGTTGTGCTGCTTGTTTCAATGCTTTTGCTAATTTTCATAAACAGACTTCTTATATCTTCTGTAAATTCATCGCCTCTGCCGGGAACATATTCTAAATTAAGACTTCCTTTGGCCAAAAGTTCTAGTGAGCTAATAATTTTTTCAACTTCTTCGGTTTGATATTTATATCTTGAAGCCAACCTTCTTTTAGATTTATTATTTTCGGTTAAGTCGATTACAAACTCAAGAGCGCCAACAACTTCATTGTTTTCATCAAATATTGGAATGCCAACATATTCAATTTCCAAGCTTTTATCAGGAAGATTTGATACAGTTTGAGATTTACACGTTTGTCCTGTTTGAAAACATTTTTTAACTGCACAATTTTCCGTGTCGCAATCGGTAGTATTAAAATAGTTAAAGCATTTTGTTTCTTTAACTTTTTCCAAAGTTTCGCCCGAAAGTTCTAAGGCTGCTTTATTCATATAATTAATTTGAAAGTTTTTATCTATTATTGTTATTGGAATATACACATAATCTAAGTACTTTGCCAAAGAATCTATAATACTATTTATTTCTATAACAACATCATTAAACTTTCCTTTTAAAAGCCCAACTTTTCCTCTTTCAGTAATTTGACCTATTACTATTTTGTGGCTAATTGTATCAAGCTCAAGCATTAAGTCTTTCAAAGACTGAACAAGATAATTATACGACCCAATAAGCTGCCCTATTTCTGTTTTGTCAGGCTTTAAATTTAATTGTATATCTATGTTGCCTTCCGACAGTTGTTTTGTAACTTCGCTAATTTTAGTAATGGGTTTAGTTATTTTAACATTAACAAAAACAACCATAATTATTTGACCAAAAATTATAAGGAAAATACTTAAAAAGAAAACTGCATTAACTACATCCTGTCTTTTTTGGCTATATGCAATTTCTTGTGTTGTTCTTTTAGTTACAACTTCTTTAAATTCTTCTTTTAAGTCATCCATTTTATATTTAGTTTGAATATAATTATCATCGTATAGCAATTTTCTTGCTTCTTCGAGTTCTCCGTTTTTTACGTACTGTATTGCACGCTCTTCAATTGGAACAAGTGAATCTGAGAGCTTTTTAATATTATTAATAATTGACATTTCAGAAGGGAAAATTTCAAGCTTCTCAAGTTTTTCAATTACTTTTTCTCTTGTTTTTATGTTATAAACTTCATTTAAATAGTGAGTTTCATGGACTTCGTTCCCTGTTTGAGCATATAGCCTAATTTCCTCGGTTAAAAAATCGGAAGTTAACTTTAAATCGTTTGCACTATATATAAGTTCAAAGCTATTACTTCTTGCTTTATCAGCCTCTTTTTTTGCTAAATATGAATGAACTGAAACCCAAACAATAAAAAATAAAGAAATTATAGTTAGAATAGATATAAACCTGCTAAAGCTTTTAAGCCCCACGCTCTTGCACTCCCTTCAGCGTTTGATAATATATTATTATAACCATGTTTAGTTAAAAAGTAAAGCAAAAATAAGATAAAGAATAGGATATTGGCGTTTTTAAATAAAGCTTAACAAATGTTCTTTGTTAGTTATATTATTTGCGAGATTAAATAAAAGTTCATATACACTAACTTTTGCAACAGCTTTAATTTATTTTCAAGTTTGTTTTATATAGGTGATTAAGCATATGGTATTAGTAACAACGTTATTTGCAAATTCATACATATTAAATACTTTAAAATGTTTCTCTAAAATATTTTTATTAAATTTAGGTTATTGTAAAGTCTAAATAAATTATTTTTTAATTTCCCCTTGACATTAATTAAATGACATGATATTATAACCTCC
>CAZHPA010000061.1:0-6952 GCA_964533945.1 uncultured Defluviitaleaceae bacterium
GACGAGCATTTAAAAAAGTAAATTTTATACTTAACTTAGTTAAAAAATAAATCAAAACCACGCCTTATATCCCCGCAGCTTGTGGCGGGGGGTTATGGCGTAATTATATTGATAGTTTAGTTATTGTTTGGACAAAGTATATTTAATATTAATTTTTAATTCCTTGAAGCGGTGCTGGTATTCTTCCGCCGCGCTCTATAAATCGTTTTGGAGAATACGTATTAACGGCTTGAACAACTCCTTCTCCTAAAAGTCCTCCAAAAATAACGCTTTCTCCTATTTTTTTGCCAAAAGCGGGAATAATTCTAACAGCTGTTGTTTTGCTGTTAATAACCCCAATAGCAGCTTCATCTGCTATAATAGCCGATATTATTTCTTTTGGTGTATCTCCTGGAACAACAACCATATCAAGCCCAACTGAACAAACGCAAGTCATAGCTTCAAGCTTTTCTATAGTTAATGCTCCGCATTTGGCTGCAGCTATCATTCCGGCATCTTCTGAAACAGGTATAAAAGCACCCGAAAGACCGCCAACATGAGAAGAAGCCATAGTTCCACCTTTTTTAACTGCATCGTTTAGCATTGCCAAAGCTGCCGTTGTGCCATGACAGCCGCATTTTTCAAGCCCTATTTCTTCTAAAATATATGCAACGCTATCTCCTATTGCCGGAGTTGGCGCTAAAGATAAATCAATTATTCCAAACGGAACATTTAAACGGCGCGAGGCTTCATTTGCTACAAGTTGTCCAACACGGGTAATTTTAAAAGCTGTCTTTTTAATTGTGTCTGCAATTTTATCTAAATCGGCATTTGGCTCTTTTGCAAGAGCAGCTTTAACGACACCGGGGCCTGATACTCCAACGTTTATAATACTTTCAGCTTCTCCAACGCCGTGAAAAGCTCCTGCCATAAACGGATTGTCTTCAACGGCATTGGCAAAAACAACAAGCTTTGCACAACCTATTGAATTGTCTTCTTTAGTTAAAAATGCGCATTCCTTAATAATGCCGCCCATTAAAGCTATTGCATCCATATTTATGCCTGTTCTTGTTGTTGCAACGTTAACGCTTGAGCATACACATTTTGTTGTTGAAAGTGCTTGCGGAATTGAATTAATTAAATTTATATCGCTTTTGTTAAAGCCTTTATGCACTAAAGCCGAAAAGCCGCCAATAAAATTAACGCCTGTTGTATCCGCTGCTTTATCAAGCGCTTTTGCAAACATTGTGTAATCGGAAGTGTCGCTTGAAGCAGCAACAATAGATATTGGAGTTACAGAAATTCTTTTATTAATTATAGGAATGCCATATTCTTTTTCTATGTCAATTCCCGTTTGTACTAAATTTTGTGCATAGCGTGCAATTTTATCATATATTTTTTCACAAGATTTTGTTGCGCTGCTATCACAACAATCAAGCAGGGAAATTCCCATTGTAATTGTGCGTATATCTAAGCAATCCTCTTGTATCATTTTTATAGTATCTAATATGTCGTAATTATTAATCATTAGTGCAATTATACCCCTTTAAGCTTTAGATTATATTCTATGCATACAATTAAATATGTCTTCATGCATGGTGTGGATTTGGAGCGAATTTTGTTTACCCATTTCGTTCATCTTATCAATAAAATCGGAAAATTTAATGTTAATGTCATTAATATCAACAAGCATTATCATTGCGAAATAGTCTTTTAAAACGCTTTGCGCTATATCTATAATATTTATGTTATATGTTAAACATTCGCCGCTTACTTTTGCAATTATGCCTTTTGCATCGTTGCCTATTACCGTTATTACTGCCCTCATACTTTTCCCCTTTTTCTATCCTATATATTTATTTAAAATTTCTGAAACATCAACATATTTTGAAAGCTTGTCTACATACAAGTTTCCATTTACAAATGCCGAAACTAATACTTCCCCCAAACCTTTCATACCGCTTGAGTTTGATGTATATATAGACAATAAAAAGTCTTTGTGTCTTAATGCAAGTGTAAAACCTTCTGTGTAATATAAATTAAATCGGGATTGAACGCAAAATTTAGTTTGTGGAGTAATACTAACGCATTCCAACGTTGTATTTACAGAACGTGGAAGTTTTATGTATACATCACATATTAAATTCAATTCATTTACTTCAAACATAATTTTAGTTTGAACAGGGTTTGATTCAATTTTACAGCTTTCTAAAATATTTCCAATTACAGGGATTTTGTCTTCTAAGTCGGTTAAATCAACAGGTTTAACGTTACCTAAAACAGCTCTTTCTAACGCTGCAAAATCAACCTTTTTGTTTGAACTGCCGTTAGTTTGTTCAGAAATTTCCCCATTCAAAACTTTAGTTAAATATAAACTTTTAACGTCGTAAAATTTATTTAAACTTCTAGTGTTATCTGCTGAAAACTCAATATCCATTTAAAATTGTCTCCTTTGTTATTAAATATAGGGGAATGCGAAATTCCCATTCCCCATATTTTAAAAACCTAGCATTCATGACCGCCATTGCCAACTTCTGTAACGTAGAATGACGGAGAATACCCAATTGCTTTTGTATATATTTCGTTGCATTTTTCAATAAAGTTATCAACAGAACTGTCTTTAACAACGCTAACGGTGCAACCGCCAAAGCCTGCTCCTGTCATTCTTGAACCAATTACGCCATCTATGCTTAAAGCTGCTTCAACAAGCGTGTCAAGTTCATTTCCTGTAACTTCGTATAAATCTCTAAGCGAGTTATGAGACTCAATCATTAATTTTCCGAAAAGGGCAACATCACCGTTTTCTAAAGCTTCTGCCGAACGTAACACTCTGTCGTTTTCATAAATTACATGACAAACTCTTTTTTTAATAACTTCATCTTCAATTAAATGCTTGTTTTCCTCAAATTCTTTTACATTAATATCCGAAAGACATTCTTTGTTGGGCAATGATTTTTGCAAAATAGAAAGCCCTGTATCACATTCTTGGCGGCGTTCGTTATATTTAGAACCTGTAAGCGCACGCTTTTTGTTTGTGTTTGATATAACAATTTTATAGCCGTCTAATTTTAATGGAACAAGTTTATACGACAAATCTTTGCAATTTAAAAGTATTACGTTATCTTTTTTGCCCATAGCGGATGCAAATTGGTCCATTATGCCACAATTAAGACCAACATATATATTTTCTGCACGTTGCCCTATTAGTGCAAGCTCAACCATATTAACAGGTTCGGTTATACCTTTTGCTTCATTTGAAAATGTTGCAAAAATTAAAGCTGTAACAACTTCAACGGCAGCAGAAGATGAAAGACCGCCACCATGAGGCACTGTGTCGTCGTAAAGTAAATCGCAGCCAACAATTTCGTAGCCTGCTTTAATCATTTCATCTACAACACCTGCTTGAAAATTACCCCAATTTAAGTCTTTGTAGTTTTCTATGTTATTTACGTCAATTGAAACTCTATCAGGTAAATCTGTTGCGGCAAGCTTTATTATATTGTCGCTTCGCTTTCTTGCAATAACTCTTGATTTTAGCGTAATTGCAGCCGGAAATACAAAACCGCCGTTGTAGTCTGTATGTTCACCTATTAAGTTAACACGCCCCGGCGCTTCAAAAACACGCAATGAGCTGTCATCGCCGCCGTAAATTTCAATAAATAGCTTTTTGCATTCGTTTACCGTCATTTTTAGTCCCCCCGTAATTTATTTTTTCTACATTTTACTTATTCATAAATTTTTTGTATGCTTCTTTTAATTCTTGCGCAGTTTGTTCAGGGCAAGTTGGGTTACAATGCGCCCATGCACCCGTTTCACTTGAGGCATTAAATTTTTGCTTGTCTTTAGAGCGCATAGGTGGGAAAAATTCTATATGAAAATGGTAATATTCATAGTTTTCCCCCATATTTACAGGCGATTGATACATACACATCATATATGGAAATGCATAATCAAAAAGAGAATCAAGCGTTCCTACTGTTTCGCGTATAATTTTAGCTAAATCGTTGCGTTCTTTTTCTGTAAATTCGTCAAGATTTTGCTTATGCTCTTTAGAAACTATATACATTCCGTATGGGTATTCGGAAAAAAACGGAAGAAAGGCACAAAAGCTGTCATTTTCGATAACAACACGTTCGCCGTATTTCATTTCATCTTTTAGCATATCGCAAATCATGCAGTTGCCTGTTTCATCTTTATACTTTTTACTGTTTTCAGTTTCAAGCTGCAATTTTTTAGGAACATATGGGTAACCGTAAATTTGACCATGAGGGTGAGGCATTGTTACACCAACAACATCGCCCCTATTTTCAAATATAAAAATATATTTAATGTTTTCGTCTTTTTTAAGTTCTACAAAACGTTCTGTCCACAAGTCAACAAGCTTTCTAATATGTTCTTCCGAAAGTTCGGGCAATGTTTTTGTATGTTCTTCGGAGTATAAAATTACTTCGCATTTGCCGTAAGCCGAACTTGTTTTATAAAAATCTGTTTTAACGTCATCGGGAGTTGGAGGGTTTTGTGATAGTGCCGGAAAATCATTGTCGTATTTTAAAACGTCGTATGTTTTGGGAACTTTTTTATTATCCTCCGACGGACAAAACGGACACCAATTTTTAGGCATTTGTGGGCGGTTTTGTCTATGTGATGCAATCATAATCCAATCGTTTGTTAATGGATTGTAGCGCATTTCTGCCATTTATTTTTCCCCTTTCTTTTATTAATATTTTAGTTTTCGGATTGAAGTTTTTCAATTGCAATATTAATTCTTCTAATACTTTCTCCCTTTCCAAGCAGCGAAATAAGTTCTGTTGCGCCGCAAGGAGAAGTTGGCTTGCCCGAAAGCGCCGTTCTTATAGGCCATAGCATTTGGGAGTTTTTAACGCCGCATTTTGCTATAAATTCCATAATAGAATCGTGAATTGCTTTCTCGTTGAAATCTTCAAGCTCTGTTTCTTCAATAAAGGGAAGCACTTTCTGCAAGCTTTCCAAAGACGATTCTTTTGTTGTTTTCATCTTTTTATGAACAAAAAGTTCTGTGTCGTATTCAGGCAAAGCGTCAATGAAGTCTACAAGGGAAACAACTTCTTTAACAAAATTTACCCTACTTTGTACCATAGCAGAAATTTTTAAAAAGTCAACGCTTCTTTTAATGGAATTAATAGCATTTTGCAAATATGGCAATGCTAATTCATAAAATTTTTCGGGCGAAAGCTTTTTAATATATTCGCCGTTAAACCACGTTAGTTTTTGCATATCAAATACAGAAGGTGATTTGCTTAATCCTGTTGGGTTAAAATGTGCAATAAGCTCGTCCATTGTAAAAAATTCTTTGTTTTCAGAAGGACTCCAGCCTAAAAGTGCAATATAATTTACTATTGCTTCTGGCAAAAAGCCTTGTTCTATTAAATCTTCAAAAGAAGCGTCGCCTTTTCGCTTTGAAAGCTTTTCTCCGTTTGAATTTAGAATTAATGGCAAGTGCATATATGTTGGTATTTCCCAATTAAAAGCATTATATAGTATGTTGTATTTTGGTGTCGACGATAAATATTCGCTTCCACGCAAAACGTGGGTAATTTGCATTAAGTGGTCATCAACTACATTTGCAAAATTATATGTTGGCAAGCCATCGCTTTTAATTAAAATTTGGTCTTCTATTTCCTCGTTTTTAACTGTAATATCCCCAAAAACATAATCGGAAAAAGAAGTTTCACCTTCCGGTATTAATTGCCTTATAACAAAAGGCACGTTATTGTTTAAGTTGTTTTCAATTTCTTCCTTACTTAAAGACAAGCAATATCGGTCATATTTTGCGTGCTTGTTGTCTTCATGCAGTTTTTCAAGGCGTTCTTTTGTGCAAAAGCAATAATATGCTTTGCCGTCTTCAACTAATTTTTTGGCATATGCTAAATAATCGTTTTTGCGTTCGCTTTGAATATATGGGGCGAATTGCCCGCCAATATCTGGACCTTCATCGTGATTAATGCCTGCAAGTTTCAGTGTTTTATAAATTAAATCAACAGCTCCTTCAACAAGCCTTTCTCTATCTGTATCTTCAATGCGTAAAATAAATTTGCCGCCGTTCGACTTTGCAATTAAATATTCGTATAATGCAGTGCGTAAATTTCCAATATGCATAAAACCCGTTGGGCTTGGAGCAAAACGTGTTCTAACCATTTAAAATCTCCTTTTATGTTTTTTGTGTTATTTTTATCTTTACATATTATACGTTTTATGTAAATATGTAAAGAGTTAGGAGTTGATAATATGAAAATACTTATAGTTGACGACGACCCCCATATTTCGGAGTTAATATCGCTGTATTTAAACAAGGAAGGATATGAAACAAAAGAAATTCATGATGGGAAGAAAGCGTTGGGTGAATTTTCTTCCTTTGCGCCGCATCTTGTTATTTTAGATTTAATGCTTCCCGGAATGGACGGATACCAAATATGCAGCGAAATACGAAAAATTAGCTCTGTTCCTGTAATTATGCTAACGGCAAAAGGGGAAACGTTTGACAAAGTTTTAGGCTTAGAGCTTGGAGCAGACGATTATATGGTTAAACCGTTCGACCCTAAAGAATTAATTGCAAGGGTTAAAGCGGTTTTAAGAAGATACGATACAAAAGAAGCAAAAGCTTCAAATCAAATTGTTTTCCCAAATTTAGCAATTAACCCAAACACATATACCGTAACATACCACGGCAAAACTTTAGAGCTTCCGCCAAAAGAATTTGAACTGCTTTTGTTTTTTGCACAGCACCCAAACCAAGTTTTTACAAGAGAAAAGCTTTTGGACAGAATTTGGGGTTATGAATTTATGGGAGATACAAGAACAGTTGATGTGCATATTAAAAGAATTAGGGAAAAAATGACTAAGGATGATAGCTTTGGAATTAAAACAGTTTGGGGGGTTGGCTATAAATTTGTTAAATAGACAAGAAGCAAAAAACAAAAGGTGATTTTATGTTTAA
>CAZHPA010000062.1:0-6326 GCA_964533945.1 uncultured Defluviitaleaceae bacterium
CTCTTTTTTTACCCTTTGTATGGTAGCGGAAAACGCCCATTACACGGAACAAAATTGTTAGTAACAATAGCAATTAACCGTTCACGTGGAGAATCTATAATTCTGCAGCCTATAACACCAACAGCATTGCAACCAAAACCCATGCACATAGTAAGTGCTTGCTTTCCGCAAGCGTTGCATTTTTTATAAATTTTATCTAAATTAAATGCAACACGTGGCAAATATCCAACGTCTTCAAGCAGCGTAAAAAGCGGAAAAAATATTGCCATAGGTGGCAGCATAACAGAAACAACCCATGCCAAAACTCTATATACTCCTAGCACAAGCATTTCATAAATAAATTTCGGCGCTCCTACATCTATGAAAAAATTAAGAATATATTCTTCAATTTTAAAAAGAAACTTGCTTATTAATTGAGATGGGTAATTTGCTCCCGAAATTGTAATCCAAAAAATTACAAGCAGCGTTAAAAACATAAGCGGAAAGCCTATGCTTTTGCTTGTAATTATGCTGTCAATCTTTCTATCATTAAAGTTATAAAACTTATTGTTATACGTTATTACGTCGCTGCATATTAATTCGGCAGTTGTTATTAATCCGGAAACAATATCATCTTTTAGTTTTTGCTCGCTTATGCTATTTTCTATTAAGGTGTTTTTAAATTGAGATATAGTGTTTGAAATTTGTTCATTGTGGGTTATGTCAATGTTAAAATGTTTATTTATAGAATTTAAAAAGATTTCGTTTGATTCCAAAATTTTAATAGAAAGCCAACGTAAATTTAAATTGCTAATATTTTGTTTTGCTAATATAGGTTCAAGCGCATTAACTGCGCTTTCGATATAGTCGGGGTATTTAACTTTTAGTTTAAATTGTTTGTTAACCTTTTTGGGTGTTTTAAAAATATTGCTAACAGTTTGCATAAACTTATCTAAGCCATCTTTGCTTCTTGCCGAAGTTCCAACTACAGGTACGCCAAGTTTTTCAGATAGTAACACTAAATCTATATTTATTTTTTTCTTTTTTGCTTCATCCATTAAATTAACACAAACAACAACATTGCTTGTTATTTCAATAATTTGAAGCACTAAATTTAAGTTTCGTTCAAGGCAAGTTGCATCACAAACAACTACAACTGCATTAGGTTTTTCAAAGCAAATAAAATCTCTTGCAACTTCTTCTTCTACCGAGTGTGCCATTAGCGAATAGCAGCCCGGCAAATCTACCAAAACATATCCTTCATCTTTATATTGGCAATATCCTTGCGCATTTGCTACAGTTTTTCCCGGCCAATTTCCTGTATGCTGCTTTAACCCTGTAAGTTCGTTAAAGACAGTACTTTTACCTACATTTGGGTTGCCTGCAAGCGCAACTACCTTGTCTGTTTCATTTCTCTTTTTAATTATAAGTTGGAAGTTTGCCATAAATTAACCTCCCAAACCGCAAAACTACAATTGTATAATAACACGTGACGAATCTTCTATTCTTAGCGCAATTACTGCACCACGGATTAAATAAGCAATAGGGTCGCCTAATGGGCTTTTTTGCACGCATTCAATATGTGTGCCTTCA
Organism: uncultured Defluviitaleaceae bacterium; assembly: GCA_964533945.1. Taxonomy (GTDB): domain Bacteria; phylum Bacillota; class Clostridia; order Lachnospirales; family WRBF01; genus CAZHPA01. The sequence goes on from CAZHPA010000062.1 coordinate 1,573, forward strand.
ATTATTCCAATATCTTGTAATCTTCGGCGTATGCTTCCTGATGCCGTTAATTCTTTAACGACTGCGCAATGGCCTTGTTTTAATTCTGACAGACAATTTAATGACATAGTTTTTCTCGCTCCAAATAAAATTAGTCTAAGGAACAACTGTTTCCTTAGACTAACGTATGCAATCAGGTATTAATTGGTTACTTTTGTTTTGATTAGGCATATTTCCTGTTTTTAGCTTTTAACTATTTTTAACCTCTAATTGCCAAGAATTCTCCCACCTCTTATTTTAGAAGGGTGGGTGATGAATTGGCAAGGTCTTCACATAGGATTGTGCTATATGATATGATAAGTAAATCATAGCACTGCACTTAGTAATTAAGCTCTTCTTGGGTAAAAAGGGTGTCTTTTGGTAGTATATGCCACTGAAGAAACTACCGTTGTCTGGGGCGTAAGTCCAAATTTTAGGTATAAAACCGTAGGGCACACGGGGTTAGCAAATTTTGCCTTAGTTCATAAGAACTATCGAGTAAGAAGCTCCCGCCTCTTTAGGCGGGTGAGTATGTCACACTTACTGACACTCCCTAGCCCTAAAGGGCAGGGGTTCTTTGGATTATATCAACCCAAATGTCATAGGTTACGCCGTATAGCGTATACCTACGGGCGGTGTCATGACGCCTACTACAGGGACGTATCCCTTATACATGTATTTGTTTCTTATGTTTATGGCTCCTACGCCATCTCTATGGTACACAAACCCACACTTAGAGCATTTATATTGCCTATTGCTTGGTTTATGCCTATGCAAACAAGACGGGCAAGTTTGGCTGCTGTAGCTTTCATTAATTAAATGTGTATCTATACCGTACTTTGCACATTTATATTCAAGCATAGCTCTTACTTTACCTGTTAACATTTGATGTATTTTTTGATTTGCATGTCTTCCATAGTCAACGTTTTGTCTAATATTTTTCACATCGCCAATAGCTACCGTCTTTACATTTAACTTATTTAATGCATAGACTAGTTTAGTAGTTTGCTTGTGAACAATATCTTTAATTTGATTATCAAGTCTTTTCAAGATTTGTTTCTTTTTTTGATTAATTTGCTTATATTTACATGAGTTTTTCTTATGTTTACTTAATTTCTTTTGAAAATATGCTTTAACTTTATTCTGATAATGTCTTTTACTTATTAATTTGCGTCCATTTAAAATTAAAGTTTTATCGCCAATGTTTGCAACTGCTAAATGAATTTCTCCTAAATCAATACCTGCAACTTCTGTATTATTATTTTCAGATGTTTGAACACTATATGTAGCATTAACTATATAACCATTATCATATGAAATTCTAACAAATACAGGAAGCTCAAACTTCCAATCTATTATTAAAGGAGGATTATTTTTACCATTTGAAAGTATTAATTTGCCATCTTTAAGCCTAAATATGGCAACGCAAAAAACCACTTTCTTTTTCGTGGCATTCTAGCTGTTTTATTAACTTTTTTAAATTCGCGCCATGAAGCAAGGTTGTCATAGAATATTTCAACTATTCCTTGCCTTGTTTGGGAATGTAAGGTTTTACTGTTTATTAGTCTTTGCATTGTATACTTTGATAGCCAAATATTTTTCTTTCTTAAAATGCGCTTATAATATACTAAGGTTTGACTATATACAATACCTGCTTCATGGGCTAAAAAGTCTAATTGATTTGTTTTAGGTATTTTAATTTGCCTAGTTATGTACATTGTAATCCTCCTTTCTTTAAGTTTCAATCTTAAATGTTAGATTGTAGCTTAATTTTATTACTAAATTTGACAAAAATCAAGACAGAATTAGAAGTTCCAAAACTTTATTTTTTCGCAGACGGAATTGTTTGGCTTATATCCCCACGGCTAAAGCCGGGGGTATTACGCCATGGTTGATAATTACTAAACACTTAAATAATGTTTGCTTTCTAATCAATATTCATTCTTTAGAAAGAAGGCAAAGACATTTCTTTATAAAAGAAGCAAAGAAACGTGGGGGTTGCGATTCCCCCCCCACGCCCCTTAAACGCTTTTTTGATTCTTCTTCTTTTTCCGTATCCCTTGGTTTTTAGTTTTTAATTATATTCTTAATAACTAAAGCATCGAACTCAGCTTCAATTGCTTCCCCTGTTTCCATATTTTTAAGCTTACATTTTCCATTAGCAACTTCATCATCACCAATAATAACAGAAAATTTTGCTCCAATTTTATTAGCATATTTTAACTGAGCTTTAACGCTTCTGTTTAAAGTTTCACTTTCAGCACGAACACCGTTTTTTCTAAGCAAATATGCAAGTTTTTGTGAATATAAATAGCCTTTTTCCCCAATATATCCAATAAAAATATGTTTTAGTGGTATATCTTCAAAGAAGCTAGGTTGTTGGTTTAAAAGCGTTAAAAGTACACGTTCAAGCCCCATTCCAAAGCCAACAGCTCCTGTTGGTTGCCCTTCGTAGCTTTCAATTAGCGTATCATATCGTCCGCCGCCGCATATTGTGCTTTGAGAACCTAAGTCGTCGCATATAAACTCAAAAACCGTGCGCGTATAGTAATCTAATCCTCTTACAATTTTTGGGTTAACTTTAAAAGGAATACCCATTTCTGTTAAAATCACTTGCAATTTCTCAAAATGAGCCAAACATTCATCGCCTAAACATTCCAAAATAGAAGGCGCTTGCTCAACTATACTTTTGCAAGTGTCAACTTTGCAATCAAGCACGCGCAAAGGATTAGTTGCAGAACGTTCTTTGCACTGAGGGCATAGCTTTTTAGCATTTTCCGCTAAAAACTGCTTTATTTTAGCGTTATATTTTTTACGACATTCTGTTCCACCAAGACTGTTTAAATACAGCGTTGTATTTTTTATATTAAGGCGGCTTAAAAGTTCATATGCCAAAGAAATAACTTCGGCATCAGAAGATGGGTCGTATGAGCCGAAAAATTCAGCACCAAATTGGTGAAATTGTCGCATTCTTCCTGCTTCCGGCTTTTCGTATCTAAAAAGAGAAGAAATATAATATAGCTTTGTTGGTTGTGGATTTGAATATAATTTGTTGTCTAAATATGCCCTAACTGCTCCCGGCGTTCCTTCTGGGCGCAACGTTATACTTCTATTGCCTTTGTCTAAAAACGTGTACATTTCTTTTTGCACAATATCCGTTGTTTCCCCTGTGCCTTTTATAAAAAGCTCTGTATATTCAAAAATAGGGGTACGCACTTCCGAAATCGAAAAGTCGTTGCATAGCTGTCTAATTACGCCTTCTAGCTTCTGCCATGCTAAAGCTTCGTTGCCTAAAATATCTTTTGTACCTCTTGGTGTCACAAAAAACTTTCCTTTCTATTTATCATTTCATCAATTCTTCCTATATATTCCAAAACATCTTTAACGTTAAAGGCTCTTTCAATTTTTACGCCGTCGTCTTTATATTCAACAATTTTTGTTATTGCGCCTGCACCAACGGCAACAATCGTTTGGCATTCTTCCATAATGTAAACGTTATATAAGCCTTCATACCCTTTTTTGCAATAGCCTATATTTTCAAGGTTACCACACATATTTTTTTGCCTATACATATAATATGGGCTCATGTACATTTGCTTTGCATAGTGTTTGGCAACATTAAGCATAGCTTCTGTTTTATTTAACATGTCAGCTGCTTCAAAATTAAAACCACTTTGCTTTAATATAGAAGCTCGTTTTACTGCCAGCGTATGAACTGTTAAATTTTCGGGTTGAAGTTTTAAAATTTGCTCCATAGTTTGGGTAATTTCTGAAATACCTTCCCCCAAAAGCCCAACTATTATATCAACATTAATATTTTCATGCCCTGCTTCTCTTGCCAAATAAAATGCTTTTAAAAAATCGGAAACGGTATGCTGTCTTCCTATTTGAGCAAGTGTTTTGTCATTCATAGTTTGTGGATTAATTGATATTCTGTTAACTCCAAAGCGTTTTAATGTGTCAAGCTTTTGCTTTGTAATTGTATCAGGTCGTCCTGCTTCAACTGTAAATTCAAGCGTTTTGCTTACGCTATAATTTTTATGAATTGTATCAAGCAAAAATTCAAGCTGGTTTTCGTTAATAGAGGTTGGAGTTCCCCCTCCAACATATATAGTTTGTAAAGTTTTGTTATGTGTAAAATGTTTGCAATATTCAAGCTCTTTTTTCAAACAGTTTAAATAGTCGTCAATTGCATTTTCATATTTAGTTATCGGGTATGAGGTAAAGGAGCAATAATTACACTTTGTAGGGCAAAAAGGTATGCCAACGTATAAGCTAAATTCATTACCCGTTTGCTTTTTTAATATTTCGCTCTCTGCTTTTGCAACTTCAATACATAGCTTAGTTTTTTGGGAAGATGTGTAATGCTTGTCTTTCATGTGCTGTATAATTTCAAAATCATTAAGCCCTTTGTCTAAAAGCGTATGTATTATTTTGGACGGTCTAATTCCCGTTAAAATTCCCCATTGCGAATAAAAGCCAGTTGCTTTAGCTAATGCTTTATACATAACTTGCTTTGCAACATGCCGATTTTGCTTTTCATTATCGGCATACTCAATAGAAGTTTCGGAACAAATAAGCTTACCATCTATAAAAACTTCGCCGATAATTTCTTTGTTTTCTATTGTTGAAACAACAGTCACTCCGGAAGAAGTAACTGTTAATGTTTTAATAAATTTTTCGTTTGGATAAAATATTTGACTTATAGTTTGAATTTCGTTTTCAAAATTATGTCC
>CAZHPA010000063.1:0-5109 GCA_964533945.1 uncultured Defluviitaleaceae bacterium
CTAATAGGAGCGCAGAAGCTGCTGTAGCATAAGCTGCAGCCATTGATGTTCCATCTGCAAATTCATATTTATTTTCAGGCACTATTGAATATATTTGCTGCCCAGGCGCTGCTAATGTTACTGTTTGACCATAATTTGACCTTTCAGCCAAAGCTCCTAAATTATTAATAGAAGCAACCGAAATTACATTAGAAAGATTAAAGGCTGCAGGATAAATTTCTTTTGAACTACCATTATTACCAGCTGCACAAACAAATAAAATATCAGAATTTGACTGCATTATATCCTTAAGTATAGGATTATAAATATCGCTACCCCAACTACAGTTTATTATTTTAACGCCTTTTTCTTTAGCATATTCAATAGCTGCTATTGCATCAGAAGTATAACCGTAACCATCTTGAATAAATTTTAATGGCATAATTTTTGCGTTTTGAGCTATACCTTTAAAATTATTTTCGCTATTTCCTGCAATTATACCAGAAACTAAAGTTCCGTGTGCTGCATCGCCTTCATCAAATACAGTGTCGTCCATATTTACAAAGTCGTAACCTTGTACTGTTTTATTGATTAGGTTTTTGTGTGTTGTATCTATACCCGTATCAAGCACTGCAACCGTAACATCTGAAAAAGTATAATTTTGTTCGAAAATTGGTAATAAGTTAATGTCTGCGCCTTCTGTTCCTTTAACTCCATTTATAGCTTGTCCGCTATTTTTTATAGCCCATTGATAATCTGTATTAATTTCTATAGGATTATCCGAAGGATTTACTAGTTGTTCAGTGTCTTCTTCGCTATGCGTATTGTTAATATTAGTATTTTCTTCAACATTTGTTTCAGAATTAGCTTCAAGTTTAGTTTCGGATTCATTAAAATTTACTTCACCATTAATGCCTTCTGTTTCTGTATTAGTGTTGGCATTATCATTATGAATATCTTCTTCAATCGTTTCATGCGTTAATATGTAATCTTTTTGAACGTATTCAATACTGCTGTCGCTTTTAATTGTCGCAATGATGCTTTCTATATTTTCATCTGATTCTATGGAAACAGAAGCAATATTTAACTTATTGGTTACTTTTTTAGCTTTAAGCTTCTTTACAGACTTTCCAGCTGTTTTTAGCTTTGTTTTTATTAATTGCTCGACTTCGGCTTCTTTTTTGCCTTCTTTAAATTTTATAAGAATTGTTTCGTCTTTTCTAGCTTTAAAAGTGTTGCTTGATTCGCTCTTAATATTTTCCGGCTGCGCGTCACTGGACGTAAATTCAGTTTTTATAGCTGATTCAGTTTCATTGTTTTGCGCTGCTTCAATTGTTGATTTGGTAACTACTAATAAGTCGTTTTTAAGTTCGCTATTGCTTCTTTCGCTTTGGTTTTTGTAATTATCATTTGCAAATATTGTTATTGAATAATTTGGTAAGCATGTTGCAATAATTACAAATACCATAAGTTTTGCAATAAGTGTTTTAAGTTTATGCATAATATCGTATTCCTCCTATTAATTAGTACAAAATCCTACGTATGCAGTACCATTTATTTTTCCGTTAAATTTTATAACGCTTAAAGTACCACTAAATTCTTTGCCAACTTCTAATTCTTTGTTTAGCTTAAACTTTATTAATCCATTTGAATGTGATAATATTTCTAAATCTGTGCCATTAATTTTACCTACCGTACTATCTAAACTTGCCGTTTGTGCTGCAAAATCTATCAATTGAAGCTCATTTGGGTTGTAGGATACTGAAAACACTTTATCTTTTATTGAGCCGACGTTATTTACAGAAAAAAAGAAATTAGAAGATTCGCCAATACTTACCTTTGAATCTATGCATATAATTTCAAATTCACTGCTTGTTTCTGCAAAAGCAGTTTCAAATATAATAGCATTAAAGCTAAAAAGAACTGATATTAATAAAAAAACTTTAATAATTGATTTCAAGCTAAAAACCTCCTTTATTTATCAGTTGCTACTGATATAGTTATATACCCTTTTTTTACATTGCTGCCGTCTATAATTGGAATCTTATATGAAACAATTTGACCTTTATCGTCATAATTAGGCTCTCTTTCCATACTGACCGAATATTGGGAACCATAAATTAATTTAACATGATACTTTGCAGTATCAAATAAAGATGTATCCCCAAAAAAAACAGCGGTTAATCTTGCTTTTGCAGCCCCATAATTATTTCCCCTATATCTTATGTAATACGTAGTGCCTGCTGTTAGCTTTGTTACTATTTGAGAGAAATTAGTTCCATTGTAGTCGTTATTGTACGCTAAGCGTTTTGTTAAAAGCTGATCGGAGTAAATTTCTAAATATGTATCAGATGCTGTACCATTACCGCCATATGGACTTGTTGTAAATGCATAGAAATCCGTTAATGTTGGAGTAAATTTATATACAACAAACCTGTCTGCCTTAATATCTATATCTTGAGGCGAATTTATGTTTAAGATTAAATATTGTTTTACAATGTTTAATCTTGCTTGAAGTGCTGTTGTTGTATTGTAGTGTCTTAATTTGATGTAGTATGGAGTATTAGCGTTTAGGCTATATGAAATACATGAAAATGCAGTACCATCATAATCATCATTATAGGCTATTCTGGTAGTTAAGTTTTTATCTGAATACAATTCAAGAAAAGTATCATTCGAACCACTTGTACCACCATATTGATTTGTAAATATTCTGTAGGTTTGTGTAGTTTCGGGTACAAATTTATAAACAACATTTTGTCCTGCCGGCATGCTTACATCTTTGTAACCTTCATATATTTGTCCGTAGTCTTGTTCAGCTACTTTTGTAATTAGCAAACCTGCATATGTTGAGTACCATATACTACCAACTGCCCGTATGTCATATAGTGTATTAGCTACAAAGTTTAATTCTACTTCAATATAATTTTCATTACAAACATTATAAAGCGAGCCTAATACATTTGAAGATATTTGAAATGAGCTTGTCATATCCGCTGCGTCAGAGTCTATATAAGCTTCAACTTTATATTTGCCTGTTTCTGGAGGAATAAAATTAAACATTACACCTCCTCTGTCAGAATAACCTGAAGCAGTAACACCTAACTGCACCGAAATTTGCATTAAATTCACAACAGAATCTTCATCACTAGCATACTTTGTTTGAATTTCTTCATGGAACAAATTTATGGCATCTTGAAATGACTGTTTAAGTGCATCAAATTGTTCAGATTTAGACGAATAAAAAGAATTGATTTGTTCATTCAGAGCTAGGTTTTCCTCTTTCACTTTTGAATTTAATTTTAATTCTTCCGGAAGCTCGTGAAGCTTTAAATCTTGCAAAGTAAGTTCTTCTAATTTTTTACTAATTCTTTTTGATAATTCTACGTCATTATTGTTATAAGCAACATTAGCGTATTGCTTAAGAGTTTCTTTGTAAACGTTTAGTATTTTATCGGTTTGAACTATATTAAATGCTGAATTTTCTTCATCAACATTTACAGGAAAAACAGGACCATTTATTACGTTAGTAGCCTTTGCTATATTAACTACCCCATAGCCATAATAATTTTTATTTCCAAGATAAGTTGCAGTTTCATAAATTTTATTGATTAATTCAGAAGAAGTGACATCTTTATTTTTGCTTTTTAGTGCTGCAAATGCACCTGTTACGTGAGGCGTTGCCATTGAAGTACCAGACATTGTTGCGTATTCACCATCATTTGTTAAGCTAACAACCTCTACGCCAGGTGCAACAATATCTATTCCATTTTCTTGAGAATTTCTACTTGAAAAGCTTGCTATTTTATAATTTTCATCTACTGCTCCAACTGAAATAACTTCAGGATATTTTGCAGGATATGTAATTGTATTTATGCCATTTCCTTGGTTACCAGCAGCAGCAACAATTATTATTCCAGCATTATTAGCTTGCAAAATTGCTTCATGCAATGCTTTGCTGTTATAAGTTCCCCCAAGGCTCATATTAACAATATCAATATTGTTATCAATCGCCCATTCTAATGCCTCAATAATATTGCTATAGCTTCCGTTTCCGTATTTATCCATTACTTTTACAGCATAAATTTCAGAATTAGGTGCTACGCCTACAACGCCAACTTTATTGTCTTTTGCAGCAATTATACCTGCCACATGTGTACCATGACCGTTATCATCAGCATAGCTTGTTGTATAATCAACAAATGAAATACCGCCTTTTATAGCAATGTCTTCATGGTTGGAAACTCCCGTATCCAATATAGCAACTTTAACCTTTTTACCATCATATTTTTTAAATGTTTGATCTGCTCCGATATTAGTTATACCATATGAAATGATTTGAGAATTGCTTTTAGCCTTTTTTGCTGTTTCTGTTGTTTTATCGAATTCTCCTACTGACAATGTTTTTGCTTCAAAATCTAATTCAACATATTCAACATCATTATCACTTTCAAGCTGTTTTGCTTGCACATCAGATAAAGCAACAGAAATAGTTGTTTGTTTCTTGTAATTTTTCTTAACATTCTTAGCATTAGAAGAATTGCGAGTAAACTTTTCCTTGCCGGTTTGATTTTTAAACTTAACTATGTACGTTTTGGCACTTGACTCTTTTTCAACAAGCTTTTCATCTGCATACACATTAGGCGTTACTAATAAAACCACTAATGCAATTACTTGAAGAAAAATTAAAACTGTTTTAGCCTTTTGGCTTTTTGGCATACTTTGTTAGCCTCCTTTTAATTTTTATTAATTTAAGCAAGATATTTTATAAGTTTCGGTTTTTTCATCAAAACTTATTTAAATATCTTAAGCTTTAAGGGTATAATACTTAATTTTAACCTAAGTGTCAACGACTATTTACGACAAAAAAATTGCAATATATTTGTAGATAATTTATATTAAGGAATTTTTTAGAATAATAATGTAGACTTAGAACCTGTTCAAATTCTCCTCAATAGCAGTCCGACAAAAGCAAGAACTATCATTTGCAAGCTTGTCTCAAGCTTACGTTCGCAATTCTTCCATAGTCTACGATATTTTTCCAACCAAGCAAAGCTTCTTTCTACAATCCAACGCTTAGAGCTTGTTCATAATCTAGCTAACCTTAAAAATATATAGTATAGTTATATA
>CAZHPA010000064.1:0-4538 GCA_964533945.1 uncultured Defluviitaleaceae bacterium
AGGGCTTCGAAATATGGAAAACCAGAAACTATTTCACAAAGATTTCACCTTGGTAGTTATAGGGCAAATTATATCATTATTCGGCAACGGAATTGTTCGCTTTGCTTTGCCGCTTTATTTGCTTAACATGACAGGTTCTGCCACTTTATTTGGTGTTGTAAGCGCGCTTTCTTTTATACCAATGATTGTATTAACCCCTGTAGGCGGATTAATTGCTGATAGAACTAACAAACGGAATGTTATGGTAATACTTGATTTTTTAACTGCAGCTTTAATGCTTGTACTTTTTATTTTGCTGGGTAAGGTTAATTTAATTGTTCTTCTTGTTATAGTTTTAATGCTTCTTTTTGCAATACAGGGGGTGTATCAACCAACAGTTCAAGCAAGTATGCCGCTTCTTGCATCAAAAGAAAATTTGCTTTCTGCAAATGCTATAATTAATCAAGTAAGTGCTCTTTCTGGGCTTCTTTCCCCAATTATAGGTGGTGTATTATTTGGAAATTGGGGCATTAACCCAATTATATTAGTCGGCGGCGTTTGCTTTTTTATATCAGCAGTTATGGAAATGTTTATTTACATTCCCTATACTAAAATCGAAACAAATCAAAGCATTTTAAGCATTGCAAAACAAGATTTAAGCGAAAGCTTTTCATTTATAAGAAAAGATAAACCGATTATTTCAAGAGCAATTATAGTTATTTGTGCTTTTAATTTATTTTTAAGCTCATTTATTATTGTGTCAATGCCTGTAATTATTACGCAAATACTTGGAATGTCTGATAAACTTTACGGATATTCTCAAGGGACACTTGCAGCAGGAGGGCTTTTTGGAGGCATATTAACAGGAGTTCTCGTTAAAAAGTTAAAAATAAAAAATATTTATATTTTGCTTTTGGCTTGTTCTTTATCCCTTGTTCCTATAGGGGCTTGTTTATTGCTTGGCTTATCGCCGTTTGTGTGCTACATAATTATTACTATAAGTTGCTTTTTATCAATGAGTTTTGCAACAATTGTTACAATTCAATTGTTAACATTTGTTCAAGGAGAAACACCAACACAGCTAATAGGTAAAGTTATATCGTGCGCAATGGCGCTTGCAATGTGTTCTCAGCCTTTAGGGCAGGCAATGTACGGCATTTTATTTGACAGTTTTAAAAGTACGCCATATTTAATTGTTTTTGGAGCAGCTGTTATGTCTTGCATTGTCTCGCTGTTATCTAAAAACGCATTTGTAGAATAGAAAATTAAGATTAAAGATTAATACAAATCCGCTTGCTTTAAGTGGCTTTGTATTTTTTATAAGAAATTAAGCCTTGACAACTATAAAAAAATGTGGTATATAATTATGGTATAAAAAATTAGTCGAATTATTTCTAAGAGGTATAAAAAAATGAAACCTATTAGCTTTATAGTCAGCATAACACTAGTCCTTGTCAACGTTATTATTAACAAAAATAATAATGTTTTTTGGCGTTGTGCTGATATTAAAAGGTAATAAGTGTTATAATATACTTATCAAAAACCTTGTAGCCAAACGCTGCAGGGTTTTTTATTTTTTAAAAGGTGGGAGAAAAATGTTATTAAGCGGAGCAAAAATTTTAATTGAGGAACTTATAAAGCATAACGTTAAAACGGTTTTTGGCTATCCCGGGGGTCAAGTTTTAAATATATATGACGAATTATATAAAAACAGCCATAGAATTGAACATATTATTTCGGCACACGAACAAGGTGCTGCCCATGCCGCCGACGGATACGCAAGGGCAACGGGAAACGTTGGAGTTGTTATAGCAACTTCGGGTCCGGGTGCAACTAATTTAGTTACAGGCATTGCCAATGCATATCTTGATTCGATACCGCTTGTTGCCATAACCGGAAACGTTGGGGTTAGCTTGCTTGGAAAAGACAGCTTTCAAGAAGTTGATATTGTAGGAATTACGCAACCAATTGTAAAGCACAATTTTATCGTTAGAGATGTTAAAGAATTGGAAGGGGTTATAAAGCAAGCTTTTATAATTGCAACTTCCGACAGAAACGGCCCTGTTTTAATTGACATTCCAAAAGATGTTCAACAGGGGCAATGCGAATATAATGAAAATTCAAACCAAGAATTAAATATAGAAAATAATCTTAAGTCCAAAACTTCAATTAAAATTAAACATAACCCATGCAGCTTTGAAAGTCATGAAAATAATTATGAAGAAGCCGCAAAAGTTATTAAGCTTTCCAAAAAACCTTATATATACTGCGGCGGTGGTGTAATATGTTCTTGCGCCGAAAATTTAGTAATAGAACTTTCCAAAAAATTAAATGCCCCAATAGGGCTTAGTATGATGGGCTTGTCGGCTATTCCAAGCTCATATGAACTAAATTTGGGAATGAGCGGTATGCATGGCAAATATGCTTCATCTATGGCAAAATTTGAAGCCGATTTGGTAATTGCCGTAGGAGCAAGGTTTAGCGATAGAGCAACAGGAAACACAAGCGAATATGCCAAAAATCGTACTATTATTCATATAGATATTGATGATGCCGAAATTAATAAAAACGTGCGTTCAAAAATAGGCTTGTGCGGAGACATTAAAGAAGTTTTAAGTCAATTAATTAACGCTATAGATAAAAACAATGAAAATAGCGAAAATAGAGAAAATAAGCAATGGCTTGAACAAATTAACAATTACAAACAAGCCGAAATAGCTATGAGAGGAAGCGAAACAACTTTTTCTCCTCAAAATATAATTGAGCTTGTAAATTCATATTGTAATGATGAAACAATAGTTGCAACAGACGTTGGGCAACATCAAATGTGGACTATGCAATATTATAAATTTGAAAAGCCAAGAACGCTTTTAACATCAGGCGGCTTGGGAACTATGGGCTTTGGATTAGGAGCAGCAATTGGGGGTTGCGTTGGTAAAGGCAATAAAAAGACAATTCTTTTCACAAGCGACGGCAGTTTTGGAATGAATTTAACAGAACTTGCAACAGCTGTTTCACAAAAACTTCCGGTAGTTGTTGTTATTATTAACAATGGAACTTTAGGAATGGTTAGACAATGGCAAACAATATTTTTTGATAAAAGGCATTCCCAATCAACATTAGAAAGAAAAACAGATTTTCCGTTGCTTGCTAAAGCTTTTGGTGCAAAAGGTTTTGGCTGCAACAATTTAGAACAGCTTAAATACGTTTTAGAAAACGAAATTGAAAACGATTGCCCTGTTGTTATTGATTGCAAAATTGATATGGATGAAATGGTATACCCTATGATACCGCCGGGTGGTTCTGTTAAAGATATTATAACCGCTAAAATGAAAGAAGAATGCGCAGGGGAAGAAGGGGGCGTTATAAGATGAGCCAAAAGTTTACAATAGGTGTTGTAGTAACAAATCATTTCGGCGTTTTAAACCGTGTTGCTGGTTTATATGCAAAAAGATGTTATAATATAGATAGCCTTGCCGTGGGCGAAACAGAAAACCCAAACTATTCAAGAATTACAATTGTTTCAACAGGCGACGACTACATGAAAGAACAAGCCGTTAAACAACTTAGAAAATTGCATGATGTTAAAATGGTTGCTTTACTTGAAAAAGAAAATTCAGTTTCTGTTGAACATATGTTAATTAAAATTAAAGCAAACAGCAGCAACAATAAAAACATTAGCGATATTATTAACACATACGGCGGAAAAGTAATGGATTTTTCCCATAATTTTATAACTGCCGAAATAACAGGAAGTTCTGAAAAAATTGACGACTTTATACGTGACGTTAAAGAAATTGGAATAATTGAAGTTTGCCGTTCGGGCGCAATTTCTTTAGCATATGGCAACGAAAACAACGTATTAAGTGTTGAAGGACTCTAAAAAAGAAAAGTAAAAAATGGGTGGCAGGGCGGGAAAAGCAAACTTAAAAACTAAAAATTAATTAAAAGGGGAATTTATATGTATTACGAAAAAGATTGTAATTTAGAATTATTAAAACAAAAGAAAGTTGCAATAGTAGGTTATGGAAGCCAAGGACATGCCCATGCGCAAAATTTAAGAGATAGCGGCATTAACGTTATTATAGGGCTTTATGAAGGTTCTAAAAGCGCACAACAGGCTAAAAAAGACGGCTTTGAAGTTTTAAATACAGCAGATGCCGTTAAAGAAGCTCAAGTTGTTATGCTACTTGTTAATGACGAAAAAATGGCGGAAATATATAATACAAGTGTTGCCCCTATCTTGAAAGAAAAGGAAGGTATGACACTTTGTTTTGCACACGGCTTTAACATTCACTTTAACCAAATTGTTCCCCCTTCTAATGTAAATGTTATTATGATTGCACCAAAAGGACCCGGACATACAGTTAGAAGCCAATTTACAGAAGGAAAAGGCGTTCCTTGTCTAATTGCAGTTTACAATGACGCAACAGGCGATGCTAAAGATATTGCACTTGCATATTCATTGGGAATTGGCGGCGCAAGAGCAGGCGTGCTTGAAACAACATTTAAAGAAGAAACAGAAACAGACCTTTTCGGCGAACAAGCTGTTCTTTGCG
>CAZHPA010000065.1:0-4487 GCA_964533945.1 uncultured Defluviitaleaceae bacterium
CAGATTTCAAGTTTTCATATATACTTAAAAGGGGAATAACATGAAAAAATATACTAACGAAAGCATAACATCATTAAAAGGTGCAGAAAGAGTACGCAAACGTCCTTCTGTAATTTTTGGTTCAGACGGGCTTTCAGGCTGCCAACATTCAATTTTTGAAATACTTTCAAATTCAATAGACGAAGCAAGAGAAGGCTTTGGAAAAAAAATAGAAGTTACAAAACATAAAGACAACAGCATAACAATAAAAGATAGCGGCAGAGGAATACCAGTAGACTACAACGAAGCCGAAGAAAAATATAATTGGGAGCTTGTTTTTTGTGAACTATATGCAGGCGGAAAATTTCAAAATAACAGTGAAGACATATATTCGTATAGCTTAGGTCTAAATGGATTGGGGCTTTGCGCAACACAATACAGTTCGGAATATATGCTTGTAACAATTTTTCGTGACGGATATAAATTTACATTGCGCTTTGAAAAAGGGGAAAATGTTGGGGGGCTTCAAAAAGAAAAAAGTTCAAAGCTAAGCGGAACTACAATAACATGGAAACCAGATACAGAAGTTTTTACAGACATTAACGTTCCGGCTTCCTATTTTATGGAAACGCTAAAACGCCAAGCTATTGTAAATGCAGGGCTAACATTTATTTTTAAAGATGAACAACAAGAATCTACTTATGAATTTTGTTACGAAAACGGAATTGTTGACTATATTAAGGAAATTGCCGAAAAATCAAGCTTTACAGAACCACAGCTATTTTCGCATGAAGCAAAAGGAAAAGATAGAGAAGACAAGCCAGAATATAAATTAAAGTTTCAAATTGCATTTTGTTTTTCAAATGAGGCAAACATAACAGAATATTACCATAATTCTAGTTTTTTAGAATATGGGGGTTCTCCTGATAAAGCCGTTAGAAGTGCATTTTTAAATAGCATAGATAATTACATTAAAGCTTGCGGACTATATAAAAAAGATGAAAAGAAAATAACATTTGCCGATGTTGAAGATAGTTTAATATTAGTATCAAATTCATTTTCAACTGTAACAAGCTACGAAAACCAAACAAAAAAATCTATAACAAATAAGTTTATAGCCGAATGTATGACAGAATTTTTGAAAAAAAGCCTTGAAGTTTATTTTATAGAAAATAAATCTGAAGCAGATAAAATTGCTTCTCAAATTTTAGTTAATAAGCGAAGCAGAGAAACAGCAGAAAAAACAAGAATTAGCATTAAAAAGAAATTAATAGGCAGTATAGACATAAATAATAGGGTTGAAAAATTTGTTAATTGCCGAACAAAAGATGTAAGTCGGCGTGAAATTTACATTGTTGAAGGAGATTCTGCATTAGGTTCTTGCAAGCTTGGCAGAGATGCTGAATTTCAAGCTATTATTCCTGTGCGCGGCAAAATATTAAACTGCTTAAAAGCAGATTACGACAAAATATTTAATAATGAAATTATAACCGATTTAATTAAAGTTTTAGGCTGTGGAGTTGAAATTAAAACAAAACACAACAAAGATTTAAATTCATTCGACATAGAGCGCTTGAAATGGAACAAAATTATAATTTGTACAGATGCCGACGTTGATGGATTTCAAATTAGAACGTTAATTTTAACAATGATTTATCGCCTTGTGCCAACTTTAATTCAGGAAAGAAAGGTTTTTATAGCTGAATCGCCACTTTATGAAATAACACACGGCAAAAAAACTTTTTTTGCATACAGTGATTCCGAAAAAGATAAAATTGTTTCAAAGTTAGGCTCTAAATGTAAAATTCAACGCTCAAAAGGGCTTGGAGAAAATGAACCCGATATGATGTGGCAAACAACAATGAACCCCGAAACAAGAAAGCTAATTCAAGTTATGCCTTGCGACGCACAACAAACACAAGAAATATTTGAAACTCTTTTGGGTGAAAACTTGAAAGAACGGAAAGAATTTATAGAACAGTTTGGGCATGAATATCTAGAATTATAGAACTATAAAGCCATAAAATCAAAAAACATTTGACAAGCCATTCTTTCTATGCTATAATAGCCATACTTTGCCAACGCTATATTTTATATAGAAGTATGGAGGCATAGCTCAGTTGGTTAGAGTGCCTGCTTGACATGCAGGAGGTCACAGGTTCAAGTCCTGTTGTCTCCATAAAAAAATTCCCTCTTAATTTTAAAGAGGGAATTTTTGTTTTAGCTACATTTTCGGCATTTCCAATTATAACATACCGCTGCTCCAAGCGTTATTGCAAGGCAAAGCGGCGCAAACCATATACCAACCGATACAGAATTAATGCAACAATACGAAATATATAAAAACATACAAACTATTACAAGCTTAAAAAAGCATGTAAATGTCATTGTTGTTTGCAATGAATAAATTTTACTTGCAGGATTTAAACTAATTGATAAATCCCACATTTTTGGAATAAATTGCGTTAACGTAATTGATACATATATAATTATTGCTAATATAATGGTAAATATTAGCAAATTTCTGTTTGTAAAAGTATCGGCTACTCCGGTTAAATTGTAATACGCCGGAACTTCCGAAGGGATTGCATCCCTTAAAAATAAAATCCAATAAATCCAAGAACTTAAAATTCCAAAAGTTAATATTTCGCAACCCTTTTGAAATTTAGTAAGTGATAATTTTAACATAGTAAACCCCTCTTTTTAATCTAAGCTTCATAGCATTTGAGAATACACCTTATTTCCACAAATATTAAACTGAAAATAAGTGCAATTATAAACCAATTATTTAAAGAAACGTTATTAACCATACAATATGAAATATATGAAAATAAGCAAGCATTTGTTAACTTTATAATGCACAAAGAAGAACGAATTATTTGATATATTGCTTCTTTGTTTAATGGTGTAATTTTAATATGCATCCTTAATCCTAAAACCGGAAAAGCTTGTGAAACTGTATGTAATAAATATAAAAAAATATTTATAAGCTGCACACCGATAAGTGAACCTTTAATTTCCAATACATAGCGTCTTGGAAACTTTAAAGGAATGTCATTCCACATAGTGGCTATCATAATAATGCAAAAAACCGTAATGCATAAAGTTAATATTTCACAGACTATTTGGAATTTTGTGAGCCGTATTTTTTTCATGAAACCCGCTCCTAAAGCCTATAACACATCTTCAATCATATAAACGATAAAACCTTTCATTTGTTTACATAAATTTATCCTAAAAAAATTTAAAATATTTTATAATAAAAATGGTATTGACAAAACTTTTCATATTCCATATAATAACTTTATAACTTCGTAATAATTTCGTAATAGTTATAGGGGGGGTAAAATTTAATGAGAGTTTTAAAAGCTCTTGCAGGTACTGCGTTAATTGGAACTTTACTATTTGCAATAAACTCTAATGTTTTTGCTCAAAGTATTGCAACTATAAAAGAAAACAGTGTTAATATTCGTGAATTCCCTTCTCTTGATGCAAACATTATCGGGGTTTTAGGCTCCGGTTCAAATATAGTTGTATCCGGAATTGAAGGCGACTTCTTCAGCATTGAAGTTGAAGGTTATGAAAAAGTTTATGTTTCCTCCTTATTTGCCGAACTACAAAATACAGAAGCTTTTGTGAATGCAGATTACGTTAATGTTCGTGGCATTCCTTCAACAGAAGGACAAATTATTGGAACACTAAATTCGGGTGATGAAGTTTTAGTTTTATCTCAAACTGACGAATGGTACATTATAGACTATAACAATTCAAATGCATATGTACATAAAACATTATTAAACGGAACACTTTTGCCATACATAAAACAAAGCCAAGACGAATTTAAAGCAATTGGACAAGCTCAAGATGCATATGTTGTTGTTAACTCAACTAATGGGTTAAATTTAAGAGAAGAACCAACACAAGATAGTGCAATTATAAGTGTTTTGCCTTATGGAGAAGTTGCAGATGTTTTGGAAGATTGGGGCGAATGGACGAAAGTAAATTTTAATGGTCAGATTGGATTTGTTAATCGTGCATTTGTTGATTTAGTTTTTGGCGAAAGACCTTCCCCAAAGCAACTTCAATCTTCAAAAGCTCAAGAAATTATTTCATATGCTAAAAACTTTTTAGGTACACGCTATAGATACGGTGGGACAAGCCTAACTTCCGGTGTTGATTGCTCTGGTTTTACATATTCGGTTATGTCTAATTTTGGAGTTAGATTAAACAGAACTTCTCGTGACCAATTTAACAACGGAACAAAAGTTAAGCGTTCAGATTTACAAATGGGTGATTTAGTATTTTTCAATACAGGTGGAAATAGCCGTATTTCTCATGTTGGGTTATACATAGAAGATGGAAAATTTATTCATTCGGCAAGTACAAACAGCCGCGGAGTTATTATTAGCAGCTTAAACGAAAACTACTATGCAAGAACTTATGTTGGTGCAACAAGAGTAATTAATAGTTATTAGAAATATATTGAAAAGTATTTAAATATATGAAAA
>CAZHPA010000066.1:0-4447 GCA_964533945.1 uncultured Defluviitaleaceae bacterium
ACTAATTAATGCTCTTTTCAAGTGTTTTTCTCCTTTATTCTTATTAATAGCAAAATTATTTAAAAATAACTTTTTTAGAAATTTAGGTCAATTTACCCATAAAATTTACGTTAAAATAGTGTAAATTTATTTCAAGGGGGTGATATTATGAAACTTCAATGTGAAAATAAATTTTGCATATATTTCAAAAGCAATTGTTGCACTTTAGACTACATATCATTAGATGACGTTGGAATGTGTTTAGAATGTATTTTAGTTGAAATAGAGGAAGAAATTTTAGAAGCAAAAAGAAATAAAATTATCGCAAAATATAAAGTCTAGCTTCTTAATTTGCAAAGCCCAATATTTCAAACTGTATCGCTTACGACACGCCCTATAAAGCGTAGGGCGTGTCATTTAAAATACACAAGTATTTTTAATTTATTTGCGTGGGTACGGTTTTTCTTCATTAGTAATTTCTGCAAGGTAGTCCATGCTGGTATTTAGCGCTAATGCAATTTTTTTGCATTGTTCAAAAGTGCATCTTTTTTTACCATTTTCAATTTTAGAATAGTCACTTTGGTCAATACCTGTTAATATTTGCATTTTTACTTGAGTGTATTTTTTTCTTTTTCTAAGCTCTTTAATTCTACTCATCCAAAACATCACCAAATTTTATTATATCAAACTTATTTATCAATATAATTGAAGTATCGACCTAAAAACTAATTTATTTATTTTTTATTATAATTTTTAACTATATAATTAATAACTTCAGGAAGAATAATATGCTCTGCTTCTTCCATAACACGTTTTTGCAATGTTTCGGGGGTGTCATTTGGAAAAACATTAACTGCTTTTTGAGCAATTATAGCCCCTCCATCAACAATTTCATTAACATAATGAACCGTTGCGCCCGTTACCTTAACACCATACTCAATCGCTGCTTTGTGCACGTTTAGCCCATAATATCCTTGACCGCAAAAAGATGGAATTAAGGAAGGATGCACGTTAATTATTTTATTAGGGAAAGCTTTTATAAAGTTTTCAGATAAAATAGCGGTAAAGCCCGCAAGCACAACAAGCTGTGCATTATTGCTTTTAATTATATTTATCATTGCGTTTTCATAGCTTATTTCATCTTTATCTTTATTAAGAAATTGCTTTTTTAAAATAACTTCGGTTTTAATGCCGCAAGCCTTTGCACGCTCAAGCGCAAAGGCATTTTTCTTATTTGAAATAACAACGGCAATTTCGGCATCTTTAATTTTGCCGTTTTTAATGCTATCAATTATGGCTTGCAAGTTTGTTCCGCCGCCGCTAACTAAAACAGCAATTTTTAACACATTATAACCCCATTTTCACCGTTTTCAACACAACCTAGAACATAAGCTTTTTCATCTTTTAAAATTTCAAGTGCAACGTCGGCTTCATCTTTAGAAACTATAACAACCATTCCAACGCCCATATTAAATGTGCTAAACATATCTTTTGTTGGAATATTGCCTGTTTCTTTAATTAATTCAAAAACAGGAAGAACTTTAACATCGCTTGTTTTAATTTTGGCAACTTTATTTTCAGGCAAGGCACGAGGTATGTTTTCGTAAAATCCGCCGCCTGTTATATGTGCAATGCTTTTAACATTAACTTTATTAAGCAGTTTAAGTATGGGTTTAACATAAATTTTAGTTGGGGCTAAAAGCGCTTCTCCTAAATTATTGCCAAGAACTTGAACATATTGGGTTAAATCTGCCCTTTCAATATTAAAAACTTTGCGAACAAGGGAGAAGCCATTGGAATGTATGCCGCTTGAAGGCAAGGCGATTAAAACATCGCCCTGCTTCACATTTTCAGGATTTAGCATTTTGTTTTTATCAACAACTCCAACTGCAAACCCTGCAATATCGTATTCATTTTTTTGATAAAAGCCCGGCATTTCAGCCGTTTCTCCTCCTATTAATGCCATATTGCTCTGTACGCAGCCTTCTGCAACGCCCGATACAATTTCGGCAACTTTTTCGGGGTAGTTTTTGGCAAGGGCAATATAATCAAGGAAGAAAAGCGGCTTTGCGCCGCAGCAAATTATGTCGTTCGCACACATTGCAACACAATCAATTCCTATTGTATCGTGTTTATTAAGTAAAAATGCAAGCTTTAATTTAGTTCCTACACCATCTGTGCCCGAAACCAAAACGGGGTTTTCAATGTCTTTTACATCAAGCTCAAAAAGCCCACCAAAACCGCCTAAGCCTGACAAGACAGCGCTTGTCATTGTTTTTTTAACGCTGTCTTTCATAAGTTGAACCGCTTTATAACCCGCTGTTATATCAACTCCTGCCGAACTGTAGCTTTCATTAATCATTTTAATTTCTCCTCGAATTTGTCTTTATCAACTATTTTATTAATAGAAATAGGGTATTCCCCTGTGAAGCAACCAAGACAAAAACCACAATTTGCGTCTTTTTCAATTTCTTTTGCATCTTCAATGCTTAAAAAGCCCAAAGATGTTACACCAATTTCTTTTGCAATTTCATCAATATTCATTCTACAAGCAATTAAATTTTCTATTTTATCAATATCTGTTCCAAAATGGCATAAATTGTTAAAAGGCGGAGAAGAAATGCGCATATGTACTTCTTTTGCCCCTGCTTCATATAAAAGGCTAACAATTCTTGCGCTTGTTGTTCCTCTAACTATGCTGTCGTCAACCAAAACTACTCTTTTGCCTTTCACTGTATCTGAAATAGCATTAAGTTTAATTTTAACAGAGTTTTCGCGTTGAGATTGAACAGGCTGTATAAATGTTCTTCCTATATATCTATTTTTTAAAAGCCCTACTCCGTATGGAATGCCGGAAGCTTCCGAATACCCAAGCGCAGCATCTAAGCCCGAATCTGGAACGCCGCAAACAACATCTGCTTCAACAGGGTGACTTTTGGCTAAAAGCTTGCCTACAGATTTTCTTATGCCATGAACGCTTGCGCCTTCTAAAACCGAATCGGGTCGGGCAAAATAAACATATTCAAATACACAAAAACCTTCGCTTCTTGAAACACCTTTTTTGTATGTTATTAATTCGTTTCCAACAACTTCAACAATTTCGCCGGGCAAAACATCTCTAACATAAGTTGCAGAAACGGCATCTAATGCACAAGTTTCGGAAGCAAAAACGTAGCCACCGCCTTCAAATCTTCCAATTACAAGCGGTCTAATGCCGTATTTATCTCTTGCAGCAATCATTTTGCGAGGCGACATAACAATAAGCGAATATGCCCCTTCAATTATTTCCATAGAACGTTCTATCGCTTCTTCAATTGAAGTTGAATTTAAGCGTTCTTTAGCAATTGTATACGCAATAACTTCGGCATCGTTTAGGGTGTGGAATATAATTCCTTCTTTGCGGTACTTTTTACGGATTTCAACGGCATTTAAAATTTTTCCATTATGAGATAGTGCAAGCGTTCCATTTGCGTGCCTTACAACTAACGGCTGAACATTTGAAATATCTATTTCAGAAATTGGAGAATAGCGAACATGACCTAAAGCCATTTGCCCTTTAGGCATTTTTTCTATAGCTTCATCTGTTAAAACTTCTGGAACAAGCCCCGAATCTTTAACAGAAGACATAACACCTCTATCGTTAACGCAAATGCCGCAAGATTCTTGGCCTCTGTGTTGAAGCGCATATAGCGCAAATCTTGTTTTTAAAACAACATCAATTTCCGAATTTTCACAAGCAACAAGTCCAAATACCCCACACATTTATATTTCCCTCCCAATCAATCTTAATAAAATTTCACTGTATGCTTCTTTTTCTCCGCCTAAATTAAAACGGAATCTATCTTTATCAAGTTTTTTTCCTGTTTCTTTATCCCAAAAGCGGCAAGTATCTGGGGATATTTCGTCTGCCAAAATAATTTCCCCGTCGTCTGTTTTTCCAAACTCCAGTTTAAAATCAACAAGAATAATTCCCAATGTTTCAAAATATTTTGAAAGTATTTCATTAACTTTAAGCGAAACATCTGCCAACTGCTGAAGTTCTTGTTTTTCGCATAGTTCCATTGCAGCAATATGATATTCATTAACCATAGGGTCGCCTAGGCTATCATCTTTATAGGAATACTCTAAAACTGTTTTTGAAAGAGGCGTACCTTCTTTAATGCCAAGGCGTTTTGAAATTGAACCTGCCGCAATGTTTCTAACTATAACTTCAAGCGGAATAATTTTAACTTTTTTAACAACTGTTTCTCTATCCGAAAGTTGCTCTATAAAATGAGTTGTAATACCTTCTTTTTCTAGCATTTTCATAATATGGTTTGTTACTAAATTGTTAACAATTCCTTTTGAATTAATTGTTCCGCTTTTTTCGCCGTTAAAAGCTGTTGCGTCATCTTTATATTCAACAATATATTGTTGTTCGTTATTAGTTTTAAAAACCTTTTTGGCTTTTCCTTCATAAAGTTGTTCT
>CAZHPA010000067.1:0-4178 GCA_964533945.1 uncultured Defluviitaleaceae bacterium
ATTTGGGTTGATATAACCCAAAGAACCTTTGCCCTTTAGGGTTAGGGAGTGTCAGCTGCAATACAATCAAACTTTTTTACAAATACTGTGTTATCGCACACAAGCAAAGTCGGCTTGTTGTTCACATAAACCATATACTCGCCGAACATCTTTTTATAATGTATGTCGCCTGTGCCTACAATTTGCTCGCATACATATTCAATAAAATCAATCGTTGTAGCCATATCTCTGCACCTCTTGCCATTTTTTGCACTGTTCAATTCTCTTACCGTCGTCGCCTTGCTCCTTGTCATATAAGGAGTGATTAATAGTTTAGTAACTTGCAAGGAAATTCGTTATACTGACCCCAATGCTCATAATTTTTACCCTCACAGCAAGTTTTGATTGAGCAAGATTCACCCCAAATTTGCTCCTTTATTTTCTTCCTACCCTTGTGAAAATTAAACTTTTCACATCCTCCAAAATTTCCTCAGAAGTTACTGTAATCATCAGCCAACGCGAAGCATTAAGAAGCTGTGCGTTTTGGTAAAGGTTTTGTGTATATTTAGTGCAAGTAGAAAGCAGCAGCTCCGCTTCGTTTGCTTCCTTTGCCCCAATGCATACAAGGCAAGTGAAAAAATCCTTATCTGGATAAAGCACGCAAAGCGAACGCCCGCCTTTTTTATATTTCACGTTCCAGCCGGGTGCACCAGAGCAAATACTGTGTTCAATTTTAGGCTTCACGCCATAGATTGATTGCAAATGCTCGTTAAGCGCAACCCAACAAGGACTGCCTATATAGTCGCTGATTTGTTCAAAAATAGGCGCATTATCTCGTAGAAAAGCTTCATTCCAACTCATATTTTCACCCCTATATTCCATATTCGTTCATAAGTTTTTCAAATTTCTTTGGTCCTAATATTTCATTAGTTACAAACTTACCATTGTAAAAAAAGCTATAGGTAGTAAATGGTGCTGGGGTATTTTGCGCTTGTTGAGTTGTTTCGATTTTAATTAGCTTAATTTCGCTGCCCCTTTGCCTTGCAAGCTCATTAATGATATGTGCATACTTATCCGAGTGAGGACATTGGTCGGAATAATAAAGCACCATTCCGTTTTTGGAAATGTTATTTTGTTTTACACAGTCTTTAAAGCTTGGAACTGTAGCATTTTCTTTAAGCGGCAAATACAAAAGCTCATAATAAGGTGCTGTTGTATCAGCCGTCTTGAAGCCTTTATATTTCAGATATTTTGGGTCGGACAAAAACGGTAATTTTTTGGTTGAAGAAAGCACTGTAAGACCCAATTTACCTTTTGCCTTAGCGCTAGAAATACATTCATCAAGCAGCCGGTTTGCATAACCCTGTCCTGCAAATTGCCCAGAAACCCAAAAACAATTGATATGCATATAATTATCGGCATTAATAGGGCACCAAGCTTTTTCGGCAGGCATATACTCAATAAAAACCTTACCCCGTACATCAAGTTTTCTGAACTCCAAACCGTCCTCGAACCGCTTGGAAAGCCAAGCTTTTTTTAAAGATACACAAGTTTGGTCTTTTTTATCCGTAATAGCACAGCATATATGTTCGGTGGCTATATTGCTTTGGTCAATAGTAATAATATTCATAAAATACTCCTGTTTTTTCTTTTTTACTAGTATACCAACATAAAGATGACAACAGTATGTCATGTTAAAAAATATTTCTTTGCTGCCTCTTAAAATCTTTTACCAATAATTTCACGGATATACGAAGGCGTTAGAACTTTGGCGTATGCACCGTAGGACATAATATAGCCATAACCCCATTCATCATCGGGCAACACTGCTTTAACAGTAAAACTGCCATCCTCGTTATGAGTCATCTGGCTTTGCTTAAACTCGTCCCAAATGCGAGGTGACATCCCCTCATCAATTTTCATGCAACAGTGCAAAGGTTACTTACCGCAAAGCTTTCAGCGATTTTGTGTAAAGGTGGGAGTTGAAAATCCCTCACTGAGAAGGTAAACAATTTCAAAAAGCCGGTTAATTTGCATACTATTCAGCTCAAAAAAGCATACAGCGATAACATGACAATTAATAGTCATGCTTATTTTAGTGCTATTGAAGATAATCATGAAAACAGTTAGAATATTAATTTTAGTGCTATTGAAGATAATCATGAAAACAGTTAGAATATTAATATATGTGGAAAAGACTATAGCAAATTTCTCTGTAGACAATACAGTAGCATTACTTCAGTTAAAAGGCAGCTATCCTAAAATCTTTTATTAGGGCGAATGTAGCACATTACCATCTCTATTGTTTTGCCGATTTTATTATACTATACATTACTGCAGTTTCAGCATCGCATTGTTTTAGTATGGTTATACCCATTTAGACTTGAGCGGAATTGTCGTTGATAATTCCCTCAAAACAGCTTTTTGCCATTTACTATATTTATTCCAATTTCCTTAGCAAGACTGCTTTGTTTAAAAGGGTTAACTTTTTGAATTACACCTTCACGCCTAAAAGTAGAGCCTGTATTTTTAAACCAAAAGGTTGAGCCGGCCGATATGCATTGTTCCCTAATATCTAAAACCCAACTGTAATCGCATTCACGTGCTTGGCGACCAGTTTCACCACCTACAGTAACATGCTCTATTGAGCCTAAGTAAGGTGATAGGTCAATTAGCTCTAAAAGCGGAGAGCAAGACACAAAGCGCCGCTTTATAGGATAAGATAAAAATAACGGTAGCCTATAATTAGCTAAATTTTGATTTTCGACAGTGCATCCAATATATACATTATCATAGCCAGCATTCCAATCAGAAGGCAATGCAACTTGGAAGCGGTCAATACGCTTGGTTAAGATTATAAACTCAAGGTCGCTGCGCTTCTTTATCATAGCCCAAGCCTCCGCACGCCACTCATCAGCCTCCGGAATAAAGAAGTCGGTGGCAAAGCATGTAGCGACAATCTTTCCACTCTGGATTTTAGGTTCTCCTTTAGGGGTAACGGCAATAGGTTTATCAAACTCGTCGGTCTTTTGCACAGTATTTTGACCGTAGCGCTTGGAATACGGTCCATAAAAATAACAATAATCACAGCCCTCACTAAGTTTATAGCAACCTGACCATGGTTCCCAGTTCATAATTCTACCTCACTTTTGTGTTAATTTTTTTACAAGTTTTCTCATTTTCGCAATATCTGCATCTCATCATCTTATGTTCAAATTGCTTTTATTTTTAAAATACATTCTTTGTCTTGTATCTTTTTTATCTTAAGGCTATCAACAAAATCTTTTAAAGCTTGTCCTAACAAGTCTTTATTTGTTTTCATCTTTTCAATAGCAACGCCTACATCTTTGTCAAAACGAATTATTAATTTACGATATACAAGCTTATTTGAAATAAATGGAAACATATATTCCTTGCAGTGTTCTTCTACTTCTTCTGTTTGCTTTTTTGTTCGGCAGATTGATGTAATGTGCATATCAGTTAAATATGTACCATACTGCGTATTTAAGAAATCATGTATTAAACAAATACAAAAATCTTTATAATTACCTTCTGTTGTTAGAAGTTCTGCTTCATCTGTGACAACAACAAGTTTTTTAACATTTTCTTTGTTTGTTATAAAGTATCTAAAAACTCTTGTGTATGGGTCAAGTGATGGGTCGCTAAAGTAGGGGCTTGGTTCTTCCGTTTCAGAATGCCCCAAAATAGCAAAATTTGCCGTCCCTTTTGCGTTTAATTGTTCATTAGTAACAATTGTACTCTTTTCTAATTCAAATTCAAATTTAGGTATTTTAAGCAGTTTTTCTTTGGGGAAGGTGGTGAATTTAACATCATCATAGAGTTGTTTGCTTGTCCCATAAAAAATACAGTCTAAATTATTGCATGAATTATCTGCTGCTTCTCCGAACCAATGCCGCAAATGTTTTATTCATTTTAGTTGCTTCTTCCGGGTTTGTTATTACTTCATCACACATTGCAATAATTCTAAACTTTGGAAGTTTGGCTGCATGACTGAATGTGTAATATATAAAGCTTTGTTCTATTCCTGCTGTTTGCATTAAAGAAACTGCTTCTTTAGGGGTTAAAGGATTGTTTAATGGAACAATTCTTTTATTTCCTGTTGTTTTATCAACAATTGTTTTTGGATGGAACATCAATGGCTGCAGCTTATGCTACAGCAGCTTCTGCGCTCCTATTAG
>CAZHPA010000068.1:0-2369 GCA_964533945.1 uncultured Defluviitaleaceae bacterium
TGTTGTTGATTTTGTTTACCATCAAAAACAGTGATTACCGATATTGTTGTTGTCCTTTCTTTTGCCATATATTCAACCCCCTATATATTTAAAGATACTCAACAACTATTTAGCTTTTATATTTTCTCAGTAGTGACCTCGTTTTTTATAAAGCATTCCGCAGCTATTTGCATAGCACAACGAAAGCCAATAATAAAACCACGCATTTCATGAGTGTAGGCATAACTTGTTGCTAATCCTACAGCTGTAAAAAAATCATCATTATTGAAATGTTCCTTAAAGAAACTGTGCATTTTAGCTTTTTCCGTTCTTACTTCTTTGGTTTCATCTAATTTTTCATATTCGTCGCTGTTGCTGTAGCAGTTATATAAATCTTTTATTTCCATAAATTCTACACTCCCTCAAATAATAATTTATACGAGGGGCAATGGTATTGCCCCAGAATTTAGTTAAATGTATTCTTTTATAACACTTTTTGGTGTTTGGTGGTGGCGTTGTTCCGGAGCGTAATAATAATCAATCAATGCGTTATAAGCCCTACAATAAGCCTGTACTTCAGCATATGAAGGACAATCTGATAATCTTTTATATTTACAACTAGACCACTCTTGCACAAGTTCATTTCGGGCATATTCAGAATACTCCCATATATGATTAATTGCAAAATCCATCAACAAGTACCTCCGTTCCACATACCGTGCTTTACGAGGTTCGTATAGTGAGAATCAAGTTCCATTTTACAGTTGTAAAGCGTAGTAAGAATGTATTGCTTTTTCTTGCTTATCCTTTCTGTAATGTTCTTAAACTGGTCTATGGTGTGTTCTATGTCTTCATAAGCTAGTTTCATCAAGACACTTGTAACCAACTGCCTAGGTTTATCCTCGCCGCCAATGCGAACGGTCTTCCCTTCTGTCATTATCGTGTCAATGATGATAACAAGAATTTCATCAACCAGCTTCATATCGTGTGGTCTTGATATTGCCAAATCATCATAGGAAATATTTTCTTTTATCAGCTCATAATATTTTTCAGTTTTTTGCGATATGTAGCTGTTCGTGTCCTTCTCCTGTCCGTCCATTTTTTCTGACTGACCGGACAAGACAGGATTGCAAATAACATCGTTTTGAATTTTATTTTTATGGCTCTTATAGAGCCGTGAATTTTGAGGTTCTTGTGCCGTAAAATCTGCGGTTCTTGTACCGCAAGAATTACGGGACTGTTGATTTTTGGGTATTTCGTCCATTACCTCAAAATTTGCGGTACTGTGTTCAGTGGCTTCAATCCCAAGCGTCTGAAAAGTAGCAGATAAGAGGTAAATTTTATTTGGTTTTCCAAAGCCTTGCCGTTCTTCTTCGATAAGGCTGTACGCTTTTAAATCTTTCATAGCTTTGGCGATTGTGTTTTCTGATAGTCCAAGTATGGTTTGCATATCCTCACGTTTGAAGTAGAGAAAAACTTCGCCGTTTTCATCGTACCATTCGTTTTTTATACTTATCTCATGGCGGTTGCGTAAGAGGGAATATAATACCCTTGCGTCGTTTGATAAGTTGCTAAATTCAGCGTCGAAAAGAAATTTTGGTAGCTGATAGAAATTATTCGAGATTATGTTCTGCCGTGTATATCTGACACGGTTATTCAAAATAATGCCCCTCCTTAGCTTGCAGTTTGAAAAATTTTTGTTTACAAACCAAACCGGAAGGGGTTATAATTATCTCAATAACCTTGCTTCGGCTTGGGTGATAAAATGAACACTCGGATAACTTTGGACGGTTTGCACGAGTGTTTTTTTATTGCCTTTTGGCGCAATAGATAGGCTCGCCGAAAGAAAGATATGATTTTTGAGAAATGTTATTTACTTTTGAAATTAGATATGATATTCTTAAACATACACTACTGTGTGGCACACGTAAATATGTTGACACACGATTGTGTGCTTATTAAAAATAATTTATCACACACGATTGTGTTTGTCAAGCTTTATTTCTATAAATTTTATTTGAGGTTTTTATATGTCTACTTTTTCTGAACGATTGAAAGAATTGCGAAAAAAAAATAACCTTACACAAAAGGCATTAGGAGAATTTATCAATTCTAGTGAGCGTGGTATTCAAAGTTATGAATTAGAACAACGCAAACCAACATTAGATGTTATAAATGCACTTGCCGATTATTTTGATGTGTCAACTGACTACTTGACAGGTCGTGCTGATGACCCTAGCGTTATTTCTATTACACCAAAGACACGAAATATTTTAATTGATAATAGATTGAGTTTAGAGGCGAAAGGGCTATATATGCAATTACGTTGCTATGCTTTTGACAATAAAGTTATACTTCCAAATGAAGAGGACTTTTTGAAACAAAACAAA
>CAZHPA010000068.1:2469-3893 GCA_964533945.1 uncultured Defluviitaleaceae bacterium
TTTTGACAATAAAGTTATACTTCCAAATGAAGAGGACTTTTTGAAACAAAACAAAATTTCCAAAAAGGAATTTGATAAGGTTATTGATGAGCTGATACAGCTTAATTACATCAAAATTGATCCACAAGCTAATGATAATAACTCTGAAAAAATTTATATTTTTACTGATGATATTTCTTAGACTTTAAGGAAAATAAGCGTTAGCGAATGTCCGCAGCAGTGCTGAAAGCACTTAACAAAAAAATTGCAAAGCCATTTTTTTGACGGGGATTGGGGTTGCCCCAACAAGCCAAGCAACGACTGTGCTACAGCACAGGCATTGCTTGCCAAATCGCAAATGGATTTCCAGTTGCATTGCTTGCCAATATTACTATTATAGATAACACGTTTAAGGAGAGTAATAAAAAATCAGATTTCTTTTGAAGCGATGGCTTAAAAATACACTTGTTATTTATGCGGTGGACGTATTTTTAAAGCCATTGCAAGTTAATAATAAGTAATAAACGCACCATATTAATACAGTAAAAGAGGAGTGAAGATAATGCAAAATATAAGCCTTTCTATACCTGATGATATAGTTTTTGAAGTTAAGTCTATGCCAAAAAGAGGAGCAACTATAAACGATAAGTTTCAGTTAAGCCTTGCCATAGGAATGTTTGTATCTCAAGAAATAAGCTTGGCAAAAGCAGCTCAATTATCTGGAAAAAATCTTTTTGAATTTATGAGCATATTAAAAGAACTGGGCATTCCTTCTTTTAATTACACAGAAGATATGCTTGAAGATGATTTGAAATTTGCAAATGGAAAGTGAGGTCATTTTGTGGAAATTGTCATTAATGCAAGTCCTTTAATTCTGTTAAGCAAAATTGACCGTTTATATTTACTTAACAAACTTTTTCACACAGTATATATACCATTAGCTGTACTACAAGAAATTCAAGCTATTGGTAAAACCGATGTACAGGTAAATCTTTCAGATATATCCTTTAAAGAATTAGAAGTGACTAACAGAATCGCCGTTCTTGGATTGTTAGGTAGGTTACACATGGGTGAAGTTGAAGTCATGGTTGGGGCAATTGAGAATGGTATTTCAAAAGTTGTGTTGGATGAAAATTCTGCTCGTAATAAAGCCAAACAATTGGGATTGGAAGTGACTGGAACGTTAGGAATTTTGCTAAAAGCAAAAAAATGTGGATTTATAGATAATATTAGAGAAGAAGTTGAAAAGCTTAAGAATGCAGGAATGTATCTGTCTGATAAAATTATTGAGCAATTATTACTAGAATAAAGTGAAAGTTATGAATTTGGTTTAAAAGTTTAGAATGCACATAAAAAATTACGAAATTCATATTAAACTATATTCTATTAATTATGTAAATGAATTTCACTCAGATTTGTGGTCTAAGGTTCATTCTGTTTTTTTG
>CAZHPA010000069.1:0-3555 GCA_964533945.1 uncultured Defluviitaleaceae bacterium
GATTTGGGGGGTGTTGCAACTACAACTACTGCCTAAATTTAATTATTAACTACTAAAAAACAAGATTAGCGTTAAGCTTAATTAAATCCAGTTATAAGGAGGTTATATAAATTGAATAAATTTTGCTTTTCAACATTAGGCTGTCCCGGTTGGGATTTTTCTGAAATTTTTTCTACAACTTGCGATTTAGGGTTTTGCGGTATAGAAATTCGAGGAATAGGCGATGAATTGGATGCTACCCGTATACCGCTTTTTGCATACGAAAATATAGAAAATACTATAAACAAACTAGCAAAAGTGAACATTTCAATTCCAATTTTAACAACAAACTCAGCACTTGCAGTTAAAGACGAATATTGTGCAAAAGTAAACTTTCACCAAGCAAGAGAATATATCGACCTTGCAGCACGCATTAAAGCCCCTTACATTAGAATTATGTCAACAGACAAGCCCGAACCGCAAGATGGAAATTTAGAACAGTGTCTTACTTTATACCGTGAACTTTGCGAATATGCCGCACCACGTGGAGTTGTTCCTTTAATGGAAACAAATGGGCTTTTGGCAAATTCTAAAACTATGCTTGAATTTATGGAAAAATGTTTGATTAATAATTGCGAAAATATCGGTGTTTTATGGGACATTCACCACCCATATAGATTTTATGGCGAAACACCTGAATATACAGCTTTAAATATTGGAAAATTTGTTAAACACATTCATGTTAAAGATAGCATTTCAACGGAAGAAAATGGAATTGTTTATAAAATGATAGGTTATGGCGACGTTCCTGTGTTTGGTTGTTTGCGTGAACTTAAAAAAATTTCATATAATGGTTTTATATCTCTTGAATGGGCGAAGCGTTGGAATCCAGATTTACAAGAGCCAGGAATTGTTTTTGCTCATTTTGCAAACTATATAAAAAATTTAGTTAAAAGACTATAGTTAATATAAGATATAAGCATAAAATACCTGTGTACAAACAAAATTTGATAATGTATAATACATATTAAGCGGCAATAATATATATTAAGGTTGAAAAGTGACTGAAGCTAAGGGAGGTTTTAAGATGAAAAAAATTAAAACTGTTTCTACAACAACAGAGATGCTTGAAGGCATAGTGTGCAACTGCTGCGGAAAGGAAATTGAAAAATCCGGAAGTGGCAGACTTAGCGATTACCTATCTGTTGATAAAGACTGGGGCTACTTGTCGCCTTTTGACCTTGAAAATCATTCCTTTGATATTTGCGTTGAATGTTATAATAGAATAATTGGCACGTTTAAAATTCCTGTGCGTTGTTTTTAATATTTCCTCGCCCTTTGGGCGAGGGTTTTTAAATTAAAATGTAGCATATCCAATTATTGCACGACCAATGCCGTATCCTAAGATACCTTTTTTAGCGTAATACATTGAGCATACCCATTAAAATTTGAAGCAACAAGCTTAAAACCATATTCGCTAAAGGTTTTTTCGGTTTCTTCTGGCGTGCCAAAAAATCCGGTTATTTTATGCAATTTTAGAGCTAAATTTAAAGGCTTTCTAACAATCCAAGGAAAACGAGGGTCTGTAATATATAAGTGTCCTCCACGCCTAATTATCCTTGATGCTTCTTTTGCAAAACCTTTTTTATCTGAAAAATGATGATAGGCCATACAAGCAGTTATTATGTCAAACTTATTGTCATTAAATGGCGTTTTTGTGCAATCTGAAACAGATATACTCATTTGAGGGCATTTCAACTTAGCTTCAGTAATCATATTTTCTTCAACATCAATGCCATAACCGTCAATTTCGCTAATTTTATTCAAGCTTTCGAGAATAGTGCCAGTTCCACAACCAACATCCAGCACAGTTACTCCGGCAGACAACTCAACTTGGCTTAATAATAATTTATAAAATCTGTTTGATAACTTGCCTTCAAACCCTTCATCGTATGATGAGGCTCTTTTATCGAATTTGAAATCTTTGGAATTCTTCATTACCTTACCTTAATCTCCCTTCGTACTTACGTTATACAAATAATCTATACACATAGTTCGTGCTTTTTTAGTACATAAAATAACTGTAAATATAATAAAAAGCAGAAAAAAATTACTGCAGCAAATAAATATCTAATGTCGGCTTTTTCAATATTAAAACTGAAGTTGTTGTATATAAGCATATGGTGTTTCTTAGCAAAATACATAAGGCTCTTAGCCTAAAAGCCAGAGCCATTTTAATTAATTATTCTTGATAGCACTTATTAACAAACGTCACAACATCAATTTCAATAGCTTTTAGCTTGCTTGTTGCAGCTTGTTCGTTTTCGTCTTTAACGCCAAAATAAATCTTAACTTTAGGTTCTGTTCCCGAAGGACGAACACAAAACCATGAATCGTCTTCAAGTACATAATAAAGCACATCTGATTTTGGAAGTTCGATTTCGCTTTTCGTTTTTGTTTTTGTATCAATGCAAATGCTTGTTTTGCAGTCTTTAATTTGAGAAACGCTTATGCCATTAATTTGTTTTGGTGGATTTTCTCTTAAACCGGACATAATTTTCTTGATATTTTCAAGCCCCGAAATGCCTTTAAGAGAAATATTAACAACGCCTTCTTTATAGAAACCGTATTCTTCATATATTTTTTGCAAGCCTTCATATAACGTCATGCCTTGCGCTTTATAATATGCTGCCGCTTCGCATATTAACATAGATGCAACAATTGCATCTTTATCACGAGCATATGTTCCTGCTAAATACCCATAGCTTTCTTCAAAGCCAAATATAAACTCTATAACGCCTGCTTCTTCAAATTCTTTAATTTTTTGCCCAATATATTTAAAGCCTGTTAAAACTTCAAAATATCTAACGCCATAATCTTCTGCCAATGCTTTTGTCATGTTTGTTGAAACTATTGTTGAAACAACGGCTGCATCGTATGGAAGTGTTCCTTTTACTTTTCTTTGAGAAAGAATGTAGTGTAAAATTAAAACCCCTGTCATGTTGCCCGATAAAGTAAAGTATTCTCCGTCACCCTTTTTAACAATTGCTCCCATTCTGTCTGAATCTGGGTCTGTTCCAATTACTATGTCTGCATTGATTTTGGCCGCAAGTTTTAAAGCAAGTTCGAATGCTTTTGGGTCTTCGGGGTTTGGATAACCAACAGTTGAAAAATTTTCATCTGGTAATTCTTGTTCTTCAACAACATAAACGTTATTAAAGCCAACTTCCGATAAAATTCTTCTAACAGGTTTATTGCCTGCTCCGTGAAGCGGTGTATATACTATTTTTAAATCATCTGCAACTTTTTTAATAATATCGCTGTTAATGCTTTGTGCTTTAACATTTTTAATATATTCGTCGTCAACTTCTTTTCCGATTATGTTAAAAAGTCCTTCTTTTTCCGCTTGTTGTCTGCTTAATATTTTGATTTGAGAAAACTTTTCAATTTTGTTAACTTCATCTATAATTTCTTCATCATGGGGATATGGTATTTGACCGCCATCTTCCCAATATGCCTTGTATAGCAATAGGTAAACCTTTGATGTTATCTCCGGTTTTTCCCCTGCTCCACACC
>CAZHPA010000070.1:0-3455 GCA_964533945.1 uncultured Defluviitaleaceae bacterium
TTCGATTAAGTTGATTTCAAGAAAACTTGACAAACTATATTTCAAGCATAATAATAAAAGTTAACATAATGTAAAAATCTACAAAAGTAATTATAAGTCGAGGAGGAAGTGTATGAAAAAGCGTGTATTAATATTTTCTACGTTATGGGTAGCTAGTATAATTACTACTGCATTTGTAACATACTACATAACATTTCAACAAAACTCTGAAAGAAAAATTGGAGTAAACATGCCTGTTGGTGTTAAATTAAAAGAAATGCATTCAAAATCAGAAACAACATACGTGCTTTCCGACGGTAGAGTCGTTCACGAAACAATTGATTCATCAGAAACTTATGATGATTAAGAAATGGCTTGGCAAAAATCCGTATGCAATAATAAAGCCAATTATTAATATGGCTTTTTTGTTTGATGTTATAAGCTATTGAAATAACCGCCCCAACATAGTATAATAGCTTGCAAAATATAAATTTTGGAGGAAATAAAATGTCTAAAGCATTAATAATAGGGGCGGGCGGAGTTGCAAGCGTTGTTGTTCACAAGTGCTGCCAAAATTCAGAAGTTTTTGAAGACATTTGCATTGCAAGTAGAACATTGTCTAAATGCGAAGCTCTAAAGCAAAAACTGGAATCAACAGGAACAAAAACAAAAGTATGTGTTGCAAAAGTTGATGCCGATAACGTGGACGAGCTTATAAGCTTAATTGAAAGCTATAACCCCAACATTGTTATAAACGTTGCGCTACCATATCAAGATTTAACAATTATGGATGCGTGCCTTGCAACAAAAACCGATTACTTAGACACAGCAAATTATGAGCCTAAAGATACGGCAAAATTTGAGTATAAATGGCAATGGGAATACCGCGAAAAGTTTAAAGAAGCAGGCATTATGGCTATATTAGGCTGTGGATTCGACCCGGGCGTAACAGGCGTTTTTTCCGCTTATGCACAAAAACATCATTTTGATGAAATACACGAAATTGACATACTAGATGCAAACGCCGGCGACCACGGTTACCCATTTGCAACTAATTTTAACCCTGAAATAAATATTCGTGAAGTAACTGCAAACGGAAGCTACTATGAAAACGGAAAATTTATTGAAACAGAACCAATGTCTATACACAGAAAATATAACTTCCCTGAAATAGGCGTTAAAGATATGTATTTATTGCACCACGAAGAACTCGAATCTCTTGCAATTAACATTAAAGGCATTAAGCGAATACGCTTTTTTATGACATTTTCCCAAAACTACTTAAACCACTTAAAAGTGCTCGAAAACGTTGGTATGACTTCAATCGAACCTATTGAATTTGAAGGCAAACAAATTGTTCCATTGCAATTCTTGAAAGCGGTTCTTCCCGACCCAAGCACTTTAGGCGCAAGAACTAAAGGGAAAACAAACATTGGCTGCATTTTTAAAGGCAATAAAGATGGTTTAGAAAAAACCTATTATGTTTATAACGTCTGCGATCATGAACAATGCTATAAAGAAGTTGGTTCGCAAGCAATTTCATATACAACAGGCGTTCCTGCAATGATTGGTGCAATGCTTGCTTTAACTGGCAAATGGAAAAAACCGGGCGTATTTAACGTTGAAGAATTCGACCCAGACCCATTTATAGAAGCACTTAATAAACATGGGCTTCCTTGCAAGGAAAGCTTTGAACCTGAACTGGTTGAATAGGGGGTTGAAATTTGTTTGATTTAATAAAGCAAACGCCATGCTATATTGTTGATGAAAGACTGTTAATTAAAAACTTAGAAACCCTCAAGTCGGTTATTGATAAAACAGGCTGCAAAATATTGCTTGCCCAAAAAGGTTTTTCAATGTATAGCACATATCCTTTAATTGGCAAATATTTAAGCGGAACAACGGCAAGCTCTCTTTTTGAAGCAAAACTTGGCTTTGAAGAAATGGGCAAAGAAACGCATATTTTTGCTCCAGCTTATATTGAAAGTGAAATCGAAGATATTTTAAAAATTTGTGGTCATATAGTTTTTAATTCCTTTGACCAATGGAACAAATATAAAGTGTT
The DNA here is from genome assembly GCA_964533945.1 of uncultured Defluviitaleaceae bacterium. GTDB lineage: Bacteria > Bacillota > Clostridia > Lachnospirales > WRBF01 > CAZHPA01. The sequence goes on from CAZHPA010000070.1 coordinate 2,045, forward strand.
ATGCAAAAATGTAAGCTGCGGAATTAGAGTTAACCCAGAATATTCAGAAATTGAAACCGATATGTACAATCCATGCTTTAAGAATTCAAGGCTTGGTGTTACGCTTTCAAACTTTGAAAAAAATATTGAATATTTAGAAGGTGTTGAAGGCTTGCATTTTCATACTATGTGCGAACAAAATTCAGATGTTTTAGAAAGAACAATTAAAGTTTTTGATGAAAAGTTCGGCAAATATATAACAAGCAATAAAATTAAATGGGTAAATTTCGGCGGAGGGCATCATATTACAAGGCAAGACTATGACATACAAAAACTAATTGATTGCATTATGTTTATAAAGAATAAATATAATGTTCAAGTTTATTTAGAACCAGGTGAAGCGGTTGCTTTGAATACGGGTTATCTTGTTTCGACAGTTGTTGAAACAATTGAAAACGGAATGAACATTGCAATAATGGATGCTTCTGCCGCTTGTCATATGCCCGATGTTTTAGAAATGCCATATAGACCTAACATTATCGGAAGCGGAAAGCCTTATGAAAAGCAGCATACTTACAAATTAGGCGGCAATACTTGTCTTTCGGGGGATATTATAGGCGACTATTCATTCGACAAGCCACTTTCTGTTGGCGACCGACTAGTTTTTTGTGATATGGCACATTATACAATGGTTAAAAATAATACATTTAATGGAATTAACCTTCCAACAATTGCATTATATAAGGAAGAAACTGGTATTGAAATTGTAAAACAGTTTGGTTATGAAGATTTTAAGCGCCGGTTATAAACTTAAGTCTATAATGCAATCAAAAATTCTATAATGTATTTATAAAAAATAAACTGGAATTAAAATTGTTAAAACAATTTGGCTATGAAGATTTTAAACGACAACTATATAAAATTAAAAAAGGACGCGTAAAAGCGTTCCTTTTTGTTAGGAAAAATAATCAAATTCCAAGTTATACATTTTAACTAAATCGCCATCATTTATTCCAAGTTCTATAAGCTTATCTACTATGCCTTTGTCTTTTAAATATTTTTGAAAAAATCTAAACCCTTTTTCTGTTTCAAGGCTTGTATATCCTAAAAGCTTTTCAATTGCAACACCCGAAACGGAAAATACGCCTTCTCTAATTTTTTCAACAATATATGGTTCTTCTGTAATTTCAATTTCTTCAAATTCATCATATTCTGGTTCAAATATAATATTTTCAGGGTAGTTTTTAAGTGTTTCACGAACAGCATCAATTAATTTGTTAAGCCCGCTATTTGTTGCTGCTGAAATAGGAACAACTTTAAAACCTTTAGCACCATATATAGAATTAATTTTTTCAAAGTTTTCTAAAGCTTCCGGAATATAGCAATAGGTAAACCTTTGATGTTATCTCCGGTTTTTCCCCTGCTCCACACC
>CAZHPA010000071.1:0-3449 GCA_964533945.1 uncultured Defluviitaleaceae bacterium
GTCAATGATTTTATGTGCTATAATTATTTTCTCCGTTAATATAAATAATTTAAATTTTTAAATTTTCAAATTTTTAAGAAGGTGTGTAGTTTTAAAATGCATGGAATAACCGGAATAGTTACAGAATATAACCCATTTCATAATGGGCATTTGCTTCATTTAAAAGAAGCTTTAAAGCTAACGCAAAGCAAGCACATTATTGTTGTTATGAGCGGTAATTTTGTTCAACGGGGGGAGCCTTCAATAGTTGATAAGTTCCAAAGGACAAAAACAGCCCTTTTAATGGGAGCAGACATTGTATTTGAACTTCCACTATATAGCGCAACAGCAAGCGCTGAATTTTTTGCGGAAGGAGCAATTAAAATGCTTGATTGCATGGGCATAGTTGACTATGTTTGTTTTGGTTCTGAAGCAGGTGATATTTGCATGCTTAGTGAAATTTCAAGCTATTTGACAGAAGAAAGCAGTCAATTTAAAACAGCTTTAAAACAAAAACTTAAAGAAGGAATGTCGTTTGCAAACGCAAGAGAGCAAGCTTTAAACAAAACAGGCATAGACACAAAGCAAATATTTACATCAAACAATATTTTGGCAATAGAATATTTAAAAGCACTCTCAAAAATTAATTCAAAAATTAAACCTATCACAATTAAAAGGCAAAAAGCCGAATATAACAGTTTGGAAATTAGCGGAGAAATAGCTTCTGCAACTGCTATTAGAAATGCTGTCTTTGAAAATATAAATGTTAAAAATATTAAAGAAGTTATGCCTAATATTAGCTATGAAATGCTTAAACAAAGCATTGTAACTAATTCAACAGCCTATATTAACAATTTAAGCCAAATTTTTCATTATATTTTAACCACAAAATCAAAAGAATATTTAAGGAAAATACAAGGTATTGGAGAAGGGCTTGAAAATAGAATTTTAGATAAAGCTTCTTTGCAGTTTTATATTAACGATATTGCAAAAGAAGTTAAAACAAAACGATATACTCTATCTGCAATAAAAAGGGCAATTTTAAATATTATTTTAGATATAACAAAAGAAGATTTTAATAGCTATAACAAAAACGTTCCATATTTAAGAGTTTTAGGGTTCAAAAAAGAAAGCAGTCATTTAATTGGGGAAATTGAAAACAAATGTAGTATTCCTCTTATTGTTAATATTAAAAACGGAGCAAAGTTGCTAAATAAAAAAGCATTTAAAATATTGGAAAAAGAAATACAATCAACAGATGTTTATATGCTTGCAAAAAATAATTATGAAGGCTGTAGAAAAGACATTGAATATTCAATGCCGGTTATTGTTGTTTAGTTTGATTTAAACATTATGTCGGCATATGTATTGAGTGATATGGAAAAAAGCAGAAGATTCAAAAAAGCATTTAGGGTGAAAATCGCAACCACATATAAAGCTTTAAGGCTTTAAGGTTTTAAAAGCGTTTAGGGGGTGTGGGGAGAATTACAATTCCCCCCACGTTTCTTTACCTCTTTCTTTACAAAAGAAAGAATATTCTTTACTTCTTTTCCAAAGAAGAGTCTTGCCTTTTTCTAAATAATGAATATGAATACCAGCCCGAAAGCAAACATTATTCAAATGATTAAAAAAACTATAAATTTATTAAACAGCTTATTTATAGCTGCTTTTAAGTTCTGTAATTCGATTAAAAACAAGATTATCTTCTTTGCTGTATTTACTATCTAAGCAAAAGTAGCCATTTCTTAAAAATTGAAACCTATCGTCTAACGTTGCATTTTTAACAGAAGATTCTATAACACAATTTTCCAAAACAGTTATAGAATTTTCATTTTTAGTAAACCCCGTTTCGCTTTCACTGTTATCTAAAACTAAATGGTCAAATAGCCTAACGCTTGCCCTAACACAATGAGCATTATTTGAAGAAACCCAATGTATTGTTCCTTTAACTTTTCTTTCTGTAAATCCCGAACCGCTTTTAGTTCTTTCATCGTATGTGCAATGTATTTCTGTAATATTTCCGTTTTCATCTTTAACAACACCTGTGCATAAAACAAAATATGCTCCTTTTAGGCGCACTTCTTTTCCTACAGACAGCCTGTGATATTTTTTAGGTGCATCTTCCATAAAATCGCTGCGTTCAATATATAATTCTTTTGAAAAAGGAACAAAACGTTCCCCCAAGCTTTCATTTTCAGGATTGTTTTCAATAGGCAGCATTTCAACTACATCATCTGGATAATTTGTTATAACTAATTTAACAGGGTCTAAAACAGCCATAACAACTTTTGCTTTTGTTTTTAAATCTTCACGAATGCAATGCTCTAAAAGCGAAATGTCAACTTTGCTGTTTGCTTTTGAAACGCCAATTTTATCGCAAAAATCACGGATTGAAGAAGGAGTATAACCTCTGCGTCTAATTCCTGCAATTGTTACCATACGCGGGTCGTCCCAACCATCAACTTCGCCGCTTTCAACCAAGCTTCTTAGGTATCGCTTGCCCATAACCGTATTAGTTAAACTTAATTTTGCAAACTCTATTTGGCGTGGCTTAATTTCAAAATCTAATTGGTTTATTGCCCAATCGTAAAACGGTCTGTGGTCTTCAAATTCCAATGTGCATATAGAATGAGTAATTTTTTCGATTGCGTCTTCTAACGGGTGCGCAAAGTCATACATTGGATATATGCACCATTTATCGCCTGTGTTATGGTGTTTTATATGTGCTATACGATATATAACGGGGTCACGCATATTTATATTAGGTGATGCCATATCAATTTTGGCTCTAAGCGTTCTTGTGCCGTCGGGAAATTCTCCATTTTTCATACGCTCAAACAGTTCAAGGTTTTCTTCTACAGAGCGATTTCTATATGGACTTTCTTTTCCCGGCTCGTTTAAAGTACCTCTATATGCTCTAATTTCTTCCGCCGATAAATCGCATACAAATGCAACACCTTTTTTAATTAATGTTACAGCAAATTCATAAAGCGTGTCGAAATAATTAGAAGCATAATATAGCCTGTCTTCCCAATCAAACCCTAGCCATTTTATATCTTCGATTATAGAATTAACAAATTCAACGTCTTCCTTGGCAGGGTTTGTGTCGTCGAAGCGCAAATTGCATTTTCCGCCATATAATTTTGCAAGCCCAAAATTAAGGCATATTGATTTTGCATGACCAATATGCAAATACCCATTCGGTTCGGGCGGGAAGCGTGTATGAATTTTATTTAAGTTTTCTTTTAAATCTTCATGTATTTGGTTGTGTATAAAACTTCCTGTGTTTAACATAAATAGTTTCCTTTCTGGTTTTTAAAAGCTTTTAGAATCGTAATCTCCTCAGCAGACCTTTTGCATATCTTTTGGTTATGCCCGAGAATTAAAGGGTTCTGGAACAAGATTGAGGAGGCATTGGGCCGAATTTTGGGTGACCATCTAACTCTGGATCCGGCTCTATGCCTGCTTCA
>CAZHPA010000072.1:0-3423 GCA_964533945.1 uncultured Defluviitaleaceae bacterium
AGTCTGATTTTAATATCGACATAAATTTATTTTATAATTATAGGATTTGTTTTACTAAAAATTATTTTATAAATTAATGAAGAAAAAAAGGTTAATATACGTATTTTTATATAAACAAAATTACTTCCGTTTATGTTTGACGTTTATATAGAAGGTAACAATTAAAATATACCTTAAATTAGAAAACTAAAAAATTAGAAAAGGAGAGTTCTTATGAAAAGAAAAACCATGTTAACAGCGGCAGGAGCTTTAATTATTTCGCTCTCGTTAACAGTGCCGCAGGTTTCGGCTTTTGCAATGTCGGCGTTGTCTGCTTTTCGTGTTGGAAATACAAAAACAATAACTATAACTCCTGAAGACATTGAACAATTTGCAACTTATGTAGAGAAAAATAGGGAAGCGTTGTATCTAGCTCATAATACCAACTTTGTTAAAGAAATTAATGGCATGGCAAACGTTGAACTTATTGAATTTAATGAGCCTGAAGTTAAAGTTATTAATAACATTCGCGAATTTAGAGCATTTAACGTTGATTTTCCCGAACAGCTTAGAAACGAGCAATACACCGCTTACGCAACCGATATTGGTAAAGCTTCTTTTAAATTTGAAGATTATAAAGTAGACGTTGCCGTTTCTCCTTCAATTGCAGTTGAATACGATGATGTAATATTTGCCGCAACACAAGGAATACAAATTGATGCAGAAAGCGAAGTTAAAAATGAAATTTGGCAAAAAATATTGGAACTTCCAATGATTCCAACTAACATACGTACACAGCTTGCCGCTATAGACCCTAATACAAATGATATTTACCTTCCCGTTATTATAGGTATTGGGCGTGAAGTAAGCATGGGAAATACAACAGGCTACATTTACAGCATGAACGACTTTCAATCTTTATCGGGTGTTATTTCCGAAGACATTATGGTTAAAATACAAGAAAGTGAAGCTGATAAAAATGTTTCTGTGCTAATTTGGACTAAAAACAATGTTTTGTATATTTTAGCAGGAGAAAAAACAGATGGCGAACTTTCTAAAATTGCAAGGAGCGTTCACTAGTGGTTATTGAAACGGAAAACCTATGCAAAAAATACGGCGAAAAAACTGCTGTTAAAAGTGTTAGTATTTCTGTTAAAGAAGGAGAAATTTATGGCTTTTTAGGGCCTAACGGTGCCGGAAAAAGCACATTTATTAAAATGCTTGTTGGGCTTGTTTTCAAAACTTCAGGCAAGGGGCAAATATTAGGGTTGCCCCTTGGCAATGTTCGTGCAAGAGAAAAACTTGGATACTTACCAGAGCTTTTTCGCTATCAAGAATGGATGACAGGGAGCGAACTTCTTAATTTTCATTCAGGACTTTTTGGGCTTAAAGCCGACAAAAAAAGAAATGAAAACGTTCTTTCTCGTGTTGGGCTTTTAGGGCAAGAAAAATATAAAGTAGGTACATATTCAAAAGGTATGCAGCAGCGCTTAGGGCTTGCTTGCGCGCTTTTGCCAGACCCTAGCTTGTTGTTTTTAGATGAACCAACTTCGGCATTAGACCCTATAGGGCGCAAAGAAGTTAGGGATGTAATTGTATCTTTGAAAGAAGATGGTAAAACGGTTTTTTTAAATAGCCATCTTTTAAGCGAAGTTGAAGCTGTAAGCGATAGCATTACAATTATTAATAAAGGAGTTGTAGTAAAATCGGGTTCAATTTCACAACTGCTTACAGAAAAAACAACGCTAACAGTTTGCGCGCAAAATATATCAGAACAAACTATTTTGTCTCTTACAAAACACTTTGGCAGTGATGTATCAAAAATATCACAAGACACAATTTCAATGGCAGTTGAAAGCCGTGAACATATACCTAAAATTGCTTCATTTCTTGTTGGAGAAGGCGCTTTAATATACGAATTAAAATCTCAAACCGAAAGTCTTGAAAGCGTATTTTTAAAAGCCGTTGGAAATGAGGTGACAAGCGAATGAAAGCAATTGCTTTGGCAACATTAAAAGAAGCTATGAGAAAAAAGACATTCATTGTTATGACGGTTTTATCTATTTTATATCTTATTCTTTGGGGAGTGCTTCTGTACTATTTCAATAAAACGTCTGAAAATTATACTCATGGTTTAGGAAGTCAATTTAAAATGGTTGCTGCTATAATGTTAACACAAACAGGACTTCAATTTTCTTCTATGTTAATAAGCCTTTTAACTATTATGATAAGCGCCGGAAGCATTGCTTCAGAGCTTGAAAACGGAATGATACACGCAATTATTTCTCGCCCTATAAAACGCTCGAGTTATGTAATAGGAAAGCTTGTTGGTTTAGCTGTACTTGTATTTTTATATTCCACAATCTTATTTTTTGCAATATTGTTAATGGGTAAAATTTTCTCGCTAGAAACTATAGCTTTATTATCTTTTTCACAAATATTAAAAGGCTGGCTTTTATATTTGCTTGTACCTTTAACTGCTTTATGCATAACGCTTTATGGCTCGGTTTTCATAAAAACAGTTCCAAATGGTTTGCTTATGATATTTTTATATATTTTAGGCAACATAGGCGGAATGATTGAAATGATTGGGGGCTACATAAATAACTCTGCCGTTGTTAGTTCGGGCATATTTATAAGCCTTGTTTCACCGTTTCATACAATTTACACAGAATGCCAACGGGCATTATTGCCTTCTTCTGGCATTATGGGCGAAGCAATGAGCAGTGCCGGCGGATTATCGGGAAGCGGCAGGCCTGCAAGTACTTTAATGTTTGCATATATTTGTTTTTATGCGTTAATATTTTTATTTCTTGCTATTCGCAAATTTGCAAAAACTGATATTTCATAGCTCGCGACATACTCACCCGTCTATCTAAGATAGAGGCGGGAGCTTCTTACTTGATAATCCAAATAGATTAAGCATAAATAAGCTAACCCCGTGTGTCCCACGGTTATTTATATTATAAAATTACAGCATTGCTAAACCTGCTAGTTTTATATTTATAGCTGCATTGTAATCTCTATCAATAATATTTCCACAAGTACAGATAAATGTTATGTCTTTAAGTGTTAAGTTAGGATTTTTAACACCACAAGCACTACAAGTTTTACTTGAAGGAAACCATTTATCGACTTTAATTAATTTCTTGGCTTTGTATGTTAAGAAATTAATAAACATGCCAAAACCATTATCCATAACACTCTTACCAAAATTTAAAACTTTACTTAATGCTTTCATGTTAAGATTTTCAACATAAATAACATCATACAGTTTGGCTATCGCTGTTGATGTTTTATGTAGAAAGTCTTTTCTTTGATTAGCAACTTTTTCGTGTGCTTTGGCTAGTTTTAGTTTTTGTTTGAAATAGTTATTGCTTTTCTTTTGGCATTTACTAAGCTTACGCTGTTCTTTCTTTAATTTATCTTGTGATTTTCTATAGA
>CAZHPA010000073.1:0-3240 GCA_964533945.1 uncultured Defluviitaleaceae bacterium
GTTTTTTCATAAACAGAATGTGTGGCTTTACTACCCACGGCTAAAGCCGGGGGTAGTACACCACGGTTGATAAGTATTTAGGTTTATCGTAAACAGCTATCTTTGCTTTAAGTTTTTCGCTCCAAAACAGCTGCTTTTTATTGCTAAGCTACTCACCGTAATTTTTGCCTTTAGACGGTTTCAGATTCTCAACAACCGACATACGTGTTCGGCACAGAGTTAAATAATGATTTTCTTTGCGGATAGATTCGCAGCATAAAACCGTGGGGCGCTGCCTCACACCCCGAAGTTTATCCGCTTTGAGCTTTCCGATAACAAAAAGCAAGACCGCAGAACCTTTGGTTCTGCGGTCTACCATATAAGCTACAGCATGTGTTGGGCCGCACTCCTGCGTTGCCCTATTTATGACGTACCAAAAGTATTGATTTAAATTTAGTAGATTATACCGTTTACACTAAAGAATGTTCATAACCATTAAAATATTAATCGAACTTATTGCATTTAGTGTTTAAGGTTAAAGGTAGCAAGCAAATCACTTAAAGCACCCGACTGCTCTGAAAGCTTACTTGCAGCTTCTGTGTTATCGTTTGAAACTATAGTTGTGTTTTGTACAACTTCAGATATTTGATGTACACTTTCCGAAATTTGCAAAACAGAACTTGCCTGCTCTTTTGAAGCCTCTGAAATATCAGAAATAATGCCGGAAACATCATTAATATTTTCAACTATTTTTACTAATGCTTCAGATGTCTTTTTAGCAATTTCTGTTCCGTCATTAACTTTATTTATTGTATCTTCTATAAGTTCAGATGTTTCCCCAGCTGCAGTTTGGCTTCTAATTGCTAAATTTCTAACTTCTTCCGCAACAACGGCAAAACCTCTGCCATGAACACCTGCTCTTGCTGCTTCTATAGCTGCATTTAAAGCTAATATATTTGTTTGGAACGCTATGTCGTCTATAACTTTAATTATTTTAGCTATGTTGCTTGATGCTTCCTTTATTCCTTCCATAGAATTAAGCATTTGACCCATTTCCTTGTTGCCTGAATTTGCATTTTCCATAGATTTAACTGAAAGTTTATCTGCTTGTTTTGAGCTTTTTGCTGTTTTTTGTGTTTGCTCGCTTATCAATTCAAGAGTTTCGGTTAATTGTGAAATTGCGTTTTCCTGCTTTGTTGCTCCACCTAATATTTGAATGCTTGAATCTGAAACCTGTTTTGCATCATTGTTAACTTGTTCGGTTGATTCTATTATTTCTTTTAAAACGTTATTTAAAGTATTTATAATCATATTAATTGAATCTTTAATTGCCGAAAAATCACCCAAATATTCTCTTTCAATTCCAATGTGTAAGTCGTTGGAAGATATTTTAGATAAAACATTTGATATTTCGGCTATATAGCTAGATAGCTCATCAATTGTTTTATTCATAGATATTTTAATAAGTGCAAAATCTCCTCTATATTCTCCATCCATTTTAACATTAAGTTTTCCTTCAGACATTTCTTTAAGAACATGTGAAGCTTCTTGTATTGGAATTGCAATAGCTTCTATAACAGAATTTAAGCTTATAAATATTTTCGCCCAATCCCCCTTAAAGTTAGAAGCGTTGGCACGAGCTGAAAGTTGACCATTTAGTGCAGCTTCCATAAGTAAGTTAATTTCACTATTAACACTTTTAAGATTGGAACGCAATTCTTCAATAATTAAATTTCCTGAAGCACGCTTGCCTGGAAATTTTATAATTGGGGCATCAAAGTCGCCATTACCAAACTTTCTTAAAAGTGCAAGAATTTCTTTAGTGCTGTCAACATATATAAAAGCCATATCATTAATACCACTTACAACATGCCTATATGCGCCGCTAAACTCATCTTCATTTAATTTATATTCATAGTCACCTTCGGCATGATTTTTAGTCATTTCCCCTATTTCATTTATAACTTTTGCAAACGTATCAACAGCTTTTGCAAAATTATTACTTAAAGCACCTAACTCGTCTTTTGAATTTGTTGCAAGCTTTAAATCAATATCGCCATTTGCAAGACTTATTGCAGCTTCTTTAAGCTTTTTAACCGGATTAACAACAACCTTGCTAACAACCACCCATATAAGCAAAGTTAAAATTAAAACTATAATAGCAAGCAAAGAAACTATCCAACCTAATAAAGCATAAATTGGCTTTGTAATTGATGATTCTGGAACGGCAATATAAAGTTTCCAGTTTGTTGAAGCAACTGCTTTAGATACAATATATCTTGTTACACCATCATAATCTTTAATTTTAATATGCGATTCTGAATCTAAGCTTGCAATATTTTTGTATTCGGGAATATCTAACATTGAATGAAGAGTGTCGCCCTCGGGCAAAAACTCTTTATTGGGATGGGTTACAATATTTCCTCTGTTATCGGTTAAAAATTTATACCCTCCTTCAAGAGTTCCTGTGTTTGAAACAATATCTAAAACAGCAGAAAGCAGTAAATCAATTCCAGTAACTGTTTCAAGTCCTTCAATCTTTCCAATGTATTGAGCAGCGGTAACAGTTACGCCAGCGCCGCTTGCATCTTCATATGGAGTAGTAAATGCAACTTCACCATTTGCAGCCATTGCTTCTGTATACCATGGTCTTTCTGATGGAATCCATGTGTCTGGTACTTCCCACGGTATGCTGAAAGCCCATTTTTTATCTCCAAAAGTAACAAATGTTGCGTATGCCTTGTCTTTGTTTCTAATTTGCTCTGTTACAATTTTTTCAGCCGCCTCTTCATCTGCTCTATTTAAAGATATTAAACTATTACCTATGCATTCTGTTAAAACTTTGCAGCGTTCAAATTCAACATTAATTTCTTCGGCGCAATATGCGGCAGATTCTTGTAAAGATTGAAGCGTTTCATCAAGAATAATATCTTTTGCAATCGAATAACTAACTATAGATATTAAAATCATTCCTAATAAAAAAATAGTTAATACGCTAAAAATTAACTTGGTTCTAATGCTTTTCATAAAAACCTCCTTTTAGAATTTCAAAATATATAAATTCAATTTTATCACAATTACATTACAATGAAAATATAAAATAAAAACTATCGTAAAAATACGATAGTTTTGGTATTGCAATCTCTAGTTGCCAAAAATTCCCCCATTATTGGAAAAATACACTAATTAGCACATAATAAGCTTATTGAAGCAGGTATTATATATAGTCAAACTTTAGTATATTATAAGCGCGTTTTAAGA
>CAZHPA010000074.1:0-2047 GCA_964533945.1 uncultured Defluviitaleaceae bacterium
TCCAACAAGGATTAAATAATAACACAGCAATGTTTGTTTGTCAATGGGTTTTTTAAAAAAAGTAAATATTTTTTAGGAGGAATTTCACGAAGGTTATTTTTATATGTTTTCCGAACAATTTGCAAGTTTTTCGGCGGCAAGCTTTGCAATATAAAATTTTGGAACTTCTCTTGAAACAACTTTAAGTTTTCCAATAGCGTTACTTTCGCTATTTGGAATTCCTGCTTCTATTGCGGCAATGGCTTCTGTATACATAGCATACATTGCTTGTCGTTTACTAAATTTTCCACGATAAGTCTTGTTCAAATAAGTTATTTGCTCAAAAAAGAACTTTGCAGTCTCCGGATTTTTATTCATTGAATACTGATAATGCAAAACAATGCAATCTATAATATGTACTAATTTTGGAACTATAATTTTAGCTCTTAAATATTTCACGAAGCTCTCATATTCATATGTAGCTTTTTCCATGCAAGACATGCTAACATAGCAGTTCATTTTGTTGGTATGGTATATGGCTTCAAAGTGCTTACTGTTTTTAGCTGATAAATCAATAGAGTTTAATTTATTTATTGCTTCTTCAAATCGCCCAGAAGCTATAAGCCCAGCTGCAATATTTACTTCACAAACATTTTGAAACTGTTTATACCTTGAAGTACCTTTGCGTTTCTCATTAGCTTCAATAAAAGCTTCAGGGTCGCAATCTTCTTCTAATATTTTAAGTATTTTTTTATCTTTTGCTATCCAATATGAAAAATACAAAATTAATACAGAAGAAACTGTAATAATAAAACTCAAAAAGTCGCCAGTTCCCAATGCTCCTAAAACTACTTTAAATATTATAGTGAGAATAACAGTTAAAATTAAAAGATGGCTAATTTTCAAATTTTCCCCTCCTAAAGCCTGCCAAAACTTATTAAATTGCACGCCTTCTGCTAATTATATTTAAAAAATTAACAGAAAACGTGCTTATTTTAAGACTATTCAGCAGTAGTTTGACAGCAGCAACCGCATTCTTCATTGTCAACACAATACATATGTGAAATTAAATCAAGAACTTTGCAGCTATAGCCCCATTCATTATCATACCATGAAACAAGTTTAACAAAGTTGTCGTTTAAAGCAATACCAGCAGAAGCATCAAAAACTGAAGTGCAAGATTCGCCTATGAAATCTGAAGAAACAACAGCATCTTCTGTATATTTCAAAATGCCTTTCAATTCGTTTTCTGAAGCTTCTTTAATAGCAGTTTTGATTTCTTCATATGAAGCAGCTTTTTCTAAACGGCAAGTTAAATCTACAACAGAAACGTTAATTGTTGGCACTCTGAAAGCCATACCTGTTAATTTTCCATTTAATTGAGGTATAACTTTGCCAACTGCTTTAGCAGCGCCTGTTGAAGAAGGAATGATATTTGCAGCAGCAGCACGTCCGCCTCTCCAGTCTTTCTTTGAAGGGCCGTCAACAGTTTTTTGAGTTGCTGTTGTTGAGTGAACTGTTGTCATTAAGCCTTCGACTATACCGAACTTGTCATTAATAACTTTTGCCAAAGGTGCAAGACAGTTTGTTGTGCAGGAAGCGTTAGACACAACTTGAAGGTCTTTAGTATATTCGTTGTTGTTAACGCCCATAACAAACATTCTAGCATCTTTTGAAGGTGCGGATATAACAACCTTTTTAGCGCCACCTTTAAAGTGAGCAGAAGCTCCATCAATTGTTGTAAATACACCTGTTGATTCAACGATGTATTCTGCGCCTGCTTCGCCCCACGGTATTTCTTCTGGTTTCATGCAACCGTAAACAGTAATTTCGTTGCCGTTTACAACAAGCTTACCGTTTTCGATTTTAACTTCGCCTTTGAATTGCCCATGAACGGAGTCATATTTAAGCATATATAACATATAGTCAAGGTCTATAAAAGGGTCGTTAATTGCCACAACCTGAACTTTTTCATTCAATATTGAAGCACGAAAAACTAAACGTCCGATACGTCCAAAACCGTTAATGCCAACTTTAACCATACTATGAAAACCTCCTGTAAAAATTT
>CAZHPA010000075.1:0-1736 GCA_964533945.1 uncultured Defluviitaleaceae bacterium
TACCACAGTATAAATGTTTACATTTTATTAGAAATGTATATGTTTTTCGTATCGGAAATAAGTTAGTCTTATATGCATTCGTGTATATTTGGAAGCTTAAGTTATACCTAAGAACCCCTGTCCTTTGGGGCTAGGGAGTTTCAGTGTAAAATAGTAGTATAATTTCATACCAAAACTATGGAATATATATATTTTAATATATTAACAATAAGGAGTGGTTTCATGAAAATTGAAACAAAATGCGTACAGGCGGGATATAGCCCAAAAAATGGAGAATCAAGAGTTTTGCCTATATATCAAAGCACAACTTTTAAATACGATTCAAGTGAACACGTTGCAAAGCTATTTGATTTAGCAGAATCGGGGCATTTTTATTCAAGGCTCTCAAACCCAACAGTTGAATATGTTGAAAATAAAATATCATCGCTTGAAGGTGGAATTGGAGCAATGCTAACTTCCTCAGGTCAAGCGGCAACATTTTTTTCTATATTAAACATTTGTTCGGCAGGCGACCATGTTGTTAGTTCGGCTGCAATTTATGGTGGAACATTTAACCTTTTTTCCGTAACTTTCAAAAAAATGGGTATTGATGTAACGTTTGTAAACCCTGATGCAGATGAAGCAACAATTCAAGCTGCATTTAAAGAAAACACAAAGGCGTTGTTTGCAGAAACTTTGGCAAACCCTTTACTTTGCGTTTTAGATATTGAAAAGTTTGCTAAGATAGCACATAAAAATGGTGTTCCTTTAATTATTGATAACACATTCCCAACGCCTGTTTTATGTCGTCCAATTGAGTTTGGAGCAGACATTGTTATTCATTCAACAACAAAATACCTTGATGGTCATGCTTCGGTTGTTGGGGGAGTTATAGTTGATTCTGGCAATTTTGATTGGGCAAGTGGTAAATTTAAAGACTTTACAGAACCCGACGAATCATATCATGGGCTTGTTTATTCAAGAGATATAGGCAAAGCTGCTTATATTGCTAAAGCAAGAGTTCAATTAATGCGTGATTTGGGTGCTGTGTTTTCTCCGCTTAGTGCGTTTTTGCTAAACGAAGGCTTGGATACACTTCATTTAAGAATGGAACGTCATTCTAAAAATGCCTATGAAGTTGCAAAATTTTTAGAAGGTAACAGCAAGGTTAGTTGGGTTAACTATCCCGGATTAGAAGGTAGCAAATATTACGAATTAGCACAAAAATACCTATCAAAAGGTGCAAGCGGCGTTATTTCTTTTGGTTTAAAAGAAGGGTATGAAAGCTGCATTAAATTTATGGATAATTTAAAGCTTGCATCTATTGTTGTTCATGTTGCAGATATTAGAACTTGTGTATTACATCCTGCAAGCACAACTCATAGACAACTTTCAAGCGAACAACTTGCTGAAGCAGGCGTTTCTCCTGAAATGATTAGAATGTCTGTTGGTATTGAAAATGTTTGCGATATAATTTCAGATATTGAAGCAGCGCTTTAATAGTGCAATAAATGGGAATGAGCAGTCATTCCTTTTTTTCATGAACTAATTTGTATATTCTTTCCAAAAACAGGCAATCATTTAGAAAATAATGGAATTATTATCAAAAGGTGGTAATTTAATATGTCTGATGAAAGAATTATACTAATAAAAGGCGACAAAACAAAATGGTATGACCAAATAATTTTCATTTTGAAAAAAAACGTTCCCAAAAATAAAGTTCCAATCTACCTTGTTGTAGAAGCAGAACGAATAGT